>JBARZG010000086.1:0-6420 GCA_049649785.1 Ornithinimicrobium sp. | reverse complement strand
GATCAGGAACGCGACCATCAGGCCGGCGGACCAGAAGAAGATGACGGGATCTGTGCGCAAGCCGAGTCGTCGAGCCAGGCTTTCCATCGTTGAGCACCTCCAGGTTGGTGGCTCCTCCCGCCGATGGTGCTCCGCGACAGCATCGGCGGACGGTGAAGCCCTCGCCACCCAGAATTGTCCAATTGTCGACAAATGTCTAGCCTTGGCCGCTAGGAGGGCTTCTCACCCAGACTGTTGCAGCTCCTGCGCGATGTGCTCGGCTTGCCTGATCGCCAATGCGACGATCGTCAAGGTGGGGTTGGCCGCGGCGCCGGTGGTCATCTGCGAACCGTCGCTGATGTACAGGTTCGGCACCTCGTGCGCTCGACCCCACCGATCCACCACGCCGTCCTCAGGCCGTTCACTCATCCGGGCGGTTCCGAGGTTGTGGGTGGAGGGATACGGCGGAGTGTGGTGCACGCCAGTGGCACCGACCGAGTAGTAGATCTCGTCGGCGCTGCGATAGCCATGCTGGCGCATCGCGAGGTCGTTGGGGTGGTCGTCATAGTGGACGTTCGGCACCGGCAGGCCCCACTGATCTGTCACGTCGGCATGCAAGGTGACTCGGTTGCTGGCTTGCGGCATGTCCTCGCCGACAATCCACATACCTGCGGTGTTGGCGTAGGCGTCGAGTAGTTGGGTGAACTCGCGCCCCCAGGCCCCGGGTTCGACGAAGGCGGCCAGAAAAGCTGGTCCGAGGGAAAGCGTCTCAAGGTAGTAGCCGCCGACGAAGCCGCGCTGCGGATCATGGAACGACTCGTTGGCGATAATTCCGGCCATCGTCTCGCCCCGGTACATCCGCACCGGCTGCTCGAACCGGGCGTATGCCGAGCCGGTCAGGTGCCGCATGTAGTTGCGTCCGACCTGGTCCGAGCCGTTGGCCAGGCCTCTCGGATGATCGCCGGAGTCACTCATCAAGAGCAGCCGCGGCGTCTCGATCGAGTTGCCAGCCAAGCACACCATCTGAGCGCTCTGTCGGTGCAGGTTGCCATCGGCATCGAGATATTCGACGGCGTCGACCTTTCCGTGCTTGCCGTGCGTAATCCGCACCGCCTGCGACTGCGGCCGCAGGTCCAGGTTGCCGGTGGCGAGCGCCCGCGGAATCTCCCGCACGTTCGTGGACCACTTCGCCCCCGATTTGTCGCCCTGGAAGTTGAAGCCGTCTTGGACCGAGCCCGGCCGATCGTCATACGGCTCGGCGTTCGTGGCGTATGGGCCGGTGGCATACATCGTCCGCCCGGTCCGCTCGGCGCCATTCGCGAAGACCTTGTAGTTGTTGTTCGCCGGCAGGGGTGGCCGGCCGTGCCGGTGGGTGGAGCCCATCGCCTGCTCGGCGCGGTCGTAATAGGGCTCCATCTCCGCGAGCGTGATTGGCCAATCCACCAGGCTGGCCCCCTCAACCTCGCCATAGGTGGACAGCGCCTTGAACTCGTAGTCCTTAAACCGCGGGGTCGCTCCGGCCCAATGCGTTGTGGTGCCGCCAACCGCTTTGACGACCCAGGCCGGTAGATTGGGAAAGTCGCGGGAGACGCGCCACGAGCCCGAGGTGGTGCGCATGTCCAGCCAGGCCATCTGTGCGAACGCGGGCCATTCATCGTTGACGTAGTCCTCCGTCCCGAGGGAAGGACCCGCTTCGAGCAGGACAACCCGCACCCCCTTGATCGTCAACTCGTGCGCCAACGTGCCTCCACCGGCGCCGGAGCCGATGACCACGACCGCCTCCTCGTCGCGGGGAATGTCGATGCCGGTCTCACTCATGACTGGCCAGCTTTCTGTAGGTCAGGGTGTTCTTCGATGCGCGGATCCGGCAGCCAATCGAGATCGTCGAAGCCCCGATGCAGGTAACCCCCGTGGTCATAGGAGGCTCCCTCGTAACCCAGCACCTCCCATACCTGCGTGTCGTCGTAGAGCGCGACCACCGAAGTGGCACGAACGCCGACGAACCACGGATCATCGGTCAACTCGCGCAGACGGCGAGTGCCGTGTTCGTCCCCCAGCGCCATGAAGTCACCGTCGGCGTGTGCGTCCAGGTCGTCCAGGCCCGGAGCCAAGCATCCTCGGAGGGCGGCGTCCTCACCGGTCGCGGCAACTACGGCATCGGCAGTGCGCTGGTAGGGCGCGTCGGGGAAACCCGGATGAGGATAGGTGAGACGCAGCACCCGGATCAGCAGCTCGCGCTGGCGCTGAGTCAGCGATGTGTCGCTGTCCGGCTCGCTCTGTTCGCTGGTGTCAAGCTTGACGGTCAACGGCTCTTTGGGGTCGTGCTCGGTGTCGCTGCTGGACATGCGCTCTCCTGGCGTCGTTGCCTGACAGGCGAACGCAGAGGGGCGCTTCGCCCGAGATGGTGCAATCGACCCTAACCCCGGCCGCTCCGCCGCGCTAGAGACACGGCATACCGATCGTGGAGCGAGCGAGGACGCTCGTTGGTAGCGTCGATCCTTGACAGCATCGACCTGCGAAGGGACCTCGCCATGTACTTCATCGTCGTCAAGTTCGACACCGTGCCGGAGTGGACGGATCGGTGGATGAATCTGGTGGATGACTTCACCCAGTCCACCCGAGCGGAGCAGGGCAACCTGTGGTTCGAGTGGTCGCGCAGCATCGAGCGGCCCACCGAGTTCGTGCTGGTCGAGGCGTTCACTGACGACGGCGCTGGTGCACACGTCAACAGCGACCACTTCGCCCAAGCGATGAAGGACCTGCCGCAAGCGCTGGCAAGCACCCCGAAAATCGTGAGTCGCCAGGTAGAGGGAACAGGTTGGGAAGAGATGGGTGAGATGTCGGTCGACTGAGCATCATCCCGCAGATCTCTGTCGATAACGAACGAGCCACATCAGGATGGTGAAGCAATGAGCGAACTAACCGAGCGAGCCCGCGACTGGGCCAGCCACGACCCTGACCCTGCAACGAGGCAGGAGCTGCTGGAGGTGATCGGCCGCGCCGAGTCAGGCAACGCTGCCTCGGACAGCACTGAGTCAGGCAACGCTGGGTCGGAAGATGCTGGGTCGGAGAATGCGGAGGCTGACTTGGCCTCACGCTTTGCCGGGCCGCTGACTTTTGGCACGGCCGGTCTGCGCGGCCGAGTCGCCGCTGGTCAGTCACGAATGAATGTGGCTGTCGTGACCCGCGCGACTGCCGGTTTCGCTCAATACCTTCACGACACGATTGGCGAGGGCGGTCGCGTCGTCGTCGGCTGCGACGCGCGATATGGGTCGCATGCCTTCTACGACGCGGCTGCCGAAGTGCTCTCGGCCGCGGGTATGACGGTGCTGGCTTTGCCGAAGGAGTTGCCCACCCCGGTCACGGCCTACGCGGTGCGGGCACTGGACGCCGACGCCGGAATTATGGTTACGGCCTCGCACAACCCTCCGGCCGACAATGGTTACAAGGTCTATCTCGGTGGTCGTGCCGCGTCCGCCAACGCGCGCGGTGTCCAGATCACGACACCGGCCGATAGTGAGATTGCCGCATGCATCGACGCTGCCCCGCCGGCAGATGAGGTGCCTCGGTCCACCGACGGCATTGAGGCGGTCGGCGATGACCTGGTGGAGGCCTACCTGGTCCGGATGGCCGAGCACCGCCGCGATACCTCCCCCTCGACGGTCCGTCTCGTGCTCACGGCAATGCACGGTGTCGGCGGGGAGACCGCGATGGCCGTGCTGGATCGCGCCAACGTGAGCGATGTGCACCCGGTGCCGGAGCAGTTCGCTCCTGACCCTGACTTTCCGACCGTCCCGTTCCCCAACCCCGAGGAGCCCGGAGCGATCGACCTCTCGATCAAGCTGGCCATGGACGTCTCTGCCGACCTTGTCGCCGCGCTCGACCCGGATGCCGACCGCTGTTCGCTGGCCATTCCGTTGCGCGACGGCACCTGGCGGCAGCTCAACGGCGACGAGATCGGTGCGCTGTTCGGCGAGCAGGCTGCCGCCGACGATGATCGAGCCGGTGACACCTTGGCCTGTTCGATCGTCTCGACCCGCCTGCTCCAGCGGATCGCAGATCACCATGGGCTGCACGGCGCGACAACACTGACCGGTTTCAAGTGGATCGCCCGCACCCCCGGGATCCGGTACGGGTTCGAGGAAGCGATCGGCTACTGCACCGACCCCGAAGCAGTCCGCGACAAGGACGGCATCGGGGCCATGGCGCACGCGGTCTCGTTGGTCGAGGAACTCGCCGAGCAGGGCCGCACCCTGGAAGACCTATTGGATGACCTGGCTCGCACACACGGTCTGCACGCGACCTCGCCGCTGACCTTTCGCGTTGACGACGTGAGCATCATTTCGGATGCCATGGCGAAGCTGCGCGAGGTGGGGATCAGTGAACTGGCCGGTTCACCCGTCATAGAAACGGTGGATCTAGCAGAAGGAGCCGATGGGCTCGCGCCCACCGACGGCTTGCGTTATGTGACCGAGGCCAACGATCGGGTCGTCATCCGACCCTCTGGCACCGAGCCAAAGCTCAAGTGCTATCTCGAGGTGATCCTGGCCTGCGATGGCGAGGAAGTCCCGCGCGCGGCAGCCCACGAGCGCCTGGAACAGATCAAGACCGACCTGCACGCTGTTCTCGGCATCTGAGCAGCACCGGCATACGTTCGCGCCTTCCGCAAGCCGCACCCCCGCCTACCGACAGGAACACTCCATGACCACCACGCGCACCGCGCATATCAACCCCAAGGGTGTAGATATCGCCGAGACGATCCTGCTTCCGGGCGATCCCCTCCGAGCGAAGTTCATCGCCGAGACGTATTTTGATGACCCGCGCTGCTTCAATGAGGTTCGCGGCATGCTGGGCTACACCGGCACATACCGTGGCACACCGATCTCCGTGATGGGCACCGGTATGGGCATTCCCTCGATCTCGTTGTACACCTACGAGCTCATCCACTTCTTCGACGTCAAGAACCTGATCCGGGTCGGCACCTGCGGTGCCATGCAAGAGGAGATGGAGTTGTATGACGTGGTGATGGCTCAGGGAGCCTCTACCGATTCCAACTACCTTGACCAGTTCAACCTGCCCGGCCAGTTGGCCGCGCTATCGTCCTACCGCCTCTTGGAGAAGGCCAAACGCGCCGCCGACGAACGCGGCCAGCGCACTCACGTCGGCAACGTATTGTCTTCCGACACGTTCTACGGCGCTGACCCCGACGCCATGGGTAAATGGATGAAGATGGGCATCCTTGCCGTCGAAATGGAGTCGCTCGGGCTCTTCACCAACGCCGCAGCCGCCGGCGTGGACGCACTGGCGATCTTCACAGTGAGCGACCACCTGGTGACCGACGTTCAAACCACGCCCGAGGAACGCCAGAGTGCCTTCACCGCCATGATCGAGATTGCGATGGAACTGGCCTAACGAACAACGCTGGCCTGCCGAGATCACGGAGGCGATCGTTGGCTCAGTGATGCGGCGAAGGTTCTGGAACAAACGTCTCACCATGCTGTCACGAATCGCTCGTAGGCCACCTTCAGAAGATCACTGTCCGGGCGCTCCTTGCGCATTGACGGCAGAACCATCAGGGGGCGGTTGTGAACTTCCTGCAGCCCATGTCGGAGCATGGGCCCATCGATTTCATCGAGGAGGTCCTGACGGATCTGCACTACATGGTCTGGTCGAACGCCGAGAATGTGAGCATCAAAGGCCGCGTGGTGAATCTTGCACAGCGCCAAACCGTTGCGGACCGATGCAACCCCCTGCTGCTCTCGATCGGGGACGATGTGCGCTGCGTCCAAGAGTTGGCTATGCCCGAGGGAGCACACAGCACAGCGTGTCGAGTAGGCGCGCATGACGGTGGCCCTGAAGATCGGCTGGTGCAGCCGCCTCTTGGACTGGGTGTCCACATACCGCTTGAGCGCCTCCTCGACGGGGCCTTTGATGTCGATCTCACCGTGAGTGACCGCATCGACCACGAACTGGAGTTCCTGCGGCTCCTCGCCGACGACGAAAACGGGGAACGTCGGCAGGTACTGAGCGGGACCGACACCAAAGAACCAGATCAGCGGCAACTGTCGACGCATGGCCTCGCGCAGGGCGCGATTCTCCGGATGCTGCGGGTCGGTGCCGCGGTACTTGTAGCGGATGAGGCCATCTGCCCCAGCGGCATCCTCGTACGGGCGGTCCGCGCCAACCGGGCGGTAGACCGTCCGAAACGACAACGCAGCATCGAGAACCGCTGGCTTTCGAATACCCCTTTGGGCGTCCAGCAAACGGAGCGCCTCCCCCCGAAAGAGGAAGTCCTTAATCTCGTCGCTACTCAACGACTCCGCGCCGTCGTTGGTTCGACGGGAGAGCCATTCCATGGCCGCGCGACGAAGTTCAAGATCCTCTTCGGCGCTCAGACCTCGGGTCACGCACTCAGCTTTTCACGTCGCAGCGCTCAACTTC
>JBARZG010000085.1:0-7135 GCA_049649785.1 Ornithinimicrobium sp. | reverse complement strand
ACCGGCTATGACGCCGCATACGTCGCCCTTGCTGAGGTTTTTAACTGCACGTTCGTCACGGCAGACCGGCGGCTGAGTGAAGCTCCTGGCCTGCGGTGTGAGGTGCTCGTGGCCCTACCCGACATCTGCTAGCAGGCCGGCCTCGGCATAGAGGTCGTCCGTCGACAGGTCGACACCTGTCGCGCCAATGCGGGACCGCATGTCGGACAAGATCAAGTCCACCCCGCTCACCTGCGCACCTGCGCACCTGCGCACCTGCGCACCTGCGCACCTGCCGCATGGTCCATCTCGTCGATCGGTCGGGTCAAGGCCGCCTCAATCACCGACGTCTGGGTGCGCCCCGTTCGCCGCGCGGCTTCCTTGGCCAATGCGTGAACATGCTCACCCTCGATGTTGAGGCTCATGGTCGCATTCTGCCTTCTTGGAGCGGAACCACATCATGACCTTAGATAACGTCGAGATCACGCTCTGCAACGGAGCCCAGACCCCGCGCGTCCGTGCGACCTAGCCAAGAGTCTCAGTCGGCCTGGCGTCGGCTACGGCATGCCGGTGATCATTGAGAGCACGTCCAAGATCTGGTGCGCGACCGCGTCACCGACGTTGCCGCCGCGCCGGACGCACCGTTGCACGGACACCGCGCGCATCTGTTCGACCAATGCATAGCTGGTCTGCTCCAAACCATTGACGACATCCGGTTCGATCGGGACGTGACTCGGGAACGCCCTGAAGGTAGAGGTCAGCGGCACCACAAACACCGTCGTGGGTCGGTAGCGCAAAAAGGCGTCGGCCACCACAACCACCCCTGGTCGCCGGAAGCCTGCTTCGGAACCCAGCGGGGTGCCGAAGTCCACGTCGACGATGTCGCCGAAGTTCACGGGGTGGAGACGTCAGGCTCAAGCCACGCGTCACGCTCTCTCACATAGTCTGCCCAGCCGTCCGGGTCAGAGCTCAAGTCTGCCTCGGTCCTGGCCATCCGCCTGTAGAAGTCCTCTCGGCGTAGCGACTCCAGTGCAGCGTCCAACGTGTGGGCCATCGAAGCTGAACGCAAGTCTGCGAGCTCGCGCAACCTCTCGCGTTGTTCAAAACTGACCCGGATGGTCGTAGACTCAGCCGTCATACAAACAGTCTACTTCAGAGCTATCCTCCGCGCCGAACCAGCGATGACCCACCGGATCGACAGTGCCCCTAGGTCATGGGCGGCTGAGCGGCCAGATGATCGTGATCACCGCGTTGATCCACCGGCAGTTGGGCCCGTACCGTCCACGTACTCCCCTGCGCTCCGGCCTCGGCCGATCCGCCAAGCACCTGAGCTCGCTCTTGTATGCCGATCAGTCCCTGGCGCGAACTCAGCGCCGGGTCCACGTTGCGTGGGGTGCCGCCGGGCAGCGCGGAGGCTACGGAGATCTCCAACCGATCCCGATGAATACCCACGTTCACCGTGCAAGACGTGCCCGGCGGCGCATGCTTGGTCACGTTGACCAGCGCTTCCTGCACGATGCGCACGGTCGCCTCACGGCTCGTGCTCGGCAACTCTCGCCAGCCCTCGACCTGAAGGTCGCTCACGACGTCGAAGCCCTCGGCACGCACCCGCTCGATCAGCGACTCGAGCGCCTCTGGCAGGTCTGCCCCGATCATCGGAGCAGACCCCGCCTGCATCGAGGGCTCACCTTCTGATCGCAACACGCCCAGCAGCACCCGCAGCTCAGTCAATGCCCCTCGAGAGTTCTCGTTGATCTGCGCCAGCGCGGCGCGCATGACCTCAGGGTCCTCGGTACGGCGGCAACTCGCGCTCTGCAGAGACATCAGGGTGAGCTCGTGGGCGACCACGTCATGGAGTTCGCGGGCAATCGCCAGTCGCTCCTCGCGCCGGACCCGTTCGGCATACTCCTCCATCTGACGGACCCGGCGCCGCGTGCTCAGCAGATTCAGCACCACGATTCTGATGAAGGCTCCCACTGCTGCCGAGAGCAGAATGAGCAGGGCGACACCCCAGAAGAACGCCTGCGTCTCGGCGAAATGGATGGTTGTCCAGATGGCCCACCCCCCGAACGCGGCCAACGTCGCCAGGGCCACTGGTAACCGAGCCAGGGCACAGGTCACGACTAAGGCGATCATCGCGGTCATCGTCGCCAGACCCACCCGGTCGAGCGTGACCACGGCACCGACAGCGGAGAGCACAGCGAGCGCAGCCCCCCACAGCGGCCATCTCAGGACGAGTGGCCACGAGGCATGCATACCAACGAAAGCAATGGTGGCAGCGGCGCCGGTGATAGTGGGTCCCGAGACGTACTCCTCGGCCAGACCGAGCACGGCCAGCGCCGCAACGGCGAGCACGAGCCAGGTGGGCGCACGCCCCGACGGTCGGACCGCGGGAGGCGGATACGCCACTTTGCCTGCGCCGCTGGCCGGGGCGCTCGGTCCCTCGGGCGCTGATCGTCCCACCGCGTGACCTTAGCAACGTCGCGCGTGGTCGGCGCCCCGTTGAACTCGTGGTGGAACTCCCTCCGCGACCCCACCACGGGCTCAACCTGCCTTCCTCTAGCTCAGCAGCGGTCCCCCAAGAAGGGGCCGAGCAGGGCACACGGATCGATCTGCAACATCTCGATCTCCGGCTTCGTGGTGGTGGCGGCTGCGGCGGGCACCACGTGGGAGGCAGTCAACGCGGCCACGGCACATGCCGAGATCACGATTCGTCGAATCACATTCATCAAGGGTCTCCTCCAGCGATTTTGTGCGGCTACCCACTGAGATTGCCGCCTCCAGTGGCCGCCCGGCATAGACTTTCGGCTCATACTCCATAGCCGATTGGCCAAGACCGGACCGAATGGTGCCGGTTAACCTGGCATTATGGCAGCACCCGATCCGATCGCCGCCACCATCCAGCTCGTCGTCGCGGACGATCAACCGCTGATGCGCCAGGCGATTACAGCCTTTTTCAACGCAGAGCCCGGGTATGAGGTCGTCGGCACCGCGCGCAATGGGCGGGAGGCGGTGCACGTGGTCGCCGAACTCCAGCCCGACCTGATCTTGATGGATCTCGACATGCCGCAGATGACGGGAGTCGAGGCTACAGCCGCCATCGTGGCCGCTGGCGGCCCGACCAAGGTGGTCGTCCTGACCACCTTCTCCATCATGGAGTGGGTCGCACCGGCACTTCGTGCCGGCGCCTCGGGCTACCTGGTCAAAGACGCGGCCCCAGACGAACTGGTCGATGCGGCCTATCGCGTGATGGCCAATGAAACGGTGCTCTCTCCTGCCGTGACGCGGTTGCTGGTCGATGACTTCGCGACACCCGACACGCGCCGCCACCCTCCGATGGCAGCACCTGAGGTTCACCTGACCGAACGCGAAATGCATGTGGTCCAGCTGCTGGCCGGCGGCCTGAGCAACAAAGAAATTGCCGAGGAACTGCACCTGTCGTTGGGGTCGGTCAAACTGCACATGAGCAAGGCCAGCGATCGCCTGGGTGCGCGAGATCGGGTGCAACTTCTCGTCCGAGCGATGGAACTCGGCTTGGTCCAACCTTCGCTGCTCCGCCCCGAGACCGCGTGGGACCGCTACAGCTGACCTCCGACGCTTTCATCGCCAGCAACACGTGCTTGGCCCACCTCGATAGAACCCGACCAGCATCGGTTCTCACGCGTGCAGCGGCCCGGCCCGCGATGACAAGAGTGACCGTCGCTCCCCCAAACCTGCCGCCGCTGCTGGGCTCATAGGACGCTGCTGGATCCCTCACGCGGGATCGCCAACCACAAGATCGCGCTACGCCTCAGTCACTCAACGGTCGGGCCGCCGTGGTGATGGATGGGGCCCTCGGTGCGGGTCAGCCGTTCACCCTGCCCACCCCACCGGGCAGCCACGATCTCGGCGGCGATGCTTACCGCCGTTTCTTCCGGGGTGCGAGCGCCGAGGTCCAGCCCGATCGGGCTGGACAAACGTGACAGATGAGCGTCATCGAGGCCGGTTTCGCGGAGTCGAGCCAGCCGATCCTGGTGTGTTCGTCGCGAGCCCATGGCGCCGATGTAGGCGACCTTGGGGCCTTGCAAGGCAAGCTCGAGCACCGGCACGTCGAACTTCGGGTCGTGGGTCAACACGCAGATGACCGTGCGCTCGTCGACTCGATCGGCGTCAATCTCTGCCTGTAAGTAGCGGTGCGGCCACTGAACGAGCACCTCATCGGCAGCCGTGAATCTAGCTTTGGTGGCAAACACCGGGCGGGCATCACACACCGTCACGTGATAGCCGAGGAAGGCCCCGACCGTGGCCACCGCTGCCGCAAAGTCGATCGCGCCGAACACCAACATCCGAGGTTTCGGCGCATACCCCGCCACGAAGACCCGCATACCGAGTCCGCGGCGTTCCCCGTCCGGGCCGTACTCCAGCGTGCCGGTCCGGCCCGCCGCCAACCAGCCCCGCGCGTCATCCGCCACAGCGTCATCGGCCCGCGAGGAGCCTAGCGATCCGAGCACTCGTTGTGCTGGTCGAGCCGGGTATTCGCGCTCGGTGACCGGGTCAGCGTCGGCGTCCTCGTGGACGGCAACTTCTGGGCGCACCACCAACCGCCGACCCACCCACGCCGCGTCCGGATGCTCGATCACCGTCGCCACCGCTATCGGCCGTCCCACCTCGATGTCGCCGGCGACAGTCGCCAACTCGACGAATGACTCCGCCGAAACTCGCTCGACGAACACATCCAAGATCCCGCCGCAGGTCAACCCCACAGCATAGGCATCGTCATTGCTGACCCCATACCGCTGCAACACCGGCCGGCCGTCCGCCAACACCTGCTGACCCAGCTCGTACACCGCGCCCTCCACGCATCCCCCGGACACTGACCCCACGGCGGTCCCATCCGACCCGATCAACATCGACGCTCCAGCGGGTCGCGGCGCCGAACGCCACGTACCCACCACCGTCGCCACCGCCACGGACTCGCCCGCGCGCCACCACGCCAGCAACGCTGGCAAGACCTCACGCACCAGCAATCACGTCCAGTACGTCTTCGAACGCCGCCAACGAATGACCCGCCACGAACTCATCGACGTGGGGCAACGCTGCCACGATTCCGGACTGCACCGGCGCATACCCCGCCCGTCCCCGATGTGGATTCGCCCAGACCATGCGATGGGCCACCGCGGCCAACTGCCGCATCTGCTCCCCCAACACCTGTGGCTGCGCGCGCTCCCACCCATCGCTGAAGATGACCACGACCGAGCCGCGCGCCATCCCGCGGCGACCCCATCGATCCAGGAACGCACCGAGGACCTCTCCGAGCCGGGTCCCGCCAGACCAGTCCGCCACCGCCGCACCGGCGTTGAGCAGCGCCTGATCGGGATCGCGGTGCCGCAACGCCCGCGTTACGTGGGTCAACCGCGTGCCAATGGTGAAGACCTCGGTGCTCCGCGGGGCCGACTGCAGATACGTATGCGCCAGTCTGAGCAGCGCATCGGCATACGAACTCATCGATCCGCTGACGTCGATCAGAAGCACCACTCGGCGAGGGCGTGCGGTTCTTCGCCGGCGCACGATGACGCCGGGTTCGCCCATCCGCCGCAATTGCGAGCGCAACGTGGCCGGGCCGTCAATCGGTCCGCCACGGGAGCGGGTATGCCGTCTCGCCCGCCGCAGCGGGGCGCGCGGCCGCAACGTGGCGAACTGGCGGCGCAAGACGGCACGTTCACTGGGAGTCAGTTGGGCGATGTCCCGCTGTCGCAACACTTCGCGATCCGAGGCCAGGGCCCGCATCACTTTTTCGCTCCCCCGATCGCCTTCGCCGTTGCCGACGCTGTCGTCCAGCGAGGCGTGCGCCACGCTGTGCTGAGATCTGGGTGAACTGGCGACGGCATCCATCCGGGTGCCACCAAACCACTGCTCGAAGACCTGGTCGTAGGGGTCGAGGTCCGCCCGCGATCCGGTCAGCGTGGCTCGCCCGGTCCAATAGAGGCCGCCTCGCTCGCCCATACCGACCAGAGCTGCACTGCGCAGGAACGTCATCTCGCGGTCCGGAGTGACCGGCACACCAGCAGCTCGTAGGGACCGCGCAAAACCGAGCAACACTTCCTCCGCGGTCCAGACCACCCGATCACCTTAGTGGGGCCCGCTAGGACTCGTAGGCTGTCAGTGCCTCACCGATGGGGGTCGAGCCGCTGTTGAACTCAACCATCTGGCCCGCGAGGCCTGGTCGATCCACGATCGCTGCGATCACGGCCGCGACGTCTCCCCGGGCCACCGTTGCGCCCGCGAGGTCGGAGACCACAGCGGTGGTCTCGATCCGCCCCGTGGGCGCGTCGTCAGTCAGTCCGCTGGGGGCGGCGATAGTCCAGGACACGGTCGATGCCTTGAGGTGTGCATCGGCCTCAGCTTTGGCCTGTGCATAGGTATGGAAGGAGTTGTCCTTCGGTACCCCGTGATCAAGGCCGGCTCCGAAGTAGGACAACATGACGTACCGCTCGACGCCCGCCTGGTGGGCAGCATCGATGGATCGGATCGCGGCGTCGCGGTCCACGGCGTTGGTGCGCTCGGGGGAGCCGCCCCCGGCGCCGGCAGCCCAGATGATGAGCTCGTGCCCGCGAGCCGCGTCTGCGATCTCGTCGGTGGACATCGACTGTACATCCGCAACGACGGGCTCAGCGCCGTCGCCGGTGATGTCTACGGCATGATCGGGGTTGCGGATCACCGCACTGACCTGATGCGAAGCGTCGACGAGCAGCGGGGTCAGGAGTCGGGCCACTTTGCCGTGGCCGCCGATCAGGAGAATCTTCATGGAGGCGGCAACACACGACAACCGTCATGTATGCCGCGCCTCGCGCAATCGACTGCCTATCTATGCCGCGCCTCGCGCAATCGACTGCCTATCGGCGCCGCCGTCGTGCGACGGCATACCGGGACGATTGCAGAGAGGTTCACTCACCGCACCCACGAGGTTCCGCGTACGACAGTATGCGGGGGTGGGTGGACTAGAAGAAGAAATCGAAGAGTTCGAGCCTCAGCCGGGAGTGCGGCCATGATCGGTGCTCTTCACCGTCTGCGCTGCCCTGCTCGTGGTGGGGCTCAACACCGCAGCGATCAACACTGCGATCGGAACCATTGCGGTCGACCTGTCGATGACGTCCACCGACGTCGCATGGGGGGTCAA
>JBARZG010000084.1:0-34382 GCA_049649785.1 Ornithinimicrobium sp. | reverse complement strand
GTGAACGGGGCTATCAGCTGGTGAACCTGGTTCGGCCCCCACGAGCCTTCTTCGTACGGACGAACAACCGGCGGATCCTCCAGCAGCGCGGTGGAAATTTCCCAGAGCCGTTCGATGCCTTGGGCGGTCGTGAAGAGGGTGCGGTCCCCTTTGGCAGCGTCGATGATCAGCCGCTCGTAGGCTTCCAGCACTGCGCCCGACCAGTCGGTGTCCTGCATGGCGAACTGCATCGACAGCTTGTCGAGTCTCATCCCGGGGCCGGGCTTCTTACCGTAGAACGACAACGACATTCGGGTGCGATCAGCCAAGTCGAAGGTGAGGTGATCTGGCCCCCGATCACCGATACCTGACCCCGGCGGGAACATCGACTTGGGCGGCTCCCGAAAGGCGATGGAAATGATCCGCGCCCCCTGCGCCAGTTTCTTACCGGTTCGCAGATAGAACGGTATGCCGGCCCACCGCCAGTTGTCGATGTAGCATTTCAGTGCAATGAAGGTCTCGGTGTCAGACTCGGGGTCAACGCCAGGCTCCTCCAGGTATCCCGCGTATTGGCCCCGCACCACATTATCCGGCTCGATGGGCAACATTGAGCGGAATACCTTGTTTTTCTCTTCACTAATCGCGTACGGCTCCAGGGCGGTAGGCGGCTCCATGGCGGTGAAGGCCAGAACCTGGAACAGGTGGGTCACCACCATGTCCCGGTACGTGCCAGTGCCCTCGAAAAACGCAGCCCGAGTCTCCAATCCCAAGGTCTCAGGGACATCAATCTGAATGTGATCGATGTGATTGCGATGCCAAATGGGCTCGAATAGTCCATTGGCGAACCGGAAGGCCAGGATGTTCTGGGCCGCTTCCTTGCCCAGGAAGTGGTCGATACGGAAGATCTGCTCTTCGAGGAAGACTTCATGCAGTCGGGCGTTGAGACTCTGAGCAGATGCCAGGTCGGTGCCAAACGGCTTTTCCATCACGATACGGGCTCGCTCGACCAACTTGGCATCGTGCAGCATCTGGACCACGTCTAGAGCAGCTTTGGGGGGCACCGAGAGATAGTGCAACCGACGGGGCGAGTCACCATCGAGCTTCTTCTCAGCAGCCCGCACCGCCTTACCCAGGGCCGGAGCCCCGGCTGTCTGCGGCACGTAGTCGACGTGCTTCAGGAACTCGTCCAAGACCTCGGCCTCGGTGTCGCGCGTGTTGAATTCCAAACACGCTGCCTTCACGAGGTCCCGGAACTCATCGCTGGTCATGTCCTCCAGCGAGGAACCCACGACCCGCAGGTCGTCGAGCAGTTTCGCTTGAAAGAGATGCAACAGCCCTGGCAGGAGCTTGCGCTTGGAGAGGTCTCCGGTCGCACCGAACAAGACGATCGTGGTCGCATCAGCCATGGGGCTACCTTGCCACGACTGCGGCTACCGTGCCATGACGACGCTTCAGCCCCGCACCGCGGTGGCCTGCAACTGATCCAGAATCACGGCCATCTCGAAGGCGGTGTCCTGCCAGGCGTTATACCGGCCGGTCTTGCCACCGTGCCCGGCGACCATCTCGGTTTTCAACATGATGGGTCGTTGGGCAGGATCGTTGTCGGCCAGATCTCGTAACCGAGCAACCCACTTCGCCGGTTCGACGTAGTACACCCGGGTGTCATTGAGACCGGTCGTCGCCAAGATCGCGGGGTAGGTCGCCGCCGAGACATTCTCGTATGGCGTGTACCCGCGCATTCGTGCATACACCGTGGCATCGTGCAACGGATCCCCCCACTCCTCCCACTCCACAACGGACAGCGGCAACTCTGGCTTGAGGATGGTCGTGAGTGCGTCAACAAAAGGAACGGCCGCGTGCACCACCCGGAAGCGGTCTGGGGCGAGGTTGATCGCTGCGCCGATCAACAACCCTCCCGCCGATCCACCAACAGCTGCCAAGCGGCCAGGCGCTACCCACCCGCTGTCGAGAAGATGATCGGCGCACGCCACAAAGTCGGTGAAAGTATTGGTCTTGTGCTCCATCCGTCCGCTTTCGTACCAAGAGCGTCCCATCTCACCACCCCCCCGGACATGCGCCACGGCATACACCACGCCGCGGTCCAGGTAAGACAGCCGAGCAGCCGAGAAGGAGGGGTCGACACATACTTCGTAGGCGCCGTACCCGTACAACACCCCTGCTGCTGAGCCATCCGGCTTCACATCTGCGTGAGCAACCAACGAGATGGGGATCGATGTGCCATCTGCGGCCTGGGCCCATAGCCGACGCTGAACGTAGTTGGCGGCCTCGTACCCTCCGGGAACGTGCTTTCGTTTGAGCAGCGTCATCGCTCCGGTGCCGACATCGAGGTCGAAGATCGACGTCGGAGTGACCATCGACTCGATGCGAACCTGCAACGACGTGCTCGCGTAGTCCGGGTTCGAGCCGACCTCGACGGTGTAGATCGGCTCATCGACGGGGACCGAGAGTGTCCGCTCGCGGGCAGCCTCGCCATCGGGGCCTAGCGGGATGACCTCGACCTCGGCCAGGCCAGCACGCCGGATTGTGACCGCTAGGTGGGTAGCGAACGCATCCACGCCGCCGACGCGGACGCCTGCCTGGCCAGGCAGCACACTGCGCCATTGATCCATTGTCGCGGAACCAATGGGCGCCCACGCCAACTCGAAATCGGGGTGATTGCGGTTGTGCACGATCCACAGCCGGTCCCCGGCTGGCTCCACGTCATACTCGACGCCCTCGGAGCGTGGCGCAACGAGCGCAAATGCGTCGGTCGGCGAACTCGCCGGAAGCAGCCAGAATTCGGAGGTGTTCTTGCTGCCGAGACCGATCACGACGTAACGATCATCGCGTGACGTGCCCAGACCGAGCCAGAACCGTTCGTCGGCCTCGTGGTGCACCATGACGTCGCGCTCGCAGCCGCTCTCGACTTCGTGCCGCCACACCTGATGCGGGCGCCACGCATCGTCGACCCTGGTGTAGAACAGGTAGTCCTCCTGCGCTGCCCACGCCACCCCATAGCCGACGCCCGCTACGGCGTCATCCACCAGCGTTCCGGTGGCCAGATCCTTCACGCGTAGGTCGAAGCGCTCATCCCCGGTGGTGTCCACGGCATAGGCCAGCAGTTTCCCGGACGGTGAGACGTCAAAGGCACCGAGTGAGAAGAACTCTTCGGCGGCAGCCTCAGCGTTCGCGTCCAGCATGATCTCTTCACCTGCCGGGATGCTCTCGGCATCAAGGCGCGGACGGTCCGAGCTGTTCTTAGTCGCCACTCGGGCATATACCGGGTATTGGGCGCCCTCCAGCGTGCGCGTGTAGTACCACCAATCGCCGTGACGCACTGGCACCGATAGATCGCTCTGCTGCACGTGCGATGTGATCTCACGGAAGATGTCTGCCCGCAGCGCCGCCAGATGCGTGGTTCGTGCCTGCGTGTAGTCGTTCTCGGCCGCTAGATGAGCCAGCAACTCCGGATCGTCCTTATCCCGCATCCATTCGTATTCATCGATGACCTCCTCACCGTGATGCACGCGGACGTGTTCGCGACGAGGGGCCGTTGGCGGGGACAGGTACGTGTCGGTCACCGGTCCACGCTACGACACCGCAGGAAGCGAACACCTACCTACTACCGCTCGCTGTTGACCGCGGCAGAGCCCAAGAGGGCTTTGAGGTCGCCGAAGAGCTCCGGCGAGGCCGTCACCCGCAGCGACTCCTCCAACTGCAACAGCACCGATCGCCCAGGGCTGATCAGTTTGACGTGCACTTCGGTGGCCCCAGGGTGCTCGGCGAGCACATCGCGCAGGCTGGTGGCCACCACATCGGTGGCCCGCCCCAGGGGCATCGTGACCACGATGGGACCCCGTGGCCCGGTTTTGATATCCGGCAACGTCAGGTCTTGGGCGATCAGCTCGATCCCGTCCTCGCTCTTCTTCAACCGCCCGCGCACGACGCAGACGGTGTCTTCGGCCAGCATGGTCGAGCACGTCATGTACGTCTTGGGCCAAAAGACGACCTCGACCGAGGAGGCCATGTCCTCAACCAGCACGCGCGCGTACGGGTCGCCGTTCTTGGTGCGCTTCAGGGCCAACGATGTGATCAGACCTGCGACCGTCACGAAGTCACCGTCGCTCGGGCCGTCCTCACTGCTCAGGTGTGAAATCGGGGCCTGAGCATGCCCCGCGAGGATGTGTTCGATGCCGTTCAGCGGGTGGTCGGACACATACAGCCCGAGCATCTCGCGCTCAAACGCGAGAAGAACCTGCTTCTCCCACTCGATGTCGGGCACCGGAGGCAGCGTGACCAACTGCACGGCGCCTTCTGCCGAGTTGTCGAATCCGCCGAACAGCGAATCCTGGCCAATGGCCTCCTGCTTCTTTTCCTCGACCAAAGCCTCCACATAGCGCTCGTGGATGCTGACCAACCCCTGTCTTCTCTGGCCTAGGGAATCGAACGCGCCGGCCTTGATCAACGACTCGATGGTCCGGCGGTTACAGACCACCGCGGGGCACTTGCGCAAGAAGTCCTCGAAGGAGGTGAACGACCCCTTATCGTGTCGCGCGTCGTAGATGGCGTCCACCACGTGGGCCCCCACGTTGCGGATCGCAGCCAGTCCGAACCTGATGTCCTTGCCGACGGCCGCGAAGTCGGAGATCGACTCGTTGACGTCGGGGGGCAGCACGGCGATGCCCATCCGTCGACACTCGCCCAGATAGATGGCCGTCTTGTCTTTGTCATCGCGCACGCTGGTCAGCAAAGCTGCCATGTACTCGGCCGGATAGTTGGCCTTGAGGTATGCGGTCCAGTACGACACCAAGCCGTATGCCGCTGAGTGAGCCTTGTTGAAGGCATAGTCCGAGAAAGGCACGAGAATATCCCAAAGCGCCTTGATCGATGCCGGTGAGTACCCGCGCGTCAGCATGCCTTCCTCGAAACCGACGTACTCGGCATCCAGCACTTCACGCTTCTTCTTGCCCATCGCGCGACGTAGCAGGTCGGCCTTGCCGAGGGTGTACCCGGCGAGGCGTTGAGCGATCTCCATGACCTGCTCCTGATACACGATCAGGCCGTAGGTGGTGCCAAGGATGGGCTCGAGGGCTTCGGCAAGCTCAGGGTGTGGGTAGCTCACCTCCTGCCGACCGTTCTTGCGCAGCGCATAGTTCGTGTGGCTGTTGGCCCCCATCGGACCGGGTCGATAGAGCGCGCCAACCGCCGAGATATCCTCGAAGTTGTCCGGCTGCATTAGCCGAAGCAACGCCCGCATCGGCCCGCCATCGAACTGAAAGACCCCGAGAGTGTCGCCGGCCGAGAGCAGCGAGTAGGTGGCGGGGTCGGTCAGGTCTTTGGACAGCACATCCAAGTCGATCTGCGCTCCGGTGTTCATCTTCACCCCGGCAATGGCATCATCGAGCACCGTCAGGTTGCGCAACCCTAGGAAGTCCATCTTGACCAACCCGAGCGTTTCGCAGGTCGGGTAGTCGAACTGAGTGATGATCGCACCGTCGGCGTCACGTCGCATGATCGGGATGATGTCGATCAGTGGCTCGCTGGACATGATCACGCCGGCCGCGTGCACGCCCCACTGCCGTTTCAGGCCCTCGACTCCCTGAGCCGTCTCGAAGACCTGGGCCGCCTCGGGGTCCTGGCTGAGCAGTTGACGGAAGTCCTCGGCTTCGCCGTGACGCTTGTCTTCCGGGTCGTGAATGCCGCTGAGTGTGATGTCTTTGCCCATCACCGAGGGAGGCATCGCCTTGGTGAGCTTCTCCCCCATTGAAAACGGGAATCCCATGACGCGCGCTGAGTCTTTGAGAGCCGCCTTGGCCTTCAACGTCCCGTAGGTCACGATCATCGCCACGCGGTCCTCGCCATACTTCTGCGAGACGTAGCGAATCACCTCGCCGCGGCGTCGGTCATCGAAGTCAACGTCGAAGTCGGGCATCGACATGCGTTCCGGGTTGAGGAAGCGCTCGAAGATCAAGCCGTGCGGGATGGGGTCGAGATCGGTGATCCCCATCGCGTAGGCGCACATCGACCCGGCACCCGATCCCCTGCCCGGGCCAACCCGGATGCTGTTGCGCTTGGCCCAGTTGATGAAGTCGGCGACCACCAGGAAGTAGCCGGCATACCCCTTATCGACAATGACTCCGGTCTCGTACTCGGCTTGCTTGCGCGCATAATCCGGCACCGATGCACCGAATCGAGCCCGCAGGCCGGTCTCGACCTCCTTGACGAACCAGCTCGTCTCGTTTTCGCCCTCGGGGCAGGGGAAACGCGGCATGAAGCGGCCTTCGCCTTCGGTGAACGAGACGTTGCACCGGTTCGCGATGACTAGCGTGTTGTCACAGGCCTGCGGGAATTCACGCCAGGTATGCCGCATCTCGGCAGCCGTCTTGAGGTAGTACTCCTGGCCGTCGAACTTGAATCGGTTGGGGTCCTGCATGGTCGATCCGGACTGCACACACAGCAGTGCGGCGTGCGCTTTGGCGTCTTCGCGGTGGGTGTAATGCAGATCGTTGGTGGCCACCAACGGCAGGTCCAGTTCCTTGGCCAGCCGCAACAGATCCTTCTTGGCTCGCTTCTCGACCTCGATGTCGTGATCCATCAACTCGCAGTAGTAGTTCTCGGCCCCGAAGATGTCCCGATAGTCGGCGGCGGCCTGGACCGCCTGGTCATACTGACCGAGCCGCAGCCGGGTCTGAATCTCACCGGAGGCACACCCCGTGGTGGCGATTAGGCCCCCGCTGTAGGTGGCCAACATCTCGCGGTCCATCCGAGGCTTGAAGTAGTAGCCCTCTATCGAGGCCAGCGAGGACAGCCGGAACAGGTTGTGCAGCCCATTGTTGTTGCGAGCGAGCAAGGTCATGTGGGTGTAGGCGCCACCACCGGACACGTCGTCGCGTCCACCTTCTCCCCACTTGACCCGGGTCTTGTCGCTGCGGTGCGTCCCAGGGGTGACGTAGGCCTCGACCCCGATAATCGGCTTGACGTCATAGGCCCGGGCCGCCGCCCAGAACTCGTAGGCGCCGAAGACGTAGCCGTGGTCGGTTGTTGCGATCGCCGGCATCCCGTACTCCGCCGCGGTGGCGAACATCTCCTTGATCCGGGCCGCTCCGTCGAGCATCGAATACTCGGTGTGGTTGTGCAGATGAACGAAGTTCGTATCGGGGCTGGGCGTCACTGACATCGCCTTGATCCTAGGTTGCTGCGACGACACACCCCAGCGCTGAGGGCAGCGGGTCGCGGTTCAGTGCTCGAGTTGGTTCAGCGCTGCGTTCAGATCGTCCGGATACTCGCTCTCGAAGCCAACCAATTCACCGCTGGCGGGGTGGACGAAACTCAGCGCGCTGGCGTGCAGCCATTGCCGCCGCAAGCCCAGTCGCCCCGCCAACACCGGGTCGGCGCCATAGGTGATGTCGCCGCAGCATGGGTGGCGCAGCGCGGAGAAATGCACTCGGATCTGATGCGTTCGTCCGGTTTCCAGGTGCACCCGCAGCAAACTGGCGGAGCGGTAGGCCTCGACAAGGTCGTAGTGGGTGATGCTGGGGCGGCCTGCCCGGGTGACCGCAAACCGGTAGTCGTGACCGCTGGCTCGACCGATCGGGGCATCAATCGTGCCTTCGTGCGGATCGGGCAGGCCTTGCACCAGCGCGTGGTAGGTCTTGGCGACGGTTCGATCGCGAAAGGCCTGCTTGAGGACCGTGTAGGCCCGCTCCGACTTCGCCACCACCATCAACCCGCTGGTGCCAACATCGAGCCGTTGCACGACCCCCTGGCGCTCGGCCGCTCCGGAGGTCGATATCCGGAATCCCTCGGCCGCTAGGTGCGACAGAACGTTCGGCCCGTGCCACCCGAGGCTGGGATGCGCGGCCACGAAGGCCGGCTTGTCGACGACGACGATGTCGCTGTCGTCGTGCACGATGCGCAGCCCGGCGACGGTTCCGGGGATGATCGTGGCGGTGGGCGGTGAGCGGACCGGGTCCAGCACGACTTCTAGGGTGCTTCCGGCCAACACCCTGGCTGACTTGCCGACGACATCACCATCGAGCAATACCGAACCCTCACCAGCCAGTTGGCCCGCGCGACTGCGCGAAAGCCCCAGGCTGCGAGCGATCGCAACGTCAACTCGCTCACCCTCGAGTCCTTCGGGAATGGTGATGGTCTTGATCTTGGCAGAACTCACGAGTGGTTGACCTCGCCATCCGGGGTTTGATCGATGGGTTGCTCATCGTTCTCACCGCGCAGCACCAGCAGCCCGATCAGCACCGCGGCACAGAAGATGCCAATGTCGGCTACGTTGAATACCGGGAAATTGGGCAGCGCAATGAAGTCCACGACGTGTCCTCGCCCAAAGCCGGGCTCTCGGGTGAGCCGGTCGATCAGATTGCCGCCCGCGCCGCCAATCAGCAGACCCAGGGCAACGGCCCAACCCCGATGGTCGATCGAGCGTGTATGCCACAACAGGTAGGACACGACCAGGGTGGCGAGAATGGTGAATACCCAGGTGTTCCCGGCCCCCATCGAGAAGGCAGCCCCGGAGTTGTACACCAGGCGGAACTCGAGCAGTTGACCAACGACCGGCACCGGATCGCGACCGGTCAAGGCTTCCTGTGCCCAAATCTTGGTGGCCTGGTCCACCAGAATCCACCCGCCGGCGATGCCCCAGGCCAGGTTGCGGCGATTGGGTCGGTGCCCCGTCGGCGGCGACTGCGCGCTGTTCAGCGCCTTTCCTGACGCTTTTTGCATGACACACACAAGGTGGCTCGGGGGAAGGCTTGCAGGCGCAACTTACCGATGGCCTGGTCGCACGATTCGCAGATCCCGTAACCTCCGGCATCGATACGTTCGATAGCGTGCGCAGTCTGCTCTTTGAGGTCGCGTGCGTTGTTGGCCAAAGACAACTCGTGCTCACGTTCCCAGGTCGCCGCGCCGGCATCAGCTTGATCGTCCCCAGAACCTTCACCAGATTCGCGCATCAGCACAACGAGATCGTGCTCGACCTCAGCTAACTCAGCGCTCAACCGCTCGTCATCGTCCTGTAGCCCCCGCCTGACCTGAGCCAATTCCGCTGCGGTCCAGGGCTCTTCGGCTTCAAGGACCGGCACAGGCGCAGATGCTGAGGCGGACCCCTCACCGGAGGGCCCCGCTGGTCTTTGATCCACGCCTATCCCCTCACGATTGATCTAGGCTCATCCGGTTCGACAGGACTACTTTTCCTCGGCACTGAGTTGGTCCAAGTGCTGAGTCAACATCTCTCGGAACCGCGTCCTCGCGTCGTTCTCACGCATGTGCAGGTCTTCGATGCGGGTGCCCAGCCGTGCTTCTTGTTCCTTCAGGTCGCTGAGCACGTTTGCTCGGCGCTGCTCGGCCTCTCCCACCATCTGCCGCTTGGCGTCTTGACCCTCCTTGAGCAATGTGTCGTGCGCTTGCTGGGCGTCTGCGAGGAGGGTGTCGTGCCCGGTCTGAGCCTCGCTCAGAAGACGGTCATGCGTTTCCTGGCCGCTCGTGGCGAGTTCGTCGTGCTGCCGTTGGCCACTTTCGACCAGCTCGTCGTGCTGACGTTGGCCACTTTCGACCAGGCCGGCGTGCTGCTCGTCGGCTTCGCTACGAACCCGTTCGTTGTACGCATCGGCCTCGGCCACGAGGCGTTCCTTTGTGCTCTTGCCCTCCGCGACATGTTCGTCATGCAATCGCTGGGCAAGAGAGATGATGGAGGTCGGGTCTTCGGTTGCGGTTTCGGCGGCGTTCCCGGATGCCTGAGAAACCGCACTCTGCGCCTCGGCCCTGGCTCGCTCTGCCTCTTCGCGCGCGGCCGCAATCTGCTCAGCTGCCTCGGCCTTAGCACGCTCGGCTTCCTCTCTCGCTGCTGTGACCTGGCTCTGCATGTCGCCCAGGTCGCTGTCCCCCTGCTCGCGTGACTCGTCGTCGCTGGCACCCAGCCGTGCCTCAGCAGCCGCGACCTCTGCGCGAGCTGTGTCGACGCGCTGCTCGGCGTCCGCCTCGGCCTGCGCGGCATCGGCTTCGGCCTGCTCTACTCGTTGCCGCAGTCCCTCCAACTCTGCGACCAACTCGTCTCGCTCGGCCCGAACCCGAGCCAACTCCTGGCTTTCATCCTGCAATTCGGCACTCGACTGGACCGGCACTGCCGCCGGCCCATCCGCATCGGTTACCTGCCCAGTGTCGGCGCGATCGACGTCGCTCTCCACGGCGCCGCGCTCAGAGTTCAACCGGCGTAGCTCAACGACAACCTCATCGAGGAAGTCGTCGACCTGGGTCTCGTCATAGCCTCGACGTAAGTGCGTCGAGGTAAAACTCTTCTTGATGACGTCCTCAGGGGACAGCGTCATGGTTCACCTCAATCTGCTCATCGACGACGTACCTGAACGCGCAGGCGCCGCCCGGCATCGCTGTGTGGTCGAGCACACCCTAGCCGACCTTCCCGAGGAACGAAGACAGGCTGTGAGATGCCTCAGAACGGAATCTGAGTCACGAACACCCGAGCAATGTGCACAGCTATAATCAGCACCAGAAACGCTAGATCTAGGGAGACGCCACCAAGGCGCAGCGGAGGTATGACGCGTCTCAGCGCGCGCAGTGGCGGATCGGTCAGGCTGTAGATCGCTTCAGCGACGATCAGAATCACGCCGGTGGGGCGCCAGTCACGAGAGAAGACCTGGATCCAATCGAAGACCAGACGTCCGATGAGCACGATGAAGTACAGATAGAGAACAAATCCAAGAAGCTGACCAACCATGGGGTCAGTCTCTCAACTCTGGTTGAACAAACCCTGTTGGGTACGCCCAGTCTCTGCCGCGCCCTCGACCTCGACATTCGCCGGCGAGAGCAAGAACACCTTGCTCGTCACTCGCTCGATCGATCCGTGCAGGCCAAACGCCAGGCCCGCAGCGAAGTCAACCAAGCGTTTCGCGTCCCCGTCGTCCATATCGGTCAGATTCATGATGACCGGCGTGCCCACTCTGAAGGACTCCCCAATGTTCTTGGCCTCGTTGTACGTGCGGGGGTGAATCGTGGTGATGCGGTTCATTTCACTGCCCTCCGGCTCCTGAACGACCCGTGCAACAGGTGTACGGCGCGGCAAGGGGGTCACCTCGGCGTTCCTGGTCGACCCATCGCGGGCGCCTGAGACCGAACTGTGATCGGCGACCTTGCGCGGCTCTTCACGTCCCTGGCCTTCCGGCTCGACGTCGTCGTAGTCATAGCGACCCTCGACTTCGGCCAGCCCCAGCCACTCCATCGTCGTTCGCAGTGCCCCTGCCATGTCAATGAGCTCCTTGGTGCGTATGGAAACCGCCTGGTGGCGGGGATTCGGTCACCTGTGACGCTACCGCGCAGCCGGACGCGAACCGAGGATTGCGCTGCCGACACGCAGGTGTGTCGCACCCACAGCGATCGCCTCCTCAAGGTCCCCGCTCATACCTGCTGATAGCCAGGTGGCCTGCGGGTGAGCGGCGAGCAACTGCTGGTGGTGGCCGGCAAGTCGTTCGAAGGCCTCGCGAGGATCGCGCCGGGTCGCCTCGGGCGCGATCGCCATCAGGCCACAGAGCCGCAATGCCGAACTGGTGGCTATGACGTCCGCCAAGGCGGACACCCCGCTAGCGTCGACTCCGCCGCGACCGCTGCCTGGGTCGCTGCCCAAATCCACTTGGATGGTGACGTCCAGCGGCTCGCTGCGCTCCCCTTCGGCGATGGCGCGCTGGGTGGCTCGCGCCAGCTGGTGAGCCAACTTTTCCCGGTCAACGGAGTGCACCGCGTCGGCATATCGCACGACGGAGCGGGCCTTCTTCGTTTGCACCTGGCCGATCATGTGAACTCGTGGCATCGACTCCGGCGCGATCAACGCGCGCAGTTCGGCGACTTTGGCGCTGGCTTCCTGGTCGCGACTCTCCCCGATCGAGGTGACGCCGTCAGCCACCAGCGCGGCGACATCCTGGGCGGGGAAGAACTTGGTCACCACAATGAGGGTGATGTTCTGGGCGTTGCGGCGATGGGCTCGCGCAGCCTCCTCGATTCGGTCCCAGGTCTCTGCGAGCCGGCGGGTGAGATCCTCGGCTCTGGCTGATCCGGGCGTGCTCATCGCTTGGCCTCCCCGCGCTCGTGCAGACGCACCACGGCCGCGAACCGGCCCGCGTGCGCATTTGCCCGGTGACTGAACAGCTCGTCCGATTCGCGGGTACACCCAGGCAGCCAGCACACCGGAACAGTGAGGTCGCGGAGCTGTGCAATCACCCCTGCGGCGACATCGATGGCAGGCGTCCCGGTCCACGACATGGCGTACGCGCTGCGTTGGACTGTGCTGGCCTGTTCGCGCATTTTCGCGGGCACCTCGTAGCAACGCCCACAGATAGAAGGCCCGACGAGGGCGTGCAGATCGTTCGCGCCGTCGCCGCGCAGGCGTGCAACACAAGAGGCGACTGCCCCACCCACGAACCCGGCCCTACCTGCATGGACGGCGCCCACCCAGCCGGCGGCGGCATCCCACAACAAGATGGGAGTGCAGTCGGCAACCAGCACCGCGAGCGCAATGCTCGGGTCGCTGGTCACCATCGCGTCACAGGTCGGGTCGTCCGCAACGTCACGGCTCGGCCCATGAACGATTGCTACGTCGCAGCCGTGAACCTGCCGCATGAACCGCAGCCCACTGGGTGACAGGCCCAGCTCCCGGGCCAACTCGGCACGGTTAGCTGCGATCACCTCGGCGTGCGCTGGATGCCGGCCACCCAAGGTGAAGGGGTTAGTACCGCCTACCGCTGAGCCAAACCGATCAGTGACTGCCCACTCGATGTCGAACCGTGCGTCGGGCCCACCGCCGACTCGCTCGCGAGCCAGAAACATCGATGCGGCTACTTCAGGAAATCGGGAACGTCCAGGTCCTCGGCATCCTGATAGGTCACAGCGCGAGGTGGTGCCGAACTCGGCGGCGCGGACGGATCCCGCCCAGCGGGTCCTCGTCCGTCCTGCGCTTCATCTGGCTCATCGCGGGCTTCGGGCGATGCTGGTTTGCCGTAAGCCTGCTGGCCTGGCGCTGCCGGGACGGTCGTTGTCTGGGGCCGACCCGCCGAGCTCGAGCCACTTCGCCCTGATCCGCCGGACTGTACCTGGCCTAATGCTCGATCATCGCTGCGCTGGATCGGAGCTCCACCATCGAAGCCCGCCGCGATCACCGTGACCCGCACTTCGTCACCCAACGAGTCGTCGATAACGGCGCCGAAGATGATGTTTGCGTCAGGGTGGGCCGCTTCCTGGACGAGTCGAGCCGCTTCGTTGATTTCAAACAAGCCGAGGTCCGAACCGCCCTGCACCGAGAGCAGTACGCCGTGGGCCCCCTCCACGCTGGCCTCGAGCAGGGGAGAAGATATCGCCAACTCGGCTGCCTGGACGGCCCGATCCTCACCGCGGGCCGACCCGATACCCATCAGCGCAGAGCCAGCGCCCTGCATGACGGACTTCACGTCGGCGAAGTCCAGGTTGATCAATCCCGGCGTCGTGATCAGGTCGGTGATCCCCTGCACCCCGGAGAGCAACACTTGGTCGGCGCTACGGAAGGCATCGAGCATGCTGACAGCGCGATCAGAGATCGAGAGCAGGCGATCGTTGGGAATGACGATCAGCGTGTCTACTTCTTCACGCAGACCAGCGATGCCCGACTCGGCCTGGTTCGCTCGGCGCCGTCCCTCAAAAGTGAACGGTCGAGTGACCACCCCGATCGTCAAGGCGCCGAGCGTTCGTGCGATCTTGGCAACCACCGGTGCCCCACCGGTGCCCGTGCCACCCCCTTCCCCTGCGGTCACGAAAACCATGTCGGCGCCGCGCAGCGCCTCCTCGATCTCTTCAGTGTGGTCCTCGGCCGCGCGTCGACCAACCTCGGGGTCGGCCCCCGCGCCTAGGCCTCGGGTCAGTTCACGCCCTACGTCCAACTTGACATCAGCGTCGCTCATCAGCAGTGCTTGGGCGTCGGTGTTGATCGCGATGAACTCGACGCCCTTGAGCCCGACCTCGATCATCCGGTTGATGGCGTTGACGCCACCCCCGCCGATGCCGACAACTTTGATGACGGCGAGATAATTCTGCGCTACAGACACGATGCGCCTTTCGTGGTGATGTGAGGATGTCGACGTAGGAATGCGCCGCGCTCGATCGGATCACATTCACTAGAGATGGCCAGCATAAGGGTGCGACCTCGATCTGCACGTGACCCTAGACCTCAAGTGAAGGTTGAGATACTGCTTCGCCCGCGCGAGAGGACGGCGAAATGTGCTGACTACGATCGTGGATGTCGATTGTGCACCAGGGAAATAGCACCGAATTAAGGTCAGGGCACGGTGGGTAGTCCGGTAACGACGGGCGTCGCGGGAGCCGTGACATCGATCGTGAGCGGCTCATCGGCCTCTGGATCGATCGGTTCTTGGACCAGCAAGGCCCCCAGTGCTGCCGCCTTGGCCTTTGCCTCGGTCGGCGGACCCCAGTGAACGTCAATCTCACCAACCCGGAACCGGATGTCGCCATCAGCGGTGACCTTCACGGAAGACACGTCACCCGACCACGGATCTGCAATCGCTTGGCGCGCTGCCACCGCTCCGCGCAACGATGCTGGCGAGACATCGCCGCCGGGCGCGCTCACGACCGGTAGTCCCGACGGGGCCTGTGCAACTTTTTCGTAGGCGATGCCTTGCGCATCCACCAAATAGCGCTGGTGGCCGCCTTGCGCCAGCACCGCAACCGGGGTCCGCACAGTGACCTCTATCTCGATGCTGGAGGGCCAATTACGCGAGACGTCGACCTGCTCAATCCTGCTGTCCGCCAAGACGGCTTCGGTCAACTCCGAGGTATCCACTCGCGCCAACGGCAGCCCGATCGGCGCGTCGGCATTTCCGACAGCAGTCTGCGCAACCTCATCTGGGGCGCCGCTGACCACGACCCTCTCGAGGGCCAAGACGGGTGAGAAGCCGACGACGTAGACCGTGATGACGATCAAGGTCACTGTCGTCACCAACAGCGCTACGCCACGTGCTCCACGCAGCCTCACCAGGCGCAACCTTCGCGCAAACCGCTTATCCACGGGCACGCCCCTGCTGAAGGCGGCGCAGGATCGCAGCCGCCAGGGTCGTGATATCTCCGGCGCCGACCGTGAGCATCACATCGCCGGGACGCAATTCCTCAGCCAGGATCGCAGCGGCCTCGTGCAAGGGAACCGAGCCCAAGATCGTTGGTGACCTCAAGAGATCAACGATGGTGTGCGCCCCTACCCCGGCAATCGGCTCCTCACGCGCGCCATACACGTCCAGAACCATGACAACATCGGCATCGCGCAGACCCTCGGCGAAGTCGGCGGCAAAATCACGAGTGCGCGAATACAGGTGCGGCTGAAACGCGACAACGACCCGGCCCTGATTCTTGGCCGCAGCCCGGCCGGCCCGGACAACCGCCGCGACCTTGGCCGGGTTATGAGCATAGTCGTCAATGACTCGCACCCCGCCTGCTTCACCGATCAGCTCGAATCTGCGACGGGTCCCGCCGAAGTCGGCGAGCCCTGCGCTCGCGTCCTCGGGCCGCACTCCATATCCGGCCACCGCCGCCACCACGGCGCCTGCTGCGTTCTGCATATTGTGCAGACCCGGCATGGGCACGCTCAGACTCGTTGAGACCTCGTTGCCACATCGCTCTAGGCCGGCGCTCGCGCGTTCGCCGAGACGCTCAGCAGCTGGCCAGACCAGTGTTGCCTCGACGTGTGCTCCGCTCTGTTGAACATCACTGAGGCGAACGTCCGCCTCAGTGGATTGCCCCCAGGTCAACGTGCTTCGCCTCGTCGCGGCATACCGAGCAAGAGCAAGCGCTCCTTCATCGTCAGCGTTCGCCAGCAGCAACCCATCGAGATCGACGCTGTCGACAAAAGCGCGGAAGGCGCTGTGCACACCGGCGAACGTGCCGAAAAAGTCTAGATGATCGGCCATAACGTTGGTGACGATACCGACCCTGGGCCGATACGCGACGAACGAACCATCACTCTCATCAGCCTCGATGACCATCGGACCACTGCCCAGTGCTGCGCTTGAACCCGTGGCCACCAACGGAGAGCCGATGACATACCCCGGATCGCGCCCCCCCGCTGCCAGGGCAGCCACCACCATGGCGCTGGTGGTCGTTTTCCCGTTTGCCCCGGCCACCGCGACCAGATCGCGATCACGGCCCAACGCTGCGATACCTTGGGCGCGATGCAGCACGGGTATGCCGCGACGGCGAGCGGCAGCGACCTCAGGGTTCGTTTCTGGGACCGCTCCGGAAATGATGACTGTGTCGGCGTCGGTGAGGTGGCTCGCGTCGTGTCCCACGAAGACCTCAGCGCCGCCCTGGCGTAACAGGTTCAGCGTCGGGCTGTCTCGCTGATCCGACCCAGTGACGATATTGCCCGCCTGCAGATAGGCGAGCGCCACGCTGGAGACCCCGGCCCCGCCGATGGCGACGAAGTGCACCCGCCCGAGGTCTGCCGCCCGCGCTACCTTGGCGCCGAAATCGAATCGGGACCTGCCGGCTGCCGGCTCCGGAAGTCTCATCGTCCTGGGACAGCCGACAGCACCAGATCAACGATCCGGCGGTCCGCGTGCCGCTCGCCTGTGGCTGCCGCAGCACTACCCATTCGCGCCAACGTGTCACGATCGTGCAGCAGCCCCACGGCGTGGTCTCGCACCCACTGCGCGCTGATCTCCTCGTCTTTGGCTATTTGACCACCGCCGGCGCTCACAACTCCCACAGCATTCAACCGTTGTTCCCCATTGCCGATAGGTAATGGCACATAGATAGCCGGCAAGCCGATCGCAGCCAGCTCACACACGGTGCCTGCCCCAGCCCGGCAGACCGCGAGGTCGGCCGCGGCATAAGCCAGATCCATCCGATCGGTGTACGGCAGTGCCACGTAATGGCCCCGGTCGGCGGCGGCGGTGAAATCGGCCGGAAAGGCCAACTCCTTTCCTGCGCCGGTTAAGTGCAAGACCGACGCTTCAGAACCCACCAGATCGGCGGCCGCAGCCGCGAACGAAGCATTGAGCCGGTGTGCCCCTAGTGAGCCCCCAAACACCAACAGGGTGGGTCGGGCCACGTCCAGGCCGAAGTGCTGGCGGGCGCGTGCTCGCAAGGCGTCGCGGTCCAGCGCGCTGATCTCCCGTCGCAACGGCATTCCGATCCACTGTGCATGTGGCAAGGCCGTGCCCTCAAAAGTCGTGGCGACATAAGGGGTCAGCCGGGCGCCCAGCCGATTGGCCAAACCCGGCCTGGCGTTCTGCTCATGGATCACGATCGGCAGGCCCGCAGACCGGGCGGCCACATAGGCGGGGGTAGCAACGTATCCGCCAAAGCCCACCACCACATCGGCGCCGCTGTCCTCAATCACCGCTCGCGCACTACCGATGGCTGTGCGCAGCGATGACGGGAAGGCAAGCATCGACCGGTTGGGGCGACGCGGGAAAGGCACCTTCGGGATGACTTCGAGGCGATATCCCCGCTCCGGGACCAGGCGCGACTCCAACCCCTCTGCTGTTCCTAGCACCGTGATTCGCGCGAGGGGATCACGCTCGGCGAGGCAATCGGCCACCGCGAGCAGTGGGTTCACGTGCCCGGCCGACCCGCCTCCAGCCAGGAGCACTGACAGCCTTTGGGCCAAGAATGTCACCGTCTGCCTCGGTCTGCACTTGGCAGCACCGCCAGGGTTCGGCGCAGGACTGACGGCTGACCGGCTAACGCAACTGCACAGCCGGGAAGGCTGCGTGCCATCGCCAGCAGCAGTCCCACACCGAGCATCGCGGCAATCAGCGCGGACCCGCCGCTGGACACCAACGGTAGGGGGACACCGATGATCGGCAACAGACCGATGACCGAACCAATATTGAGGCACGCTTGAGCCAGAATCCACACCATCACGCCGGCCGACGCCAATCGGACGAACGGGTCTGTGCTGGAGATGACGATGCGATAGCAGCCATAGGACAGCACCATGAAGAGGGCCAACACCGTCAGGCTCCCCGGCAGTCCGAGCTCTTCACCGATGATGGCCAAGATGAAGTCATTATGCGGCTCGGGCAACAGCGACCACTTCTCTCGGCTGGCGCCCAGTCCCACTCCCCACCAGCCACCGTCCGCCAAGGCATACTCTGCGTGAACCTTCTGAAAGCAACCCTCCACCTGCGGGTTCGTGCACGTTCCGGATAGCCACGTCTCGATGCGTTGCATGCGGTTGGCGCTGCCTGCAGCCAAGAGCGCTGCACCCACGGCAGCGAAAACACCGACCACCGCGAACCACCTGACCGGCAGTCCGGCAATGAACAGCATGCCGGCCGCAATCGTGATGAGGATCATTGCTGTGCCCAAGTCACGCCCAACCATCACGAGACCGATGAGGGCAGCAGCTCCGGGCAGGATGAAAGGAATCACTGCATGAGCGATCTGACCTATCACCGCACGCTTGCGGGCCAGCACGGCCGCGCCGAACACGACGAGCGCCAACTTCGCGAACTCCGAAGGCTGAAGGCTGCCCCCACCGAGATAGATCCAGTTACGGTTGCCCTGGAAGCCGCCCCCTAGGGGGCTGAAGACCAGTGCCAGGAGCCCGATGGCGAGGAACAGTCCGGGCATGGCAAGCCGTTTCCACCACCGCAGACTCACCCTCGAGCCGCCCCAGGCCAGCAGGAGTCCGACGACGGCGAAAACCAGCTGCTCCAGAAACACGCCATAGGAGTTGCCGGTCTCGGCGTAGGCCCGCACGCTGGAGGCCGAGAGCACCATCACCAGACCGATCGAGACCAAAGCGGCCGAACTGACAAGAATGAGGTAGTACGGAGCGGTCGGCGAGTGCAACCACTGCTCTGCCTGCCGTGGACCCGAAGCCCGATCGGCGGCCTTGCGAGGCTCGGCCGATAGCGTGGTCATCAGCCCGTGCCCTCGGCGCGACGCCTGACGGCTGCGCTGAACGACCGTCCCCTGGCCGCGTAAGAATCGAACATGTCCAGGGAAGCGGCGGCGGGAGCGAGCAGGACCACATCGCCGGGCCTCGCCAGCCCCGCAGCAAGGCCGACCACCTCATCCATCGCCACATCCATGGCGCGCGCGCGTTGCTCGGAGTCCATTCCCTCAGTCTCCGGGGTCGCCACCTGATGAGTACGAACCTGTGGGGCGTGTCGGGCAAGTGCTGCCGCAATATGGTCCCGATCAACACCAAGGAGGACCACACCGCGCAATCGGGCCGCGGCGTCCATCACCATCGTCTCGACCTCGGCGCCCTTGAGCTGGCCGCCAGCGATCCAGATAACATCCGCGAAGGCCGCCAGAGAGGCCGCCGCAGCATGCGGGTTCGTTGCCTTCGAATCGTTGACAAAGCGCACGCCGTGGTGGGTGCCGACGTCGGTGATGCGGTGTTCCTCGGGCTGGAAGTCACGCACCCCCTGCCGCACCGCCGCCGGCGAGACGCCAGCCGCACGCGCCAACGCAGCTGCAGCTAGGACGTTGGCCACCATGTGCGGTGGCGGCGCGCCGCTGGGGTCCACATCGCTCAACGTCGCCATCTCAACCGCCGAGTCGGCACGGGCCGCAATGAACGCCCGATCGGCGAGAATCTCATCTACCACCCCGACCATCGACCGCTCCGGTATGCCGAGAGTGAAGCCAATCGCACGGCAGCCCGGCACCACCTCAGCATCGACCACCATCGCCTCGGTGCGGCGATCCTGCACGTTGTAGACGCACGCGATCTGGGTGCGCTGGTAGATCCGAGCTTTCGCGTCTGCGTAGGCCTGCTGTGAACCGTGCCAGTCCATGTGGTCGGGGGCAAGGTTCAGCACGGTGGAAGCCAGCGGCGAGAGGGTATGGCTGTAGTGCAGTTGAAAGCTGGAGAGCTCGACGGCGATGACGTCATACGGCTGGGGATCTAAGACGGCCTGGAGCACCGGGGTGCCGACGTTGCCTACCGCCAGCGCCCGCAGGCCATCTGCACGCAGCATTGATTCCACCAACCTAACCGTGGTGGTCTTCCCGTTGGTCCCCGTGATGCACAGCCATGGGGCCCCGCCGTGACGCGGACGCATCCGCCATGCCAATTCCACATCACCCCAGATGGGCACATGACGCGATCCGGCGGACGCCAGGATCGGCGTCGTAGGGGCCCACCCGGGAGATGTCACGACGATGTCGATGTCTCGGTCTGGGTCGATGTCTACGGGCCACTGCCGTACCGCTGCTTGCCCGAGCCTGATCTGTACTCCCAGGCTGGAAAGAATGGCCGCTCGTTCGGCTTGCACTGGGTGACCCGAGCCTTGGTCCACCACCGTGACCTTGGCTCCACGCTGCGCCAGCGCATCGGCCGCCGCGAATCCGCTGACGCCAAGTCCGGTCACCAGGACATGCACCTCCCCCCAGGGCGCGTCCCGGTGGGTCAACGCCGCAAGGCCTGATTCATCGCTCATCGGCCCTGCTCACAGGCGGGCAACCCACTCGGCATAGAACACCCCGAGGCCGAGCGCGACACACAGCCCCGCCACAATCCAAAACCGGATCACGATTGTGACTTCGGCCCAGCCCAGGAGTTCGAAATGGTGCTGCAATGGCGCCATCCGAAAGACGCGTTTGCCGGTCATCTTGAAGGAGCCGACCTGGATGATGACCGACAACGTGATGATCACGAACAACCCGCCCAAGATGGCCATCAGCAGCTGGGTATGGGTGACCACCGCCAGGCCGGCCAGTGCCCCGCCCAAGGCCAGCGAGCCGGTGTCCCCCATGAAGATCTTCGCCGGCGAGGCATTCCACCATAAAAAGCCGAAGCAGGCGCCCGCGACACACGACGCGACGACTGCCACGTCGAGCGCGTCGCGCACGTCGTAACAGTTCGGGCCTGGGCTGATCTGACAGTTCTGGTTGTACTGCCAAATGCCGATCAGCAGGTAGGAACCGAAGACCATGACGGAGGCCCCAGTCGCTAAACCGTCCAGCCCGTCGGTGAGGTTCACCCCGTTGGAGGCACCAGCGATCATGATGTTGGCCCAGAGAACGAACAGGATCAGTCCGCCAACAGTGCCGAACACGGCGAAGTCGATCGAGGTGTCTCGTACGAAGGACACAGCCGTGCTGGCCGGTCGTCGAAAGTCATCTGCGGGGAACTGCAGGGCCAGCACCGCGAAGATGACCGCGACGGCCGTCTGGCCCAGCAGCTTTTCCCAGGACCGCAGGCCCAGGCTGCGCTGCTTGGAGATCTTGATGTAGTCATCAAAGAAGCCGACCAGGCCCAACCCGGACATCAAGAACAGGACCAGCAACCCGCTCATCGTGGGGCGGGTACTGCTCAGCTCTACGAGATTGAGTGCGTCCACCACGATGATCAGCACGTGCGCGCCGACATACCCGCACAGCGTGGCCGCGATGATGACTACTCCACCCATCGTGGGTGTGCCGCGCTTCATATGGTGTGCGGTCGGTCCGTCGTCCCGGATGAACTGTCCGTATCCGCGGCGCACCAAGAATCGAATGAACAGTGGCGTGCCGAGCATGGCGACCATCATGGAGATACCACCAGCCAGCAGGACACTGATCACGAGGTGATGCCGCCGCCCGCGAGTGAGTCGCCTAGGTAGCGCAGGCCGGAGTCACGGCTCGATTTGAGGAGCACGACGTCCCCGTGACGCAACAGCCCCTCCAACACACTGTGGGCTTGGTCGATATCGTCGATCTGGCGTCCCGCGTCGGTCCGGATGGCTTTGAAGGACCGGGCTGCACCCGCCGCTCCAAGCCCGATCGAGATTACGTCGTCGATGCCGAGGTCGGCGGCCAACACACCGATCTTCTCGTGCTCGGCCTCACTGTCGTCACCGAGTTCACGCATTTCGCCCACCACGGCGATCGCTCGCCCCGAGGAACGCATTGAGGCCAGCGCCCGCAAAGCTGCCGCCATCGACTCAGGATTGGCGTTGTATGCGTCGTTGACGACGGTCACCCCATCAGTTCGCTCGGTGACCTCCATCCGCCATCTGGATCGGGGCCGCGCCGCATTGAGGCTCCGGGCGATCTCGTCAGCGGCCATCCCCCAGTGGTGTGCCACCGCCGCTACGGCCAACGCGTTGTCGACGTGGTGTTCGCCATGCAGCGCCAACTGGACCGGCAGGCCCTGGCATCCAGGCAAGGTCATCGTGAAACTGGCCTGACCCCTCGCATTCAGCCGCACATCGTCAGCGCGCACGGCAGCACTCGGTCCTCGACCGACCAACAGCACGGGCGCAGGGCTGTGCACCGCCATCGCCGCGACCCTGGGATCATCGGCGTTCAACACCGCCAGGCCATCTGGTTTCAGCGCTGCGACGATCTCGGTCTTGGCCTCGGCGATTGCCTCTCGCGATCCGAACTCGGATAAGTGGGCCGATCCAACGTTCAGGACCACCGAGACGTCTGGTGGAGCGATCTGCGTGAGGAAGTCGATATGTCCCACTCCAGAAGCGCCCATTTCCGCAATGAGGTATGCCGTGTCCTGCTGCATGCGAGCAACCGTGAGCGGGACACCGACCTCGGAGTTGTACGACGCGTGTGGGGCGATAGTTGGCCCCATTTCTGCGATGACCTGGGCCAGGAGGTCTTTGGTCGAGGTCTTTCCCGACGACCCGGTGATGCCGACGATTCGCAACCCACTGTGGGCTCGGCATCGGCGCACCACTTCGGCGGCCAGCGCCGCGAAGCCATCGGTCACGTCGGGGACGACAACGCAGGGCAACTCGGGCACCTCCCGGACGGTCAGCGCAGCTACCGCGCCAGCCTTGGCGGCCGCTTCGACGTAGTCGTGCCCATCTGCGTGTTCACCGTGGCGGGCGACATACATGCTGCCGGCAACGACCTCCCGAGAGTCGGTCACTACCGCGGAGTTCACCACGATGGCAGCAGCGCTGTCCGGATGAACGCGACCGCCGGTGACTGCGGCGATGTCGTCCAACGACAGGGGGATCACTCACCCGACCTTTCGTTCTTGATGGCAACATCCTCCAGCGTGACGCCAACTCCGGCTCCGGGCGCCGGTGCCGTTGGATCGAACTCCAATTCCACGGGTTCGCGCTCGACCTCGCTGGGTGGCACGCCACGAGACTGCAAGACGTAGCGCATCACATCGGCGAACACCGGACCCGAGATCGTCCCACCATAGATGCTGACGCGGGTTGGACGCTGCACAGTCACCGACACAACGTACTGCGGGTCCTGGGCCGGAGCGAAGCCGACGAATGATGCCGTGGTGCGGTCGTATCGGCCAAGTTCATCGTCGAACCGCGACGCCGTGCTGGTCTTGCCGGCAACCGCATACCCCTCCACCGCGGCCATCGGTGCGGTGCCCTCGCTGGACGGCACCTCTTGCATGATGTCGTTGAGCGTCTGGGCGGTTTCGGCGCTGATGACCCGATCGGACGTGGGCGCTTCGCTCTCGGTGTAGCGGCCCTCGCTATCGGTCGTACCGAGCACTACCGAGGGCGGCACGTGCATCCCGCCGTTGGCGATGGTCTGGAAGACACCCAGCTGCTGCAGCGCGGTGCCCGACATTCCCTGGCCGAACATCAAGGTGTACTTGGTGCTGCGGCTCCAGTCCTTGACATCCGGCAAGAGGCCGGGTGACTCTCCGGGCAGGCCGAGCCCGGTGGTCGTGCCCAGCCCGAACTTCTCGAAGTACTCGTGCAGCGTCTCGTCCTCCAGTTGCTCGCCGTACAAGATCGTCCCCATGTTGCTGGACTGCGCCAAGACACCCGCGAAGGTCAGGAACAAGGTGGGGTGATCATGTGCGTCCTTGAACACCCGACCCGCCCGCGGTAGCCGTGAGGGCACTACCACTGGGGTGTCCACCTCGACTTGACCCTCTTCCAGTGCGGCGGCCGCTGTGATCAGCTTGGTGGTCGAGCCCGGCTCGTAGACGTCTTCGACCAGCAGGTTGGCCATGGCGTCGGCGTCTTGGGTGGACTCTGATGGGTCGAAACTGGGATAGCTCGCGGCGGCGACGATCCGGCCAGTCTTGACCTCGGACACCAACACGTACCCGCTCAACCCGCCAACTTCCTCGACCCGTTTCTGCAGCGCATCGTAGGCATACCACTGCAGATCAGCGTCGATCGAGAGTCGGACATCGGAGCCGGGGACCGCAGGGGTGTCGGCTGAGGTGCCCGTGGTGATGATCTCGCCCTGACCGCCCAACTCGAACGCCCGCTCCCCCGGCGAGCCACTCAGTGTTTCGTCGCTGGTGCGCTCCAGTCCCCCCGCCGGTTGATCCCCGTCGCCGACCCAGCCGATCAGGGGTGCGGGTGATTCGCCAAGCGGATAGTGCCGTTTGTGAAAGTCCTCAGCCGTGATTCCGGGGATATCCAGCGCGTCGACCGCTTGCCAGGTGGTCGCAGACACATCCTTAACGAGGTACGTCCAGCGCCCCGGTGCGCCCCTTAAGGTCGACGTCAGGTCATCCGGGTCAGCACCAGTGATCTCGGCAATGTCACCGGCCGCCCCCGTCACGCCTGAAGCAACGACCTGGCCGTCTTCTCGGCGCTCGTATGCAGCCACGTTCACCGGATCGGCAGTGATGTGTTTGCGCTCGATGTCCAAGGCCATCGGCTCGCCCGAACGGTCGGTGATCGTCCCGCGCGGGGCGGCAATGGTGACTTGCTTCAACCGGTCGTCAATCGCGGCTGCAGACACCGAAGCGGCGTCGAGGCCCTGCAGTCGCACGAGTTGGGCAGCGAAAAGGCTAAAGACGATGCAGGTGGCCAGAAGCAACAGCCAGACCCGGCGACCCGGGTGAGCAATACCGCGCCCGTGGGTGATCGTGTCTTGCCTTCGCGCCACGATCACTCTCCTGGTTGCGGGCTCTCTTGCGTCCCCGAGGCTCCGGGCAGATCAACGGTAAGCGTCTTGCCGTCCACCACCACAGCCGCCACGCCGACTACCGAGCTGTCAGATAGCCGCACTGTCGCAGTCGAGGGTGAGGGCACCATGCCCAGTCGCTCGGCCTTCCCCGCCAGGGTTGCCGGACTAGACAGGTCAGCGACCTCAGTCTCCAACGTCACCTGCTGGGCATGCAGCCCCTCTTGCTCGGCCCGTAGATCACTCAACACGAAGGACCCCTCTGCTCGGGCCATGTTCAGCATCAACATGGCCAACAGTCCGCCGAGCACCAAGGCGCCGATGACCAGGGCGAACCACAGGTGACTGACCGCGGCCGGAGCGGCGTGAACCACCCGCAGCGACGGGCGGCTGGCTGGGCGTGATCGTGCCGCTCGAGGCGCGACCCTGGCAGTGGCGGTCATCTGACTCATCGGGTGCTCCTATGGTGTGATGCGGTCTCTCGGGTGCGTTCTGCCGCACGCAGTCGCACCGACGCGGCACGCGGGTTGTTGTCGATCTCTTGGCTGGTGGCCTTCTCGGCACCACGGGTGAGCAGCCGTGCCCACGGCCGCTGTTCGGGCAACTCGACCGGAAAGTCGGGCGGCGCCGAACTGGTGACTGCTGCGCTCAGCCCCTGCTTGGTGATCCGGTCTTCCAACGAGTGATAGGACAGCACCGCGATGCGACCCCCTAGTGCCAAGGCTTCCAGGGCGAGCGGCAGCGCGGCCGACCACACGGACAACTCCCGGTTCACCTCGATCCGAAGCGCTTGGAACGTGCGTTTCGCCGGGTGTCCCCCAGATCGCTGCGCAGCCTGCGGGATCGCTGCGGCCAGCAGTTGCACCAATGGGGCCGACGTCGTGAACGGCACGTCATTGCGTGCTCGCACCATTGCCCGGGCGATCTTGCGGGCGAAGCGCTCTTCACCAAAGTCACGCAAGATCCGCTCGAGGTCCGACGCCGAATAGGTGTTGAGCACGTCCGCGGCGGTCACGCCCTGCTGCTGGTCCATCCGCATGTCCAACGGCGCGTCGATGCGATAGGCAAACCCTCGCTCCTGCTCATCGAGTTGCAACGAGGAGACACCGAGATCAAACAAGAGGGCATGGGGACGATCCACACGCTGACTAGCGAGCACGCTCGGTAACTCGTCAAAAACTGCCTGAACGGCAACAAAGCGGTCGCCGTAGGGTGCGAGTCGCTGGCAGGCCAACTCCAGAGCCGCAGGGTCGCGATCGATACCGATCGCGCGGGCGTGCGGGCAACACCTCAGCACGCGCTCGGTGTGTCCACCCATACCCAGCGTGCCATCGACAAAGACAGCACCCGGCTGCGTGAGCGCGGGACGCAGAAGGTCGACGACCCGCTCGAGCAGAACCGGCGTATGCCGGTCCTGGGTCGATAGTGGGGCTGCCATGTTTCTCCGTTGCGAAAGGGTGAGTGGGAAGGGGCACTTCCTTGGCACTGGTCTCTCGCCGCGCTGGGGCCCGGTGTCGGGGAAGGGACATCGGGAGTTCTCAGCAGTCGGAGAGAGGCCAACGGCAAGGCACGCGCGCAATGGGCAGAGACGGCATCAGATCAGAGCACGCCGGGCACCACCTCCGCAGATTGATCGGCGAAGCTCTGCTCGGTTTCCTCCAGGTAACTCGTCCATGCCGCGCTGTCCCAGATCTCCAAGCGAGACCCTGCGCCGATCACGGTGCAGTCATGGTCCAACGTGGCGTAGGCGCGTAGCGTGGCCGGCACGGTCACGCGACCCTGCTTGTCGGGGATCTCATCGGATGCTCCGGACAGAAAGACCCGTTGGTAATCACGGACCGCGCGATTCGTGGTCGGGGTGGACTGCATAGCGGTGGCGATCCGCTCGAACTCCGCCATAGCGAAGACATAGAGGCAGCGCTCCTGCCCGCGGGTGATCACCAACCCAGTGGCCAGTCGGTCCCGGAACTTGGCAGGCAGGAAGAGCCGGCCTTTGTCATCCAGTCGAGGGGTATAGGTGCCGAGAAACATCTGCACCCTCCTCTCCGCAACGTCAAAATGACCTGATCCCCCACAGTACTCCATTTTCCTCCACTCTTATCGCTTATCGGCGGCCCAAGAGGTTCGAATGCTCACATCTCTGCAGATCAGAAGCCTGATCGACAGGTGGGGGAAACTCAACAAGACAAGGATGGAGGCGGCTAGTGAACTACCAGGACGATGAGGCAGGATCAGGAGATGAGAACTGAGGCGACGACGCACCGCGAGAGCGTCACCGTGGATCTCGATGCAGCGCGAGGTATTGCCGAAGACCTCCAACGGGCCGTATCGACGGTGATCGAGGGCAAGCCCGAAGCCGTGCGAACTGCGGTTATCGTGCTCTTGTCCCGAGGCCACCTCCTGCTCGAGGATGTCCCTGGGGTTGGCAAGACGATGCTCGCCAAAGCCCTGGCGCGGGCAATAGACGGCGAGGTCAGCAGGGTCCAGTTCACACCTGACCTGCTTCCCAGCGACATCACTGGGGTGAATGTGTTCAACCAGGACACGCGAGCGTTCACGTTTCGTCGGGGTGCGATTTTCGCCAACGTCGTGGTGGGCGATGAAATCAACCGGGCATCACCGAAAACTCAGTCGGCGCTGCTGGAATGCATGGAAGAGCACCAGGTCACTGTCGACGCACAGTCCCACCAGTTGCCCTCGCCTTTCATGGTGATCGCCACGCAGAACCCGATCGAGATGGAAGGCACCTACCCGTTGCCCGAAGCCCAGCGTGACCGCTTCATGGCACGAATCAGTTTGGGCTACCCGGCCGCTGCTGCGGAGCTCAACATGTTGCTGACCCACGGTGAAGTCGACCCACTGGACAGCCTGTCGCCGGTGACGTCGGCGAGCGCCGTCGAGGCGGCTATCACCGTGGTGGGGCATGTTCACGTGTCGCCCTCGCTGCGGCAGTACGTGGTCGACCTCGTGAGCGCCACGCGTCGCCACCAGCACCTGCGCCTTGGCGCATCGCCGCGAGCTGCACTCCAACTCCTACGCGCCGCTCGGGCCAGTGCCTCGCTACGTGGGCGTGACCACGTCTTGCCCGAAGATGTGCAGGAGTTGGCTCCAGCGATCTTGTCTCACCGGGTGCTGTTGACTGGGGAGGCGCAGCTGACCCGCGTTGGAGCCGGCGACGTCATCGGCGAGGTGGTTGGCTCAACACCAGTTGCCGTCGCCTAGGGGGCTGTGATGGCTGCCTTTGGGATCCTCACGCCGCGCGGCGCTGCCTTTCTCATCCTCGGGCTGGTGACAACGCTGGCCGGGATGGTCCTGGGTTATCCCGATACGACACGGATCGGCATTCTGCTGGCCGTGCTGCCCTTCCTGGCGATGCTGACCGCTCGGCGGCGCTCGCCCCAGCTGGCCGTGAACCGCGAGGTGAATCCTAGCCGGCTTGCCCCGGATCAGCCCGGGACCGTCGTCACGAGCATTCAGAACGTCGGGCCTCGCCGCACTCCGCTCTACCTAGGCGCCGAACGCGTTGACGTTCACCTCGGTGACCGTCCCCGGTTTGTGTTACCGCCGCTGGCGCGCGGGGAACGTAGGCTCGTGAAGTTCCAGTTGCGCAGTCAGACTCGCGGGGCCTACCCGTTGGGGCCGGTGAGCCTGCGACAACGAGACCCGTTCGGATTGACCTATGTTGCCGTCCGCCTGTCCAGCAGCACCGAGGTCTTGGTCCTCCCCAGGGTCCATGACCTTGCCGGACCCCGGCGTCGAGCGACGGGTCGTGGCAACGAAGGTGAACTACCACAAATGGTGGCGCTGCACGGCGAGGACGACGTCAGTATCCGTTCCTACCGTCAGGGCGACGAACTGCGCCGGGTGCATTGGCCGGCGACCGCGCACCGTGGAGAACTCATGGTCCGTCAAGAGGACCGCCCGGCTCGTCGTCGTGCGGTACTCATCCTGGATGCCCGTCAGGTTGCGCATGGGCCCTCTCGCGGCACCAGCATGTCGTTCGAGTATTGCGTCAGCGCCTTGGCTTCGGTCGCCTCGGTCTTACTGGCACAGGGATATGTCATTCATCTGCTGACCCCGCAGACACTGCGCGAAGGCACCGCAGCAGCACCGATGACCCAGGCCACCGCGTTAGACGTCCTCGCCAGAAGTGTGCGTGTCCCGGACTCCGGATTCGAAGCAATCGCCGGGGTAGCCCATTCCTTCACCGCCGGTGGCGTCCTCGCTGTCGCGGCCGTTGTCGGTCGTGACGCGGACCAACTACGGCAGCTCGCGGCGATCCGCGAGCACGGATCTGCGGCGATGGCCTTCCTCCTGGACCACGAAGCATTCACCGGTGGAATTCCGGGTCGTCCTGCCGGGGCGGCCCGCGGTGCGTCACTGGGCTCTGCTGACCCCAGCGCCATTCTGGGTGAAGCCGGCTGGTCTTGTGCCAGGTGTGGCCCGGAGACACCGATCCCCGATGCGTGGGACACCATCCAACGTGGCCGGTTTTCGGCGGGGCAGCGATGAACCTCGATCGCGGGATGTGGCCCGAAGCTACGGTGGCGGCGGCCGCTTCTCTCTCGGTGGGGTGGCCGCTGACTACCCTGCTTCAAGACCAGGTATGGGTCGGCAACGCTGTGGTGGCGGTTGCGCTCATTGCCACCCTCGGCGCGGTCCTGCGCAGCGCCAATGCGCTGCCCTCCCTCGTAGCCCTCGGGCAGCTTGTCCTTGGCGCCCTGCTGCTGTGCTGGATGTATTTGACTCCCACGCTCTGGTTCGGCCTACCCACTGCGAGCAGTACCGGACTCGCGGTGGAGCTACTTGCTGAAGCCGGGACGGTGTTACGCGAGTTCGCAGCACCGGCCCCGACGACGACCGGGGTCGCCTTCTTGGTGGTCAGTGTGTTGGTACTTACCGCGGTTGCCGTCGATGCCATCGGCGTCACCAACGCCTCGCCCGCGATTGCCGGCATACCGCTAGCGGCAGCCTTCATGGTTTCGGTGTCCAACACCGGGCAGGCGATGCAGCCCTGGTTCTTTGTGGCAACCGCGGGCTTGTGGCTGATCATGGTGGCTCAGCAGTCGCACCGGTTGGTAGCGCACTGGCCCTCCGCACAGCGCCAAGAATTCGGTGGGCCCACCCGACTCGGCACGGGGTTCGCACGGTTCGCCCAGGGTCTGGGCGTTCTGGCTCTCGCGGCTGCGATTGCCGCCGCAGCTCTGCTTCCTCACCTGCCGCCGACATTTGTGGCCGCCGGTTTAGCCAGAAACGCTGAGGCCAACAACATGGCGAGCGGGACCGGGGGTGTGGACTTCACGGAGACGATGGACCCCGCTTCAGACCTGGCCAACCGATCTCAGTCCCCGGTGTTGGAGTACACCTCGACGGCGCGGCTCCTGCAGCCACTGCGAGTGACGAGCACGGCGGACTTCGATGGGCAGACCTGGCAGGCACCCGACCGCGAGGGCACCACCATCGCGGGCACCGAGTTGCCCGCGCCCCTCGGTCTTTCCAGCCAGGCTTCGGTCACCCGCGAAGAGGTGACGATCACCTCCAATCAACTACAACCCCCTCATCTGGCGATTCCCAGTGAGACTGTCGAGTTGGCGATCAGCGAGTCGAGTTTCGAGCTCAACCAGGACTCGGGCGCCGTCCTGCTGGACGAACCTGCCGACACCTACACCGCTGCCTACCTTGACCTGGCGCTGCAGGACACCCCGCCCGTGGTCGGCCCGACCGCCAAGGAGGTGGGCCAAGATGATCCGTCCTTGCTGAACGTGCCCGAGGCGGCGCTACCGGCGGTCAGTGAGTCGGCCGAGCAAATTGTGGGCGATGCCACCGAGCCGCTGGAGGTCGGGCGGGCGTTACAGGAACACTTCCGTCAGTCGTCGTACACCTATTCTCTCGAACTGGCGCCGACCGACACCGACGCGTCACCGGACGCGATCAGCCAATTCTTGGCATCGCGGCGCGGCTATTGCGTGCAGTTCGCGACGGCCATGGTGATGATGGCGCGCTCGGAAGGTATTCCGTCCCGGATGGCATTAGGGTTCCTGCCCGGCGAACTTCAAGACGATGGAAGTCGGCGAATCGTGGCTGCCGACGCTCACACGTGGCCCGAGTTGTACATCGACGGTCTCGGCTGGACGCGATTCGAGCCAACACCAGGAGTTCGAACCGGTCCACCGCCGGAAGTGACGCAACCCCAGACTCCGGCCGGCCAGCCGCAGCAGGTCCCTGAGTTGGTCGATGATGAACCCGAAGCCGGACCTGCGGAAGAGACCGGCAGTGGCGCCACGGGCTGGTGGGGGTCTGGATGGGCGTGGGTGCAACGGTGGGCCTGGGCGTTGGCCGCCCTGGCGGCACTTCCCATCGCGGCTGCGGTGGTGCCGCTGGTCGGGCGGCATTTCCGGCGCCGCGAGGCCGACCTCGCCAGAAGTGAGCGCGACCTCGTTGAAGGACAATGGCTGCTGCTGACGCGGTCCTTGTCCGACCTCGGCGTGCCTGACCCCGGTCCCCGCTCGCCGCGGGCCATGCACCGCCACTATGCAGGCCGCACCCAACTGGGCCACTCTGGCGAGGCCGCACTGCAACGGGTCACCGGCACCCTCGAAGCCTCTCGATATGGGCCAGACGTCGACTCTTCCGGATTCGAGCGCCCCACGGGTCGTGATCTCGTCGATACCGACGTCATGACCATCGTCGAGGAGGTCCGAGCGGCGGCCCCGTGGCACGTGCGAACTCGGGCCCTGATTGTCCCGAAGAGTGGCCTACGCGGCCTGGCCTACTGGCTGGGGCGCATCCGCTGAGCCAGTCGTCGGCACCCCGCTCAGTCGAGGTAGTCGCGCAACACCTGTGACCGCGAGGGATGACGCAGCTTCGACATCGTCTTCGACTCGATCTGTCGGATACGTTCGCGGGTCACCCCGTACACCTTGCCGATCTCGTCCAGGGTCTTGGGCTGGCCATCGGAGAGACCGAAGCGCATCGACACCACGCCGGCCTCGCGCTCGGAGAGGGTGTCCAGCACCGAGTGCAACTGCTCTTGGAGCAACGTGAAGGAGACTGCGTCCGCCGGGACCACGGCCTCGGAGTCCTCGATAAGATCCCCGAACTCACTGTCGCCGTCCTCACCTAGCGGCGTGTGCAGGGAAATCGGCTCGCGACCGTACTTCTGGACTTCGACGACCTTCTCGGGCGTCATGTCCAACTCCGATGCCAACTCCTCAGGCGTCGGCTCACGGCCGAGATCCTGAAGCATCTGTCGTTGCACCCGTGCCAGTTTGTTGATGACTTCGACCATGTGGACGGGGATCCGGATGGTTCGGGCCTGGTCAGCCATGGCGCGGGTGATGGCCTGACGAATCCACCAGGTGGCGTAGGTGGAGAACTTGTACCCCTTGGTGTAATCGAACTTCTCCACTGCGCGGATCAAACCTAGGTTGCCTTCCTGAATCAGATCCAGGAACAGCATCCCACGGCCGGTATAGCGCTTGGCCAAGCTCACCACGAGCCGCAGGTTGGCTTCGAGAAGGTGATTCTTGGCGTTCCTACCGTCCTGCGAGATCCACCATAACTCGCGCTTTAGCTTGGCTTCGATCTTGTCTGCGGAGTTCAACCGTTCCTCGGCAAACAAGCCTGCTTCGATGCGCTTGGCCAGCTCCACCTCTTGTTCGGCGTTGAGCAGGGCGACCTTACCGATCTGCTTCAGATAGTCCTTGACCGGGTCGGCCGTTGCCCCGGCCGTGACAACCTGTTGGGCAGGCGCGTCGTCATCGTCGCCGGATGACAGCACGAAACTCTCGTCTTCGCGGGCCTTGGCTGCGCTGGCATGCGCGGGGGTCTTTGCCCCGACGCTCTTGTCATCGTCGACGACGTCGCCGGTGCCAGTTTCTTCATCTTCGTCGTCCGGATCGACGTCCTCCGCGGTGGTCTCGGTCGGACCGGACTCCTTGGATACGGACTTCTTGGCGGCCCGCTTGCGCGGCTTCCGGGCCGGCGCCTTACCGGCCGCCGCGGTGGCAGCCCCGCGTGTGGTGCCACCTGCCTTTGCGGCACCCCCTGCTGAGGCCCCAGGGCTGTCCGCCGCCTCCGTGCCGGCCGCTTCCTTGGCTGCGGCCTGCGTGCTGGCCTTCTTGGCAGGTCCCTTGCTCGCGGCCACCTTCTTGGCTGCCGTCCGCGTGCTGGCTCTTTTGGCCGGCGCCTTCTTCGCTGCGGTCTTGCTGGTGACCGACGTCGTCGCAGCCTTCGCGGGTGCCTTCTTGCCAGTTGGCGCTTTCGTCGCGGCATTTTCGTTCTCGCCACTGTCGGCTTCAACGCTGGCGTTCTCGCCGACCTTCTTGGCGGCAGTCGAGCGCTTCTTCGCGGGCTTTGTGGCGTTTATCGTGGACGTGGCGTCCTCGCGGACCTCGATCGCGTTGTCACTGAAAGTGCGCAGCACAGCAGTTTGCCCCTTCTTGGCCAGGCCAGCGCTGTCCAGTGCTTCGCGGACCTGCGCCAACATCAAGAATCCCCGATCTTTGCCCTCAGCCAGCAGCTCTCGCAATTGCGGCGCAGCGAACTCCGATGGCAGTTCTTTGATCGACGCGGCGGATCTCGACTTTGCCGTTGCGGATGTCACGGGTTGCACCGACTTCTTTCTGCACCACTCACCGTGGCACGGGACGGCTCACGACAGGCCTGCACGCGGCGGCGTAGGTCGAGAACGTTTGGGGGATTGGCAACTGGTCGAACTCCTAGCCGACCGGAGGGTGTGTGTCCATTATAAATGCCTCAGCGACCAAAAGATGCCCGCCGAGGCGATCAGGCCGGGTCGGCGGCCTTCACAGCGAGGACCGGACAGCCCGCGTCGAGCAGGATTCGTTGCGCGTTAGAGCCCAAAATGAGCTTGCCCACGGTGGACCGGCGGCGGAGTCCGATGACGATGATTTCAGCGGAGGACTCATCCGCGACGTCGATGAGATGCTCGCTGAAATCTTGCTGCTCAGCCGTCGAGCGACGCTGGTAGTGCAGGCCAGCGGTCTCAACGACTCGCTGCGCCGCGGACAGCTCGGGTCCCTCGTCAGCACCGCCGGGCATAGCCGACGACACTCCTGGGCCCTGCACCACCAACAGATCCACGCCGCGCAGCACCGCCTCCGCAGCAGCTCGCTGCACGGCTGCTCGCCCTTCTGGGGTCGGCACGTATCCTACGACGATCGACATCGATACCTCCTCGGCGATGGCGGTCAAGGCCGCGTCAGAGGCTACACCCGATGGCAAGGACGGGGGTTCGCGGCATCTGAGCTGGTTTCGAGACCTCGTCGCTGGCAGGCGTCCTGCTCATGAGGCCCGTTCGACAGCCGCTCTCGGGGGCCTGACAGCCGCCGCGAGTGCTCGGTCGATCAGTCGCGCCATCGAATAGCACGAGTCGATGCGCAGGGCGTTCTCGATCGCGATGTTGGCCACGGCGCCCTCACCACGGCACCACGCGAGATAGCCCACCACGGATAGCAGTGCTGGGGCCGCGCTCTGCGGTAGGTGCCCGGCCGCGGCGGCGAGGCGGATCGGCAGGCCCGCCT
>JBARZG010000083.1:0-1989 GCA_049649785.1 Ornithinimicrobium sp. | reverse complement strand
TTTCACTGGCGGCGACGATGTGCGGCCATATGTCATTCTGATGGCCCTGATGATCCAGCCGTCGATCGACTCAGACCCTCGGTTAACCGGACCGTCGATACGACCCAAACTCTCGGTTAACCGGACCCTAAATTGACCTAGCCGTTGACGGGCTCAGCCATCGGTTGATCGGCGCTGTCGATTGACTGGGCCGTTGATCATTCAGGGGCGCCCAGCTGGCCGGTGAGCCTGCCGTGCCAAGCCTGGCTCGCATCATTCAACCCGACGATGTCCACGCTCTTGCCGCGCTGGTGATACTTGAACTCGATGGCATCCAGCGCCGCGACGGTGGATGAGTCGAAGATCTGCGCGTCACTGAGGTCGATGACAATGTGCTTGGGGTCGCCGGCGTAGTCGAACCGGTAGACCAGGTCGTTGCTGGAGGCGAAGAACAGGACGCCGCGCACGGCATACATGCGAGTGTCGTCGTCGGGCTGGGCGACATCGACGACCTCGGTGAAGTGCGAGACGCGGCGAGCGAAAAACACCATCGCGACAACGACGCCGAGGATGACGCCATAGGCCAGGTTGTGCGTGTACACAGTCACGCCGACGGTCGTGAGCATGATCGCGGTGGCGCTGAACGGCATCCTACGCAGCGTGGCCGGGTGCAGGCTGTGCCAGTCCATCGTGCCGACCGAGACCATGATCATCACCGCGACCAGAGCGGCCATCGGGATGACCCCCACCAGGTCACCGAGGCCAACGACCAGGGCCAGCAGGAAAATACCGGCGCTGAACGTCGAGATTCGGGTCCGAGCGCCGGAGACCTTCACGTTGATCATAGTTTGGCCGATCATCGCGCAGCCGCCCATGCCACCGAACAGGCCGGTCACCATGTTGGCGACGCCTTGGCCCCACGCCTCGCGGGACTTGTCGGAGTGTGAGTCGGTCACGTCGTCGACGAGTTTGGCGGTCATCAGCGACTCCAGCAGACCGACGAGTGCCATCGCGAAGGCATAGGGGGCGATGATTTGCAGCGTCTCCAGCGTGAACGGCACGTCAGGGATCAGCAGGCTCGGCAGCGAGTCGGGCAGCTCGCCCTGGTCGCCGACGTTCGGCACGTCGATTGCCATGAAGACCGCGACGGCGGTCAGACCCACGATGGCGACCAGCGGTGCCGGGACCGCTGTCGTCAGGCGGGGCAGCCCGACCAGAATCAGCAGCGCGGCGCCGACCATCGGATACACCAGCCACGGCACCCCGATCAGATACGGGATCTGCGCGGTGAAAATGAGGATGGCCAGGGCGTTGACGAAGCCGACCATCACGCTGCGCGGCAGGAAACGCATCAGCCGCGCCACCCCCAGAACGCTAAGCACAATTTGCAGCAGCCCAGCCAGGAGCACGGTGGCGATCAGGTAGTCCAGTCCGTACTCCTTGGCCACCGGGGCCACCACGAGTGCGATTGCGCCGGTGGCGGCCGAGATCATCGCGCGACGTCCGCCAACGATGGAGATCGTGACGGCCATCGTGAAGGAGGCGTAGAGGCCCACCGAGGGGTCGACGCCAGCCAGGATCGAGAACGAAATGGCCTCCGGGATCAGCGCGAGCGCCACGACCAACCCGGCCAGCAGCTCGGTTCGCAGGCGCGCCGGGTTGCGCAGAGCGGCGCGTACCGAGAACTGGTCTTCGGTCGAGGTTGACTCGTTAAGCGCTTCGGCAGGGGCATTCGGGGACATTAAAGACTCCGTGCATCGGAAGGGGTGCGGCTCGTCCGTGAGAATCGCCAACGCTGGCGAGGTGATCAGTGCGGCGCATCGGTGTGTGCCGGATCAGATGTGGGGATGCGCTAGGTCGCATTGCGAGAACCTGTGCGGTGCTTCCATCGTATGTGGCTCTGGCGTCCGGACGATAGTTCTCATCGGCTCTGCAATGCTGGCTGAGCAGGCGCCTGTGAGCGGTCTCTCACTTGGCGGCGCCGCTCAACGATGGGAGCAGGACATGTCG
>JBARZG010000082.1:0-19575 GCA_049649785.1 Ornithinimicrobium sp. | reverse complement strand
ACAAGCGACCCTGGATGACGGGGCCACTGCTGGGGTCGATCTGCGCAGCATCGCCTCAGGAACTGGCTATCAATTCATCGCGCGCGGTGACACTCTGCCGCAAGGTTTCAGCCCGTCGAATGAGTTGTGGACCACGATGGCTGCCGAGTTCCAGCCAATCACCCCCATTCTCAATCGCACCGTGAGCAACGTTCCGGGAATTGTCATGAAAGATGAAACGGCTGAGCAGATCGAGGCCAACTATGGCGAGCCCAACGCCACGTCACTGGTGGATGCGGTGTTGGCCGGCGACTTGGTGATGGGTTACACCGATCCATTTGCTTCGAGCACCGGTCTCAATTTCTTGGTCACCGTCCTGGATGCCATCGCCGAGGGTGACGAAGCCCAGCTCACCTCCCCCGATGTGGCGAGCGTGTTCGAGCAGTTTCAGCGGCAGGTGCCCTTTGTCGCACTGACGACCTTGCAGATGCGGGACTCGGTGGAAAGCGACACCGGCACGCTCGACACCTTCGTCATGGAGTGGCAGACCTTCACCAACACCGACGCCCTGGATTCCGGCTACACCTTCATCCCGTTCGGCGCCCGGCACGACAACCCCCTTGTTGGGGTCGGCGACTTGTCTGCCTCCGATCAGGAAGTGCTCGAACTTTTCGGGGAGTTCCTCGAACAACCCGAATGGCAGAATCGATCCGAAGAGTTGGGTTTTGACCCAGAGCCCTACACCTCCAGTCTCAAGACTCCATCGGGGTCGGCGTTGATCGAAGCCCAGAACGTGTGGAAGGACAAAAAGGACGGAGGGCGACGCGTCGCGACCGTCTTCGTGGTGGATGTCAGTGGCTCCATGGACGGCACACGCATTGCAGCTCTGCGCACGGCCATGCTGTCAGCTCGCGAATTCATCAAACCCACCACCAGCGTCGGTGTCGTCGAGTTTGACGACACTGCCACCAAGCGCTTGGACGTTGCTGAGTTTGACCTGAACCAGCAGGCGCGCTTCGCTGCCATCGCTGAAGATCTTGCTCCTAGCGGCGGCACCGCGATGTATGACGGGATCGTGCTTGGCCTTTCGATGCTCGACCAGGAGCGGCAGACTGACCCCGAGGTAAAGACGATCCTGGTCGTGCTTACCGACGGCGAGACCACAGACGGCCTGCAGTTCGACGAGGTGGACAACATGATCGAAGGGTTGAGCATCCCGGTCTACACAGTGGGATTTGAGGCTGACCTCGATGAGCTCGGGAAGGTGTCTTCGCTGGTCGAGGCCGCAAGTATCGACGCCAGCGAGGACGACGTCGAATTCAAGATCGCCGCATTGTTCAATGCGGGTGGTTGACATGTGGGCCCAGTGAAGCCGCTCGCCATCTGGTTCGTGCTCATGAGCGCGGTCTACGGCGGCTTTGCCCTGGCGGAATCGACGCTGAGCGAACCGACACAGGTGTTTGTCTTTGTCGATTCATCCAACCCGATGGCCCCGGTCTGGGTTGATGTTCAGCGGGAGCTGAACCTTATCGATGACCGCACTGATGCTGAGTTCGCGCTCGCCTACGGACAGAGCAGGGGCGCCGAGTTGGTGACGTCCTGGGGTTCGGAGTTGACCCTCAGTGGGGTGCAGCCATTCGCGCCGTGTTCCTTCGACGAGATCTCCTCGTTCCCCGAAGCAACCGAGGCTGATGAACGCATACTGATCACCACGTCCTCGTCCTGCGACCGTAGCGCTCTGGACGACTGGGACATCGTCCTCCTTGAGCCGTAACGACTGCTCGAAGACGGAACCCGCTGTGTGTACCCGTCCAAGCGGCCATCGAGCGGCGCTCAGTGCCTCGATGCCTCCCAGGGGGATCAGTTGCATCTACGGCTCGTTGGACACAGCCTCGTCATCGAACGGGTCAGCGCGTGCATGAAGCCCAATTCTAGAGCGCGATGTGTGACTGGCGCCTAAGTCACCACGAGCCACAATAATTGCGTGGATGAGTTGAATGCGCGGATGACTCGGGCATGGGCTCTGAACGCTGTTGCACAAGCGACGGCGCTCGCTCAGGCGGACAGCAGCTGGGGCAGCGAGACGTGCCCGGTGGCCGATGGCTGGCTGGTTTTATCGGGACCAGACATGTACGTCAACCGAGCGATGGCGGTCGGAATTGACGAGGAAGTCTCGGGCGAGGATCTCGGCCTCATCGTCTCGCGGTGCCACGTGCTGGGGGTCCAGCCAGAGTTCGAGGTGACGGACTTAACGCTGCCGGGAACGGTTGAGCAACTCAAGGTGCACGGCTTTGTTGCTGACCCTGACCGCCAGGTCACTGCGATGTCTCGGTATGTCGAGGGTCCCGATGTCGATGCCCCCGATGACCTAGTCGTGCGTCAAGTGATGTGCCAGGCAGACCTGTCGTTGTGGCAGGAGGTCAGCGCCAGCGGTTGGGGGCATCTGGACGCGCGCGCTCGTGCAGTCTCTGACGCGTTCACGACAGCGGCATACCTCACGGACCGGGACAGAATGATGATCGCCTTCGAGAAGGACAGCGAACGTCCGGTTGGGTGCGCCAGCGTGACGATCCGCGATCGGCTGGCAACGCTCGGTGGTATGTCCACCCATCCCGACCATAGGCGTCGAGGCGTGCAACCAGCATTGGTTCGCCATCGCCTCGTGCTCGCAGCGCAGCGTGGCTGTGAGTATGCGGTCACAACCTGCGCGACGGGCGGCGCATCCGAGCGCAACCTCGCTCGCTATGGCTTCCGACCAAGATTCAGTATTCAAACCTGGACATGTTGAGGGGTCGCAGAGCGTCCCTCACGATCCCTTGCGGGTGGCTATGCCGTTGAATCCGTGCCGCGAGGGATTCCTGTGCCTCAGGGCCTTGGCGGCCGTTCTCGTGAATCGCACGTCGAGATCAACTCACTCAAATGCCCACAAATCTACGCTGGGTGGGTCCACATCCGCAGCACGTGGACGACCTGCTGATCAGTGAGCATGTCGTAGACCAACCGGTACTGGATGTTGATGCGCCTGGAGTAACAGCCAGCCAAGTCCCCGACCAGTTTTTTGTATCGCGGAGGCCTGGTGAAGGGGTCCTCGGCCAGGACATTGAGTAACTGCTGGGTCTTCGCCTTCAGGCCGGAAGACGCCAACTTCTTGGCGTCTTCTTGTGCCTGGCGCGAGTAGATCAGTGTCCAGGCCGAACTGCTCACCAGTCGAGCTCCGTCGAACCCGCCTCGACACCTTCTTTGCGGGCCCCGCGAATCGACTCAGCCAACCCTGGCATCGACTCTAGATACAGCGTCTCTTGGAAGCCTGCCAGTCTGCTTCACTCAGCACCGCGTTGCCGCGCTGATCAGTGATGGTCAGCGGCTGAGAATCCTCGTTGACCTGGTCGATCAACCGGGGAAGAGGTCACGCGTCTCGGTGGGAAGGGCTCGAACCGCCTCGCCAATGACGGCTAGGTTCCGCAGAACAGCATCGTATGCCATCAAGGTGAGCTCCTCGGAGCGCAGGTACGGGCTGTAGTCCTGGCAGCGTTCAATCGCGATGCAGAATGTCGGAGACCCGGTCCCTGCTGGTCGCGAGTCACATCGGCACCGCGTCACCGAGGGCGGTCGCGGACACCTCGGCGCGCATCAGGGGCGCGGTGACGACGTCAACTCATCTACCCAGGACGTTGCTCAGTTCCTCAGCGATGCCGGCTACGCGCAAAAGTTCGTTTCCGCCTCCGGGCAGCAGGTCCACCAAGAGGTCGACGTCGCTGGTGTTGGTGGCGTGCCGCATCCGGTATCCGTGGTGCGCCGTTAGGCGGCGGTATGACGCGGGTGCTTGGCCCGCGATTGACGCGTGTGGCGCGGCCCTGCGAGCCGCACACAGGTTTGGCTCCGCTGGGGCGTGCCGGTGTTGGTGGTCGTGGCGTTGCCGCAACACGCGAAGAACTGAGCGCGGCTGATGCGCTGTCCCCTCCCGACCCTACGATCCTGTCTGTTGCGTCGCGTGCCGAGCGAGTCTGGGTGGGCAACTCTGACTGTCGACAGCATTTAAACGCTCATGTACGATCGATAAAAGCCGTTTAAAGGTTACTCACGAGCGTTTAAGTGAACGGAGATGGGATGTCTGCTAAGCGGACCCCCGCACGGGTGAAACGAGCAGCCAGTGACATCGGGACGCAACTGACCGCCTGGCGCAAAATACAGAACCTCACCGCGCAGCAGGTCTCAGAGCGAGCGAACATCGGACCGAGCACGCTCAGAAGGCTCGAGCACGGTGATCCGGGGGTCACGTTGGAGACGTTGCTGTCGGTTCTGCGTGCGCTTGGCGCGCTCGACCGGATGGTCGAGGCCCTTGATCCGTACACGACCGACCTCGGCCGGACCCGAGCATCGACGGCCCTACCGAAACGGATCCGGCATTGACCGAGCTCACCGTCTACGTTGACATCGACGGGGCCCCGGTTCGCGCCGGCATCGCCTACTTCACCGTAGGGCGGAAGCGCGTCTCCACGTCGTTTATCTACGACTCCGACTACCTAGCGAACCCCAGCGCGTTCGACGTGGAGCCAGCCTTGCCGCGGCAAAGCGGCCAACAGTACGTCGACAAGATGCCCGGCAGCTTCCAGGACTCCTCACCAGACCGATGGGGACGCAATCTGATCAACAAGAGACGTCAGGCGGAGCAACGAGCGGCCGGTTCACGCCGCTTGCCGGCGCTGACGGACATCGACTATTTGGTCGGCGTCAGCGACGCCACACGGCAGGGCGATCTACGGTTCACACATGTCGATGGCCGAGGCTTCCTAGACGCCGGGCACGCTGTGCCGAAGCTCATCTCGCTACCAAAGCTGCTGAACTCCGCCGACAAGGTCGCCCAAGACCGCGACGATATGGCGGCGGTCAAGGCACTGCTCGAGGCCGGCTCGGGGTCACTGGGTGGCGCCCGACCAAAGGCGTCGGTCCAAAGCGACGACGGTGTGCTGCTGATCGCGAAGTTTCCGCATCGTGACGACGAATGGGACGTGATGGCGTGGGAGACGTGGGCCCTCGACGTCGCCGAAGCCTCCGGCATCCAAACGCCAGCGCGAAGCTTGGCTGATGCCGGCGCCCGGTCGGTCTTGCTTCTGGAGAGGTTCGACAGGCGAGCCGACGCGTCGCGGGTGGGGTATGTCAGCGCGATGACGTTGCTGAACCGACAAGACGGCGACGAGGGTGACTACCTCGACATCGCTGAGGTGATCCCGGAGGTTGGGGCAAGAGTCAACCCGGACCTGCGTGAGCTGTACCGTCGCATCGTGTTCAACGTAGCTATCCACAACACCGACGATCATCTGCGCAACCACGGATTCCTGCGCGCACCAGGCGGTTGGCGACTCAGCCCCATCTTTGATGTGAACCCACATCCAGACCTCGGCCGCGGCCGCACCACGAGCATCGGTGGAGCAACGGACGTCGACGACGAGCCTGAGGCCCTCTGGGACATTGCCGGCGACTTCCGCCTGCGGGACGACGAAGCGCGCGAGGTCATCGGGGACGTCATCGATGCGATGAAGGGGTGGCGCGACGTCGCCGCCGGCAACCGAATCGAATCCAGCGAGCAGAACAGGTTCCAGATGGTCCTTGAGGACCGGCTCGGAGCGTTGCACGCGGTGCGGAAGTAGCGGTTGCAAGCTTGTGCTCAGGCGGCGGATAGAGGCGCAAGCATCACAGAGATTGAGGGCGTGCATTCACACAGGAACAACGAGCGCCCCACGCGCATCAGGCCAGGTGAAATCAGGCCCTGAACCGCAGACATAGTCGCGGGCCGCGGTGTTCCGTTGACAGCGTGAGTTCACCGCACGCCGTCGATGTAGGTGACCAGCGCCGCGGCTTCGGTGGACACCGTCTCCTCCGAGACCAGAGTGCCAGCATCGTTGGTCAGCAGATCGGACCAGTTGGCGATCACCTCATCTGCGGTGCCGCTGGCATAGAGCTGCTCGGTGAGCTCAGCAGTCTTTGCCTCATACAGCGCAGCGAAGTCCGCGTCAGCCATGAACCGGTCGACCAGCACGTTGGACACGTTGCCGGGGCCGCCGACTCCACCGCCCGCGCCCTGCTCGCCGGCTTGCGCGTCAACTCCCGCTCCGACCGGTCGTTCGCCTCCACCACGGCCAGCGCCAGCACCGCCGCCGCCGACGTTCGCCGTGTCGAAGGCCAGGTTGAGATCCCAGGAGACCACCGTGAACTGTTCGGTGGTCGTGTCGTACTGGAGGTAGGAGTTGTTGCCCCGACCGTCGATATCATCGCCATTGCCGATGAGGTCTTGAAACGCGAGGTAGGTGGCGAACGCGTCCACATCGAGGCGGTCACCGAGCTCGGCGTCAAAAGTGGCGTCGTCAGAGTTGTTGATGAAGTCCAAGAAGTCGATCAGCGGCTGCATGTCATCCTCGCCCACTTCCTGGTCGAAGACATCGGTGTATGCCTCGGCATCCTCACCCCGGTAGCTGTAGTCACCCTCGCTGTCGGCCTTGTAGAGCAACCCATCTTCATCGGCAAAGTTGTCCTCGTACCACTCCTCGTCCGGGTTCTCGACGGCCAGACGCAACTCCGTCTCGCCTCCGTTGACCGTGAACGCGGTGGCAATCGGGCTCTGCGCGGCGAGGCCAGTGTCAGCGAGTAACTCCTGAGCGACCGCCTCGTTCATGGCGGTTTCGGTCGAGTTCGATCGGATGACGATGTCCTCATAATCCTGGTGGTCTTCGCCGTCGACGAACTTGTTGAGGCGGATCAGCCAGGGAAGATCCTCCGGGTTGCCGGACGTTTCTGCATTCAGGCTGAACAGCGAGGAGTTGCCCTTCAGCCGGAGGCCGACATCCTCAAACGTCGTCCCATCGAGCGTCACGGTGGCCGAGATCCAGTCTTTGTCGCCAGTGTCGGTGAACGTCTCGATCATCGCGTCGTAGTCAGCCTGGTCGAAGTCGACACTGATGGTATGCATCAGGCTGCTGTCGAAGAGGTCGTCTTCCGACGACGCCGAGACCACGTCGGCCGCGTCGCTGTCGGACAGGCTGCTGCTGGTGTTCGACCCCTCAACCGCCTCGACATCCGAACTGGACGCGCATGCCGTGAACAGCAACAAGCTGGCGGAGGCCGCCACGATCGCTGATCGGACGGGGCGCTTGGCGCGGCGAGAATCGGGTGCCGGAAGTGAACGGTTCGGGTTAACTGGGGCGGGTTTCAACGGAGGCTCCTGTCGGGTCGATGTCGATGACTACCCAACTCCTCGACCCTACGCACGGACCTTGAATCACATGTGTTGTTCCTGTGAATCACCCTCATACGTCATTCGAAGGGCTTTCATACCTGGTTCACAGACTTCAACGCTCAGATGATGTGCATGTCTAACGCCGCCCTCATCACCGTCGACCTCATCGCGATCACCATCTTGGTATTCGGGATCTACTTCCCCCGACATCGCCGCCGAGACATGGTTGTCGCGATCCTCGGACTGAATGTCGGCGTCATGGCCGTTGCCACCGCGCTATCCAGCGCCGAAGTCAGCGCCGGCCTCGGGCTCGGGCTCTTTGGCGTACTCTCCATCATCAGGATCCGCTCACTAGAGCTCCCCCAAGAGGACATCGCCTACTACTTCACCGCCCTGGCGATCGGGCTGCTCGGTGGGATCAGCGTGACGCCGGTATGGGTCACTCCCGCTCTGATGGCAGCGATCATCGCAGTGCTGTTCATCGCTGATCACCCCAGGTTGTTGAACAAAACCCGAAGTCAGACCATCACCCTCGATCAGGCATACCCGGATGAGCAGGCCGCGCTGGCTCGGCTGCAAGGTCTGCTGGGCGCCGACATCAGCAGGCTACGCATCAAGAAGCTCGACCTTGTCAACGACACCACGGTCGTCGATGTTTGCTACAAGTTGACTCAGGCCCACGCCTTGCCGCTACAGCAAGACGCCGACAGCTCTCCAGGTCATCCTGAGTTAGGTCACGCTGAATTGGCCGAGATGGTGGGGAGTCGCACGTGAGCTCGATCGACCAGGCGTTGGCAGCGTTCGACCCGATCTCGCTGGAAGGCGCTCATGAGATCGCTGAACTCCAAACCCGGATCGACCGCAAGTACCTCGTCGACGACGCGACGCTGGGCGGACTCCTCGCCGGAGTCGACCCAGGGCATCGCGTGCTCGAAATCGACGGTGAACGCGCGTTCACCTACCACTCAACATACTTCGACACCGCCGACCTCGACCTCTTCCGGGCCGCAGTGCAGGGTCGGCGGCAGCGTTTCAAAGTGCGTACCCGGACCTACGGCGAGGCCGGCCCGTGCTTCCTGGAGGTCAAAATGAAGGGCCGTCGCGGCACCAGCGTGAAGACCCGCATCGACTACTGTCGCCATGCTCGAGACACCATCACGACCACCGGAGACGACTTCGTCGGCCAGATCACGGGACGACGGGATCTTGCCGCAGCGCTGCGCCCCGTGCTCAGCACCGACTACCTGCGCAGCACGCTGATCAACCCCGCAACCCACACTCGTCTAACCTTCGATCGCGGCCTGACGTGCACCGACGTCGAGGGGCACTACGCCGGTCTGGACGCCATCGTGGTGGAGACCAAGTCGACTCGCGCTCCGAGCGCCGCCGACGAATGGTTGTGGCGACACCGCATACGACCGACCAAGATCAGTAAATTCTGCACCGGCCTGGCCACGATCCGGCCCGACCTTCCGTCCAACAAGTGGCACCGCGTGATCGAGCGCCACTGGAGTGCCCCACTGACCGGCAGCGGAATCTGATCACGTCCGTGACTGTCTGACCCTCGAACAGGTAGTGGTCGTCACCGAGTCTTGAAACCCGCGCCGATATAGAGCGCTCGGGCCATGTCGGTTGCGTAGCCAACTTTGAGGTGCCGAGCCCCCCGACTCACCAGCCGCTCCAATCCTTCGGAGAGCATCGCGCTGGCCAATCCGCCTCGTCGGCATGTGTCAGGCCGGATGCTTGCACTTCACGGATGACCACTCACAAATCGTAAGAGAATGAATCACCGGGTTGGACAGGTAGGCCACCGACCGGGTCGACTAAGTTTGTCGTGACCATGGTTGGGGAGTCTGAGAATCGCAGTGGCCCGTCGTGGCGGGCGGCACGATTGGTGGTTGTGCTGCGCTGGCCGGTCATCGCATTCTGGATTGTCGTTGCTGCTGGCGCGACCGGCCTGGCTCCCAACGCACCGATCACCGGTGGCGGGATCGCCGGCCTGTTGCCCGAGGACAGCGCGCCGATCCAAGCTGAACAGCGCTCCTTCGAAGAGTTCTCGTTGCCTCTCTTGTCCCGTCTGGTGGTGGTGCAGCACAACGCGGACGGCTTGCCTGCCGAGACAACCCAGCAAACCATTCGGGTCGCGAGGCAACTGCAGACCGGATTGGGTCCAGATGCTGCCTCCCAGAGCGACGATGCAGTCGTTGCTGGCCTGCCGCTGATCAACAACACACCGCTCATTCCCACCTCCACTGGGGACGGCACCACCGCGGTGACCTACCTGTTCGGCTCCCCCGACGAAAGCCTCTCCCGTCAGACTCGTGCAGCTCAGGCATACGCGGTCGCCCTCGGCGGGGCATCCGCCGACGTGGTCGGCTTGGCCGGGCTGGTACCGGCCCAGTATGAGCAGGGCCGCCTGATCAAGGACCGATTGCCGTATGTGGAAATCGCGACCGCTGGCTTCGTGATTTTGGTCGTAGGCATTGCGTTTCGCTCCGTGGTCGCACCGCTGATCACCGTCGCGACTGCCCTACTGTCCTATCTCGTTGCCACTCGCCTCCTGGGACTCGCCCAGACGTTCGTGGACATCTCCGTGCCGCGTGAACTCGAGCCGCTGATCTTGGCCCTGCTGTTTGGTGTGGTCGCCGACTACTCGTTGTTCTACCTTTATGCCTTTCGCCGAAGGCTCCAACTCGGTGCGCCTCGGTTGGAGGCTGCGCGCATGGCCACTGCCGACTACAGCAAGGTCATTCTGGTTGCCGGTCTCACCGTCGCAGCCGGCACCGCATCGTTACTCGTCGCGAACCTGGCTCTTTTCCGCGCCTTCGGCCCGGGCTTGGCGCTGACTGTGCTGACCGGTCTGGCGGTCTCGTTGACCCTCACGCCGGCGCTCATCGCGGTATTGGGTCGGTTCGTCTTCTGGCCTGCGAAACTCGGCGATCCACCCGCCGACAAGCGACACCGCGTCATTGAGCAGATCACTCGACGTCCTGTCGCCGCGGTGGCCGCCACGGGATGCTTGGTGGTGCTGGCCTTCGCGGCTGCGCCGGTCAAGGATCTCTCGCTAAATCTATCCTTCGCGAACGGACTGCCTGCCGACAACCCCGTCCAGCAAGCACAACGATCCGCGGCCAACGGCTTCGCCGAAGGCATCATCTCCCCCACGGTCCTGCTTCTGGAAGCCCCCGGACTGGACCGACAAGCGGCACAGATCGACCGGCTAGGACAGGAGATCAGTGATGTGCCCAAAATCGCTGGAGTTCTGAGCCCTGCCGGATTGCCTGCCGGGCAAGGACGCCAACTCATCATCTCGCCGACCGGCGAGGCAGCCCGGCTGATCCTTGTCTTGGACACCGAACCGCTGGACGCCGACGCCGTTAACATCATGCGGGACTTGCAAAGCCAACTCCCCACCATGCTCTCCGCGGCTGGCCTCGCCGACGCCGAGGCAACGTTCATCGGCGACACCGCCATCGCCACTGAACTCGTGGAGCAGACCCGAGCCGACTTCGTGCGGATAGCCATCGCTGCCCCCTTGGTCCTGCTGCTGCTACTCATCCTGCTATTACGGTCCCTTATCGCACCCCTGTTCTTGTTGTTGACCAGCATGCTCGGGGTAGCCACCGCCCTGGGGATCTCCACGTGGCTCTTCCAAGATGTGGCAGGCCGGTCAGGCATCACCTTCTACGTTCCGTTCGCCACTGCAGTGCTGCTTCTGGCCCTCGGCTCGGACTACAACGTCTTCAGCGTCGGACGCGTCTGGGAAGAGGCCCGACACCGCTCCCTCACCGACGCGCTGCGCCTGGTGATCCCCCGCACAAACTCGGCCATCCGCACCGCAGGCATCGCCCTCGCCGGCAGTCTCGCGCTCGTGGCCCTCATACCTCTGTGGCCCTTTCAAGAAATTGCGTTCACCATGGCGATCGGCCTACTTATCGATGTCTTCATCATCCGAACTCTGCTCGTCCCTGCCCTGATCACCCTGTTTGGCTCGACCAGCAGATGGCCAGCACGATCTCCGACCGCTGAGCAGGCGCCCATCGATGAGCGATCTGGCTGAGGTTCACAACGAGACGGTTATACGTTGCCTCTCGGGATCGATGCCAAGGATCGCCGTCGGCGCTATTGGGCCGTGTAACCGCCATCGACCAGGTGATAGCTCCCGGTGATGAACGAGGAAGCATCTGAGGACAAGAACGAGACCAAAGCCGCGACCTCGTGCGGCCGGCCGAGGCGCCCCAGGGCATGCATACCCTCCAGCATCTTGAGGGTGTCCGCGTCGAGATTCGCCTCAAGAAGTGGCGTCCTGATAAAACCGGGACCAACGGAGTTGACGCGCACTCCCTGACCCGCATACTCCAAGGCAGCGTTCTTGGTCAGCCCGAGGACACCGTGCTTGGCCGTCACGTAGGCCGAGGCCGTGGCGAATCCGACGCTGCCGAGGATCGAGGCGATATTCACGATGCTGCCGCCACCTGCAGCGACCATCGCCGGCAGCTGAGCCCGCATCCCATACATGACACCATTGAGGTTGACGTCGAGAACCTTCTGCCAACTGTCCAGCGGATAGTCGCCGAGCGGCGCCGCAGCGCCACCGATTCCGGCATTGTTGACTGCGATTCGCAGCGGGCCGAGGTCGCTGGCAGCAGCCACCACATCGCCGGCATACGACGGGTCGGACACGTCACCGACGTGAGCAGTGGCGGTCCCACCGGCCTCGACAATCTCCGACACAACGCCTTCAGCGGCATCCGCATCGAGGTCGGCTGCGAGCACCGCTGCCCCGTTGCTCGCGAGCATGAGGGCAATGCTTCGACCGATACCAGACCCGGCGCCGGTCACGATCGCCGAACGCTCGCTGACGTCATAGGTAGCCATCCGAAACTCCTCGTTTTCGTGGTTCCGGCGCAGCGCGATGCGCGCCAAGGGCCGTCAACGCTAGCAGTTATCGGGCTCCTGGGAGTGGGTATGGACGGGTTCAACGACCTTCTTGACCACCCACCGATGCTTCCCGATCATCCGGTCACGGGTGAACCCAGTGCCTCATACGTTTGAGAGTGCTCCGTTGAAGAGGAAGCCGGCCGGGACCGCTGAGGCCGGCTCTAGGTAGCCCTCGACGACGCCACCCCCGTGACCGGCGATCAAGCCCAGGGCAGCGGCAAGGGCGCCGGAGAAGACGCCCCTTCTACGATGAATGCAGGCCACGATGACTCATCGAGGGCCTTCACCTCATACGTCGTTGGCTCCACAGGCGCAGTTTCACATAGACCGGGGCGGCTGTCATCGTCGCCTGCATCAGTTGCCAACACTTCGGCTGCCGTTCCGGGCCACGAGCTGTCTCTCATGTGACCCGCACTCCTCGCGCACGCCCCGTCGACGCCGCTCAACTCCGGCTATCGCGCTGATCTGCCGACGACACGCCCGCCGATAACGGCTCAAGGGTGCACGTGAACCCGTGAGCCGGTCGCGCTGGGGCGTGTCGCAGGAGCATCGCGCGGTCGGGTATGCCGTGAGCGGTAGCGCCGATCCCCCCCACACCGGCGCTCGCCGTGGTGGCTCTATCTCAGGAAACTGACAGCAACCGTCAGGTGCTGCTGGCCGTCTGGGAGTCAGACATGCGACTGCCTGCAGAACTCACATCGAGTCCGAACATTGCGCGAACGGTCGGCAACCCCTAGGTTGCCAGTATATGAACTACGGGTAGTAGTAAAGCAAAGTCAGGTGATCGAGTTGACGTACAAGGATTTTCACAAGGTCGAACTCGCAGCGGATCGCAGCAGGTTCGAGGTCGGCAGGATCGGCACGGCGGTGCTGTTTATCGTCGCCGTCATCATCTTCACCGGGACCCAGTTCGCCGACATAGAGCAGGGCTACCTGCTGATTGCTGCGGCAGTTGTGGGCGCCTACATGGCGATGAATATCGGCGCAAACGACGTGGCCAACAACGTCGGACCGGCCGTCGGCTCGTTCGCCATGACGATGACGATGGCGATCGTCATTGCCGCAGTTTTTGAGGCCGCAGGAGCCATCATTGCCGGCGGCGCAGTGGTGTCAACGGTCAAGAACGGCATCGTTGACCCGGCCGATATCGGCGACCCCAACGTCTTCGTCTGGGTGATGATGGCCGCCCTGTTGGGCGCCGCGATCTGGCTCAACCTCGCCACCTGGCTCGGCGCGCCGGTGTCCACGACCCACGCGATCGTGGGCGGCGTGCTCGGGGCGGGAGCGGCCTCCTCGGGCTGGAGCATCGTCAACTGGGACGTCGTCGGCACGATCGCCATTAGCTGGGTGATCTCCCCGGTCGTCGGTGGCGTCATCGCTGCCGGCACGCTCTACACATTGAAGCGGACGGTTCTGTTCAAAGACGAGCCGGTCACCGAGGCCGTCAAAGTGGTCCCCATCTTGATCGGTGTGATGGCCTGGGCCTTCACCACCTATATCTCCCTCAAGGGCATTAAGAACCTGGTGTCCATCTCCTTCACCGTTGCGTTGATGATCGGGCTCGTCGTGGGCGTCATCACCTATCTTGCGGTCCGCCCGCTGATCGCCAGGAAGGCTCCTCATCTCCCGCAGAACCGAGACGGCGTCAACCGGCTATTCACCCTCCCCCTGATCTGCGCGGCTGCATTGCTGAGTTTCGCTCACGGAGCCAACGACGTCGCTAACGCCGTGGGTCCCTTGGCGGGAATCGTCGAAACGCTAGACACCGGTGTCAGCGGCGGGGAGGCCGCCATCCCGTTCTGGGTGTTGGCCATCGGAGCCATCGGCATCGCAGTGGGTCTGGGTTTGTTTGGTCCCAAACTGATCCGCACGGTCGGCTCCGAGATCACCGAGCTGGATCGATCTCGGGCGTTCTGTATCGCCCTAGCCGCTGCCGTGACGGTCATCGTCGCCTCACAGCTCGGTCTTCCGATCAGCTCGACCCACGTAGCACTGGGCGGGGTGTTCGGGGTCGGATTCCTGCGGGAGTTTTTGGAGCAACGTCTTGGCACCGATATCGAAGAGGTGCTGCGTAGCCATCAGGGCGAGCCCGACTTCGAGAAGGTCGAGCGGGTCCTGTGGAACTTCAAGAACGCTCCTCCAGAGGCCAAGCGTCAAATACTCAAGACGATGGAAAAGATGGGTCCTGACGCCGTCATCACTGCGGCGCAGCGCCGGCAGCTCAGGAAGGCGCTGAAGCGGCAACTCGTCAAACGCTCAATGCTGCTCAAGATCGCGTCGGCCTGGGTGATCACACTGCCTGTCGCCGCGGCACTATCCGCACTGTTCTACTTCGCTATCCGAGGGATGTTGCTTCCATGACCCATATTCTGCGCAGTGTCACGCTGCCCTTCATCATGATCTTGCTGGTGGTCGGCTTCTGGATGAGCGGGGAGTTCCGGGAGGTGGCGGCAGGTGTCGCGATCTTCCTGTTCGGCATGTTGATGCTGGAACAAGGCTTCGAACTGTTCAGCGGCGGGTTCTTGGAACGAATCTTAGAGCGCGCTACCAAGTCGACTCCCCGCGCAATCGCCTTCGGGTTCACGACGACGAGCGTGATGCAGTCGTCGTCGCTGGTGTCGGTGATCACCATCTCGTTCCTGAGCGCAGGCCTTCTTTCACTGGTCGCTGGCGTCGGCATCATCTTCGGCGCCAACATCGGGACGACGACCGGCGCGTGGCTAGTGGCCGGCTTCGGCCTTAAGGTGGACATCGCGGCCTTCGCCATGCCGATGTTGGCGCTCAGTATTGTCTTGGTCTTCCAGAAGTCGAAGTATGTGCGCGGTGGCGGCTACGTCCTAGCCGGGATGGGCTTCCTGTTCCTGGGCATCCACCACATGAAAGTGGGCTTTGAGTCTTTTGACATCGACTTGAGCAGTTTCGCGATGACCGGTGTTGCTGGCCTCCTCGTGTACACCCTGATCGGTGCAGCAGCCACCGTGATCATGCAGTCGAGTCATGCCACGATGGTGTTGGTCATCACCGCCCTGGCCGCCAATCAAGTCACGTATGAAAACGCGCTTGCCCTGTCCATCGGCGCGAACGTCGGCACGACGGTCACCGCCATCATCGGGGCGGCAACCGCCAACTACCAGGGGCGCAGACTGGCACTGGCACACGTCATCTTCAACGTTGGCACCGGCGCGGTGGCGTTGATCTTCATCGTCCCTCTCGCCGCCACTGTCGACTGGATCAGCGGACTGATCGGCATCGCACCAGATGACTACACCCTCAAACTTGCGGTCTTCCATACCCTCTTCAACCTGCTCGGCGTGGTGTTGATGTTGCCCCTTTTCCACCGCCTGATCGTCTTTCTGGAACGGACGATTCCCAGTACCGAGCCTGGGATCAGCCAGCCGCGCTACCTCAACGATGCGGTGGGCGCCTTCCCCGAGACCATCGAAGCGGCACTCACCGCCGAGGTGGGTCACCTGCACGACAACGCCATCGAACTCATCGCGCATGGACTGAGCCTGCACCGAAGCTCCCTGTATGAGTCGCACGATCTTGAGACGACGGTCCGAGCCGAGACCGAGCCGTTCGACTTCGACATCGACCAGGCCTACGAGCAACGCGTCAAGGTCTTGTATGCCGCCATCCTCGAGTTCGTCAACAACCGAAACGCTCATGAGCTCCCAGTCGAGACCGTGCAACGAATGTATGCGCTGCGCGAGTCGGCCGAGCACATGGTGGGCGCGGTCAAGGAGGTCAAACACATGCGCGAGAACACTGTCGCCTTCACCGCAACGGAACAAGGCGACATCTCTGCGCTCTATGACGGCCTCCGCACTGAGATCGCTGAGATTCTTGTCGCACTGCACGAACTCAAGGAGACGCCCGTCGCCGACCGCAGTGTTCTCTGGCTCGAGGATGAGCGCACGCGAATCAAGAGTGATAAGACGCAGACCGGCGGTGTCGTCGAGGGGCTGATGCGTGAGGAGGCGCTCACGGCGACCGCCTCAACCTCATTCATGATCGATGCCAACTATGCCTACCGCGCCATGAAGGAACTCGTGGATGCGGCCCGGCTCTACTACGGTGAACGTGAAGGGCCGCTAGCCGAGGTCGAGCGACTGCTGGAGCCTGACGAAGATCTGGAATTCTCCAACACCCACAGCCGCGGCCGCAGCGGCGAATCCTAAGGAGCACGCCGACATGTCCATCGACGAAACCGCCGACAAGCTCGACAAGTATCGAAAGCGGGTCAAGAAGGGCAAGGCCCATAAAATCAAGCCTAAGCACGTGAAGGAGATCCGCCAGAAGCTGCACCGCAAGCGCGGCCGACTCGACGAAGAGATCAACAATGCTGAGACTGCCAAGGAACGCGACCGACTGGCCAAGAAGCGGGCGACCGTCGATCACCTGATCGATCGGGCTGATTGGTTGCGCAGTCAGCTCTAACCTGTCGAAGCACCCGGCCCGCAGCGACCCCCGCATCTCCCAGATAAGGCCAAGCAGGCCACCATACTGGCGGTCAGGTCAGGGAGGCATGTGCCCGGTGCCGCGTGGCTGTGACAGGTACGAGGCGTTGCTCGTCGTCAACGAGATAGGGAACTTGGTGTGCCCGCGCCGGGCAGTCCGGCTCGGTGCCAGCTGAGGCCGCGGCTCAGCAACCGGCAGACTCGTCACGTAGACGATTCGAGCGCGCGTACCGAATTATCGTGCGTGGGCCCATTCGACGTGAAGAAGTTGACCGAAGACGGGGGCCCGGTCAACCGGACCATCCCTAGACTTTCTGTTCATGACCTCAGCCGCCCAAGGCGCCCCTGTCAGCCGCATCGCCATGGGGCTCGCCGCGCTGGGCCGGCCTGGATACCTCAATCTCGGCCACCGGGATGACATCGGGGACCGCTCCGTGGCTGGTATGCGAGCGCGCACCTGGGAGGTGCTCGACGCCGGGTATGTCGAGGGCGTGCGCCACGTGGACGCCGCCCGTTCCTATGGGTTGGCCGAGGAGTTCCTGGGTGGGTGGTTGGGCGAGCGCGGGCATAGTGACGTCATCGTCACGTCAAAGTGGGGATATACCTACACCGCCGACTGGCGCGTCGATCCCGAGCATCACGAGGTCAAAGACCACTCCCTGGACACCTACCGCAGGCAGATCGCGGAAACCACCGCCCTGCTCCCCCGCCTCGACGGCTATCAGATTCATTCGGCCACGCTGGAATCCGGCGTGCTCAGCGACGGTGCTGTGCTAGCTGCTCTGGGCGACCTGGCCGACACCGGCGTGCTCGTCGGACTATCGCTGTCGGGGCCGACGCAGGCTGACACGCTGCGCGCCGCGCTGCAGCTCAGCAACGCCGGCGATGCTCCCTTCCGACTCGTGCAGGCCACCTGGAATCCGCTCGAACCGTCCGTTGGCGAGGCCCTCAGTGAGGCAGCACAGGCAGGGTGGACGGTGATCGTCAAAGAGGCCCTCGCCAACGGGCGACTCACCTACCGGGGCGACCCACCCCAGCGACTTGTCGATCTTGCTGGTGAGCATGGTGTCGGAGTTGATGCTGCCGCCATCGCTCTGGCTTTGGCCCAACCCTTCACCACCGAGGTGCTGTCCGGGGCTTCACGTGTTGATCAGTTGCGATCAAACCTCGAGGCGCTCCAGCTCAACTTGACCGAGGAGGAGGCCCGGCCATACCTCGGTGCGCGGCAGGACCCACATACGTATTGGTCGCACCGCTCATCGATGGCATGGACGTAAACACCGCCCCCAGGGGGGCTTCCCCACCTGAGCACGGCGGCTGCCAAGACAGAGTGATCTCCGTCGACTCATGGCTACGTCAGTCGACGCGGGCGAATTTGTTCATTCACTTCGCGGATCGCCGCGACATCAACTTTCGGCGTTCGATCCTTGGTAAGCAGACCGTTGGCCTCCTGCTGGATGTCCGTTAGCTGGGTCCAGCAAAACCCGACCACAACCCCTGAGTCTGTGGCGGCCTCGACGAAGCCTCGGTAGCGCTCCAGAAGTGCAGGGCCGTCGAGCACTGTGTGAAACCCCCACGTAGGGACGGAGTCGTCGCTCTCGTTCGCAGCGGCCTGAAGGGCAACGCCGCCGAACTCACTGACGATAATCGGCTCCCCGCCATGCTCACATCCCGGTACGTAGACAGCGCGGTGCAGCGGTCGCGCACGTACTGCAGTCTGGCGATCGGTGAACGTCGCCCGCAACTTGGCTTCGTCACCGTAGTGGTGGATGGTGCACAGGTCGGTCTCGGCGTGCTCCCAACCGTCGTTGCTGACCACGAGACGGGTGGGATCCAGAGACTTGGTGAGGTGGTACATAGCCTTGAGAAATGACACCTGTCGCTGGTCGGGAGCACCGCGCAATGCCGGTACGCCCCAACTCTCGTTCACCGGGGTCCACACGATGATGCATGGATGGTTGCGATCTCGGGCGATGATCTCCTGCCATTGCGTCGTGACCCGGTTGACATAGCCAATCGAGTAGCGAAAACCGCTGGGCATCTCGGCCCAGACGACAAACCCCAGCCGATCCGCCCAGTACAGCCAACGAGGATCCTCCGCCTTTTGGTGTTTCCGCGCTCCGTTGAAGCCCATCTCCTTGGCGAGCTCGATGTCACGACGGAGCGCCTCGTCGTTGGGTGCCGTGTAGCCACCCTCTGGGAAGTAGCCCTGGTCCAGCACCAGACGTTGATAGAGCGGCCGATTGTTCAGCATCACCTGTCCGCCACGCGCCTCGATCTTGCGCAAGCCGAAGTAGGAGTCGACCGCGTCGATCATCTGACCGTCGTCGACGACCTCGATATGGACATCGTGCAACCGCGGATGGTCCGGGCTCCAGGTCGCGACGCCGCGATGATCAATGATCGTCGCGTCGGCGTAGTGGGCGCCCTCCGTCAGATCCCATCGACGACGCACTTCCACGCCGGTGATCAGCATCGAGTCATGCACAATGAGGTGGTCTGCGAACGCGATCCGCACCACGAGTTGCTTGCCGATGGCTGCAGCCGTGACAGAGGCCGTGATCTCGACCGAGGCGTCATCCAACATCGGCACGATCAGCAGATCCTCTATGGCTGCGCGGGCGACCGGCTCTAACCAGACGGTCTGCCAAATGCCTGTGGCCCCCTGATAGAAGACGTCGTCGGCGTGCTCCATCCAGTACTGCTTGCCGCGCGGCTGGTCCAACTCGGCCACGGGGTCAGACACCCTCACGACCAGCACATTCGGTCCTTCGGCCACCTCCTGGGTGATGTCAGCCGAGAACGGGGTGTAGCCGCCCTCGTGCTGTGCCACCACAGACCCGTTGACCCACACGGTGGCGTAGCGGTCGACGGCGCCGAAGCGCAGGATGAGGCGATCGCCACTATCACCCAGCTCGACGGGATCGAAGACCCGTGCGTACCAGACGACCGCGTGCAGACCAG
>JBARZG010000081.1:0-25007 GCA_049649785.1 Ornithinimicrobium sp. | reverse complement strand
TGGAGCAACTTGCGGTCGCGGAGTTGCTGCGGCGCCGGGACGAGATCCTGCCGGCGCGCCGTGAGGCGTTCACGGCTGGTCGAGACCTGCTGGCGAAGGGCGTGCGGACGCATCTGCCCGCATGGCGCGTAGACACTCCGCCGGGCGGACTGTCGCTGTGGTGTGAGTTGCCGACACAGTCCTCGACGGCGCTGACCGCTGCAGCGGCCCAGCATGGTGTCACCCTGGCGGCCGGCCCAAATTTTTCGCCTACTGGAGGAATGGATCAGTGGATGCGCCTGCCATATGTGCAGCCGCAGGAGCAGCTGTCGGCGGCGCTGCCTCGGTTGGTCGCCGCCTGGGAGGACACCCTCGCGAGCGGACCGATGTCCAACCGTGATGGCATTTGTGTGGGCCGTCGCCGACAGTCGCCGCGGCTCATCGCCTAATCGGTCACGGGCTGAGGCCCACTGCCTCAGCGCGGGGCGACGGAAGGAAGCCGATTGACGATCACCACCGGGGGGTTGCTCCGGGCGGACGGCATCCTGGCCAATCCTTGGCGGAACTGGATATGGGTGGTCAGGCCAACCCGGGTCACGAGCACCGCCCGCTCGGTCAGGCCGGCCCATGCATGGGCCTCCGAAGGCGACTCTAGAGATGGCGCGTCAACCATGACAATGTCGAAACGCTTGCTCAACTCATGCATCAGCGAGCGCATTTTCAAAGAGCCTACAAGTTGGGTTGGATTCGGAGGCCGGCGTCCCGAGCCGAGAACGGTGAGATTTGTATCGGCGTAAGGCTGCAACATGTCGTCAAGGTCGGCTTCGCCGATGAGCACGTTCGTCAGACCGACCGAGCCCTCCATGCCCAGATAGTCCAGTACCTCAGGATGTCTGAGGTTGCCTTCGACGAGGCAGACCCGGCAGTCGGTCAGACCGAGCGTCAGAGCTAGGTGAGCGATCGTGACCGTCTTACCCTCGCGAGGAAGGGCAGATGTGAACATGATCGAGGTAGATGGTTGGTCGGTCCAGAGCGATACCAGTGACGTGCTCAGCTCGCGGAATTCGCGCGAACGGCGGTGCCGAGAGTGCTCAATCACGATGCGTGAGGAGTTGGCGGCAACCTCGTCGTCAGTGACCTCGCCGAGGACCAGGCAATCGCCTGCGTCTAGCAGGTCCGATCGGCTGCGGATCACCTGGCTCCGGCGCCACTTGGTCAGCATTGGAGCGCACCATTGAAGAACCGCAACCCCGTGAGTGATGCGAGGACTTCAAACAGCGGCAACGTCATCGCGGGGCTCACTAGGTGTTGAAGGCAGTTCAGGAGACCTGCTGAGCGGACACCATTGTGCCAAGCCGATAGCCCACTCCGCGTACGGGCTCTATAAGACGGGTGCCACCTCGAGCTGAGAGCTTCTTGCGGAGCCTGCTGAGGTGTGACTCGACGGTCTTGCTGGTGCTGCCGCGACCAATGGACCTCACCAGTTCGTCTCGGGTCACGACACGTCGAGGATCGCGGGCAAGCGCCAGCAGAAGGTCGAACTCGCTACGGGTGAGCGAGATCTCGCGTTCACCGATCCACACCTCTCGTCGACCCGCATGAATCACTAAGTCTCCGCAGGTGATTCGCGGTGACGATTGCATTTCGCCTATCGCTCCACGCCGCATGCTCAGAATCCGCATCCTTAACCTCGTCGGCGAGATTGGAGCGTTCAGAACATCTCGCGCCCCTGCCGAGAACAGGCGGTGCTCATCGGATTCTGTCAGGTTATCGGCCATGACGAGAAGGGCGACCCGGGGTCCTGCGGCAGTTGCCAATCTCTCGACCGCGCTGATTAAGGGCATTCCGGCCACTCCCCCCTGCACTAGGACAAATAGCGGACTTGACGCTTTTGCCAAAGCCAGGGCCGACCGCGTGCTGTCGCACGAGTTGAACCGAATCTTGTGACTGCGGAGAACTGAGATTGTCTGTTGCAGACTCACTGGGTCGGCGTTGACGGGTACGACGAGAGCCGTTGGCTCATGCATAGATAACTCCAGGGTTGACGGACATCGTGGAAGAGGTTCGGAGCCATCTGGTTTGCGGATTGATGACTGGGACCTTGCCAAAATACACCGCGCTCTTGACCTTGTGATGGGATTGTTACCGAATCGTCAGCGTGGTGCAATGTCAAGGGGAGAACCTCGTCCTGGGTCATTTTCGTGATCCACCACGGACTGAGGGGAAGCACCATGGACGAGTGCGCAGCGAACTCTGCGACAAAGCCGTTGCAGGACAGGCGGCGTCGAATCCTACTGGCGGGATCAGCGGGAGCCGGATTGTTGGTGACGGCAGTTGCTGCGTGGGTGTTTCTGCTTCAGGGACCTGACAAGCCCGCAGAGAACCAAGCGGACAGCGAGACGAGCACCACCCAGTCTCGGGATGCTGACAGCGGAAACACCGAAGAGTCGGACGGTGCACTGAAGCAGGTGGGAGCTGAGTCCGCTCCCCGAGTGTCCAACGTGGCCATCGAGCCAGCCGCCGAGCCGGTGGCCTCCGACAAGGTCGAAGAGCTAGCGAAGGCGCCGGTGGCAGACATGGTCGTAGAAGCCGAGCTGGCGACGGTCGATGAGCAAGTCGCCGAAGCAGACGCGGTGTTTGAGGAGGAAACGCGCGAGATGGACGAGGCGCTGACCGCCTACCAAGAGACCCAAGCGCAGGAAGCGCGCGATTTCGACGATACCGCTGACGTGCCACCGGCTGACCCCGAGGTGCTGGACGACCTGGAGTCCGATGCTGCGGACTTGAACGCTGAACTGAACGAATCCCTGGAAGGTCTGGACAAGCCATGACCGACCGCACCCTTTGGCCACGCATCCACCGCTTCGAGAAGGAAACCACGGTGCATCACCACACTGCAGATCGACCAGGCTTGTCTGCCCGCGGCCTTGTCGCGATGTTAGCGACGTTGTCGTTGCTTTTCGGCTTCGGGCAACTGTCCTCGGCGCCCGAGGCGCAGGCTCAGGAGACGGGAGCTGTTGACGCGGACAACAACCCTTGGATGACGCACGATCTCATCGCCCCGAGCAGTGGCACGCTCACGGTGAGTCTGGACTGGGCCACCGAGACGGCCAACCTCAACCTCTACGTGCGTGAGCTCGACGCCGACACCGTGGGGCCTTTGGTCACCCGCAGCAGAACGGCTGCACAGCCGGAGCAGGTTTCTTTCGACACCACAACCGGTCGGTCGTATCGCCTCTTTGTGCAGGCTGAAGAGGGCGCCAGCGACTACACGCTGGATACAAACATCGCCGACGGAACGACCCGCGACTATCTCGGCACGGTCGACTTCGACGCGCAGGTCACCCGCTTGCACGACTTCACTGTGGACGAAGATGGACTTGTTGCCGCCTCGCTGGACTGGGAAGGCTCTGCTGAGGTTTCCTTGTACCTCCGCGACTCCGACGGCAATGTTGTGACGAACTCGCGGTTGGATTCCAACCCCAAGCTGCTCACCGAGGAGGTACCGGCCGGTGAGTACACGTGGCTGGTGCGCTCGGACGCGGGAGCCGCTGCGTACACACTCACCAGCGAGCAGCGTGACGGCGGGCCTCTCGTGCCAGGCGATGAGCACGTGTACAGCGACCAGACAGGCTATATCAAGCCGAATGGTGACGTTAAAAGCGTCCAGACACATGACATCAGCGCTGCCGAAGACGGAGAGATCACGGTCATTCTGGATGCGCGCGAGGAGGGGGATTCGCCCAAGTTGTTTGTTCGCCCTTTCAACCCAGACGGTTCGCTAGGGCCAGCTGTGGTTGGCTCGGCAGCAGACCTGCCGTCCCAGCGCGTCAGCTTCAAAGCTGACGGCGGCGAGTCCTACCGGGTCATCGTTAAGTCCACGACTGGGGGAGTGGACTACGACCTGACCACATCGGTCGACGACTCGCCGTTCCGCACCATCTCCGGCACCCTGGACGCCGACTCGCAGAAGGCGCGCATCTACACCGTCGATGTCGTTGAGCCTGGTCTGCTGTCGGCTGACCTGTCCTGGGCTGGCGACGCTGATCTCACGATGATTTTGCGTGGCCCGGGAAACCAATTGGCGGCGTTCTCCAAGACCGACGCAAACCCCGAGTTGCTGACCTACGAAGTTCCCGAGGCAGGAGCCTACAAGTTCCAGATCTCGGCGAAGTCTGGAACGTCGGACTTCGTGTTGGCCACGAACGTTCAGACGGACGAGGACCGCAGCTATGCAGGTCATGTCGGTTTCCAGCCGGACACAGGCCCGCGCAGCGGCTGGACCAACCACGACTGGACGGCACCAGCGACCGGCCTGGCGACCTTGCAGCTCGGCAGCGACACGACCGACGACCAAGGCATCTATGTACGTGAGATTACGGACCCGGCGACGCCGAACTCTGGCTCTCTGATCACCACCTCTCGCACGTCGGTGACGCCTGAGCAGGCAAGCTTCGAAGTGACTGAGGGATCCACCTACCGGTTGTACGTCTCGACCGAGGCCGCCGGCGGGTCGTTCTACACGCTCGACGTCGCGGTGCAAACAGATCCCCTGGCTCGCACCTACCTCGGAACCGCAGACGTGACCAGCGAGAATGTCCGGCAGTACCCGCTTTCCCTGGATAGCTCAGGCGAGTTCCAGGCGGAGTTGTCCTGGGAGGGTGCCGCTGAGTTGAGCGCGCTGATCGTGGATGGCGGCGAGGTTGTTGCACAGTCCGCGCCGGCGACTTCCCCTTCGACGCTGGAGTGGACCGCTGAGGCGGCCGGTGACTACCAGCTGATCGTCCAGTCCACCGATGGCGCTGCCGCGTTCTCGATGGACACGACCTTCGACCCTGACGTTGTAGCGGCGGCGTGCTCGCCGATCTCGACATTGGCCTGCGGTGACGTCCTGCTGGACACGCCAGTGGAGTTGGCGTTCGACGGGACCGAAGGTGGCCTTGTTGACAAGGACGGTGAAGACATCGGCTTTACGATGGTCGACGACCCGTCCTCGCGTCTCGCCTCCGATGGCGACCCGAGCAACCCGGATGTGCCCGGTTACGAGCCGAGCCTGTTGGATGTTGACGGTGGCACGCTGACGATTGATGCCACCCCCGGCATCCAGTACGCCAACCCCGGTCAAAGCAGCGACACAAACACTCAGATCAACGGTTTGGGCGTGGGTGTCGACGCAACCGAAGGCACCACCACGGTGACGACCACGATGGTCGCCCCGGACTTCGATGGCAGCGCCAACTCGGAGAAGTCCGGCCTGTGGTTTGGCCTGGACGAGGACAACCTGGTCAACATCTCGGTGCAGAACCAGGCCGGGACCAACTTGCGCGTCCAACTGCAGCGTGAGGTCAACGGCGCGGTGGTCGGCAACGACGACGAGATCAACGGTCCCACCTTCCCTGAAGGTATGGATGTCGAGTTGACCCTGGTGCTGGACGAGTCGGCTGGAACTGCCGTGGGCTCTTATCAGATCGGTACCGGTGAAGTTGTCCAGGTGGGCACGCTGGACATCCCGGCAGCGTTCTTCCAGGGCGAGACGCTGTCCGACGATGAGACCGGACCGGCCAGCTTCGCTGGCGTGTACGCCACGACCCGACGCGATACCGCCAACCCGCTGGCCATCAGCTTCTCCGACTTCGACGTCACGAATGAGGTGAATCAGGGCGGAGCCCCGGTGGTCAACTTGACTGGTAATCGGACGCTGTTCGAGGGCCAGGAAGCGATTATCCCAGTCGCGGTCAGCGACCCCGACGATGACGAGGTCGCGGTCACGGTGGACGGTCTGCCCGACGGGCTGGCGTATGCCGATGGCAGTATCGACGGGACTTTGGCTCAGGACACGCTGGCGGACAGCCCCTACACGGTGAGCATCTCGGCCGACGACGGCAACGGAAATGTCACCGAAGGCTCCTTCGACATCACGGTCATCGATGATGTGGCTCTGGACGTCAACTTCCAGTCGGTCGCGGCGCCGACACCCGACGGCTACCTGGCCGACAGCGGCCAGGCCTACGGCGACCGTGGCGATGGTCTGTCTTACGGCTGGATCGAGGAAGGTGGCAATACGCCGCTCGACATGTCCAGCAACGGGCGCGACCGCGACCGTGGCGGGATTGACCAGCTTCTCGACACCTTCATCCATATGCAATACGGCGACATCGGCACGGTGTTTGACGGTAACCCGAACTGCACTGCCAACCAGTGCGACCCCGGCGCGTGGGAGATCGATCTGCCCAATGGTTTGTATGAGGTAACTCTGGCCGTTGGTGACCAGCCCAGCGGCGATGGGTACGACTCATTGCACGCGATCAACCTCGAGGCTGGTGTTGCGATCGAGTCTTTTCAGGGCACCGGCGCTCAGGAGTATCTCGAAGCGACCGCATACGCAGGCGTTGACGACGGCAAGTTGACCATCAACGCCATTGGTGGCGCGAACTCCAAGCTGAACTACGTGCAGATCCGCAGCGTGGGCAACCAGCCGCTGGTGACCGCTGTTCTGCCGGAGAACCGCTCGAACGAGGCGGCCCTGGACACCTCCATCTCGGCCTCCGTTAACGTGCCGGGCAACGGAGTCGGCGTGGACCCGGACCGGGACACCTCGCTGACTGACGAGGCAGTGAAGTTGTTCGAGGTCACCGAAGGCGGTGACGTGGAGGTTGCAGGCAACCGCGGCTCCACCGGTGGCAACGACACGATCGCGATCAGCCCGGAGGAAGAGCTCAAGGCGGAGACGACATACCGCTACGTGATTGATGGTGTGCTCGATGAGGCAGGCAATACCTTCGAACGCTTCGAGTCGTTGTTCACCACTGGGGAGGGCGGGATCGACCCGCCACCACCCCCGCCCGGCGAATGCACCGAGGACCCCATTCCTGAGGATTGCATTCCAGCGCCGATAGAGGATGTGGACTTCGAGAAGGAACTGCAGGACAGTGCCTCCGGCGCTAATGGAAAGTTCTTCGCCAGCCTTGAGGTGCACGAGGGTTACCTCTGGGCAACCACCATTGGCCAGGGCACCTACCGCTATGAGATCGGTGCTGATGGCAGCCTCGGCGCCGAAGAAGACTTGGGTGTTCTGAACGGCCGGGCGGCCGTGGGCTTCAAGTTTGATGCCGACAACCCAGACCTCGCGTGGGTCACTCACGCCACAGGAAACATCGGCGGTGAGGACGCGAAGATCGGCTCCAAGTTGTCGACGATTGACTTCAGCGACGTGGCCAACCCAGTGGTGACCGACGTGTTCGTCAACCTGCCGCGGTCGAAGAAGGACCACCTGTCCAACTCGATCGCTTACGGCCCGACAGGCGATGGTGGCGACGACTGGCTGTACTTCTTGCAGGGCTCCAACCAAGCCGCCGGCGATGTTGACGGCTCCTGGGGCACTCGAGGAGAGACGCAGCTGACCGCAGCCCTGCTGCGGTTCGACCCGCAGGATGTGCTGGCCGAGGCGACTGCCAACGGCCCCATTGATGTGGCCACCGAGGAGGTCGGCGGTAGTTACGATCCCTTCGCTGACGGTGCCCCCTTGGAGATCTACGCCACGGGTATCCGCAACGCCTACGACTTGGTTTGGCACTCCAACGGCAGCATTTATGTGCCCACCAACGGCACCGCCGGTGGCGGCAACAGCCCGGGCGTAGATATTGCGCCTGATGGCACGGCCACCATGGTCAGCAACCAAACGCCGGGCGAAAACGGGTTCGGTGACGGTACTGATGTCACCGAGATCTGCGAGAACCGTCGCATTGATGGCCAGCCTTACACCGGTGGATCTGTGCCGGCCGTCTCGAGTCACCCGACCCAGTTGGACTTCATGTTCGAGGTCGAGGAGGGCGGCTACTACGGCCACCCCAACCCGACGCGCTGCGAGTGGGTTTTAAACAATGGCTCCGACAGCCCGTCCAACACTGGCCAGAAGTATCCGGCCGGGACCGACGCTGACCCGAACTACAAGGGTTTCGCGTACAACTTCGACTTCAACAAGTCCCCCAACGGCGTCATCGAGTACCAGTCGGACACCTACGGTGGTCAACTGCAGGGTCGGGTGATGGTCATTCGGTTCAGCGGCAACGACGACATCTTGACGATGCAGGTTGCTAACAATGGTGACGTGGTGCTCGCTCAGGGCGGCGACGAGATCGGCGGCTTCAACGGGTACGTCGACCCTCTGGAGTTGACGGAAGACACGGAGGTCAACCCCGGCAACTTGTACGTCAACCAATACAACCGTGGCGGCGAGCCGCAGCAGTTGTACTTATTGCGGGCCACCGAGGCTCCTTCCGGAGCGATCGTTGTCGACTCCGAGAAGGAGGTGTTCTCAGCGACGCTCAACAACGAGCAGCCGACTGACACCGAGGACGTCACGATCAGCAACAACGGCGATGAGTCGGCCACAGTCACGGCTGAGATCACCGGCGACGACGCCGGCCAGTTCTCGGTCACTGACCCCGGTGCGATCGCTGCTGGCGAGGACACTGACGTCACTGTCATATTCGACCCCAGCGGATCTGTCGGCATACGCAACGCGACCTTGGAGGTCACCAGTGGCGACACCACCGAGAGCGTGACGCTGCGTGCCTTGGCCTTTGCTGGCCAAGAGGGTGGCGAGGAGCCACCACTGCAGTTGGTGGCTGACGCGTTGGAGCTCGACATCACCACCGGTTGGAGCGGCTTGGCCGATGGCACGGGTGCCGCAGCAAAGGGCAGCGAAGTGTTGGAGCCGTTGTTTGAGCGCGCCAGCGATGCTCCGGTCACCATGACCCCTGTCGCGGCTTTCGCGCCGCAGGAGAACCTTCCGTTCGGTTGGTATGCCGACGCCGATGGTGACGTGACTACGAACGAGGTGGGCTCGATCGCCAACGGTCAGCTCCAGACGTTGAACCCAACGCTGGGCAGCGGGGACACGTCGTTCGACCCGGGCGAGGACGCATTCGGCTTGTACTACTTCTCGAACACGTTCAACCGAACGGGCTTTACTGAGGATGCTCGCAACGATGGCGGCGGAACCCACCGGGCGCGGATCTACCCGCTCTCTGGTGACCGTTTCCTCGTCGCGTTCGAGGATGCATCCAACGGCGACTATCAGGACTACGTATTTATCCTGGGCAATGTGGTCGCTGCGGACGATGCCCCGCCTCCGCCGCCTCCTGGCGACGAGGTGAGCGTTAACTTCCAGAGCGAAGACGCCAGCGTCCCCGATGGTTATTTGCGCGACTTTGGTGAGGCGTATGGCGTTCGCACCGGGGCCGACCAGGGCACTGACCTGAGCTACGGCTGGGTGGACACCGACGACGGTTCGCCGCTATCTCTGGTGGGCAATGGTCGCGACCGCGGAAGCAACGACGACCAGCTACTCGACACGTTGATGCACATGGACCTACCCCCCGAGGGTCAGGGCGGTGTGCTGCGCGATGGTAGCTGGGAACTCGCAATCGCTGATGGCACGTATGACGTGACTGTTTCCGTGGGTGACCCCGACAACGGTGGCGCCGCAGAGTCGCACACGATCAATGTCGAGGGCACGAACGCGATCGATGGCTTCCCCAAGTCGTCGGCGGCAAATGGTTCGGACGAGCGTCACCAGCAGGCGACCGTGACCGTGGACGTCGCCGATGGAAAGTTGACGGTGGATCAATCGGGCGGAACGAACACCAAGATCAACTACATCGAGATCGAAGAGACCGATGTGGTTGATCCGCCCCCCGCCGAGGGTCAGGTCAACTTCCAGGCGGCGGGAGCAGCAACGCCCGCTGACTGGGCAGCCGACACTGGTGAGTTGTTCGATACCGACCGTGGCTACGGCTGGGTCGACACGAAGGGCGGCGCTGACAAGACTGGCGACGTTCGCACTCGTGACACTGACCCCGATGTGCTCAACGACACCTTCGTGATCATGGACGATGCTGTGGTGGCCGCGAATGTCAACGGAGACTGGGAGTACACGCTTGAGGATGGCGAGTATGCAGTCGAGGTGTCAGTCGGGGAGCCGGACTTTGACGATTCAACGCACGGCGTTTCGGCCGAAGGTGTGTCAGTCATCGATGGCTTTGTTCCCAGCGCTCCTGGTGACTACGAGACCGGTAGTGCGAATGTTGAGGTGACCGATGGCGCGTTGACGGTGACCTCAACGGGTGAGAACACGAAGCTGCAGTGGATCAAGATCACTGAATTGGACGAGGACGTTGTCGCTCCAAAGGTCGCCATCGAACTCGACGGCGACGGCAGCGACGGCTTTTACACCGGCCCAGTGACCGTGACCGTGACCGCCACGGACCGGACCCTGGAGTTCACGGACTACACCGTGGACGGCGGAACGACGACCAACTACACCGAGCCCTTCGAGGTATCCGGCAACGGGGCCCACGAGGTCGTGGTGACCGCCACTGATGGTGCCGGTAATGAGACCGTGGAGACGGTGAACTTCACCATCGCGGCCCTCGGCGCAGGTGACCTGGAGTTGACCAACCCAGAGGCCGCCCCGTTCAACGATCGGCTCGTGATGAGCCGAATCCAGTCGGGCACGGGCAGCCCCCTCACTTCTGAGACGGCTACGGTTGTCCTCAGTAACGAGGGAACCGAAGCCATCGAAGTCTCGGCGCTGGACATCGCCGACACCGATGACTTCCAGGTCAATGATGCCCCGACGTTGCCGGCCGCAATTGCTGTGGGCGAGGAGTTGGAGGTCGAGGTGCAGTTCATCGGCACCGGGACCGGAAGCAACACCAACTTCGAGTCCGCGATGGTTGTCCGTCACAACGGCAGCGACGGGCCAGCGACGACCGTCGAGCTCGGCGCCATTTGGCAGTCGGTGAAGGAGGGCGGCAACGAGCCCAACGTCGCCGAGATCGTTGAGGCCTACGGCGTCGGCACCACGATCGTCGGCCCCGGTGAACAGATCAACAACCAAGGCCGCCTCGAGTCGATCGGTGACGAGGTGCTTTCGCAAACCTGGGAGCGGGCCGACGACACGCAGCCGATGACGGTTCGCCAGCTTGGTGCCTACCACTCGTGCTGCAACAACACGGCAGCGTTCGGTTGGCACCCGGTCGGCAACAAGGGCAATTGGACGCAGGTGGTGCGCCACGATGGCCAGTGGGCGCAGACGTTGTTGCCTCGCATCAACGGCTCCGACGTTAACCCGGCTTTCGCATCGTTCACCCCCGGGCCGGACGCGTTTAGTTGGAGGATCGACCCGGAGTCGAGTGATTGGACTCTCAACGACGACGGTCCAGACCAGTGCGGAGCCGGAAATGATGGGTGTCAGTTAGGCCACCACCTGCGGGTCTGGCCGGCAGAGGATCGAGACGGCGTTGCCATTGAAGGCACATACATCGTGGTCATGGATTACGCCGGCATCAACTACGACTTCAACGACAACGTCTACTTGGTGACCAATGCGGCCCCGGCCGGCAACTGAGAAACCCTGATGTGGGTCGGGACGCACCCGTGAGCGTCCCGACCCCTTCGGATCCGACCGAACTCACAACCCTGTTAGAGGACCTTCCGTTGACTACCTTGCCTGGCACCCTCCCAGCGCGTCTGCCGGTGGAGCATGTGAGTGCTTCCGCCAGCCCTCATGTCATCAAGCGTTGGATGTATGGGGTGGTAGGCGTTGACGCGCTCTTCTTGAGTCTGGCTGCGATCGCAGGGTGGCAGGGCCGACTCTTGCTCAATCCGTTCTTCGAGGAGTCGTTGGCCTCGACCGCTGTGGTTCCCCGCGAGGCTGTGGGGTTGGTAGTTCTTTGGCTCCTAGTGCTGTTGGTCCAGGGTGGCTACAGTTTTCGCCGGATGGAGGCTGGCTCTGATCTCTATCGGGTGCTCGGTTCATCGGCCGTTCTGGCCAGTGGATGTGCAGGGATCGCCATGTATCTGACGGAAACAGACTTCACGCGCAGTTACTTTGTGGCGTTCTTCGTGCTCGGTCTCCTCTTGCTGACGATCGAGCGGTATGCGCTGCGGCACTATCTGTTCGCGATCCGTCGACAGGGGCGCTGGGGGCACCGCGTCGTCGCCATCGGAGACCCGGCACCTATCGCTGATGCGGTGACGGCTTTTGCTCGCGAGAAGCATCTCGGCTATCGCGTCATCGGAGCAGTTTCGCGGCACGACGCACCAGTTGACGCGTATCCAGCCCCCGTGTTGGGCACGTTTGACAACATTGCGGAGATCTGTGAGACGCATCGCGCCGACACAGTGCTGGTCGCGGGAGGGTCCTGCTCGGCGGCAGACCTCAAAGAGGTCGGCTGGGCCTTGCATGGTCAAAAAATTGACGTCATCGTGCTGCCAAGTCTGCTGGACATTGCCGGTCCCCGGGTTCATTTCCGGGTGGACGGAGGCCTTCCTCGCGTGCATGTCACCGAGCCACAGGCAAGCAGGGCAGTCAGTGTCGGCAAGCGATTCTTCGACTTAGTCGTTTCTAGCATCGCCTTGCTGTTCCTCGCCATCCCGATGGCGGCCATAGCCATCGGGATCAAGACCGGTGACGGGGGTCCCGTCCTTTTCCGGCAGCGACGCGTAGGCATCAACGGGGAAGAATTTGGCTGCTGGAAGTTCCGCTCAATGCGGGTCGACGCTGGCGCGTTGGAGGCCGGGTTGCGGGCGCTCAGTGGGCACGATGGGGCACTGTGGAAGATGGAGAAGGACCCGCGAGTAACGCCGCTCGGTGCCTTTATCCGTCGTTACTCCCTTGATGAACTGCCGCAACTGTTCAACGTGCTGCGTGGCCAGATGAGTTTGGTTGGTCCGCGACCCCAGCAACAATGGGAGGTTGACACCTACTCCACAGCCCAGCGGCGGCGGCTCCTGGTCAAGCCAGGGATGACCGGTCTATGGCAGGTATCGGGCCGCTCAACGCTGTCATTGGACGAAGCCGTTCGTTTGGACCTTTACTACGTGGAGAACTGGACCATGGTCGTGGACCTGGTGATCATGCTACGGACTGTCCGCGCGGTGCTGGGCTCTCGAGGCGCTTACTGAGGCTTTTCGCCGACTGGCCGACATGTTTCCGGCGTCACTCCTGCGATCAGGGCGTTGTCGATCGCTGGAGCGAAGGATCCACAGCACGGGTGCCAATGGTCCGAGCCACAACACGAGCCTGAAGAGCGTCTCACTGGAGACCCCAAGCTGAAGCACATAGATACTGACGATGATCGACACTGCGACGTTGATCCCGGATGCGGGAGCCGCCCAACATCGTCGCGAAACGAAACCGACAAGCGCTCCCGAAAGCATGCCTCCGAAGATGACCCCGGGTAATCCGAAGTTGAGATACCAAATGGTGGGCGTCCCGACCGGCCACCCATTTGCCACCTCCGGTTCGTATACCTGGCGAAATGCTCTTCCCACCAAGGGCTCCGGTTTGTCGGGATTCAAAACACGAGGAACCGTGCCCGAGCCTCCGTCGATGAAGTCCTGCCCGCCGCGGTAGGAGTACAGCGAGGGCCAGTCTCGGAAGGCAAGGGCTGAGGCGTCGAAGTAGACCCCGTTGACGCTGACCGACAGTTGCCGCCACGTGGTTGACGAAGCGAAGTCAGTGCCCGGGCCATCGTCGTGGATCGTGATGTCGCGCACAACACGCAAGCAGAACGAGGCTGTGATGACGATGACGCCGGCCAAGAGAACCCGCCCGATAATCCGACCCTTGCTCAGTTGAGGCGCGTCCCTACCCGCTACGGCGCCGAGGATCAGCATTGCCATGACAACGACCACGACCGAACGTTGGCCCCAAGCAAAAACACACAGCGCGTTGAAGGCTGTACACGCCAGCAACAGTGCCATGCGCCGTCGCTTTGGGGGGCCGGTCTGCAACGCATCTATGACGGCGGCGGCAGAGATAAACGATCCCAGCATTGCAGGTAATTTCAGTACGTACTGCCCGGCCAGTGCCTTGTCCAGTTTGGCGGCTGCCATAAATGTTCCAATTCCGCCGTATGTGAAGACTAGTGACGCGGTCGTCAGCAGGGTCAGCACTGTGAGACTGGCGACCGCTCTGTTCATCAGGAGCTGCGCCGGACGCTGAGACATGAAGAGAACGCCGCCCGTCGCAGACTTCGACCGTGTGGCAAACCACGCCGCGCCGATGAAGGAGGCCAGAAAAAGGTCCATGTGAAAGAGGGCAGCGGCAACAAGTTGCGTCTGATCGCTGGTGACAAACAGGTAGTCCGGATTCAAGGAATCTAGTCCGGTGCCGACCAGGACCGCGCGAAGTCCGTAGAACATCGCAAAGACGACGAAGAAGAGGAAGAGTGGGTCGGTCGGACGCCGAGAAAGGGTGACCATACCAAGGGCGAGAAGTCCAACGAACAAGCCAAGGCCTATGGCAACGGCCACTGCGTGTCTCCTTGCGTCTCGTCTAGTCCCGCCTTATCTTCCCACGCCACGTACGCTGATCCCACCGCCCGCCCTTGTTTGAGGAGTCTGTCTGTGTCGCTTCGAGATGCGCTGAGTATTCTGCGGCGCAGATGGGTCTATGTCGTGTTTGGGTGCCTCGTCGGCCTTGGTATTGCGAGCGCCGTGTCCTACACGACCACGCCAAAGTACGAATCTTCGGCTCGGCTCTTCGTCTCGGCGACGTCAAGCGACACCACTGACGCGGCTCAGGGGGGACGATTCGCGGCTGAACGGGTGCGCTCCTACGCCACGCTGGTTCAGGGCCAGACACTCCGTGAGCGTGTGAGCGACCAGTTCGATGGACTGTCTTCCCCATCCGTGCGGGACAACGTGAGCGTGGCCGTCGTACCCGACACGGTCATCATCGAGATCCGCTATGTCGACACTGACCCAGACCGAGCTCAAGAGGTGGCTCAGGCGTTCGCGCATCAGTTGGAGCAACTGGTCGAAGAGTTAGAGACTCCGGAAGGCGTAACTCGGAGCTCCATCCAAGTGACTATCGTGGACGAGGCATCTCTATCGGAAGAGCCGATCTCGCCTCAGCCACTGCGTGATCTGCCGATCGGGCTCCTTTTGGGACTGCTTGCTGGGGCAGCCACAGCTTTCGGACGCGACGCCTTTGATAGCGGAATCAAGAGTGATGAAGACCTGGCCGACGTGACTGCCGCCCCGGTGCTGGCACACATTCCACAGGACAGTTCAGCCACTCAGCGGCCAATGATCCCCTCGATCGACAGTATGCATCCACGCGCAGAGGCATTCCGTGTGCTCCGCACCGGACTGCAGTTTTTGAATGTGGACTCCCGACCCCATTCGGTTGTGTTGACCTCAGCGATGCAGGGAGAGGGAAAGACGTCGGCCACCGTGAACCTCGCCTGGATGCTCGCTCGTGGGGGCAGCAGTGTCGCCCTCGTCGACAGTGACCTGCGAGCGCCGAGGGCGACCGAATACCTGCGGATGGAGGCCGAGGTAGGGCTGACCGACGTGCTTGCCGGGCGCGCCACAATGTCACAGGCGCTGGTCCGACATGATGAGGTGCCGCTGGCACTGCTGGCAGCTGGCGAACTCCCGCCCAATCCGTCGGAATTGTTGCAGTCGCAGTCTATGAACCGGTTGATTCGGGACCTGGAAAAGCAGTTCGATTACGTCCTGATTGACGCACCGCCATTGTTGCCGGTGACTGATGCGGCCGTGCTTTCGACGGTCGCCGACGGGGTGCTGTTGGTGGTTCGCCATGGGCGGACGACACCCTCACAGGTGCGCCGCTCGGTGGACCGACTGGAGGCTGCGGGTGCACAGGTCTCCGGCATCGTGATGTCGATGACACCGGCGGAGGTGGGCTACGGCTATGGCCGGTACGACGCCACACGTCGAATATCTGGTCGGCGCCGGGACCCGAAGCGTTGAGGCGAGGTCAAGGCAGCCGCCACGGACGGTAAATGTTGTGTGCCACTTCGCTTGGCCGAGTCAGGAACGCACCGCCTGGGCCATCGACGGAACTGAGACTAGCTCGGTTGGGTGTAGAGCACATCCACACGTTCGACGCTGGAAGGCGTGTGCCGATGCCGCAGTTCCCCAACCCATCCATCAGCCGGCGCCAGTACTTCGGCGCGAGTTTCGCAATTCTCGGGGCTTCACTGGGTCGGGTGAAAGCGAGGTCGAACCCTGTCTCCCCGGGGGAGGAGCTGCAAGTCATGATCGACGAGGCATGCGCTTCTAGCCGCGAACTTGTGGTGCCAGCCGGCGTCGTGGTGTGCCGACGACCTTTGCTAGTGGGCTCCGGGCTACGAATGCGTTTGTCGGCTGGGGCTGTCCTCGTTAAAAGGTTCAGCAACGAGGGAGGCACCAGGGGGAGCCTCGTCCGCAATCGCGATTTCCGGCACAAGATCTACGACGTGGAAATCACCGGCCCAGGCACGTTGCGTGCTCACGACCATCACTCGCGCGGGAACATTCTCGGCATCTGGGGTGATCGCGTTACCTTGTCGGGCTGGTCGGTGGACTGCTTCGCCGGGGGCCGCGCGGTGCTCATTGCAGGTGACCATTGGCGGGTTTCTGGTCTGACGATTTCTGGGTCGCCGTCGGAGTCCGGCAACGGCGGTATCCGGGTGCTCGGTGGGCACGACAACGTTGTGAGCAGGTGCGACGTGACCGCCGGGGACGATGCTTTCCAGTTCGTGCCAGCGGCTTCGCCGGTTGACCCAGTCTTTGACCAGTCGATCAGCAATTCTTCCTTCGTGAACTGCCGTGGGGCATCCACCAACGCCCGCCTGATGATCGCCGCATTGATCCGACCCGGCCATCACTCAGTTCAACCTGTGCTGACCGCGAGCATTACCGACTGCACCTTCGCGAATATCCGTGGAACCACTTCGGACGTCGGCGCGCTGTCGGTCCTCAACTCCAGTAGCGCCGGAGCCATCTCCGGCCTCCTCGTGCGTGATTGCGACGTGCAGGTGGTGCCTTCGGGAAGTCAAGCTGCGCTTGCTGGCTCGGTCTACCTCTCTTCGCGTTCTCTTGGAGGAATCACAGGGGCAACGTTGCGCCGCGTCGGCGTTCGGAACCAACCTCAGGCAGCCGTGGTCGTCAACGGACATGTCAGTGAAACTCGGCTGATCAGGTGCAACTTCGGGCGGGACGTCGCGGGTCGGCATCCGGTGGCCATCCTCGGCGGACGAGGCACGCGAAGCCTAGGCACTCGATTCGACGGTGCGGGCGCCACGCGACCGGTGGTGGAGGTCCGCCGTTTGGGCGGCACGGTGAGTCCTGAGGACGTCGCCCTCAGGGTGGGTACGGCGGTAACCGGAATCGGCACCGGCAGCTGCGGAGTCATGCTCGGAGCAAGCGCTCGCACACGTGTCGTCGGGACGACCTTTGACGGCGACCCGGCCTCGCCATCCGTCCAGATCACGCGCAACGCGCGCCATCCAGTGCTGAGGGCCAACTCGTTGTCCGGTCCGGTCGTCTACGACTCATGACGTGCCGGCTTACCCGCGTAACCGCAAGAACAACCGAGGGTTGGGCCGAACGGTGGGGACGGTCACGATCCCTGTCAGACGCACTGCCAGCAGAGCTAGTGCGGCGTTGTGCACTACCGTGATCACCGAGAACGAGATTGCCAGGCCAATCAGCCCGTATTGACTCGCGGCCCACAGGCCGACGCTGACGCGCAGCAGGAGGCTGGCGACCGTCACTGCTGCCGAGGTGCCCTCATGGCCGGTCATTGACAAGACCGCCCCGCACAGTCCCGACACGACGTTTCCGAACATGCCGATAGCCACGATGATCAAGACGGTGCCCGCTTGCTCGAAGGCCGATCCGAAGACCACCTCCATCACGAGGTTTGGAGCCAACAGCAGCGGGATCGTCAGGAGCAGGGTGCAGACGCTCGCCACACTCGCTCCGGTGCGAACCAACGACTGCAATGTCGAGGGCTCCTGACGGTGCCACAGCCGTGATATCACCGGTGATGTCACCACCTGCAGCGAAGCCAGTGGGAGAACTAGCAGGGAGGCCAACCGATGGCCGGCGCTGAAATAGGAACTGTCGGTCGCGACCAGCAGCGCCCCCGCGAGCCACACTTCGACGTACTGCGAACCAGACGAGGCCGTCGATAGGACGAAGAAGCGCCAGTCCCGACGCCAGATGACTGCCAGTCGCCGCACGTGGTTGAGCCGTCGCCGACTCCTCGGCCAGAATCCGCTGATCACGACGCGCCCCCAGATGATCGGCACCAGGTAAGCCAGCGCGAGCAGAGCAATGACGGTGCCGAGCTGAGGCTCCAAACCCGCGGCCATCGAGGCGCCGAGCAGGGCGGCTTGCAGCACGGTGATCAGGCCGCCGCCGGAACGACCCTCGAGCAGACCAGCCGAGCGAACGCGGCCAAGACCTCGAAGGTAGTGCGAGGCAAGCTTTTGCTGACCACTGAGATAACTCAGCCCGATCGTCGCGATGCCCAGGGACAGCACGGAGCCGCCACCGGAATCCATAGCAACGGCCGTGCCTATTCCCACGGCCAGAGCCACCAACGGGAGCGAGGTCAATGAGACGGTCCGCAGATCATCTTTGAGCGCTGTTGCTTCGGGAAGGTCGAACCTCTCGAGTCGGGCTACTTCCCGCACACCGGCGCGATGCACCCCCAGCAGACCCACCTGGCCGGCCACCAGGGACACCGTGTAGATGACGACGAACCGCCCGAAGTCCTCGGTGCCCAAGGCCCTGGCCGCCAAGGCGTTCAGGGCCAGGAAACCCATAATGCTCAAAAGGTAGGACAAACCGAACCACGAGATCGATCCGCCCAGAGAGTCTCCGGTCGGCGGTGTGGTCGATGCCGTCACCGCAAGTCTCGGGTGCTCAGCGAGCCGTAGATCTCTTCCAGAGCGGCGACGTTACGGGTCGGGGTATAGCGCCGCAGGTAGGCGGCCCGCGCGTTAGCACCGAGCCGCATACCCCGCTCTGGATCGTCGAGGATGCCCTGCAGATTTTGGGCGAGGTCCTTCGGATCGCCTACTTTGAACGTCACGCCGGCCTCATCCATGAGGAGTTCGCGGCTGATGTTCTCCAGATCTGAGATAACGATCGGCGCTCCCACTGACTGGGCGCGCAGTAGGACCAGCGGAAGTCCCTCGTACCACTCCGAGGGGATGAGCACCAGGGCGGCCCGCCGCATCTGGTCGAGCGTCTCGTCCATGGACAGCCAGCCCAAGGGCTTGATGCGTGAGTCGATGGCGGCCGCCGCGGTGACCTGATCTATAAGGTCACCAGACCCCGCTATCCGCAACTCCCGTTCGCCGCTCACCTTGGACCAAGCCCGTAGCATCGTGTCAATGCCCTTCTCCGGCACCAATCGGCCGGCATACAGGACGAAGTCATCCCGGGGCGGGAGCCCGGGGTCGGGTTCGCCGGGATCAGGGACCGAGTTTGGTTTCACCACAATTTGCTCGGCCCGTATGCCGTCGCGGATCAGGAGATCCTTGGCGAAGTCGGTCAGCGTGATGAAGCGGTCGACATGACGGTCGAATGTGCCGAGGCGACGGTGCAGCGCGAGCCCGGCTGTCAACGCGGAGCTGGCGCCAAGGCTGTCGTGGTAGCAGCGATGCCGGATACCTGGCCACTTCACCGATTTGCCGACGCAGTCCTCGCAGATTGCGCCATCGCGTAGACAGGTGGCGGCGATACAGGAATACCGGTAGCTGTGCAGCGTAGTCACGGTCGGCACCCCGCGTGTCGAAGCCGTGCGGAAGATCGCGGGTGACATGAGCGGGAACGGGGTGTGGACGTGAACGACGTCGGGGGCGAAGGAGTCGATCCGGCGCTTAAGGTCTTTCGTCAGTGGCAGGTTCCAGATGGCCCTCGTGCCTGCCTGTAGGGGGTTTAGCCCCATGTCTTCGGCAGCCGGCAGAGTCAACTGTTGGACGTCGTGTCCGGCTTCGGTCAGTAGCGCAGCCTCGTCAGCGAGCACCTCCATCGCGCCGCCAAGGGTTGCGTGGTGGTTGTGCATCTGCAACACCCGAAAGGTCCTGGTCATCAGCCTGCCTCCGGTTCGGCCAGCCAGTTCGGCAACCGGCGGTTCGGCAGGAGCGCCCGTAGCGAGGCCAGGTCTTCGCTGAACCGAGGCGCGAGCAACTCGCGGGTCGCCGGATCCAGAGCGTTGCTGGTGATCATCATCCTGCGCACTCGCTCGCGGAAAGAGAAGGTGGTCACCGCCCTGATCGCTCGTCGACTGGCCTCGTGCTCTGCGGCCACGCGCAATGTCCGGGTCAGGGTGGCCGACCGCGGGGTGCCGCTAACGTTGACGCGTGGGGCGGCCGATGGCTCGGTGCCCTCGCGGGGTTCGTTGATGCCGATGAACCGGCGAACCGAGGACATTGTGCGGTCGTAGTCCCGGACTAGATCGTCATGGAACCACACGCGGACCTGGTCTTGGTCGAATGCGTCTAGGAAGGCAGCCACCGACTCTGCGTAGAGGCTCATCGACGTGTAGTGCCACAGATGCTGGTATCCGTGCTCGATTCGCTCGGGCTCCCGGGCCAACGCATCGAGGAAGGACGGCGCGGTCTCGTGCCCCTTGGAGACTAAGTAGTCGTACGCCGACTTCGCCCGGTCGACAGGCTCGCGCAGGATGACAATCAGCTTGGCCCGTGGGGCGACTCGCTTGATCTCGGGTATAGCGTCCCGATAGTAGTAGAGCGTCGAGACCGATCCCTCGCCCAAGGCGTCGTAGTCGCGGTGATCGCTCGGATAGAGCGCTCGGTAGGTCGCCAGGCTGGGCGTGGCGATACGGTTGATAGTGGTTGCGTCTCCGGGGCCCGTGAAGTTCGGTTGCTGATCGTGCAAGGCGAAGTAGTGCGGTTCCTTGGGTTTGGTCACGAAAATTCGGGGATGTCCGCGAAGGTCTTCTACCAAGGCAGTGGTGCCGCTTCGCGCAGCGCCGACGACCAGGAATGTCGGGTTGGGGGTCATGGCACGTTCGCTGCGGGCGTGATGGCGGCGTACGCGTCATGAAGTGCTTGCTCGACGCTCTTCGGTGAACAATACCGAACCGCCCGCCGACGTCCGCTGGCGCCGTAATGGGCGCGACGGTTGGCGTCGAGCAGCAGCAAGCGCGTGGCTTGCACGATGGCGTCCATGTCCCCGAGCGGAACGATGTCACCGGCGGGGTCGTCATCGTCAGCGCCGAGGACCTCGGCCGCGCCGTCGAAGTCGGTGGCCACCACCGGTAGTCCGGTTGCCATGGCCTCGCCAGCGACCAAAGACACGGTCTCGTACCTGGACGGGATGATCATCAGATCGGCCGCCCACAGCCAGGGCTGAACATCGGAAGTTCCGCCCACGTGGATGACCGAGGATCCCCATCGTTCACCAGCGAGTCTGGCCAGCGGTTTGGGGTCTCCAGGACCGACCAGTACCAGTCGGGTGGCGGCGAGGCACTCCGCGGGACGCCACCGGCGTAGGAGTTGGTCTTGCCCCTTTTGCGGGACTAATCGCCCCAGAAGCAAGACCACCGGACCAGGCCCCAACCCCAGCTCGGCGCGGCTTTCGGCACGCTCAGCCTCGGTGGGTACCTGCAATGACCCGATGTCGACCGCGATTCCGACTATCCATCCAGCGGTAGTGATCCCCGCTCGACGCCCTCTTTGTAGTTCGTCCTCACAGTTGATTGCCAGAGCGGTCGTGCGACGTCCCGCATACCGTTCCCATGCCTTGACTAGCCACCTGACCCTGCCACCGAACACGTGGAAGGCCCACGCGTGCGGTTGGTACACCAGGGGTGTTGCACGGGGAAGCGATCCCGGCATTCGAGCGATCAGTCCTGCGAAGAAAGAGTGGACGTGGACGACGTCGGGTTTGGCATGGCGATGAGCTTCTCGCACTTGCCACGTTGCCTTGATGTAGGTCCACGGGCGCTTGCGGCGGATGGCCCATGGCCACTGGCGCACCTGTGATGGGAGATCAAGGGGTCGGGGCGCCAGCACGCACACCTCGTGCCCGGCGGCGATCTGCTCACGCACGATGTAGGTCAACAGTCGTGGAACCCCCGCCGTGGTGGGCTCGAGCACGTGCAAGATGCGCATCCCTAGTCCTTAATTCTAGGTCGAGACCAGCGGGAGAGATCTCGGCCCAATAGATTGCTGAGCAGGCTCACATCTGCTGAAAAGTACTCGGCCAGTTCGCGGCTGAGTTGATCCGAGATAGCAGGCGCCGGTGCCGCAGCCCAGAGTGAGCCTTTGAGTCGCCGAACACCTGGTATCGAAGTCGTGCGTGACCACTGTCGCACGTGAGCTAGTGGGCGAGCCGCGAAACGAGGGGGACGATGAGTGAGTCGACGGATCAACGGGTAGCGAGGGCGTTTGTTGCTGGCATTCGTTGCGCTGAACTGCGCAACTGAGTCACCATCGAGGTCCAAGTCCGCGCACAAGCGCAACCAGACCTCTCGTGGCGCGCTCACGATGTCGTCGAAGACGATGAAGTGGACCTGATTTCTCGACACCCTCGTCAACAGCTGTTGAATCGCTGCCCCCTGCTTACCGATGCGTGAATAGTCCACGAGGACCCGGTCCAGCGGCTGTACTCCGGGTGGTCGGCCCTCCAGTGATCCGTGCCAGGCCTCTGCGAAGTCGACTCTGTCCTCGTTCAGCACTACGACTTGGGTGCGGTGGTAGCTGGGCAATAGGTCGACCGGGTTGCGCACGGACACGATGAAACGAGCAGATGGGTCCATGTCCAAAATCGCAGGGACAGCTCGGTCAGAGTAGAGATATGTCGTGGACCCGTCGCCGCGGTAACGGGCGTGACGCGCCGCTGCTTGGTCGTAGAGAAAGAGGTAGTCTTCACGGCTGGAAAACCCGTAGTGGTCCCGCTGCCCCGGAAAATCTGCGGCGAAATGGTAAGGCTCTTTCGGGATCGACCAGAAAATTTCAGCGTGGCTACTCAACCAGGACGCCAAGGTTGTTGTCCCGGCTTTAGGTGCGCCGATGATGAAAAGGTTGGGGGAAAATGTGTGCATCGCGGTGTTGATCATAGCTTTCGCCACCGTTGCTGCTGGCGCACGGTCGGCACGCGGCAAGGATATCCAGCTTTTCGAACTTCCGGGCACATTGGGGCAGCCGCTTAGCGCGTGTGGTCCCGTGAACTCGTTGATCATGGCTATATCGAAGTAGTTCGTAGCTGCGTTGCGAGGTCACGATCTGTTGGGTGCTCTGTATCTCGTTGAAGGGCCGCACGACGCAACGGCCTCGAGACGTTAGTTATGGGCAGGACCCGTTGGACTTGGTGTGGCACACGTCGCGGGTGCCGGGGGCGTGAATGTCCGAAGGCGTCGTTCGCCGAGGCTGCGCCATGGGTGCCATCGAGGGCAAGGATCACGACGCGGCTACCTCAAAGAACAGGCGAAGATGTCGTCGTAGCTAGTCAAGAGCAAGGAGCACGAGCCCGGCGGCGCCGAGGATCCAGCACAAAGCAACGAGGCTGATCAGCGGGAACGGCGTGACCGGCAACTGTTCGTACGCAATGGCGAGGACATTGAGTCGTATGCGGCGCTGCTGGGTAGCGGCGATGATGACCGCCGCCACCAGGGTCACTGCAGGGAGCACCAGCAAGAGGACGCCGTACAAAGGGAGCCAGCGGATCGTGAACGCACTGACGATGCAGCACGCCAGGGCGGTGCGCGACCACGCCATCGCGGTGCGCTCCGGTTGCAGGCCTGGGTCGAGGTGGGCCGCCGTGTGCCGGTGGTGCGCCGGGGGGGGCACAGCGATTCAGCCGGTGGCGATGACGACGATGACGACGAGCGCGCCGAGGGCGGCCCCAAGTCCGAGGACGGGGGCGATCAGCGGCAACGGCAACGGCGCTTCGTGGCGCATGGCGCGTTCCACCCCGATCCACCGCATGAAGGCGCCCCCGCTGACAAACATGCCCAGGACCAATAGCAAGATGGCCACGCCCTTGCCGTAGGGGTCTTGCAGCACGGCGAAAGCGTCCACGGCGATGCCGCCGGCAAGCAGCGCCAGGGCTGTCCTGATCCACGACAAGAAGGTGCGCTCGTTGGCCAGGCTGAACCGCGGGTCTGGCGCTGCGCCGTCGGGGAAAATCTGCCGGGCCAACCACCCGTGGCGATCGCTGTGGTCTGTGGTCTCAGCCTCGCCGCTCAGGTCTCGGTCCGGGATGGGCGCCACGGACCTACATTATCCCTCGGAAGGAACTGAGCGTGGCAGCCGTTGAGCAAGAGACCGCTGGAAAAGAAGCTGAGGAGCAAGAATCGTGGCGCAGACGTCATACGTGGAGAAAAGTTTCAAGCGAGACACCCGGTATATCCAAGATCGCATCACCACGGACGGCAAAGACAGCGGGTATGCCGTTGAGCCGGGCCGCTACCGTTTGATCGTCAGCCGTGCCTGCCCCTGGGCTCATCGCACCGTGATTTCGCGTCGCATGCTGGGCCTCGAAGGTGCGCTATCCATGGGCATTTGCGGCCCCGTGCACGATGAGAACAGTTGGACGTTCGACCTCGACCCCGGCCATCGTGACCCGGTGCTCGGCATACCCCGGCTCAAAGATGCCTACGAGGCACGACCGGATGGCTACAAGCCGGGCGTCACCGTGCCGGCCCTTGTCGAGATCGAGACCGGCCAGGTCGTCACCAATGACTTCCGGCAGATCACCGAGGACTTCGCTACGCAGTGGACCAGCCAACATCGCGAAGGAGCTCCCGATCTCTACCCCGAAGCGCTGCGCGAAGAGATCGACGAAGTCGCCACGCCGATCTACAAAGAGATCAACAACGGCGTCTACCGATGCGGGTTCGCTGGCACCCAGACGGCATACCAGGAAGCCTATGACCAGCTTTTCGCCCGACTAGACGCCGTGTCGCAGCGACTCGAAACCCGCCGCTACCTGGTCGGCGACCACATCACCGAAGCCGACATCCGACTATGGACGACCCTCGTTCGTTTCGACGCCGTCTACCACGGGCACTTCAAGTGCAATCGCAACAAGCTCGCTGAGATGCCCGTGCTCTGGGCCTACGCCCGCGACCTCTTCCAGACCCCCGGGTTTGGCGACACCGTGGACTTCGCCCAGATCAAGGCCCACTACTACGCCACCCACCTCGACATCAACCCGACCGGAGTCATCCCGGCCGGGCC
>JBARZG010000080.1:0-19379 GCA_049649785.1 Ornithinimicrobium sp. | reverse complement strand
CACGAACACCACCAGACGACCCTACTGACCCCCAATTAGTGTGTCGCCGCCCTCCACCGCGACGTGCTGACCAGCGAAAACGTCACACCGCTCCACGAATCACCGAAAAGTGGCACGAGTCGGGTCGCACGATTAGGGTCGAAACATCAAGGTGGACGAAGGGCGACGCGGCCGCAACAGGCGCAGCCAAGACCGGGTCAACTGAGTGGGCTAAACCTGAGACAGCGGCAGCGAACGCAGAGAAGCTCTTCAACACCGACGGTGTCCGGGCTTTTGCCCTCCGCAGCACATGACCGCCCGTCGTCAACTCGATCGCCTGGCTGCCTGCCACCTGGCAGGCAGGTGCCGCAATTAGCCTCGGCGGACGACAGGGCGGCGATGGTGCAATGGCGAATCGCACTTCACAGCATGAAACGGAGTCATTGGGAGTCTCGCATTGGTCCCAATAGCGACTCTGCTATCGTCTGAATAGAACTGTCAAAATAGACGCATTCAAACTGACATTGGCCCCAAGCGTTGATTGTAGTCTCAGTTCTCCAGTGCCTATAGTTTTTAACGTCCCCAGTGAGGCAACTGTCGTGATCTACGCAAGATATGCCGGGCACGCCTTGCGTTATCTGATTTCCTGAGGATTCGTTCGGCCACTCGTCGATATATGACCGCCGCTCACTCTTGCAGAGTGGTAAATAGCCCACCGGGAAAACAGTGTAGTTGTCGGCGTTGCCCGCTCCGATTCCCACTTCGAAATATTGACCTAGATTGCCTGCGGGTTGGTTGTATCGAGAGAATGACGGTGATTCGGATACCTCGGCGAACGTTGTGGAATTCAAGGTCAAGTCCCTGCCGCGATAACGAAATGTTGGCTCAAACCCACTACAAGCAACGATGTAGAGTTCCGACACCGAACCTGTCTCCGGAGGAGCGTAGGTAATGACGTAGTATTCGTCACCCTGCCCGATGATGGGTCGATGATCTTCCCCCCGATAGAGACGCTGAATCGCTTCCATGCCAGAGGGGTCTTTCACCGTGCGAGAGACTATCTCCGCACCTAATACTTCGGCGTGATAGGCACTTGAATAACCTATGTGCACCCCGTTGAGCAAGTCTTCTTCAAGATATTCGTGGGCAATAACTCGAAAACTGCTTGCTGCGCCTTGGACTAACTGGAAGGCCAACCCCAAGAGAGCCGCGAGGGCCAGGACTCCTGCAATGGCCCAGTGCTCGTCGAGAAATACAGCGAGTCGTTTGACGTAGTTGGCTGGCAACATGCGTTTCCTACCTCGTTGTCCGCCTGCCTTCGCGACGGCCCGCATCGGGCCTGCCGTTCGCGCAGTGCGCCGTGGCTTATCCGAATTCGGCAAAGCACAACTCCTTCCTCAATTGCGGGTAGTTCAGGACTTGTATGGAACAGAAAAACGGGGCATACGCGCCAAGGTCGAGACACGCGAACATCATGACTTGCTGCAGCACCGCATGGTGACCCGCAAGCTGCCAGTTGACAGGATGCAACAGGCAGCCGGTGGCTCAGAGAGTCTCCCGACCTGTGATGCGGTTTTCACAAGCACAGAATGCACAGGGATGTCGAGCAAGACAAGCAACCAGTCCTGCGGCCGGGATCGTTTCCGGCGAGTGAGCAGCCCGCGGGGTACCGGGTTTACGGTGATGTCGCCGCGAGCCAGCAGGTAGGTGAAGAACCCCAAAGCCGTGGACAGACGCCGAGCCACCGAGCTGTTGGCCATACCATCTGGCGCACCACCGCCCCGCACCGACCAAAGCCCAGGATCACCACTGCCGCCGCTGCGCAGGACGGTTATGAGGCCGAGCGGGCAACTCGCACACACACCTGTGCTGCCTTGTTCACGACGACGAAGAAGGCCGCCACGATCATACGCCGCCGCCAGCACCGGTTCGGAGAAACTGCTGAAAGATCGGCGCCGCTGCAAACTCGCTATGTCCACGATCACGGAGTTCTGAAGAAGTCCCTGGTGGAGGCCCGAACTTCCACCTCGCGTAGGAAGTCCGTCCAGTCTTGATGCCAATCGTCAACCAGCGCTCGGATTTCTTGCTCAGTATAGCCGCGTCCCACGGCCTCGGGGGTGAGCCGCCCATGCGCAATGGCGTTCCGCTCGGAAACGACAGTGTCGATCCGCTGCCACGTCCGATGAAGGAGCCGCTGCGGATGTGGAAGAACAAAGAGGTCGCACCACAGTTGAATCTGCGTACGCTTCATGAATGATCCATCTGACGGAAAGCTATTAGTGTCGATGGTGCATACACGGCCAGCGGGGCTAGCAAGATCGACAAGCCTCGGCAGCGCTGTTGAGAACAGTTTCTTTTCGGACATGCCTCTTGCGCCCTTGGCCGCGCCTTCTAGTGCGAAAGCTCTAAAACCCGGTTGCAATCTTCGGTTTCCGACGCCAACCTGAACTGCGCCCTCCAACAAAGTACGAGTCAAGGAATACAGCAGATGTTCATATGCGGCGAATAGCAGAACGATAGTCAGACCGCGCGCTTCTCTGGAAATCGGACCGGAGACGCCCCCGGCTGGATGGGTCTCATCGAGAATTCGCCCGACCGCTTCGCGACGTTCTTCCAGTTGGTCGAGATGAATTTGGACGCTGATCATTCTTGTTGAAGAAGTCGGTCACGCGCGAATTCGATCCTGCCGATTACGCGGCGTCTGTCATTTGTGGCTCCAGTGGTCAGTTCTCGCAGATCTGACGACTCAACCCAAGCTAGGGAGTCGGGCTGCGCTAGATCTGGTTTCGTCGCCAATGCTAGTGCCGTTCCAACAGTCACTGCCTCGTATAAGTTTACCGGCGTGGTTGACTGGCGTCCCCGCCTCAAACCATTCGGAAAGATGTCGGCCAAGAGTGAAAAGGTCCGCGAAAAGACCTCGCGACGGGCGTCAAGATTGGGGTTCAGGGCGGCGCAGCGGCAGTACTCGTTCAGGAACTCCTTAACTGAATGGTCGAAGTGCATGTAACCGTCTTTGAAAGCAAAAAATCGCAACACGTAGTCCTGGGGTGTTCCATCTTTAAGTCGCTGATCCGGAAGATTCACTACAGTCTTGAATGCATCCGACTGCGCCAACTCAGTGAGAAGGTCTACGAACTCACCCATGTACACAGCCTCGCGGACTTCGTGATCAGTCAGCTTGACTCCTCCCGTGTTGAGTCGTTCGAACAAATCGAACCTCACCTGGAGGTCGCTCTTATCGTTGAGCACAATGACTTTGACGGGGCGATCCTCGAGGCCGGACCGTATATCGGCGGGCAGCTCCCCGGCTGTCAGGCCTTCAAGTCCGGGCAGAATCTCCAAGCCAGCCAATCGCAGCGGTTTCCCGTGCAGCCTGGCAACAGTCCTAGTTTCGGCGCCGCCGAGGAAGTTCGTGAGCGAGAGCAGTCGCTGTAGTCCATCCACAACCTCCCACTTCGTTCCCTCATCTTCCTGAATGTTAGTAGCAAAGAAGAGAGGCGGAACGGGAATACCCAACAGCATCGACTCGACGAGGCGCGACTGGCGAGCAACGTCCCACCTGAATTGCCGCTGATAGGCGGGCGCAATCTCAATACGGCCCCGCGAGACGCGCCGCACCAACTCATCTACCGTTATGTCGTACGAGTCAAAGTCGACCTTGCGACGCTGGCGTTGAAGCTCGGTCCTCTGGTTGGCTGCATCCATCATGGGCATTCGTCGAGTCTAGGCCGTGGACGCGCGAGTGGCCCGCGGCTTCTGCCTGGCAATGCCGTGTGAGACCAACGACGACACAGTTGTCTGTGCTCAATCGAGGTGCCGAGCGGTCCCTGAGGACAGTGCAGGTGCCCGAACGTCCCCTGCGTCTAACTGGGCGCTAAGCAGCATGTTCCGGTAGAAGTATTTGGGGCGCCGTAACCGGCAGATGGACGCCACGCCGGCTCGCCGTCGCCACGGAGATCCGGACCCTCGTCCCACCGGTATATCCGCAGGACGCGCCGATGGCTGTCCGACACGACCGATGACGTCAGCAGCCTGGCTCTGGGGCGCGGATCTGTCGGAATGTGGCTTGCAGAATCGGTGGACCTGATGTCAGGCTCCTCAATTGCAAACCCGCCTATCAGAGCACTCAGGATGTCGTGCCGTTCCCGTTCCCGTCAGAAGCAGGGTCAGGACCAAGTCCGGGTCGACGGGGTCCACGTCTTTCCGGTGACTTCGCCTCGCAGTGCCGGGTCAGAGAACTCTCTGCAGGCTGCAAGCACCTCGGCAAATTCGGCGGGAAGCGAGTCGAGCTTCAGTTTGCGCCTCCACTGGGCCCACTTCGCCTGTGCAAGGTGCGCGTACCCGACCAGCGCGGTTTTGAGCGTCGAGAGATCCGCCTCGCGGTGAGTGGCTACTTGTTCGATGGCTTCTTGGACGTCGGTGCCCCGGAGGGTGTGATTGTGAGACAGGGTCCAGATGTCGCCGAAGTCGCGCCATCGGGTGCCCGCTGTTCCGCGCTGCACAGCAGTGACGAGCTTCTCGGCCAGGGCCATCTCCATCGGATAACCCCGCACCTGGATGTCTGGCCCGTCGAGCAGCCGCGGAACAGCCACGTCCTGTGGGGAGGGCCAGATCGGGTTCCCCACGCTAACGTCAACGTGGAAGGCCGCTCTCGCGGATGCCAAGGTGACGTTCATAGACACGCGGACGCCTGAGTACTCGTTGGAGTCGCGAATGACGTCCTCTTGCGCGCTGGCGATTTCGAAGGCCAGACCGTCTGCTATAGAGGGCGCAGTGGCTGCAACGGCTTGGACCACGCTGAGGACGTGGGTGGCGTCGTTGTTTAGGTCGATGCTGGCAAGGTCCACGTGGCGGGTCGGGCGACGGTCTCCGAACGCCGCCAGCAGGACACCGCCCTTGAGTACTAGCCGGTCTACGTATGCACTGCCCGACAGGCGAGCCAGGAGTCCCTCGAGCACGTACAACTGGATGAACTCTTCAGTGCTCCGGCCGTCCTAGCGAGCTTTGTTCTGTAGGTCCAGGTAGGCGCGGCCGTCGACGGTGGCTCGGGTCGCGGGGGTCACAGAAGGATCTCCAAGCTGCGGCGCATAGCCGTGTGAGCTTTCGGGAACTCGGCTGCCATGGCGATGAGGTGGCTGGGTTGGGAGCCCCGCCGCCGAAGCCAGCGCCGGAGCGCCTCGTTTCCTGCTTCGTAACCCTCGGTCTCGCGCATTCGGAACGCGTCGATGATGGACCGCTCTGCGCTGTATTGGCTGATGGTCGGCTGGCCGTCGAGTTGGAGCGTCTCTCGGCCGATGTCGAAGGTCCGTCGGTCGAAGGCGTGCCATTCGACCGGGGTCTGAGTTTTTATCGGCCGGAAGCCGCGCGGCAGGGCAATGTCGTACGCGCCGGGGATGGCGTCGGTGAGGTCGTGGAGAGCGAGCGCGCTGGTCAAGCAAAGGGTCGCCATTGGCCGTCGGCCGGCGATCTCGATGAGTTCAAGGTCGCCTTCTGAGTCGGCCCTCCGGTATAGGCCTCGGTTCAACTGTAGGATGAGCCCCTGGTTGAGGAGGTCACGGAAGCGTCGCTCGTTCATCAGTTCGCGGGCGTCAGAGTACCTGAATGTTTGCGGGAGGAGTCGCATGGCAGCGTCGTTGAGGGCGGATATGGTGCACCTCCCTCCAGAACCGAATCATGATGTAGGAAACAGCATACAGCTACTGCGTTACTGTGCGCAGTTTCCTACATTTCACAGACCGTCGGAGCGGTCTCTCGATCCGCCAGGCCGAGGCAGTGGCCGGCCTGATCATGGACGGCACCGTGGATGCGGTGCCAACCGCAAAAGAGACCGGGCTGATTGAGTTGGCTGACCTCGACGACTAGAACGAGATCGACGACACCTACGAAGGCATCGTCCACTCAAGTGCTCCTGGTGATCGTACTGCTGCTCGTGTTCGTGATCGTGTTGGTTAGCGACAGCCGCAACACGCTGCATCTCGCCTCGCGCCGGCCCAGACGGCTTCGGTTGGGGTCCACCTCGGCCAAGGCAAGTCCGTCCGATTGGCTGGCCGGCCGTCAATCAGTCAGTCGTCGCCGTCGCGTCGCAGGAACAACCGCGGTCAGCCGACCAACCGGGTCGCCGGTGGCAGCCGGCGCGTCTTCGGGTTCCGAATCTCGACGAGGTACCTGAGGGCCGGCGGCAGGTGGGACAAGTCCTGACTAAACGCCCGTCCGGATCACCGAACCCCGGGTGGGGCGAGCTGCCTCGATCACTACGCCCATTTTGGGCAGTTTTCAGCAAGGTCCTCGACCGCGCCGTATTTGGACCGAAGGACGGACACATCCGGCGACGCACCACTGATCTTTGGGGTCGAAGTCCTGCTGCCCCGCCTCCGGGTCGGCCCACCACATGCTGGACGCAAACGGACAGTTAATGACTTCAATGTTGCACGTATGATGCACGAAACGGACCTCCCGGGGCGTCCAAGAAGGCAAACGTGCAGGTCAGCGCGATCTGAGCGGCTGTCTTGTAAACAGGGGGTTAGGGGTTCGAGTCCTCTCGCCAGCTCTCTTCTTGACCAGGCAAATAAGCCTCTTAGCCGCAGGTATGTGCTGCAGGTGCCTCTCCTGAAGCCGCGCACCCGCGAGGGGTATGAGCACCTGCTGCGGCGTTACGTCGACCCTGCCTTCGGCGACCTGCAGGTGCCTGACCTGACGCCGGCGGTCGTGCGGCGGTGGTGGGCGGGTCTGTCCGCGGAGCATCCGACGGTGAACGCCCGCGCCTATGCGCTGCTGAGGGCGATTCTCGGCACGGCGGTGACCGCTGAGCTCATTCCGACCAATCCGTGCCGGGTGCGGGCCGCCTCCAACCCTCCGACGAAGAAGGACGTCCGACCGGCCACTCCGGCGGAGTTGGAGATTCTTGTTTCAGAGATGCCTGATGCGCGCCAAGCGGTGTTTCTTGTGCGCCTGGTGTGTGCTGCGCATCGGCGAGGCGCTCGAGCTCCGGCGGCACGACCTGGACTTGGATCGCGGGGTCGTGTCCGTGACGAGGGCGGTGTCGTGGATTGGAGGGCAGCCCGTGGTGGGCACTCCGAAGTCTGCGGCGGGGACTCGCCAGGTCGCGGTTAGCCGCACATCGTGCTGGCCTTGCAGCACCACCTCGACGCCTATGTTGGCCGTGGCGCGAACGCTTTGCTTTTCCCGTCGGTGCGTGATCCCCAGAAGCATCTTCAGCCCACGGTGATCCACCAATCGTGGCGTAAAGCACGAGCGAAGGCGGGGCGTGAGGACCTACGGATTCACGACCTGCGCCATACCGGTGCGACGTTGGCTGCGATGACTGGGGCGACCTTGGCGGAGTTGCAGGCACGTCTGGGTCACTCGACTGTCGGCGCCGCGCTGCGATACCAGCACGCGGCCCAAGGACGCGACGCCGAGATCGCCGCCAAGCTCTCCGACCTCGCAGGCGGCAGACCAGGGACTGGAAGCTCACCCTCGACGCTGTGATGTGCGGCGTCTGGCGTACGCGTCGAGCCAATCCTCAATGCGTCGGACCTGCATCGGCACCGCGCCCACCAGTTGTGAGCGCTGGTGCTACAACTCGAGATCGACCAGATCAGCGTCGAGGAGGGCCACAACGAACTCGAAGTCCTTCATGCGTCCTGCGACCAGCTTGGAAAGGACAAGATCGTGCGGCTCCAAACAGAGCCCAGTCGCACCGTTCGCGGCCGCTGGTGAGTACGCGACTGCTCGCTCACGCCATCCATCGGGCAGCGTAGCGGTCGTCACATCCACGCCCTGTGCGTAGTAACCGTTCATCTCGTGGAACGCCGAGTCTTCGCCAAGTACCCCGTCAACCATGTCCGACTTGTGCAGTTCAGGGTCGTGGTCAAAGAAGACGTCGGCTTTGATCGAGGCGTGGGCTGGCTCAGGCAGGTCGTCTTCGTCGTAACTTCCTAGGATCGCCTGCCTCCCGACGACGATGACCTCGTTGTCGTCAGCGACCACCGCCGCTGCACGCAGGATGTGTGCGAGATGGTCACGCTTCATCCCGACTTCTTCGCCCGGAACGCCGCCAAGGTCCGCTCTCGATCCTCGCTGCTCAGCACGCCCGCGAATGGAGAATTCGCGCGCAATTCACGGGCCAGAGGTGTCTGAGAGGTCAATATGTCCAGGACCTGCTCCACAGGGCCATTCAGTAGGTCTTCCCATTTGCGAAGCCACATCGCGCCCTGACCACGGGTGTGCTTGGTCTGCATCAGGGGGAGGTTCTCGCGCGCCCGGCGCAGGACGGTATCTGGGTCGCGCACGAGCTGGCCAGCGACAGCGATGTTCAACCAAAGGCTACGGCGGTCCGAACGGTTCATCTTCGTGGTGCGGTGCCGTGCATGCTCTACGTCCTGCCGACGAAGGCGACGATGCGTCCCCACCGTTAGGTAGGGCAGGGCCCCTGACGCACACAAGTCGACCACGTGCTGACGCGAGCATCCGAGGAGCTGCGCCGCTTGGCCGGTGGTCAGGAGTTGCTCGGTGGAGGGCTCAGGCATGGTGGTGCTCATTCTCAAGAGTAGGCTCCTAAACACCAAAAACACAAAGTACCATCGTGAAATTTGTGTTTTTGGTGCACGCAAGTCGGACCTCATGAGTCAGCAAACGGACAGCGGGCGTGTTGTGCCGATGCGTCCTCGCGTCCTAAGGCGCCATGGTGGCGCGGTAGGGACGCATACGGGAGCGCGGGAAGCGGAGGCAGTGGTCCGGGTAGAGAAGCTGCGCACCGGCCTGCCCGATACGTTCCCGCGGCAGAGCAGGCGCCGCCGCCTTTCATTGAGGAGGCGCACTGGGTCGCCACCGCGGTCGGCCGCCAGAAACATCTGCACGTTCCGCGGCTGCCACGGGCACGCCGCCAGGGCATACGTCTTGTGCGACGCCGGTCGGCGTCGCTTCCTCCCCACTTCAGGTAGCTCATAACTGAGAGGCCGAGTAATAACCTCATCTATGAATTAAGTGAGGTTATGATACCGAGATGACCTCATCTATTGCTCGTGTTGGCCACCTGACGAGGCAATCTGGACCCTGTCACCGGATACACCCCAGATACCCGGACGGTTCTCTGTCCTGACGCGAAGTAGTTTGTTCCGATTGAGGAACCCGTTCCGGTCAGCGATCCTCTATCGGGCACCGTGCCAGGCGTGTCTCGCCCCGAAGGTCTATAGATGCTCTGCCATGTCGATCACTTTCACGGCAGACTCCAGGCCAGTGAAGTCGCTGCCGTTTCGGGTGAGCAGTGTCAAGCCGTAGCGTGCTGCGGTCGCGGCGATCTGCAAGTCCATGCGGCGCGGCCGAGGTTTGCGGCCGTTTTGGCGCACCAGGTTGGCCAGCGCCCCGTAGTACTCAGCGGTGGCCACATCGAACGACAACACCTCGAAGCGGTCCAGAATCGCTTGCACTCGTTGGTGCCGATACATCTGGGTGATCGGATCTCTCGCGGCGCCCACACCGTAAGATAGTTCCCCGATCGTCACGGCCGAGACCGCGACCTCCTCGGCGACATCGGCGACCTGCCTAGCAGGGAAGTCAATCAGCACCGATGTGTCGAGCAAGGCACGGCGCGACTCGCGCGTGGTCAAGACTTCCCCTCGGCGAACGGGTCCGTGAGCTCATCCGCACCGAAAAGGTCATCAGCTGCGCTCAGCTCAGCCCGCCACGTTGTCGGGTCCGGCGCAGGCGCCGCAGCGAACGCCGCTACGAGGTCGGCGACCGGCACGAACCGGCGCTTGCCCATGTCGCGCCGATGAGGGACCACGTCGGCTACCGGACGACCGTTGACCGTCACTACAAAGGACTCGCCTTCAGCGACTCGGCGCATCACTGCCGCGTTATCGTTGCGAAGCTCAGACTGTCGTATCTCTACGCTCATAGCGACAGTATAGCGATTTCATAGCGCCAACGTCTCAACGCATCCGCAGAGCGTTCGTCAATCGGAACGAGCTAAGCACCGATAGGGACGTAGGCTCGACATCTGTGATGCCGCTGGCCAGCGTGAAAGCCCACTTGTCAGAGTTGGTCGGGCGCGTAACCGCTCAGCACGAGCGTCTCACCGTCACGGTGCACGGCAGGCCATCTGCGGTGCTGGTCGCCACGGATGACCTCGAGTCCCTCGAAGAGACGATTGCGATCCTCTCCGATCCGGACACGCTCGAGCGGTTGGCGACCTCTGGTGCCGAACTGGCACGGGGGGAAGGTGAGTCTGAGGCTGACCTCGCCCCCCTGCGTGCCAGGGTGAGTTGAGACAAGCGGTTCATGGCAAGCCCGTCCTCGCAGGGCGAGATCTGGATCAATCATCATGAGTAGTACGACCCTTACCTCGTCGCCCTCACGGGTCATCGATGATGGAACGATGAGTAGTTCCCATCCCCGACGTAGCGGCCCTCGCAGCATATGAGTTCATCGTCCGCCCCCTCCTCGACAACCCTCACCGTGTCGGGAAACGCCTACGCCCACCGCTGGCCGACCATCACAGCGCCCGACGTGGTACCTACCGCGTCATCTGCCGAATCAATGACACCCACAAGACGGTGACAATCACCGATCTCGCGCGTCGTCGTGTCGACTACCGCAGCAATCACTGAGCCTCACAGTTCGGCAAGCCATTCGTGAGCCGACGCGAGTGCAGCGGCGAGCCCCACAACACGATCGGCTTGCGGATATGTCGAACAGCGATGCTTCTTGGTTTGCCGGTCAGGGCAAACTGCCGCGCTGCGCCACCCATTGGCTCTCGAATGTGATTACCTCGCGAGCAATGTCGAAGTCGGTGTCGTAGTGCACGAGAGTCAGTTGATGTTGCCCGGCGAGTGCTGCGGTGAGTAGATCGGCGACCCCGATTGCGCGGTGAGGGCCCGTCCGGGCGAGGCTGCGTTGAGCCTCGAAGGCAGCTTGCCAGTGTTGGTCCTTGGTGGGCACGTACTCATAGGCGCCTCGACGGTCAGTCCGAATCTGTTCGTACTCGGCCGAGCTGCGTGCGCTGTAGAGCGCTTCTGTGTCCGCAGGGGCACACGTAGCCACCACGCCAGCCTCGATGAGTGGCGCCAACCGCGCAGCGACCACTGAGTGCCGCATCCGAGCGGCGGCGCTGGTATCTATCAGGTAGCGGGCGATCAGCGCCACACTGCGGCCCGGGCCTCTGGTTCTGCCAGTGACTCAAGTCCGCCATCGCGGAGCCAGTCAATCTGACGCGCTCGCGCGGCTGCGGAGACGGCCTGCTTCAACGCTGTGCGCACCGTGTCCGAGACACCGTGGTGTTCAGTTCGCGCTGCGCGTCGTCCAGCAGATCGTCGTCGAGTTCGATGAGTCGCTTCGTCACCCTCAGCGTCCATATACGTGGGTGACGCTGAGTATATACGAGCAACAGAGACTGTCCTGCATCGCGTACCGGCAGCCGCGCCCCAGCGACCCGTGCGAGTGATCATCGTCCCAGTTAACGATCGGCCTCGCGGTTATCGCACGCAGCTGCGATCGCCCGGAGGAAGGTTTTTGTCCAGCGCCTCGTTTGCAGGTGGACCTCGTGGGATGGGCAGGCTCAGTATGAATAGTAGATTCTGATATTCTGAACTTGTGCGAGAGATGACAGCCTCAGAGGCGTCGCGGAGCTTCTCAGCCGTGCTGGACTCCGCGGAGCACGGCGAAACAATCGTGGTCACCCGTGCCGGTCGACGAGTGGCCGCGATCACCCCGGCGCCGCGGGCCAACGGTGCTGCGCTGCGTGCCGTGTTCGAGCGCTGGCACGGCAACCCCGCGCTAGATGGCACCCTGGCTACCCGCGTGGACGCTGCACGTCAGAGCGCCTCGGCGGAGTTGGACACCGACCCGTGGCGCGCCTGATCCTCGACACCGGTGTTCTCATCGGCGGTGTCCGCGGACACATCGACCTCGCCGCCCTCGCAGACACCGACGACGTGGCGATACCTGCCGTTGTCGTGGCCGAGTACCTCGCCGGCACGCTGCTTGATCCTGATCCCGGCCGCTCAGTTGCCCAGCGCGGCTTCCTCGATGAGGTCCTGCAAGTCCTACCCGTCCACGAGTACGACCGGGACGTTGCTCAACATCACGCCGCACTCTTGGCCCATGTGCAACGCACCGGCAGCAAGAGAGGCGCGCACGACCTCATCATTGCCGCCACCGCACGGGCCGTCGACCGGACCGTCCTGACCACCGACGAACGAGCCCGGTTCGGAGAACTCCCCGATGTCAGCGTCCGCCTCGTCGCGCACTGAGCATGTGCACGATGCTTGCCGCATTGGTAGGCGGGGATGGTGCCGTCGCTGATCCGGCGCCGGATGGTGCGGGTGGACAGAGACATGATGTGTGGGACTTCTTCGAGGCTGACGTAGACCGGTCGTTCCTTGCTTCTATTCATGGGACCTCCCCAGCACGGATTGCCTGGCCAGTTCGGGTTGTCGCCGCGGTAGGACGAGATGCGCTCTGGGTCACGGCGGTGGCGCGCATCCGTGCCTGCGGGGTCGAGTTGTTCATGAGCGCAACTATCGGGCGGTAACGCTACACATCCGGGCGCCAGTCAGATCCTTAAGCAGGGGAACGTTGGTGTTCATGCAGGTCAGGCCACGTTCCCCCGAAGGTGTGCAGGTCCTATTTTCGGTTAAGCCTTACGCTACTTAGAGACCGGTATGTCGTACGTCGGCGACTGTCCCCGGCACCTCTTCGCGGACCTGGCTGCTTCTGTTAAGCCTCAGGGTGGTCCGGGCATCGCGGGCCATGGCTTTGGGTGCAAAGGGCAAAGCGCTCGGCGGCGTTGGACTCGACATCGCTAGTGTTAGTGACTAACATGACTGCTATGGGCTGGCTGCGGACTCACGAGCAGCTGCAAGACGTAGGTCTGGGGCTCATCGTCGAGGCAGGCTATGAGTCGGTGACTGTCGAGCAGATCGCGCGGGCTGCTGGGGTCTCTCATATGACGTTCTTCCGGCACTTCCCGACCAAGCAATCGTTGGTCCTGCAGGATCCATTCGACCCGGTGATCGCGGCGGCGGTCGCGGCTCAACCGGGGAACCGTCCGACGATAGCGCGCGCCTGCCTTGGGCTCCGCACGGCTCTGGAGTCGATCAGCTTGCCGGAGGAAGAACAAGTCAAAATGCGCGTACGCATCGTAGCCACTACCCCTTCACTGACTGCGGGAATGTGGGCCAACACCGTTGCCACTCAGAGCGCAGTGAGCGAAGCTCTGGCCGCAGCGTCACCACCATTTGAGTCTCAGATCGCCGCGGCGGCCACGATCGGGGCGCTGACCGCAGCCGTTTTGGCGTGGGGGACCACCGACGCAAGCACCTCCTTTAGAAAGAACCTGTTAGAGGCACTGGAGATCCTCTACCCAAGCGACCGCGAAACGGGGCCACAGTGAACAGCCCGACCGAGAAAGTGTTGCGATGCAGTCGCCTCGTGAAGCGGTTCGGCGACGAGGTCGTGATCGATGATCTTGACCTGTCTGCCGAACCGGGCGAAGTCGTGGCCTTGATCGGCCTCAATGGGGCCGGGAAAACAACACTGATGCGACTAGCACTCGGCATGACACGCCCCGACTCCGGCGAAGCGAGAATTTTCGGGCAGGACGTCACGACCGCGCGGTCTGACCAATGGCGATGGGTCGGCCAGATGATCGAGACACCTTTCGCCTACCCCGAACTCACCGTCGCACAAAACCTGTGGGCGGCGGCTCGCCTCCAGGGATTGAACAGGGCCGAGGTGTCTCCCGCTGTGGCCGAGGTCATCGACCGGTTGAATTTAGCCGCCTATCAGGACCGGCGCTGCTCCAAACTGTCGCAAGGCAACAAGCAACGCCTCGGCCTGGCAAGTGCCGTGGTCCATTCGCCTCGCCTCTTGATCCTCGATGAGCCAACGAACGCTCTCGACCCTGCCGGTGTAGTGCTCCTTCGCGACCTTGTGCAAGATGCCGCGCACGAGGGGACAGCGGTCCTCGTCTCCAGTCATCACCTTGATGAGGTCGCGCGCGTGGCTGATCGAGTCGAGGTCCTTCACCGTGGCCGGGTGGTTGGGGAACTGCCCCGAAACTCAGCCGAACTGGAGCACGCGTTCTTTGAGATGGTCCACGCCGCCGACAGCGTTACCTCCAACTCAGCCATTGCCGGAGCTCGCTCATGAGGAGTGATCTGCTGCGCGCGGCCATCGAGGTCGAGTGGCTCAAGCTGAGGCGCTCACGGGTCATGGTGAGCACGACCGTGATTGTCCTCTTGGCGCCGGCGCTGCTGGCTGCTGCTTTCGCTGTCGCCGCCGGGCAATCCGGAACCGATCCCATGACGCTCAAAGCGCGAGCCATGCTTCCAGGGCCTGGGTGGGAGGGTTTCGTCTCGGCGCTAGGACAAGTCTTCGGCACGGGTGGCTTGTTAGGCATGGGCATCGGAGTCGCGTGGTGCTTCGGCCGTGAATACGCGGACCGGACCATCGTCTCGTTCTATGCCTCAGCCACCCCGCGGGGCGTAGTGGCCGCAGCGAAACTCTTCTTGCTGACCCTCTGGACCCTCGCGATCGCAGCGGTCCTGGGGCCAGCGGCGGTCCTCATCGGTATGGCCACGGGGCTCGGAGTTCCCGACACTGAGACCATCAGCGCATTGGGCCGTGTCGTGGTGATGGCCGCGTTGACGGGCCTCCTAGCTCTCACCGTCTCTATCTTCGCGAGCGTAGGTCGTGGCTACCTGGTCGCGTTTGGTGGCCTCATCGGGCTCATCGTTGCCGCACAGGTCGCGGTCCTGGCCGGTGCTGGTGCCTGGTTCCCACTGTCCTCGCCGGCACTGTGGGCCGCCGACGCTCCCGCGATGGTTCCGGTGTCGGTCGGGCAACTCGTTTTGGTCCCTATCGTGTCGCTTGCAGTTGCTTCGGCCACTGTGATCTGGTGGCAAAAAAGACCCCTCGTGTGACCTCACGATGACCGCGACCCACCCGCTTCGAAGCGACAACACCGAGCCTAGGGCCGACGCTCCACCTCGGAGCGAACCAGTGATCCGACACAGCGAGGCCACAACCTCTTCAGCTCGGGCATATTGGCCGCAGGCGAGTCCGGGGTTGCCTCGGACTGGAGAGGTTGCGTGCCGAGTCGAGTGCGCCAGCGGGGTCATGGTTTGGGGTGTTGTGCCGCCTGAGGCCGTCTTCCATGTCGCTGAACACCAAGCCCCGGCGTCACCGAAGACCCTATTGCGTAGGTCTTCTCACATCCGACGGTCTCTCCGGCGATGCAGTTTGTCACTCCGGTTCCTGTAGGTCGCAAGCACCCGAGCCAGAGATGGTTCGATTTCGGCGAGGTCGTCTAGGTCCATGCGGTTGGTGCTTAGCGCCCACTCCAGGCGGTTCAGCACTTCCACCGAGGACGCATCCCGAAGTGGTGTTCTAGCTCCTGCCCGCACCCGCGGCGCAACTTGTTCGTCACCTGTCGTCGTGCAGCCATGTCGACCTTGCCTTTTATGCCAGGCAAGCCTGGCCCCGACCGGAGCGTTTCGCGCTCAAAGTACGTGAGGCACCAACCCCCACCACGCGCTCAAAGTCCGTGAGGCACGTCCGGCGATTGCGATGTGGCGCTTCTGGCGCCATAATGGCGCCATGCCAAGTGTCCAGATCAAGGATGTCCCCGAGAGCACCCACGCGGTGCTGCGCCAACGGGCCGCGGCCGCGCACCAGTCTCTGCAGGAGTACTTGCGCTCCCGCCTGGTGGCCGAGGCCAGTCAGCCGACGCTGGACGAGGTCTTGAACCGAGTGAGCCGGCGATCCGGTGGGTCGGTCACGCTCAAGGACGCAGTCACTACCCTCCAGGAGGAACGTGCTCGTCGTTGATGCCAGCGTCCTAGCGGTCGCTATAGCCGATGACGGCAAGGACGGGGACGCCGCCCGGGCCCGGCTGCGCGGTGAGACGTTGGCCGCGCCGGAGTTGATCGACCTCGAGGTCGTCTCGGTGTTGCGTCGTCAAAACCGTACAGGTGTGTTCGACAACCGCCGAGCGGGCCTAGCGATGACAGACCTGCAGGCGCTGCCCATCCAGCGCGCGACTCACCTTCCGCTCTTACCCCGATGCTGGGAGCTGCGGGACAAACTCACCACCTATGACGCCGCTTACGTCGCCCTGGCGGAGGCGCTGGACACGACCCTGCTCACTGGCGACCGACGACTTGCCCGCGCTTCTGGCCCTACGTGCACCATCGAGCTGTTCACCAGCAGCCCGTCCTGAAGACATGGCATTCCCACGAACACGCCGCCGTTCCCATGGCCCACTGGCGGCAGTATCACGTGCCTCATCCGCTGCGGCAGCCTGCCTCTCTGCTGTCTTCAGGTGGGCTGGCTTCACGGGATGCCGGGATCGGGGTGGTTGGTCGCGAACTGCTGAGCGGCGTCGTCTTCGATGAGTCCTCGCTGTCGCAACCACTCGACGGCCCCGCCATTGCGTGTGTGGGGGGCCAGCGAGCTGGACTCCATCCACCCCATCAAACTCACCGGATTATCTGTCGACCGAAGGCGCGATCAATGAGATCGAGGCGCACAAGGCTGAGGCAGGATGCAGTTATGGCACCAGAGGACTGGCCACCCGGCTTCTTTGATCGACAAGACCGCAGCAACGACGCCGCGTTCTACGACCCGCCGCGCCTCGTCACCCACATCGACGATGGCGCGATCGCGGCGGTCAGCGAACTGTATGACGAGCTGGGGGTGACAGAGGGCAAGGTCCTGGACCTCATGTCCTCCTGGGTATCCCATCTCGCCACGAAGCCGACCGGTGGGCTGGTCGTGTTGGGCATGAACCAAGTTGAACTGCGGGCGAACCCCATGGCCGACCAGGTCATCGTCCAAGATCTCAACGTCGATCCCCGACTGCCGTTCGAGGATGCCTCGCTCGATGCGGTGGTCTGTTGCGTCTCGATCGACTACCTCATCCGTCCGGTCGAGGTGCTGCGAGAGGCGGCGCGAGTGCTGCAGCCAGGTGGCGTCGTGGTGCTTACCTTCAGCAACCGATGCTTCCCGACTAAAGCGGTTCGCGGGTGGCTGGCCACCGACGAGGATGGACGGGTCGCCATCACCCGGGCATACCTGGAGCAAGCCGGCTTCGCGGGCGTGAGGACCGCGTTGCGGACCGAGGGGCGACTGGGCGGTGATCCGTTGTATGGCGCCTGGGCACGAGCGATGTGATCTCGGGTCTATGCCAGTTCACGGACCGGGCATGGTTCTCAGCGACCCAGCCGACGCACTAGCGAGCTGAGCGACATCGAAGGCTCGAAGCCTAAGTTCCTACGCCGCCGACCCGGAAGACCTCGTATGCCCGGCACCCCCGACGAGGCACGGCGGACGGAGACTGGGCCGAGAATGCGGCCCGGGCCATAGGCTGTCGACAGTCACCACCAAACGACCGTCAATGGAGGAACCCTATGTGCCGAGTGCTCGCGTTCACCGGGCCGGAGACCCCACTGGAGAATCTGCTTCTCAAGCCCACGAACAGCCTGGTCAACCAAACCCTCGACCCTGAGCGCCACCCGGAGCTCCAGCTGGCCGGGTGGGGGTTCGGCGCGTGGAGCGAGCACCTCCTGAAGCCGGAAGACCCGTTCATCTACCGCCGGCCCATGGCCGCCTTTTACGACGACAACCTCGAGCGCATCGTCCCGAGCCTGCGCGCAAGCACTATGCTGGCCCACGTCCGGGCAGCCGCCTACGACGCGAAAGTCGTCCTGGCTGACGAGAACTGCCACCCCTTCTCATTCACCGGAACCCCCTGGATCGTCGCCCAGAACGGTTACCTGCCGAACTGGCAGCTCCTGCAACGCGAGCTCCTGGCGCATGGCAAAGACACATACCTCGAGCAGATGCGGGGCACGACGGACACGGAGTTCCTCTACGTGCTCCTGCTCTCACTGATCGAGGGCGATAGCAATGAGGACGTCCAGCGCGCGGTCGAGGAGATGGTCCGGCTGATCGCAGCAGCGATGGAGAATCTCGACCTCCCGGGCCTGACCAAACTGAAGATGGCGTTGGTATCCCAGAACCGCATCATCGGGGTCAACGTTGGTCTCGGACTCCACGGCGAGACGAATCCGAGCGGCGACTGGAAGGAGTTGCGCGAGTCCGGCCCGGGCACGGACGACTTCGCCCTCTCGATGCTCCTGGAGCCGATGTATCTCTTGATGGGTCGCCACTTCGAGAAGGACGAGACGACCTACGACTTCGAGACATGCGACGAGGAAGAGGCGACAGGCGCCATCTTCGCCTCCGAGGCCCTGACCGAGGACACCGACGGCTGGTCGCACGTCGGGTTCGGCGAGATCGTGTTCCTCAACAACGACGGCGAAAGGGTGACCAAGACCGTCAACAAGCTGTCGGTGTAGGCGCGAAAGGCGCCAACTGCATCGAGTCGTGTACGTCCGTCCCAGTGGGCGCTATGGGCCAAGTTCAGACGTCGTGGAAACCACGAACACACCCGAATCCCCACCAACCCCAGTGTGCTTCAGAGTTCGCGGTCGGCGCGGGCTTGGGCTGCGTTCTGGGTCATGTAGTCAAGTTCCGTTCAGCGCGTGACCTCGATGAAGCGGATCGTTCCCAGGTCCACGCCTTCCAAACGACGACCGCAAGTGCGATCAGCATCACGGCGACGTGGAAGTAGTCGTCGAGGTCGCCGGGCAGCCCAATCAAGGTCAGCGCGAACAGTGGCGCCACGATCACGTTGGCCCATCGGTTCGCTCGGAGCGGAAGCACCCACACCATCAACGCCATGGCGATCGGCACCTCAATCATGACGCCTCCGAGCAGGAACATTGCTTCGGTGATCTCCTGGCCCTGGTAGATACCGTCCATCGCATCTGCGAGGACCTCCGCCTTCATGATTTCGTGGAGGTCGCGAAAGATGAAGTTCAGCAGGACAAATATCCACAGAGCAGAAATCACTGCCCTCCTCTCCAGCCGGTCTATGCGCTGGTCCGGGCTCACGGCATACACCCGTCGTGTCGTTGTCGTGTTCACGACGCAGCCCCCGTGTCGGTGTTCACTTCGATCGGCTTCCCGCCATGTGCTGCTGCTTCGACGTCAAGGGCCACCTTCCCGATGGTGCGACCGCCCGCGATTCGGTCGTAGGCCGTCCGTACATCAGCCAATGGGAGCGTCTCGCTCAGATGCGAGCGCACCAAGCCCTCGTCCACCAGGCCGACAAGCTCCTTGAGGTAGCGCACATCCTCGCCCTGCACGAACCAGTGACAGGACTGCGACCCGAATTGCCAGCGCATCAACCGCACGAGCAGGCGAGGGAGCGGGCCGAGCAATCCGTCCATTTTCTGGTCGCCGACCACGATCCATCGACCATCGTTCACCAGCGCAGCCCGGATCTCTGAGTCGCTGCGGTTCCCGATGCAGTCGATGATCACATCCCATTT
>JBARZG010000079.1:0-17299 GCA_049649785.1 Ornithinimicrobium sp. | reverse complement strand
GCCCAGTGAGTACGCCTTGACCTTCATTTGCGCCATAACAAGCTCCCGTCTCTGTCGTGGAACCGTGGATCGATCCCATTTCAACGTAGCCCTCACAGGCTCGCGCGTCTAGGGATCGCCTAGCCTTAGGAGGGACCACAGCTCGGTCGATAGGGTGCCGCGCCCGAACGGAATCCCGCGAGGTTTGCGGTTGATCCAGCACCCACCACCAGAATCGAGTTTGGGCCCGAAGAGTCCGCGCGGTAGCGAAGAGCAAAATTCAGCCACATGGTGCCTATCAAGTCGAAATTTGACGCCCGTTAGGACGGCGATCAGCATTGACAGGGCTGCGAGGAAGGGCGAGAGCACGGCGCCGTGGCGTACGCGTGGTGGGCCGCGCTCTAGGGCCTCGGCAGGTCGAGGTCGAACGCCCGCCCCGTCACCTCGGAGACATCGATGCACACGACGAAGTTTTTCGCCGTGTTGATCCACGGCCGCAGCCGAAGACGGTCGGCCTCGCGCCCCTCTAGCCCTTCAACTTGCCGTGCCCTCCCACGCGCCACGACGCTCCAGGCTCGGGCACCCTCGAATCCGTCGATCTCAAAGGCCACCTCGCTGTGCCTCACCACCCCGAGCAACTTGCTTCCCTCGGCCGTCCGGAAGAGCAGGCGATGCCTGGTCGCCACCACGTAGTTGATCGGGACGATGTGGACCTCATCGAGGTTGTAGGCCAGCCTACCGATATCGGCAGCCTCGAGCCGCTCCCAACACTCCAATTCCTGCAACTCGTGGACCGGGTCGTCGGTAGTCATTGCGCCAGTGTAAGAACGGCCGCCCCGGAGGACCAGGGTCTTTGGTCCCACCCAACACAGCCAATCTGTCGCAAATTGGTGCTCACCATGACCGCCTGCGGGAAGTCGAGGAGTCAGTCAACGGCAAGCCCACATCTGACCCCGTCTCGGCACGTCGGTAAGGGGCCAGTTTTCGGCCGTCGTTGACAACCATGAGTGCCCTCCCACATCGATCCGCAATGGCCGACCTCCCGCATGCGCATGACGAGTTGATGAGCATCAACGCAGATCAGCGGGGTGATGTGGATGAGTCGACCGATACGCCGGGTTCTGTCGGTGCCGCGCCATTGCTGGCGTTGCGACACGGGCGACCATCCATCTACGGCGACTGTTGCCAGCCGTCTGTCGCGACCTACCCGCACGCTCGGACGGGCAGCCCTTAGCGCGTGCTGTCTGGTCTTGCTCCAGGTGGGGTTTACCTAGCCACACCAGTTACCTGGTGTGCTGGTGGTCTCTTACACCACCGTTTCACCCTTACCACCGGTCTTCCGGTGGCGGTTTGTTTTCTGTGGCACTATCCCGCGGGTCACCCCGGGTGGCCGTTAGCCATCACCTTGCCCTGTGGAGCCCGGACGTTCCTCGGTGGGTCATGCACTTCAGAGCGCATGCCCAACGCGGCCGCCTGGCCGACTCATCCACGCCGGTCACGATACGCCAGACACGACCTGCAACTCGACCGTCCGCTGCGGCACATCCACAGCGACGACCTTTACGTGCACCTTACTGCCCATCACGACATCACCGGTCGCCTTGGCGGTGATGGCCGGGTGGGTGATCTGCACGATCGGGATACCGCCGGACGTCTCATCCACCACCACCGCGGCAAAGGCCTCCCCGACCCGCGACTCCAGCACGGCCGCCTCGACCGCGTCGAGGCAACCCCGCTCCACCGCGCGGGCTGTGCTTCCGCTGGCCTGCATCACCTGCGGCAGATCAGGCAGCGCGTCTAGCGTCCACGCCGGTGCAGCCTCCCCGCGACTGAGTGCCTCACAGATCGCTAGGCCGTACCGGTCGACCAGTCGACGCAGCGGTGCCGTGACGTGTGCGTACGGGGCGGCCAGGGCGGCCTGCTCTCGCTGTTGCGGCAAGTCACCGTCGAACGGGGTGTACCCGGCACCCCGGAACAACGCAGTCGCGTCATGGATCAGGGCCAGATGGGCCGGATCGGAACGATCCAGTGTCCGTAGGAAGTCGCCGTAAGCCATGCCATCAGGCCACGGCACCCCCAGCGCCCGCGCTTGACGACGGAACCTGCCCCGACTGCGCTTGTCGGCGGCGGGCATCGTGCGCAGTATGCCGACCTTGCCATCCAACATCATCTGCGCCGCAACCATCCCGGTCAGCAGCGATATCTGGGCGTTCCACTCCTCAGCCTCTAACACTGGCCGGAACCGCACCACATACTGATCGTCCTCCACATGCACCTCCTGCTCGGGCATCGGCAGGCTCGCTCCGCGGCGATCGGACTCGCGCTGGACGCGCAGGCGCCCTACCTCGCGCAGCAACATCAAGGTCTGCTCCGCAGATCCGTCGTCCACCCCGGCTTGCACCTCGGCATAGGTAAACCGGCGCCGACTGCGCACCATGGCCCGATACACCGAGGCCTCAACGCGTTCTCCAGTAGGTCCGAGCACGATGTCCCACACGTATGCCGGACGCATCACCCCCGGCAGTAGACTCGCTGCCTCTTCGCTGATCACGGCTGGATGCAGCGGCACTCTGGTATCCGGGCAGTACACCGTTTGCCCTCGCAGACGGACCTCGCTATCGACGGTCCCGCCCGGCTGGACGAAAGCCGGCACATCGGCGATGGCGTACCGCACTCGGTAGGCGGCCTGGACGGCAGACTCCCCCTCGTCCTGTGATTCCGCCGGCTCGATATGGAGCGCCTGGTCCAGATCCATCGAGCCGGGTGGGTCGATGGTGACGAACTCCACGGCGCTTTCGTCACGCTCGGGTAGCTGCGGGGCGCCCGCGGCCCGTTCCGCCGCCCGCACCACGTCTTCCGGGAATCCTTCGCGTACACCCGCTTCCTTTCGGGTTGCGGCGAACACCGCTTCCAGCCGTGCCGTCAACCCACCGGAAGAGGGAGTGTGCAAGGTCGTCGATCGAGCAGCCATGCCTCGTACTGTAGGGCCGCCGACCTCAAGCCGCCGCCGGACATAGGCTGGCGCGGTGCTGATCTTGCTGCCGCCCTCGGAGGGCAAAGCGCAGCGGCGTCGCGGCTCTGTGTTGAACCTCGCGAACCTGTCCCACCCCACCCTGACCGAACCACGCCGACAGGTGTTGGCTGCAGCAGCCGCGGTGAGCGCCACGGCGGAGGCGGCCCAGATTCTCAAGGTCAGTCCGGCCCTGGCCTCCGACATCGCCCGAAACACCGAGTTGGGCACCACCCCGACCTTGCCTGCGGCGCAGTTGTATCGCGGAGTCCTTTACGAGGCGCTCGACCTAGGGAGCCTCGATCCGGGCTCACGCCGAAGGGCGAGCGCTCGCATCGCCATCTCATCGGCGATGTTCGGCGTTGTCCGACTGACCGATCGCATCCCGCCCTACCGGTTGTCGATGGGCGTGAACTTGCCGGGCATTGGCCCACTTGCCCGGTTCTGGCGCGAGCCGCTGGCCACCGCGTTGGCCGGGTTTCCGCGCCGCGGCCTGATCATCGACACCCGCTCCAGCACGTATGCGGCATCCTGGGCCCCGCATCCGGGCTCCTCCCAGGCACAGCGCTGGGTGCAGGTGAGGGTGCCGGGCGCAACGCACATGGCCAAGCACACCCGCGGCCTGGTCGCCCGCGCACTGGTGCAACAACTACACGACGCGCAATCCCGCAGCGAACTGATCCCGCTGCTTGCCGATCGGTTCGACGTCGAGCTACAACCGCCTACCGACCTGCGCAGCCCGTGGATACTCAGCGCCGTCCCCCGTCCAAGGGCGATCCAATAGTCTGTCCCCCCGGCCAGACGACCTTAGATAGCGGCCAACGCCGATCCAATGTCGCCGAGCAGGTCGTTCTCGTCTTCGATGCCGACCGAAAGCCGCACAATGGCATCAGAGACTTCCAGCTCGGTGCCACGCACCGAGGCGTGGGTCATCTCGGCCGGGTAGTTGACCAACGACTCCACCCCGCCGAGGGATTCGGCGAGTTGGAACACCGACGTGGACTCCGCGAAGGTCCGGGCAGCGGTAGCACCGCCAGCCAGCGACAACGAGACCATGCCACCGAATCCGCTCATCTGCGCAGCGGCAATGTCGTGCCCGGGGTGATCCGGCAGGCCCGGGTAGAAGACCTGCTCGACGGCCGGGTGGGCCGCCAGCGCGTGCGCGATGGCTTCGGCGTTGCGGGAGTGCCGTTCCATCCGGATCGACAAGGTCTTGATGCCGCGGATGGTCAAGAACACCTCCCACGGAGCGGAGACGGCACCGGCGGCATACTGCAGGAACCCGACCTGTTCCGCGATCCGGTCATCGTCGGTGACCACCAAGCCGCCGAGCACGTCCGAATGGCCACCGAGGTACTTGGTCGCGGAGTGGACCACGAGGTCGGCCCCGAGCGACAACGGCTGCTGCAGGGCGGGGGTCGCGAAAGTGTTGTCGACCACGACGACACAGTCACGGGCATGTCCCTGCTGTGCCACCTGCGCGATGTCAGTGATCTTCATCAACGGGTTGCTCGGCGTCTCCACCCACAGCATCCGAGTCGCCGGGGTGATCGCAGCCTCGAGCGCGTCCAGGTCACTCATCTCCACGGTGGTCAGCACGACGCCCCACGGAGCCAAGATCTGGTTGGCCAACCGGTGCGTTCCGCCATATACGTCATTGCCCATCAACACGTGATCGCCGGGACGCAGCAATCCGCGCAACACGGCATCCTCGGCTGCTAACCCCGAGGCAAACGACATACCATGGCGTCCACCCTCAAGATCGGCGATCAACGTCTGCAGCGCATCCCGGGTCGGATTGGTGCCGCGGGTGTACTCATACCCCCCGCGCAGTCCGCCGATGTGCTCCTGGACGAACGTCGAGGTCTGGTACACCGGGGGAATCACCGCCCCTGTGGTGGGGTCAAAGGCTTGTCCGGCGTGGATGGCGCGCGTGGCAAATCCGGTCATCAGGTCAGGTCACTCCGAAAGGAAGGTCAGCAAGTCGGGACGGGTCAGCACGGCCAAGGGTTTGCCGTCCTGCGTCACCAACAACGCGTCGCAGTGAGCGAATGCTTCCCTGGCTGCCGAGACAGAATCTCCGGCGCCGATCAGCGGCATTCGGTTGCTCGACACGGTGGAGATCGCATCGTTCATGTGCACGTCGCCCCGGAAAACCGCGTCCAGCAGCTCCTTCTCATTGACCGCCCCGACGACCTCACCCATCATGACCGGCGGTTCTGCGCCGAGGATCACCAACTGGGACACTCCATACTCGGCCATCATCGCGATCGCGTCGCGCACCGTGTCGCTGGGGTGAGCGTGCACCAGCGCGGGCACATCTCCGCTCTTGGCGCTGATCACATCGCGAATGCTGCTCTCCTCTGCGTCGGTCAGGAAGCCGTAGCTGCGCATCCACTTGTCGTTGAAGATTTTGGCCAGATAACCCCGGCCACTGTCCGGCAGGATCACCACGACCACATCGTTCGGACCCAGCTCGCGGGCTGCGCGCAGGGCGGCGACCACGGCCATACCGCAGGATCCCCCGACCAACAGCCCCTCCTCGCTCGCCAATCGGCGGGTCATCGCGAACGCGTCGGCATCGCTCACGGCGATGATCTCGTCCGGCACGTCCGGGTCGTAGGCGCCCGGCCAGATGTCCTCACCCACCCCCTCCACCAGGTATGGCCGTCCGGTCCCGCCGGAGTACACAGAACCTTCGGGGTCAGCACCGATCACCCGGACCCGGTGTTGCTGGGACTCGCTGACCTCTTTGAGGTAGCGCCCGGTGCCCGAGATGGTGCCGCCAGTGCCGACGCCGGCCACGAAGTGGGTCACCTTGCCCTCCGTGTCAGCCCAAATCTCGGGCCCGGTGGTCTCGTAGTGGCTCAGCGGGTTGCTCTGGTTCTCGTACTGATTTGGCTTGTAGCCACCTGGTGTCTCGGCGGCCAGCCGGTCACTGACGCTGTAGTAGGAGTCCGGGTGATCCGGGGCGACCGACGTGGGGGTCACCACCACCTCGGCCCCGTAAGCGCGGAGCACGTTGCGCTTGTCCAAACCCACCTTGTCCGGGCAGACAAAGATGCACTTGTAGCCTCGCTGCTGCGCCACCAAGGCCAGCCCGACACCGGTGTTGCCGCTGGTCGGCTCGATGATGGTGCCGCCGGGCTTGAGCAGTCCTTGCTGCTCGGCGGCGTCGATCATCTTGGTGGCAATACGGTCCTTGATAGAGCCACCTGGGTTGAGGTACTCGACCTTGGCCAGCACGGTGGCTTGGATGCCTTCGGTGATGTGATTGAGCTTCACCAACGGGGTGTTGCCGACGATGTCGATGATTGTCTCGGCATAGCGCATGATCTCAGTCTTTCGTCGCGATGATGGTGAATGTCAACGGGATCCGCTCATCCCATGGCGGATCGAGCACGTAGTCTTCGTTGTCGCCCTCGCGCCGCATCTGCGGAAGCGCTTCCCAGGGCAGTGAGCGGCCCTCGTCCAGTAGGCGCAGCCGCAGACCCGCATCCAACAACGCTTGGACCGTCTCGGACATGGCATGCGGCCAGTCGTAGGACCGGGTGTTCTGCAACGATGCGCTCTCGCCCCCGGTGTAGGTCTGGTAGTCATCGAAGCCCTGTGTCGATGAGTTGGCGAAGTAGCGGCTGGTCACCGTGAACGGCGAGTGCCCCATGTCGTCCAAGGTATGCAGCATGGGGTGCGAGTCACGGATGTAGAACAAGCCACCGGGCCGCAGGAGGGCCGCGACATTGGCTGCCCACACATCCAGGTCCGGCAGCCAGCAGATCGCGCCGATCGAGGTGTAGACCACGTCGAACTGCTCCCCCACGGCCTGCGCGGCGTGCTCGATGTTCGACTCGACATACCTGATGTCGGCGTCGGCTCGGCGCGCGATGTCGCGCGCAGCGGCCAGACTGGCTGGCGAGAAGTCCACCCCGGTCACTCGGGCACCGGTGCGGGCAAGGGCCAAGGTGTCGGAGCCGATGTGGCATTGCAGGTGGATGAGGTCCAGACCCTGCAGCGAGCCACCCGGTAGGTGTCGCATCATCACGGCCACGTCCGGGGCGACGACATCGGTCGACATCGCTGGATCCTCGATCAGTGCTTTGATCCCGTAAAAGTCTGAGCCCGCGTGAATGCCGGCGCGCTCGTCCCAGTTGGCCTGGTTGGCCGCGAATGCTTCCTCCTTGTCTATGACAGCGTCGGCGATCTCGCTGAACGTCGGCTCGTGGTCGTTCATGTGATCCCCTTCGGCTCGTTCAAGCGATGCATTTCAGGTCGCCTCGTCCGTGCCCTGTAGATGGTGGGTGTCGTTGACATACGACACGGACACCCCACCGTCGGGCCAAACCTCGACCTCGGTCAACGAGCACGGCGCCGTAGCCACCGACCACATCCGCTCATGGTCGATCTGCAGCACGTAAGCCAGCACGCACATCAACGGCTTGCGGTGGGTCGCTACCACCACGGTCCCGCGCGACTCGATCGCTCGCGCAAACGCCACCTCCACTCGGGCAGAAAGTTGTCGATGACTTTCGCCGCCGGGACGGGCGTAGTCGACGTCGGCCCGCAGCGCCAGCAGATCGTCGTATGCGGTCGAGGCGAGATCGCGCAACGCCGCGCCATCCCAGTCACCGAAGTTCTGCTCATCCCAGTCGGCATCCTGGTCCGGCTGTACGCCGAGGGCTTCGGCGATGGCGCCGCCGGTCTGCCGGGCCCGCCGCAGCGATGAGGTCAGCACCTGAACCGGGCCCTGCGTGTGCTCTAGCCGCTTGGCCACGGCTCCAGCGGCGGCGGCAGCTTGAGCGTGTCCGTGGGCGTGCAACTCCGGGTCAGCACCGCCGCGTCCATCCAACTTGCTGGCGAGCGTGAAGTCGGTGACCCCATGACGGACCAAGATGATTCTGACCGGGTCGCTCATTGCAGGTGGATGGGAGCTGATCGCCGAGGTGGCCACCGACACCGGCACACGGGCATCGCCGAAGGTCGGCTTCGTGCCGGGGGTTGGGGTGCTGACTTTCGTCGCCTGCTCAGTACTCGTGGCGGTCTCGGGCGTAGGGCAGATGGGCTCTGTCACACTCTCAGCGGAGTTGCCGGTCGCGTCGCTCTTGCTGCCCTCGCTGTTGCTGTCGTCGTGGTCGTCGTCCTCGCTCCCCTCGCTCCCCTCGCTCCCCTCGTTGCCCTCCTGGTCGTGGTGGCCGTGTGGGTCGTTGCCCTCATTGTCCAGCGAGTCAAGATGCACGTGCTTGCCGTCCATGCCGTCGTTGGACAAGGCGTCGGCGTCGGCGTTGAGGCCTCGCGGAATCCATTGGAACTCCACCTGGCCGCCAACATGGCCGATCTGGTGGACTAGATCTCGGGCGTGGAGGGCCAGTCGCCGCATGTCGGCGTGCTTGATTTTCCACCGCCCCGCCATCTGCTCGACGACCAACTTGGAGTCCATTCGCACTATGAGGTGCAGATCCGTGGCCAGATCCAGGTCGAGCACGGCCTGGAGTCCCGCAATGAGGCCGCTGTATTCGGCGACATTGTTGGACGCGGTGCCCAACGGGGCGGCTCGCTGCGCAATGACCCGGTTGGTGTCCGGGTCGCGCAGCAACGCGCCATACCCTGCCACCCCCGGGTTGCCGCGGGAGCCGCCATCGGCCTCCATGACAAGCTGTCTAGCAGTGCTCACAGACCCGACTCGTCGGTGCGCACCAGGATCCGGGTGCACTCCTCACACCGCAGCACTTCGTCCTCATCGGCGGAGCGGAAGCGGCTGACTTCGACGGCGTTCAGCTCGAGCTGACATCCGCCACACGCACGGGCGACCAAGGCGGCTGCTCCGATGCCGCTGCGGACGCGAATTTTGTCGTAGAGGGCGACGAGATCCTCACCCACCTGCGCCACGATGCCCGGACGTGGCGAGATCGTGGCCCGCCGGTCGGCATCGATCTCGGCCTCGAACTCTTCGATCTGGGCGGCGAGAGAGGCGGCCTCCGCAGTGAGTCGGGCAAGTTCCGCGCTGGCCGCAGTGGCCTCGTGCTCGGCCGTTTCGGCTCGCTCCATGATCTCAAGCTCCTCGTCTTCGAGCACCGATTGACGGCGTGCCAGCGAGATCATCTCGTGCTGCAGCCCTTGCAGATCTTTGGCGCTACCGACGCCGGTGTCCAGCCGTCGCTGATCGCGCTCCATCCGATCCCGGACCACCAGGACGTCTGCCTCGGCTTTGCGCAACTCACGTAGCACGTCATCGTGCGCCGTCTTGCTCAGGACGACGGCAGATTCAGCCGCCTCCAGGCGCGGTGTCAACGCCGCCAACTCGGCACGCTGCGGCAGCGATGCGCGACGGTGGTCACACTGGGCCACCTTGGAGTCGATGGCCTGCAACTCCAAGAGTGCAACTTGTCGACTCGGCTCTGCTTTCACTCTTCACCTCGTTGGTCGCTGTGCCCGATCGCGACGCCGCCACTGCCGGTGGTCACCGTGAAGGTCCACGGGTCGGTGCATTGCTCGCTGATGTCGATCCTCAACTTAGCCCCCGCCGAGTCCAACGCCCGAGTCAGAGCCTGCTGCAGCCTCGGCAACCACACTGCCTCGCTCGCGTAGTGTCCGGCGTCGATCAGGTACGGGGTTCCCGATCCGACCCGCGCCTGCTCGCGCGCCTCAAGGGCAGGGTGGTGGCGAAGGTCGGCAGTGACGTAAACGTCGGCACCGGCCGCGGCCACGTCAACAAAGCCGTGATCTCCCGCCCCACCCAGCACGGCGACGCGCTGGACGGTGGCGTCCGGCGGGCCGGCGACGCGCATACCGGCAGCTGTTTCGGGTAGTGCTGAGCCCAGTCGCTGGGCGAATTCACGCAGGGTCGTCGGCACTAGTAGGTCACCGATCCGGCCCAACTCGTGACCCTCGCTGATCGTGAGCGGCTCAGTGTCTGCCAATCCGCAGGCGGCGGCAAGGGCGTGACCTACCCCGTCCGCGGCGACGTCGGCATTGGTGTGCGCGCAGTAGAGCGCGATGTCACCCAGAATCAACGCCTGCAGGCTCGCTCCCTTACTGGTGTCCGCGGCAACACCGTGGATGCCTCGCAGCAACAACGGGTGATGACTAATAATCAGGTCCGCGCCGATGTCGGCGGCCTCACGGATGACGCCCAGCGTGGGATCCACTGCAAGCAGGACGGTATGCACGGTCTGCTCGCGGTCGCCGGTCACCAGGCCGACCTCATCCCACGATTGGGCGGTGTCGAGCGGATACAAGCCCTCCAGCGCGGCGATCACGTCGGCCAGCGGGACATCTGCTGCTCTCTGCTGCACGTGGGCCCGGCCGGGCTCGAACCGACGACAACCGCGGTGTAAACGCGGTGCTCTACCACCTGAGCTACAGGCCCCTTGCGCCGGTCGTGCAGTCGACGCAGGCCACATTGTGCCATCTGTTCCACCGGCCGGATCGATACCTGCCGTTCGTGGTGCAGAAAGGACCGCCCACGGGATGTCGGCGCCCTGGGCCCCCACGAGGGTGAACTTGGCACCTTGAGGCACCATCTGCACCCGAAATTACCGTCGAAGCGTGCAGAATCCATGACAAGGCGTCATCTGCACCCCAAAGCTCACGGGGCCGTGAATTTGGCACCCCAAGGCACCATCTGCCCTTGACGTTCGGGACTCTATGTGAAGTCGGAGTGGCGGCCAGCAGTTATGCGGAGGTGAACTGCTGGACGGCGTGATCCAGGACGGCGATGTCGCGGCTTTCTCCCGGTCCGCTGATCAGCGACCAGCGCACGACCATCCCGGCGTCGACCAGGAAGGTGCCGCGCACGGACATACCGGAAGTTTCCATGAAGACGCCGTAGGCGCGGGCCACAGCCCCGTGCGGCCAGAAGTCGGAAAGCAGCGGGAAGCGGTACCCCTCAACGGCCGCCCAGGTCTTTAACGCCGGCGAGGCATCACATGAAATACCGAAGACCTGCACACGCTCGTTAGCGAATCTGTCGATGTTTAGCTGGATATCCAACAACTCGCCGGTGCAGATCCCAGAAAAAGCGAATGGGTAGAAGACCAGGAGCGCGGGCGAGTCTTGGACCGCCGCGGACAGGGTGTGCTCGACCCCGTACTGGTCTCGTAGCGTGAAGTCAGGTGCCGGTTCCCCCACCTTGGGGCTGCTGACTCCGAATTCTTCAAGCGGCCCGGGGCTCACTTGCGTCCGACTAGTCGCTGCGCGTACCACTGCGCACTCATCGGCACAGCACCGCTGGCGGTCAGCCCCGAGGTTGTGCACGCCTCCTGAACCGCAAACGCCTCCACTCGGTCGCCTCGACCTATGCCCGGCGTGACCAGCACGATGAACCCGCCTTCCTCAACCATGGTCAGGGCGTCCACGAGCTCATCGGTCAGGTCACCCTCGCCGTCACGCCACCACAGGACGACCGCGTCCACCACCCCGTCGTAGTCCTCATCTTCTAATGGCGAATTGACGATCTCCTCGACGGCACCGCGGAAGTCATGATCCACATCGTCGTCATAGCCGAACTCGATCACGATCTGCTCAGCCTTGAAACCCAACTTTTTCGCCACCCCAGCGACAGTGCCGCTGTCGGTGCCAGCCACGTCTTCGGTCCTCCTTCTTGCGATTCCGCCTCGCTATCTGTTTGCAGATAGTGAATTGCCTGCGGCAAGGATATCGGCATTCGTGGTGTCAGCACAGCCAACCCCGCCCACGGATGCTCGCCGCAGCGCTACGTGGCAGACTGATGCCGCCCTGCTGCACCAGCCACAGAGAGGACGCACCGTGTCCAGCGATGCCACCGAGTACGGTCCGATCCTGAACGGCATACCAAGCCAGATCCCTGACTCCGACCCGGAAGAGACCAGCGAGTGGCTTGATTCGCTGGATGGGGCGATCACTGCGGGTGGTCGCGGACGCGCACGCTTTTTGATGCTCAAGATGTTGGAGCGCGCCCGGGCCAACCAGGTCGGCATCCCGTCGCTGACCACGACCGACTACATCAACACCATCGGCCCGGAAGCCGAGCCTGAGTTCCCAGGCGATGAAGACCTGGAGCGCCAGTACCGCGGGTGGATCCGCTGGAACGCGGCGGTCATGGTCCACCGCGCTCAACACCCAGACGTCTCGGTAGGCGGTCACATCAGCAGTTACGCCTCGGCCGCAACGCTGTACGAGGTGGGTTTCAACCACTTCTGGCGCGGCCGCGACCACGAGGGTGGCGGCGATCAGGTCTTTTTCCAGGGTCACGCCTCCCCCGGCGTTTATGCCCGCGCGTTCCTCGAAGGCCGGTTGGAAGAGGACGACCTCAACGGCTTCCGCCAGGAGCACTCACACGTCGTGGACGGCGAGGTCCGTGCGCTGCCCTCATACCCGCACCCACGGAGCCTGCCCTCGTTCTGGCAGTTCCCCACAGTTTCCATGGGCATCGGCCCGATGAACGCCATCTATCAGGCCCAGTTCAACAAGTACCTGCACAACCGGGGGCTCAAGGACACCAGCCAGCAGCGGGTATGGGCCTTCCTGGGTGACGGTGAAATGGACGAGCCGGAGTCGCGTGGCTTGCTGCAGGTGGCGGCGAACGACGAACTGGACAATCTGACCTTCGTCGTCAACTGCAACCTGCAGCGCCTCGATGGGCCGGTGCGCGGCAACGGCAAGATCGTGCAAGAACTGGAGGCCTACTTCCGCGGCGCCGGGTGGAATGTCATCAAAGTGTTGTGGGGTCGCGGCTGGGACCCGCTGATCGAGGGCGATGAGTCGGGGGCGCTCTTGAACCTGATGAACACCACCAATGACGGCGACTTCCAGACGTTCCGGGCCAACGACGGCGGCTATATCCGCAACGAGTTCTTTGGTCGAGACGCGGCGACTAAAGACATGGTCTCCGACTGGTCGGATGAAGACATCTGGTGGAAGCTCAAGCGCGGTGGGCACGACTACCACAAGGTGTATGCCGCCTACGCCGCTGCGGTCGAGCATTCCGGTCAACCGACGGTCATCTTGGCCCACACGATCAAGGGCTACAGTCTCGGGTCACACTTCGCTGGTCGTAACGCCACGCACCAGATGAAGAAGATGAAGATGGATGACCTCAAGGGCTTCCGGGACAATCTGAAGATCCCGATCACCGACGAACAGCTCGAGGCCGATCCGTGGGCTCCGCCGTACTACCACCCCGGCCCCGAGGACGAAGCGATCAAGTACATGCAGGAGCGCCGCAAAGAGTTGGGCGGCTACCTGCCTGGTCGACAACCGGAAGCTGGGGAGAAGCTGAAACTCCCCGAGGACAAGTTGTATGCGGTCGCCAAGAAGGGCTCCGGAAAACAAGAAGTCGCGACCACCATGGCTTTTGTCCGCATCTTCAAAGACCTGATGCGCGACAAGGAGTTCGGCAAGCACATGGTGCCGATCATTCCGGATGAGGCGCGGACGTTCGGGATGGACAGCTTCTTCCCGACGGCCAAGATCTACAACGTCCACGGCCAGAACTACACCTCGGTCGACGCGGACCTGATGCTCGCCTACAAGGAGTCGACGTCGGGGCAAATCTTGCACGTTGGGATCAACGAGGCCGGCTCCGTCGCCGCGATGACCGCGGCTGGCACCTCATACGACACGCATGGTGTGCCGATGGTGCCGTTCTACGTCTTCTACTCGATGTTCGGCTTCCAACGCACCGGCGACTTCATCTGGGCAGCCACCGATCAGATGGCTCGCGGCTTCATGATCGCGGCCACAGCCGGTCGCACCACGCTGACCGGCGAAGGTCTGCAGCACGCTGACGGTCATAGCCAGCTGCTGGCTGCCACCAACCCGGCTGTGCTGTGTTATGACCCTGCCTACGGCTATGAGATCGCGCACATCATGCAGGACGGGATCCGCCGGATGTATGGCGATGAGCCCGAGAACGTGATCTACCACATGACCGTCTACAACGAGCCGATGGTGCAGCCCGCCGAGCCCGACGACGTCGATGTGGAGGGCATTCTGGCCGGGATGCACCGAATCGCCGAAGGAAGCGGGGATGGTCCCCCTGTTCGACTGCTCGCTTCGGGTGTCGCGGTGCCGTGGGCGCTAGATGCGCAGAGGTTGCTGGCCGATGACTGGGGGGTGCACGCCGACGTATGGTCGGTCACCTCGTGGACTGAATTGCGCCGTGAGGCGATGGATTGCGATGACGATGCCTTCGCCTCCAGCGACGGCCAGCGACGCATTCCGTATGTGACGCGCCGGCTCTCCGAGGGCGAAGGCCCGATCATTGCCACGAGCGATTGGATGCGCCAAGTCCAAGACCAGATCGCCCCATGGGTGCCCGAAGACTACTTTGCGCTTGGTGCCGACGGGTTCGGCTTCTCCGACACCCGGGCCGCTGCGCGTCGCTTCTTCCATATCGACGGTCCCTCGATGGCGGTCAAAGCGTTGCAGTTGCTCGCCGACCGCGGTGAAATTGAGTCGGAGAAGGTCGGCGAGGCCTACGAGAAGTACAAGATCGACGATGTCACGGCCGGCACGTCTGGGACGGCCGGCGGAGACGCCTGAGACCCTCGCGGTCGCCGTCTCCCGTCGGACGTGGGGCCTTAGGTCGCCCTGTGCCCGGAGGTGCGCCCTTTAAGGCGGACATCCAGGTCTGAGGCGTTCCTGTCCGACGTTGGAGGCGTCCCTCAGTCTTGATCCATGCGTTGCGGGCCGAGACGCCGGCGTCTGCCTGATCGGTGAAGAAACCATCGACGCCAGCATCGAGGTATGCGGTGATCTCGCCCGCCAGGTCCCCGCAGCCCGAGGCGGTGTCACCGTCGCGCAGATCTACGGGCAAGAAGACGTTCTCAGCCCGGAACGTGTACGGGTGCACGAACAAACCGGCGGCGTGTGCGGCCTGAACCAAGCCTGTCGACTGCCCCAGTCGATCATCGTCGGTCCATGCGATGACCGATCGCTTGTCAGGGCCGATCCCGGTTGCGACCGCCGACCACCGGGCCAGTTGGTCAGGACTCCACGCATGATCGGCTGGCATCAGCTGCAGCAGCGGCGCGCGCATGCCCAGCTCTCGGAGGCGGATCAAGGTCTGATGCTCGAAACACTGCACCATCACGGGTTGCTCGGACCCCGGCCGTTCAGCCCCCGCGTGACCCGCGCCCATGAGATTGGCTGACGAAAGATCGGCCACGATGAGTTCCTCGACCGCCAGCCCGAGGGTTCGCAGATGACGTGGGTGCTTCAGCTCGGGATAGACCATGATTTCGCGCCCTAACTCGGCCGACAGGTTTGCTCGCAGAGCGAGAATTGACGCGAAACTGGCGATGCCCCATACGCCATCGCTTGCAGTGTTCTCTGGCCGAAGGTCCGGCAGCCGCTCCCGGGCGCGCAGTGTCCGAAGTTGCTCCCAGGTGAAGTCTTCGACGAACCACCCCTCGACCTCCCGACCATCCATCGTCTTGGTGGTGTGCAGCGTCGCAAACTCTGTGCGGTCGGCCACGTCGGTGGTGCCTGATATCTCGTTTTCATGCCGTGCGACCAGCACCTCGTCCTTGGTGGCGACCAGATCGGGCTCGATACAGTCGGCGCCCATCCGTGCCGCGAGCGCATAGGCAGCCAGTGTGTGCTCGGGTCGATAGCCACTGGCCCCGCGATGCGCGATGACCAACGGCGCCGGCCAACTGATCACCGGCCCGGCCGTGAGTCCGAGGGCTGTGAGTCGACATCACGGCGATGGGAGTCTTTCATCGTGAACTCATCTCTGAGGGGTGCCAGTGTGCGGGCGGGTCCTCCCTGACGCGGCCGTCAACGGCTTCCCGCAGCAGGTCGGCGTGACCAGCGTGCCGCCCGTACTCCTCGATCAGGTCGAAGATCAGCCGCCGCATACTGGGGTGGCGCCCCTCGTCGTCACTGATGTGCGCAACCTGATCCAACCCACCCTCACTCAGAGCTTGTGCCCATCGCGCGCGGGACCGACCTACGGCCTGGTCCCACAGTTCATACAGACTGGTCGGCGTGTCATCGGCAGTGACGGTCCATTGCCACTGTTCGGCGCCGCCCTCGGGAGCGGCAAGCCAGGTCACTGGCGCCTCACCCGCGAGCTTCCAGGAGAAGGTCGCGTCTTCGACGACTGCCAAGTGCTTGAGCAAACCGCCAAGCGTGAGGCTGGAGGAGGCGATGCCCGTAGCGAGTCCGGCACGGTCCAATCCGTCGCTCTTCCACCGGAACGTCCAACGCAGCCGGTCCAGCGCACCGGCGAGGTGTTCGGCCTCCGAGCCGGCCATCGGCGGTTCCCACGGGGGTTGCGTGCTCGTCATAAGGCAACGGTAGTCCGCGTCCCTGCACTTCACTGGCTGGCTCAGCCGGAAGTGTGCCAACTCAGAACCTGGGCCAGGCCCCCGAGCCTGGGCGGCTCGGAACCAGGGTGGATCTCCGGACCCGGGCGACCAAGAAACCTGGGCGGCCCGGAACCGGGGTGGATCTCCGAACCCGGGCGACCACGAAACCTGGGCGGCCCGGGACTGGGCAAGGCTAGGGTGAACCGGTGGCCAACGAGCAGTCCCGCGAAGTCTCAGCGCGGATGAGCGGCGTGGTGGCCACCGCCGCCGCCCGAGCCATGGAACGGGACCTGCAGTGGTATCGGAACCTGCCCGCCGAAGACCGATCCTGGGTGTCTTTAGTCTCCCAAGCCGGGATCAGCGCCTTTCTGGCGTGGTATCGCAGCGGCGAGAAACCCGAAACGCTGACCTCGGACATCTTCGGCACGGCCCCACGCGAGTTGGCCCAGAAAATCACCCTGAGCCAGACCCTCGACTTGGTGCGCACCACCGTCGACACGGTCGAAGAGCACATACCCGCCCTGGCCTCGGGCGGCGATGAAGCCGCGCTGCGCGAGGGGGTGTTGCGCTACTCGCGTGAGGTCGCCTTCGCCACCGCGCAGATCTATGCCTCCGCGGCGGAAACTCGCGGCGCGTGGGACGCCCGACTCGAGGCGTTGGTGGTGTTCGCGGTGGTGCGCGGGGAGGCCGATGAAACCTTCCGCAGTCGCGTTACCGAACTAGGGTGGGCCGAGGTCAGTGCGGTGTCGGTGGTCGTTGGCTCGGCGCCGCAAGACGCACCACCAGGAACCTCCGCGGGCATCGCCGGCTCACTGCGTGAAGCCGCGCAACGGATGAACCTCGAAGCCCTCACCGCTGTGCAAGGTCAACGGCTGATCTGCGTGTTGGGCGGCACCCACGACGGCCTGGCCGACGCCACTCGGCTCAGCCCGCACTTCGGCTCCGGGCCGATCGTCGTCGGGCCCGCGGTTCCGCACTTGTATGCCGCAGGCCGCTCGGCGCGCGCCGCGCTGTCCGGGGC
>JBARZG010000078.1:0-3558 GCA_049649785.1 Ornithinimicrobium sp. | reverse complement strand
CCCGAGTCGTGCCGCTTTAGTGTGTCGGCCATTCGGTGCCGGTCGTGGTGACGATGTCGCGGGCGGTGTCGGTGAGCGGGTCGGCGGCGGTGTGCTCGTGGCCGGCGATGTTCACGGTGATCTGCTGGATGGGCCGTAGGGCGCGGACGATCTTCTTGATGCTCAGCCCGGTGGCGTCCTGGAGGAATCGGGCGATGGCGAGGGCAGTCATGATGACGGTCAGGTGAGCCTGGATGGCGTCGCGCTCGTGGTGAAACACCGGGCGGGCGCGTAGGTCGCTCTTGGTCATCCGGAACGAGGCCTCGACCTGCCACAGCGAGTGGTAGGAGCTGATGACCTCGGCCGTGGGCATGATCGGGGCGGGCAGGTTGGTGACGTAGCCCTTCAACCCGGCCAGCCGCCGTGCACGGGCCAGCGCCGCCTCGTCAAGGGCCCTGGCGCCGTTGGTGTGCTTGACGAACCGGGGCGTCCGCGCTGCCTTCTCGCCGGCGACGACGGCCTTGGCCTTGTTCTCCTGAAGGGTGAGGGTCTTGCGGTCGCGGGCGGCGCGCTTGGCCGAGTAGGCCCACACCGCCCGCCAGGACCGCTCATGAGCGGCCGGGTCCCACACCGGCTCGGCCCGTTTCCTGGCGTCGTTGCTGCCTTTGGAGGTCGCGGTGGCCACACGCGGGGTGATGGTGTCGATGACCTGCCCGTCGGTGAACGCATCACCGTGCCAGCGGAAGTGGGAGGCCAGGTCGTTCGGGGCCTTGACGACCCGGGACCCGACGATGAACCGCAACCCCGCGGCATCGAGCTCTTTGAGATTGCCCGCGGACAGCATCCCGGCGTCGGCCACGATCACAATGTCGGCCAGGCCGTGACGGGCCTGGAACACCTTGACGATGGGCAGGATCGTGGTCGTCTCGGCCTTGTTGCCCTCGAAGCAGCCGACCTCCAGCGGGAAGCCGTTACGGTCCACCAGCAGCCCGACGACGACCTGGGGGTCGACGCGGCGTTCCTTGGAGTAGCCGACCTTGCGCAGGTCGTCCTCGTCCTCGGCCTCGAAGAACAGGGTCGTCACGTCATACAGGCACAACGTCAGGTCACCGTGCCGCTCGGCGTGGGCGAAGCAGGCCGCAGCGACCTGGTCGCGGTAGTCCCGTTCCTGACAGCGGGCCAGGGAGCGGAACATCGTGCGCAGCGAGGCGTGCGGCACCCCGAGCTCGTCCAGGACCCGCACCGAGTCCGCCTTGCTCACCGGCTCCACCACCCGGGCCAGGACCAGCTGCTTGAACGCCTCGTCGCCGAGCACCTCGAACCCCAACCGGGCGTACGCGCTGGACAGGACCTGCCACAGCAGCGCGCTGGACTTGGACGTGATCACCGACTGGCCAGCCGGCACCGACCCGGCGCTCAGGTCCAGCTCACCCTGACCGGGGTAGATCTTGGCCCGAGCGGCCTCCAGTAGCGCGGCCAGCTGCGCGTCGTCGTGGGCCGACCCCAGATGCTCCAGGACCTTGTCCCGCCCGCCCTGGCGCTCAGCGATCTGTACCGCCGTCGCCCCCGAGGCGGTAGGGACCTTGCGCACGAACACCACCAGACGACCCTACTGACCCCCAATTAGTGTGTCGCCGCCCTCCACCGCGACGTGCTGACCAGCGAAAACGTCACACCGCTCCACGAATCACCGAAAAGTGGCACGAGTCGGGCGCGACCTTGCAGCAAGGATCGGCGACCCAGCCTTCCGGCGACTCACCGGGCCGGAGGTCGCCCGGAAGGCCGATACGGTGCGTAAGGTCGGAAACGTGGCGGTCCATGAGCACAAGGCCATCACCGACCAGACGGCGTTTCTGGCGTTGCGGCAGCTGTACGATTTCGCGCTCTGGGCTGCCTTTCACTACTCGGCCGCACCTTACGCAGTGCCGACCGGGACCGCATACAACCCGTCGTTGATCCCGGCGCCAGCATCGGGCTCGCAGCAACCACTCAGCCGCGTTGAGCTCAATGCGCTGCTCGCCCGGTACGAGCATGAGGACGCGGCGCTCGCGTATGCGAAGCAATCGAGCGCAGCGCTGCAGGACGAGATCGATCAGTTGCGGTTGGCCGTCGAGGCGGCCCAGTCGGCTAAGGCACGCCCGGCGGCCGACATCGATTTTGACGAAGCAACGACTAGGCACAATTACATCGACGGCGATCTGGTCGTGGCGGGCTAACAACTGGCCGATGTTCGTGACCGCGAATACCCGGTCCACGGGATGCCGACACCCTCTGGCAAGGGGTTCATCGACTATGTGTTGTGGGGAGACAACGGCTTGCCATTGGCCATCATCGAAGCCAAACGCTCTGAGAAGGACCCGGCCATCGGGCAGCAACAAGCACGGCCGTACGCCGACTGCCCGCAGAGCGAAACCGGCCGCCGATCCGTCATCTTCTTCACCAATGGCCACCAACACTGGATCTGGGATGACGCTGCTGGCTACCCATCGCCACCGCTGAGCGGTTTCTTCACCAAAGACGAGTTGGAACTCATGGTGCAACGGCGCCAGTCGCGATTGCCGCTGAAGGATGCCGTTATCGACCAGCACATCGTGGAGCGGTGCTACCAGCTCCGGGCGCTCCGAGCCGTTGGCGAAGCCTTCGAGGCCAAACAGCGCGAGGCCCTGCTGGTGATGGCAACCGGATCAGGCAAGACGCGGGCTGTCGTCGCCTTCATCGATCAGTTGATGAAACGAGGCTGGGTCAAGCGGGTCCTGTTCTTGCCCGATCGTCGTGCGCTAGTCACCCAAGCGGTCGGGGTGTTCAAGACGCACCTGCCATCGGCGACCACAGTCAACCTCGTCACGGAGAAGAACCCGGATGGCCGGGTCTTTGTCTCGACATACCCGACCATGATGGGCCTGATCGACGCGACAGATGGCTCGATGTTCGGGCCGGGCTACTTCGACCTGATCATCATCGATGAGGCGCATCGGTCGGTCTATCAAAAGTACCGCGCGATCTTTGACTGGTTCGATTCTCTCCTCGTTGGGCTCACCGCGACTCCGAAAGACGACGTCGATCGCAACACCTACTCGCTGTTCAGCCTTGAAGACGGGGTGCCGACGGACGCGTACAGCCTGACGAGGCTGTCGCTGAGGCTTCCTCGTCCCACCGGGCCGATCTCGATGCCGGTGAAGTTCCTACGCGACGGCATTCGCTACAAAGATCTCTCGGAAGCAGACAAAGCCGAGTGGGATTCGCTGGAGTGGGATGACGACGGTGTAACCCCTACTGATGTTGCAGCCGAGGAGATCAATCGACGGTTGTTCAACGCAGACACGGCTGACAAGGTCGACCACTGCGTCAACCTCGGCGGGCTAGGTTGCTCTGCTCGCAAGTGATGCCTCGCGAATGCTCAATCGGGCGGCCGAGTCGCGACCTGAGTCGTCCGCATGAGTCGACGAGGTCGTGAAGTTGAGCGCTGCGACGTGAAAAGCTGAGTGCGTGACCCGAGGTCTGAGCGCCGAAGAGGATCTTGAACTTCGTCGCGCGGCCATGGAATGGCTCTCCCGTCGAACCAACGACGGCGCGGAGTCG
>JBARZG010000077.1:0-2814 GCA_049649785.1 Ornithinimicrobium sp. | reverse complement strand
TTCGCCCTGGGCGGTGCCTTCCGTCCGCTCAACACTCTCGTCCGTTGAGCCGGTGGCGAGCGCTCCCTCGCCTGTCGACGTGTGTGAGGACGCATCGGCGTGCTGACTGACAACAGGGCGTGCGTGGGGGACTGTGCCTGTGCCTGTGCCTGTGCCTGTGCCGGTGCCTGTGCCTGTGTCGGTGTGGACGTTGGCGTCCTCAGCCGGTACTGGTGTCGGTGGCCGCTGTCGCCGCAGCAGCTGTGCCCAACGGCCCCGGACTCCTCGAGCTCTGCCGTCAACCTGAGTGCCGGTTACTTCGCTGCCCGGATCGTCGACGGCCCGTTCAGCGGCGCTCGGCAACGGCTCGACGGCTTCTCCGCGGCGATAATCGGGAGTTTGCTCCGCCTCATGTGTGGGCAGTCCGAGGGCGGCCAGCACGCTGGGGAGCATGGCTGCTGCGGCGCGAGCGTACCCAGCCGATGACGGGTGGAACTGGTCCGCGCTGAACAACTCGGCGGGTGATGCGTGGAAGTCTGGGCCGATCAGGTCGCCGATCGACACGGTGCGCCCGCCCGCCTCGACGACTGCCACGGTTTGGGCCGCGGCGAGGTCGCGGCTCCAGCGTTTGGCCAATGAACGAAGTGGTTGCGGCACCGGGCGGATCGTGCCGAGGTCGGGGCACGTCCCGACCACGACAACCGTTCCGGTGTCCTGCAAGGCGACGACGGCCTCAGCGAGATGACGCACCGCTGTGGCCTCGTCGACGCGGTTCTTCACATCGTTGCTGCCAATCATGATGATCGCGACCCAAGCGTCCGGCATCTGCTCCAGGCCATCGGCCACCTGACTGGCCAACCCAGTGGAGACCGCGCCGCTACGGCTGACATTGCGTAGCTCGACCGGTCGCCCGGTGATGGCCGCGACGCCCACCGCAATGGTGGCGCCCAGGGTGGTCTGCGGGCTGTCGGCGCCTACTCCGGAGGCCGTGCTGTCACCGAGCATCAGCAACTCGATGGTGGTCCCCACGCCTGCCCCATACCGGCCGCTGTCATTGAGCCCGACGTCACCACCGTCGCCGATCACTCGTCGCGCCACCTGGGCCTCGACCTTGAGCACGCCTAACCCCAGCAGCCCGGCTACAGCCAGCCCGCCGCCGCCGAAGGCCGCCCGGGCTGCAATATCGCGTGCGCGATCGGCTCTGCTCATGACTGCCCATCACCCCTTCGGAGGTATCGCATTGTGCCGAGTGTGCTTGCGTCGCGCGCCCAGCACTCGGTGCCCATCCTCAGTGAACTCAGGAACCCGGCATTTGGGCGTGCGTCCTCAGATTATCCAAGCCCTCGCTGATGCTTACCTGGGGTGTCCACTGCAGCACCTCATGGGTGTGCCGCTGATCGAACCAATGGGCGGTAGCCAACTGTCCGGCCAGGAACCTGGTCAGTGGCGGCTGCTCGATCCGCGGGAGTATCGGGACGCGCTCACCTGCACCGGCGACCGCTTCGACCAACCCGCCGATGCCCCACGCCAGCGGATACGAAATACGCAGCCGTGGCGGGGGTGCCCCACACGCCCGGCAAATGTCGGCCACTAACTCCCCGATGGGGCGCGGTTCGCCGTTGGTGACGACGAGGGCCTGACCGCCTGCAACCTCGATCCGGGACAGTGCGGCAACGATGGCTGTCGCCGCGTTGCTCACGTATGTCGTGTCCACCAGAGCCGTGCCCGAACCGACCAGGGCCAACTTTCCGGCCTGTGCCCGCGCCACGATCCGACCGACCAACTGGGTGTCACCGGGGCCCCATACCAAGTGCGGGCGGATGGCGGTCACGGCCAGATCGCTGCCGTGGGCAGACAGGGCCAACCGCTCGGCCATCGCCTTGCTGCGCGCGTAGTGCCCGCGCACCCGAGGGTCAGCTACCGCAGCGCCTGCTCCTACGATTGAGCGACCCGAATGGGCGACCGAGGGAGAGGAGATGTAGACCAACCGGGAGGTGCCGTGTGCTCGCGCCGCCGAGATGACATTGCGCGTTCCCTCGACGTTGACCGCGAGAAACTCCGGCCACCGGCCGACGATGTCGACCTTCGCCGCAAGGTGGATGATCGCGTCGGTGCCGGCCGCAGCGGCGTTGACCGCTTTGGGGTCCGTGATGTCGCCGAGGAATTCGGTATGGCGCGTTCCGGCGCTGCGGCGTTGCATCACGACCACGTCGTCGCCGCGGTCGGCCAGCAGATCGGCGACCGCTCCGCCGAGCATCCCGCTGGCACCGGTCACCAAGACGCGCATCAGCGACTCCGGGTGTGAGGTTGGCGCTGCTGGCGCGCTCTGACCTTGGCCAGCCCCCGCGACGAACCTGGGGCAGCCCCATGCAGCACCTCGTCAGCCCACCGGGCCAAGGCGGTGCGATCGACCTTGGAGGCATGCCGAATATCGACCGGGAGCCAATCGCGCTGCAACACGGCGGCGACGCGTACCCGGGTGGGCTGCCGTGCGGCGAGGTCGCGCACCGCGCTGCTAGCGGCTGGCTCGGCTATCCGGCTGTGCCGTCTGCGCAGACGGGCTGTTGGCACCACGATCACCACGCATTGTTGGCTACCCGCTGGCCCTACTCCGACCACGGCCACGTCGGCGAAGTGGGGAAGGGTGCTCAGCGCGCGTTCCAACGGGTAGGGAGGCAGCGGTCCGGTCGCCGTGTGCAGCACGTGCACGAGCCGGCCCTGCACCCACAGCCGGCCTGCTTCGTCCAGAGCGCCGACATCGCCGGTGCGGTGCCACCCGAGGGGTTGGGCGCTGGCATGTTGGGCTGCCCACGCCGCGTGGTAGTGCGACTTCAC
>JBARZG010000076.1:0-4062 GCA_049649785.1 Ornithinimicrobium sp. | reverse complement strand
GTCGGCCCACGAGCCGGAGCTGACACGAGCATCGGGCAACACCCGACCCCAACATCAAGCCGCGCACCATCGACCGCGTCAACGCTTGGCAACTGCTTCGAGAGGCATCTCTTAACGGGCAGAGTCTGTGAGGACCGGGGTGGGCTCACGCCCTGCACTCCCAGGTAGTGAGCCAGCGCGAGTTCCACCTCAGCAAGGTGGTCTCGGGTGAGGTAGTCGATGGGGTCACCGACAACGTAGTCCACGTCAATCGAGCGGATTTGGTCGACCAGCATTCGCGTCCATCGACCAGCGACTTCAAGCTCGGGACGATGGATGGAGGGGCCGGCCGAGGTGGACGTGGGAACCACGGTGACGACGGCCAACGGTGAGTCCGACGGGGACAGGACCAGGCCCAGCCGCTTACCACCTTGCTCGTGGCTGCGCGGGCGGCCCAGGTCGACCCGATAGACAGCCCCGCGGATCACCAGGCCTCAGGCTCAGTGTTGACGTCCTCGCCCTGTAACGCCTCAGCATCTGTGCGGAACTGGGCTAACCAGCGTTCGTGATCCAGCAGACGGAGCGCGCGGCGCAGCGTCTCCGAGGTGCTCTCGCCGGGCTGGCCAGCTTCGCGCAGGATGCGCTCGTCGTCCGGCGTCGGACGGAAACCGATCGAGGTAGGCATGGCACCTATCCTACCGCGCGTTCGACAAATGTTGAACACACGCGGCCGTATCGGCCCGCAAGTGGATCCCCTGCGGGACGAACGTGATGGCCAGCACCGTCGCTGTCACGACGGGACGCCGATCGGCTTCGGTCAGGGTTCGGGTATCGGGACGCGCGAGTGGAATGGCGCTGATGGCACGCTGGAGCAGTGGAACTCGTCAGGGACTTGATGGAGATGGCGGCCCGTTCGACACCGGCTGCGGTGGATGACAACCGCACCGGCTGGTGGTTCAGGCACACCGATAGCGAGACCTGGTGGGCTGGCGCCGTGTTGGCTCACGGCGTGAGCCAACGAACCGAAGATCACGTGGCCTTGGCTGAGCGGTTCTACGCCGACCAGGGTGCAGTGACACGGTTCCAAGTGTGTCCGGCCTGACCACAGGATCTCGACACGGTTCTGGCCGAGCGCGGCTACCGTCTCGAGGCACCGATCGCACTACTGGTGGCCTACGGGGGTACCAACGCTCTCGGCTCTTCAGCAAAAAGAATGACCATGCGCGTCGAGGACTCACCCGATCAAGGTTGGGTAAGCGTCTTGAACGACAGTCAGCACAGATGGGGCCAAGGCTGAACTGAGCATGATTTCCCGAGTCGAGCAGCCCTCGGTCTTCGTGACCGCTTACGTTGACGGCGAGCCTGTGGGGATTGGCCGTGCAGTCACCGAGCAAAGCTGGACGGGCGTGTTCCACATGGTCACTGCTCCCCATTCCCGAAATCGGGGCATTGCCCGACTCGTGCTTCACTCCATCTCGCAGTGGTCCCTATTATCTGATGCGCCGAATTTGTACCTGCAGGTCGAACGCTCTAATAGCACTGCGAGCCGTCTCTACACGGCGACCGGTTCCAAGCAACTCGCCAACTATCACTACCGCGTGCGGTAGCAACCGAGCATTGCCCGTTCCACGATCGCTGACCGATGAGTGGGGGCGGATGCTATGCATCGGGATCGTTGGCCCTGAGGATCTGCAACCGCTCATTCTGGCTGAGCCCGGACTCAACAAGCACTCTCTGAAGCACCGCTGACTTACGTGCGATGTAGGTGTCGATATCCATGACCGGATCGGCCGCCAACGCCAGTTTGACCGCTGCATACTCTTCACGCAGATCGGAACGATCGCGCAAGATATCTCGGGCGGCCAGGTGATTTCGCACATGAAGTGTCCCGGACTCACACACGTATATGTGGCGCCGTGGATCTTCATCGGGAGCCTCAAGAGCTTCGCGACCCGGGATGCCCCGGTCGCCTACATGTCGATATCCAATCTCGGTGAGTGCATCGATGGCCGCGCCGATGTGCTCGCGTGTCACGATGACGTCAATGTCGAGCACTGGCTTGGCTGCTAGTCCCGGTACCGAGGTAGAGCCAACATGCTCGATCGACTCGACTCCCACCCCCACCAGCGCCGCCTCCAATTCAACTATCACCTGGGACGCCTGTACCGGCCAAGCAGACTGATACGGAACTACAGCTACAGCCATCGCCACAGTCTGACACCCGAACGAACGCAAGTGCCGAACACCCAGAGACCCTTCACCGGTCAGCGAAGGTCATCTGGACGCGGCGTTCCTAGAGCCGCCGACCTGGCTCTCAATGGTCGTTCCCGTCAGTGATAAGACCACTTTTCGGTTGTGTCGCTCCAAACCCGGTAGCCGACGGCTAGGAATATCCCTAGCCTCGAGGCGTGAGCCTGTGTCTGCAGTTCCTCGACGATGCCCAAGAGTTTTTAACCATTGCCGGTGAGCACCTGTCGCAGGATCCAGTGCAGAACACTGTCGTCGCAACGATGGCCCAGCGCCTCGCCGCTGGCGAGGTGGGTGCTGCGGATCACTGGTGGCTCGTTGTTCACGATGATGGTGAACTCGTTGGCGCCGCCATGCGGACTGCACCTTTCCCTCCTCGACCGGCCTTCCTGCTCCCGATGCCAGAGGAGGCTGCCGAGCTACTGGCGCGAACCTTGTACGACCGTGAGGAGGTCGTGTTGGGAATGAACGGCGCGCTACCGGCGGTGCGCGTGTGTGCCGAAGAGATGGCCCGCCTCACCGGTGGGGCCACCGAGGTGGTGTTGCACACCCGGCTCTTCAAAATCCACCAAGTCGTTTCACCTACCCCGCCCAAAGGGCGTTTGCGGCTTGCCGTGCCCGGGGACTGCGAGCTGGCGATGGCGTGGTTTGCAGCATTCATGGCTGACGCGGACGAGCAGGCAGGTCGCACTCCCGGGTCGAGTCCTCACGAATCGCCGTCCCGGGACGGGATGATGAGGCGGATCGAGAGTGAATGTCTGTGGTTGTGGGTGGATGAGACCGACCACCCAGTGCACCTGACGGCAGTGAACGAGGTGAGCTATGGCGTGAGCCGTCTCTCTCCCGTGTATACGCCTTCAGAGCATCGTGGTTGCGGCTATGCGAGCGCTGCGGTCGCCGAAGTCTCGCAGCGCATCCTGGACCAGGGGGTGCGGCCCTGTCTGTTCACTGACCAGGCAAATCCGACGTCGAACCGGATATACCAAGCTCTCGGATACAAACCCGTGACCGACATGGCAGACCTTAAGATCAGACACAGCCCGTGAGTTGCGCGGCTCGATCAAGCCCTGCCAGTCCGCCCCCACCGCGTTGCCCAGAAGGGAACCATCACCAATCAGCGATCGGCATACGGTGACTATTTGTACGAAACAAGCGACGAGTTGTACACTCTAGAGATGGCCACCATGAGTATCAGCGACGCTCGAGACCACCTTCCCGACGCGATGGAGACCGCGCGCACAGAAGCGGTGTTCGTGCAGCGTCATGGTCGCCTGGCTGGAGTTCTGGTGAGCCCCGATCGCTATGAGCAGTTGATGACGGCGCTGGAAGATGCCGAAGATGTCGCAGCCTTCGACGCGGCGATGGATGAGGAAGGCCCGAACATCCCGTGGGAGCAGGTCAAGGCCGACCTCGGCTGGGAGTGAGCAAGTACCGCATCGAGCTGCGGCCTGCGGCGGCACGCTCCCTGCGCAAGCTCGATCCTCAGGCTCGTCATCGCATCCAGGGAGCTATTGCCCTGCTCGCTCACGATCCGCGACCGCCGGGTGCACGTGCTCTTCAGGGCCGAGCCGGGCTGCGTGTCCGGGTCGGCGACTACCGCATCATTTACACCGTGGAGAACGACGTGCTTCTGGTAGTCGTGGTGCGGCTCGGGCATCGGCGCGACATCTACGACCGATAGCGCTCATGACCCTCTCGATGTCCGGTCAGGGATCCGCTTGCGGTTTTCTAGGTCACAGCAACCGTCGGTGGGGAAAGTCGGGCGGCTTCCCACAAGGATGCCTGGATACGGGATGGTGCATTTTGCTCACACGGCGTGCACGTGAGCGGCGCAGT
>JBARZG010000075.1:0-2239 GCA_049649785.1 Ornithinimicrobium sp. | reverse complement strand
CTTGTCCTTCTTCGAAGCCCTCACATACGCCTTGGCGTACTTGGTGGTGACCTCGGCCCGAGACGTCATCGACAACTCACCTTCCATACCCCCACACGTTCCACCGTTTCGCGGGCATTCCTTGCTGTGCACCGAAGGTGTTTCGCGGGCAGTTCTCCTGATGCTCGTCGTCCGGTATCGCCAGTGTCATCGCCGGGCTAGGGTGATCGTATGCAAACCCGAGGCGGTGCCAGTGTGATCGCCGTCGCATGCTGCACGGTGCTCGTCGTTGGGCCTCCGGGGTGATAGAACACCGCTGAAACGCGTTGCCGTATCCGCACGCACTACTCGTCTTCTGCAAGGAGCATTCATGGACATCACCGTGACTGGCCGCAAGAAATCAGTCTCTGAGCGCTTTCGTCGCCACCTCGATGACAAGCTCGAGAAGATCCCGCAGTTTGCCCCCCGGGTCTCACGGATCGATGTGGTCCTTACCAGTGAAAGCAATCCACGGCAGGCAAAGGAAAGCGAGCGGGTGGAAATCACCTGCTACGTGAAGCGGAATGTGGTGCGCGCTGAAGCGGCCGCAGACGAGGAGTACGCAGCCCTCGATTTGGCCATGAACAAACTCGTGGAGCGATTGCGCCGCACGAACGACAAGCGCCGCATCAGTCACACCGGCAAGCACCGGCTTCCGTCGGTGTCCGAAGCGACCTTCGGCCTGCCCACCGAGCCTTTGGTGGCTCAGGGCGAGAAGGCCGAAGAGCGAGACCCAGCCGAAGCCGTTGACGCTGACCTGGGCACTCAGGGCAATAGCCCGATCGAGTTGCGCCAGAAAATCCACGTCTCGACGCCGATGAGCGTGGGCCAGGCCTTGAATCAGATGGAATTGCTCGGCCACGACTTCTTCTTGTTCCACGACACAGAAACTAAGCTCGCCTCGGTGGTCTACCGGCGGCACGGTTGGTCCTACGGCGTGTTGCACCTGACCGCAGAAGGCCAGCAGAACGCGGATACCGCTGTCGCAGCCGGCTAGGACTGCGATGAGGGGTGTCGGGCGACGGCTGACCCTGACGCAGGCACGACACACGGCGCTCGCTGCCCAGGGCTTCGCCGATAAGGTGCCACGTTCATCGGCCACCAGTCGCCATGTCCGTCGCGTTGTCGATCGGGTCCACGTAATCCAGATCGATAGCGTCAACGTCCTGGCGCGCAGTCAGTACCTGCCCTTCTTCGCGCGGCTGGGCAGTTACGATCAGGGCCTGGTCGATGCTCTCCGTGATCGAAGGCCGGGAGTTGCCGGACGTCCCACGCGACCTGGTGCCCTTGTTGAGTACTGGGCCCATGAAGCCAGCCTGATCTCGGTTCACACGTGGCCCTATCTGGCCTTTCGCATGCGACGGCAACCGTGGCAAGACGATCGAGCCGCCTTGGACAGTAAGCACCCCGGCTTGTTGCGGGCGGTGACCGAGGTGGTGACCGCCGCGGGGCCCTTGACCAGTCGGCAGGTGGAAGCGGAGTTGCCGACCTTGGCAGCGGTGCGCCGAGAGCACTGGGGCTGGAACTGGAGCGCCACCAAGACTGCCCTGGAGCATCTGTTCGCCATTGGGGAACTGACCAGCGCTGGGCGCACCGCGCAATTCGAGCGACGATATGCCGCCCTCGATGTCGTGCTGCCGCCGGAGGTCGCTGCGCACCGGCCGGGTGGTGGCGCCGAGCTCAGCGACGCCGAGTGCGGGTATGAACTCATGCGATTGGCTGCGCGTGCCCATGGGGTCGGCACCGAGGCCTGCCTGCGTGACTACTTCCGTCTCCCGGCGGCGATGGCTCGCCGGGGGCTGGACGATCTGCTGGACGCCGGCGAGGTCGAGCCGGTCACGATCGAGGGTTGGAACGCGCCGGCTTACCTCCACTGTGCTGCGAGGTCACCACGCGGGATCGCAGGCTCTGCGTTGCTCAGCCCGTTCGATTCATTGATTTGGCGACGTGTTCGGGCCGAGCGCCTTTTCGGGTTCACCTACCGAATTGAGATCTACGTGCCCCAGCACAAGCGAGTACACGGCTACTACGTGCTGCCCTTTCTGCGAGATGGTGCTCTGGTCGGACGCGTGGACCTGAAAGCCGACCGCGCTGCAGGAGTATTGCGGGTGCAACGCTTCGGATTTGAACCCGACGCACCGACCGACTCCCTGACGCACCTTCTGGAGGAACTGCATAGGATGGCGACGTGGTTGGGCTTGAATGATGTTGTCCTGCCGTA
>JBARZG010000074.1:0-13377 GCA_049649785.1 Ornithinimicrobium sp. | reverse complement strand
TGCCCGTTCGGTGGGGGAGGGCTCCACCATCCTCAAGCACCCTGAGCTGATCGACCTGATGGTGGCGACCGGGCAGGACCGGCTCGCCCACACCGTCGCGCGAGCAGAAGTACGCGGCATCGTCTCGCCCGCAGCCCTGCTGAGCCGGTCCGGCTTCCGAGAGGGGGCAATGATCAGCCCCGCGGAGTTACGCCGGTGCTCGGTGCCCACGCTGATCATCTGGGGGCGACAGGATCCGGTTGGACCCCCCGCTGTGGCTGCACAGATCGCCGCGATGATGCCAGCAGCTGGCGCGCGGGAGGTGCCCGGCGGCCATGTGCCATGGCTCGGCAATCCGACACCGGTGGTCGCAGCGGTCACCGACTTCGTGCAGCGAGACGAGTCCCGAAAAGCTCAGTGAGGTCCCGCCCGGGACCTCACCGGACCAGATGCGTCGGCGCGGTGAGGGCTTGGTGACAACTTGCGGTGATCAGTAACCCACACGCTGATGACGCCAAAAAGGCGGCGCTAAGGCCACAGTCCCTAAGTGTCCATAGCCATGGACTCCGAGACCGGCGAGGGTTGGCGAGCAGCCCCATTCGCTCGATGATTCAGGCGGCCGACAACGCCAGGGCGAAGAGCGCCCCAGCCTCCACCGGCTTGCGAGCGTCATCTGGCCCCAGCGGCGGCAATCGGAGCGGGCAGCAACAGCACCAGGAGGAAGAGCAGGTGGTCGGCCCCGTCCAGGACGTGCTCAGAACGCTGACTCACCATCGAGGTGAAAGTCGAGCGGCTCGCGTCTATTGCGCCCGTCTCGTCCACGCCCGTTCCGCCCCCGCCAGCGTCAATGACGTCGAGCTCCGGCGTCGAGGAGTCGATGACCCCGACCAGGTCGACGCCAGTCGCGTCGGTGGCAGTCACGTAGACCTGGTGCGAGTCATCGCTCTGGTCACTGCGGTCAGCACTACCCCTGCATTGAATCCTCGGTCGCCGCCGGGCCGCCCCCGGGCACGATCATCGATCCCGCGCCCTCACCTTGACCGGGGCCACCTCGCTGACGGGGACCCATCTGACCCTCGCCACCGCCCGGCCCTGGGCCACCCTCACTGGTGACTTCGCCATTGAGGCAACGACTCACATACGGGTATTCGTCGGTGATCAGATAGGCATACTCACCGTTGATCTCGATGCCGTTGCACTCATCCAGATCCCCGGCGGTCTCCTCGAAAACGTAGTCCGAAGTGTACGTGCCGTCCGGTGTCGTGCCGTCGATCTCGATAGTCGCATCGCCCAAGGGCCTGGAGCCCACGCAGTCAGTGCCCGCGCGGAACTCGCGTCGCCGACATACTCAGGCGTGGTCGTATATGCCCAAACCGAGGTAGTCCGAGTCGGCAGCGGCCGGTTCACCGCTGCCGGTGTCTCCCTCCGAGGCCGTCTCTGCAGTGGCCTCACTGGCACAAGCACTTCAGACGTCTTCTTTCTCTGCATCCATAGCGTCACTGTGCTCGAGCCCCAGCTTTGCTTCCATCTCCTCCAGCGGAATGCCCTTGGTCTCGGGCATCACCTTGAGCGTCCAGAACGTCATGGCGATCCCGAAGATGAGGAAGAAGCCAAACGCCACGCCGCCTCCGAGGCCTCCTGCGATTGCCGGGAATGACCACGAGATCACGGCCGCGAAGGCCCAGTGCGTGAGGGCACCGAAGGACTGCCCGCGAGCACGGATCGCGGTCGGGAAGATCTCGGAGATAAAGACCCAGATCACCGCCCCCTGACCAAAGGCGTGGACGCCGACAAAGAGCGCGAGGCTGAGCACCACGATAACGCTGGCGAACCCCGAGAAGTTGCCGTCGTAGACGAGGAACATCACAGTCAACGTGCCCAAGGTGATGACGTAGCCGAACGAACAGACTTTCATCAGCCAACGGCGACCGACCCGGTCAATGAGGTAAAGGGCCGCGATGGTGCACAAGAGGTTAGCCAACCCGACACCGGCGCTGCTCAGGAAGGCAGCACTCTCACCCACTCCGGCGTCCTCGATGATGGTCGGGGCGTAGTAGAGAATCGCGTTGATACCGCCGAGTTGGTTGAAGGCTGCGATCGCGAAGGCCAGCAGGATGACCTTGCGGTGCGCCATGGTGAAGAACTTGACGTTGGGGGTGGCCTCGTCGCGCTCTAGCGCCTCTTCGATTTCGTCTCGCTGGAACTTTGCCTCTGCCTCGTCCGCAGACAACCGGCTGATCGTCGCGCGAGCCTCCTCCTTGCGACCGACCGCCATCAACCAGCGCGGGCTCTCTGGCACCAGAAAGAGCAACAAGAAGAATGCCAGTGCCGGAACAGCCTCGACCCCAAACATCCACCGCCACGCGGTCTCGTCGGGGAAGATGCCCAAGATGGCGAAGTTCGACAGGTAGGCGACCAAGATGCCGACGGTGATGTTGAACTGGAAGAGCCCGACCAATCGTCCGCGATCTTTCGGTGGGGCAATTTCAGCGTTGTAGATCGGTGCGACCGCGGTGGCTGCGCCGACACCGACGCCGCCGATGAACCGGAAGATCATGAAGATGATCCAGTCGGTGGCCAGGGCGCTACCTAAAGCTGAGACGATGTAGAGGATCCCGATAGCGAAAAGGACTGGCTTGCGGCCGTATTTATCCGCTGGTTTGCCCAAGCCGGCGTATGCGGCACCGATCACCGTCCCGATCAGCGCCGTGGCCACGGTGAACCCGAGCCAGAAATCGGAGAGATCGAAGACCCGGGCCAAATCTTTCGTGGTTCCGGAGATAACGGCCGTATCGAAGCCGAATAGTAGACCGCCGAGAGCGGCAACGATGGCGCTGCGTAAGACGAGAGGTTGCACGATGAGCTCCTTTGCTCGGTGCCGGCCAGCCCTCCTGACCGGTTCAATGGAGATTCCTTAGTAATCAGCCAGTGGTCGTCGTTCGTCCCAAAGCTCGAAGGCTGGGGCTAGATGACCTTGCTCGTGAGGGTCCAGCGTGGTTGACCCCGCATGGGGGTCGGTGGGGATCGACAGGCCCACCCCGCGGGCGGCCAGGAGTGCCGCCCCGAGGGCCGAGGGACTGCGTAATCGGATGACCTCGACCGGACGCTGGGTGATGTCGGCCAAGAGTTGTGGGAGCAGAGGTTGGCGCGCCCCGCCGCCGGTGAGCCGGATGGCATCGCTGCTGTCATCGAGTTGGGAGACAGCCCGGGCCAGCGTGAAGGCCACACCTTCGACGGCGGCACGGGCTAGTTGCTCCCGGGTGGTCCGTGTGGTGAGCCCGATCCAGGCGCCTTTGGCTGAGGTCGATGCGATGGCCGACCGCTCGCCGCTCAGGAACGGCAACATACTGACCCCGCCAGCACCGGCGTCGCAATCGGTTGCGGCCTCGAAGAAGTCTTCCCAGTCCATCGCCAGCCAATTGCGGACCCTCGACAGTGCCAGGCCAGCATTCTGCACGGCTGCCATCGCATACCAGCCGCCGTCCGCATCTGCGAAGAGGTTTGCCTGCGCATCTGCGTTGGCTTGCGGCTCGGAGACCCCGATGGTCACCTGCGCGCCGGTGCCGAGATTGATGTGTACCTGACCGGGCCGAACGCCCCCGCAGGCGAAGAGTGCGGCCGCTGTGTCCGCAGCGCCGCTGACGAGAGCGACATCGTGCTGGCCTAGGTCAGGCAGGTCCACCCCCTCGGCAACGACCTCATCGCTGGGCCGCACCTGGGGTAGCAACGTGGTGGGGATGCCCACGTGCTGCACGATGTCGCGGGCCCAATCGTCGGCAACGACATCCCACAAAAGGGTCGCGGAGGCATCACTGCGCTCGGTCACCGGTGGCCCGCCGAGGCTACTGCGGACGAAGTCCTTGGGCTGCAAGGCGAGCGCCGATGCGTCCAACTCGTCCGACTCGTGGTCTCCGAGCCAGGCGAGGATGGGGCCGGCCATCCCTGCCGATATCGGATTGGCCAACCGGGCTCGGTCTTCGTCGGTCAGGTCCCGCCACAAGGCGGTCTGTTCTTCGGCGCGCCGATCTGGCCACAGCACAGCCGGTCGGGTAGGCCTGCCATCGGCGTCGACCAGGACTACCCCGTGCATCTGTGCGTCGATGCCCACTGCAGCAACATCGTGGTCCTTTAGGTGTGGTCTGAGGTCCGTTAGCACCGACTCGACAGCCGACGTCCAGTCGCTGGGGTCGGTCTCGGCCCAGCCGGGGTGGGGGCTGTTCATGCCGCAATCGGCCTCGGCTTGCGCAAGGATTTTTCCATCGGCGCCCAGCGCCAGGGCCTTGAGTCCGCTCGTGCCCAGGTCCAGACCGATCGTTACCTGTGCCACGAGCGCACTCCTGACATGAGGCGCTGCGCGGAAAGAGCCATGGGGCGAGTCCTTGGTCGGAGTGGGCAACCGCATCGGCAAGACAACGATGTCACCACTACACTCGCGCACCTGGAAGTGGCTGTCAACAGTAACGAGACATCAGGCGGGTGCTAGCGGAAAACGATGTCAGCCGACGAAGTGGCCTCTCGACGGCGAATGCTTCACGAGGCGTTAAGCGCCGCCAACTCATCGTCGCTGAGATGCAGATCGGCGGCGGCCGCTGAATCGCTGATGGACTGAGGTCGCTTCGCGCCAGGGATCGGTATGACGCAAGGTGCCTGGGCCAGTTCCCACGCGAGCGCAACCTGTTGCGGGCTGATGCCCCTTTCCTCGGCGATCTGCGCGAATGCGGGGTGGTGCGTCGCGAGCTCCTTGGCGTCGGCCAGGCCACCCAGTGGGGACCAGGCCAGGAAGGCCAGGCCGAGCTCGCCGCATACCTCGATCTCGGCGGCGCTGGACCGGAACTTCGGGTTGAACTGGTTCTGAACACTGACCAGCGAGTCACCCAGCACGGCGTGCGCGGCCCGGATCTGGGTCGGATCGGCGTTGGACAGGCCGATCATGGCGACTTTGCCGGAGTCGGCGATCTCCTTGAGGGTGCCAATGACCTCGTTGTAGTCGACCCGCGGGTCGGGCCGATGATGCTGCCACAACGCGATCTGATCCACCCCTAGCCGCTGCAGGCTTCCGTGCAGCGCCGACCACAGGTGTTCGGCGCTGCTGTCCGTCGCCCACCCGCCATCGTCGGTGCGGACGTGACCGCCCTTGGTGGCGAGCAGGACGCGATCAGCCACCCCCAACTCCTCCAGCAACGAGGCGACGAGACGCTCGTTCTGACCCTGCGCATCCCCGCCGTCGTCGCCGGACCCATACGCATCGGCGGTGTCGAACAGGGTGACTCCGTTATCCAGTGCCGTCCGCATCGTGTCGAGGAGTTGCTCGCGTGGCTGCTCCCCGGTTTGGCTCATCGTCATCAGACCAAGCCCGATGGCGCCGACCTCATGCCGGCCGGTAATGGCATTGCCGATCGTCCGTGTATGCATGCCCGAGACACTACGCACCCGGTCCGGCCGCCCTGTCGCCGAGTCTGAGAATCGCGTCGGTGCTGGTCGCGACCGCCTCATCCACCGAGCACGGAATCGACGCGCCGAGATACGGCCGGACCAGGCCGTAGGGGGCGATGCGGGTGGCCATCACGATCAATTCGCGCACGCGCGGCCCCGATTGTCCGTAGCGTCGCGTTGTCATGGTGTTCATCAGGGCGAGAAGGTCATCATTCAATGAGGTGACCTCGGCGCGGACTTCGTCCGGGCAATCGACCAGGAGTCGTTCCTGACGGTAGAGCGTGAGACTGGCCGCTTCGTCGTGGTGCGCCCGGCAGTAGCGTGGAATGTGCAGTGCCATGGCGACCAGGGCATCGTGCGCCGAGGGCATGTCGGCCAGTTCGAACAATCCAGCCTGGAACCTCTCGACGCTGCGCATCCACAGTCGAATGACCAACACGTCACGAGAAGGAAATCGGTGATAGATCGATCCCACGGGACCGTCCAAGTGGGCGGCGATGCTGGCGATCGTGATGCTGGGACCGGCCTCCGCGACGCAGGTCAGAGCGGCGTCGAGGATGTCGTCGTCAGTGAAGCGAGCGGGGCGGGGCACATCGAGATACTAGGACAACTGATCTAGAACACGTCCTCTAGTATGAGATACGATGGCGCGCATGACCACCAGCCAGCTACATCCAGGCCAGCGCGTGCTGATGGGTCCAGCGCCGCGCTTCGGTCTGCCACGGTATGTCCGGGCCGAGTTTGATATCCCCGAGGCGGCGCAGGTGCGAATAGCCGGCCAGGTCGACGAGGCATTCACGCTGACTCGGGCGTCCTTGGACGTTTTGCCCGAGGTGTCCATGGACTCAGACTTGCACTGTGTGATGACGTGGAGTGCTGTCGGCACCGGCTGGACGGGGTGGCGATTCACCGACCTTTGGGAGCGCCGGCTCCGCGACCATGCGGCCGACGACACAACGCACCTCGTCTTCAGCGGCCTTGACGGCGCGGTGGCCAGCATCGAGGTGGGTGACCTGTTGCGCGATGACGTGATGCTTGCCCACTCACGCGAGGGTGCACCGCTCGGCCGCGCTTACGGAGCGCCATACCGGCTGGTCGTGCCCCACCTGTACGGCTACAAGCACATCAAGCACGTGTGCGCTATCGAGCTGACTGATCATCACGTGCGCGGCCCACACGAACCCTGGATCATGCACCGACGAGGTCGCGTCGCCGAAGAGGAGCGCAGCGGCTTGGGTATGGCGCGAGTCACCCGGTCCATCAACCGCGCCTTCGTCACGCGAGCGCTGCGCAGTTACGGCGTCGACAAGCCACGGTTTCGCTGAGACCACGCGGTTTGCTGAGGTCGCGACTATCTTTAGTTGTCGATGACACAATCCGAGGCTTTCACGCACATCGTCGCCGCGCTGCAAGACGAGGCCGATCCCGACGCAGTCGCGGCGATGCGCGAGCAGTACGGCATCGAGGCGGACGCGTCCTACGGGGTGCCGATGCGCCGGCTGCTCCAGCTCGCGAAGTCTGCCGGGGCCGACCACGACTTGGCCATCGATCTCTGGGCACAAGGGTCGTATGAAGCACGGACCATTGCCGCGATGGTCGATCAGCCCGAGTTCGTGAGCGCCCAGCAGATGCATCAGTGGTGTGAGGATTTCGACAACTGGGCGATCGTCGACACAGTCTGCTTTCGCCTTTTCGACCGCTGTGAGCATGCCTGGTCCATGGTCGATTCATGGGTCGCGGACGAACGCCTCTTTGTGCGTCGAGCAGGCTTCGCGCTGCTCTGGGCGCTGGCGCTGCACGACCGGGAGGCTCCCGACGAGAGGTATCGCAGGGCACTGCCCCTGGCCCGGGCGCATGCGCACGACCCTCGACCACTGGTCGGGAAGTCGATCACGATGGCAATGCGCGCTATTGCCACTAAACGCCCGGCCCTGCGCGACGAAGTCGTCGATCTCGCCCGGCAGTTGTGCGACGACGATGATGCTGCGGTCAGGCGGGTTGGCCGGCCAATCGTGCGCAGTTTTCGGTGAGCAAGCCGATCATTGACCGTCAGGTCGGACGATCAAGCCACGTTACGGCGGCGCCGGCGGCGGGCAGATAGTTCCCACGGCACCGTCATCACGATGAGCCAGAACATGCTGATGATGGCTACTTCGGCCAGGACATACCAGGGCCACGGTCCGAGGAGGTCAAGCACCGAGGCCGTGGAGGGTTTGGCCATCAGGTAGCCGTAGTTGGTGCCGACCACGATGTTAAAAGCAATCACGCTCACTGCCCAGAGGGCGGTTGCCGCGACGGCGAAGCCGTAGAGCCGCCACGTCGGCCGCCATCCCAATCCCCAGGTCAGGTAGCACGCCGCCCAGACGATGCCTAGGTGCATCCCCCAGAACGCGAAGAAGCGAAGGTCGGGGAAATCCGAGGCCAGCGCCGGGGTCACAATCGCCTGGATGGTCAGCGTGAGGCCCACGTAGTAGGTGAAGGCGGTCGCCCCCGGGCTCTTGGTCCACAGCGCGATCACCACGGCCACCACAGCCACGTCGCACAGTTGCAGCGGCAACGAGGTGTACAGGCTGTAGTCGCCGGGGGTGAACTGGTAGATCTGCAAGATCCCGGCCAGCACGGCAATCGCTATGGCGAAGGCGCGCCGACGGTCCTGCTCGCCCTCGGCGCCCCGGTGATGTCGCCCCCACCAGATCACGACGCCGATCCCGAGGATGAACACCGCCAGCATCACCACATGGGAGGTCCCGAAGGCACTGAACCGATCAGCGGACGCAACCTGCATACCTCCAGCATGGCCCATGCCGTGGCCAACGGCGGCCGGTGCTTCTTGCGTCAGGGCACCACATATGCAGGCCCCTGTCGATGATGAACGATGGTCACCTGTTCATACTGATCACATGCACAGCGCCTGCTCCGTCGATCACACGGGTGGACTCCAGCTCACGACGAAGCGGTCGGCGATCCGCCCCTGGCGGTTCAGCGACGCCGGGCTTCTGCTGCACCCCGACAACCTGGGCCAGGGGTGGGCGAGCGCGGCTGCACGGGCCATGTGGAGGTATGTCTGCAGCGCCGGGCACCTGCAGGTGTGGCCGCTGATGTGGGCCAGCAACGCCGTGTCGGCAGCGGCGCGCGAGCCGATTGGGATGACCGAGCGGATCGGGATGACCGAGCCCGGTGCCGGTGTCGATCCGTGGTGCGGCACGGGCACCGCTGCGGAATCGCGTGCGTATCTCTGGGAGACGTGATGGTCCTCTCTGGCCTTGCGCCCGCACGGCGCCGACTCGTGCTGGTGCTGTGTGCGGCCGTGCTGACGGTCGGCGTGGCACTGGGCGCGGTGGGCCTGCTGCGGGCGTTGTCCTCCTCCGACCCAGCCGCCCAGGACACGCTTGGTCCGATCATCGTGGTCACCGGATATGGCGGCGGCAGCGAGGCGTTGGAGCCGCTCGTCGCCCGAATGCGCGATGAGGGTCGGGTGGTGGAAGTCTTTCCCGGCGTCGGCGACAACACCGGCGATCTGAACGAACAAGCCCGGGAGTTGGACACTTTCGTCGACGATGTGCGCACTGACACCTCTGCGACGTCGGTGGATCTCATCGGGTTCTCGGCCGGGGGCGTAGTGGCCAGGCTCTGGGTCGCCGAGTTGGGCGGCGAGGCCTTGACGCGGCGGGTGGTCACCATCGCCTCGCCGCACCACGGCACGATTCTGTCCAGCCTGGCCAGTGAGATCGGTATGTGCCCGGACGCGTGTGAGCAACTGCGCCCCGACAGCGACGTGCTGCGCGATCTCAACGCGGGCGATGAAACCCCGGCCGGCCCGGAGTGGATCACCTTTCGCAGCGACAGCGATCGCACGGTGACTCCGTCGACCTCCGCGGACCTCGAGGGTGCCTTGAACATTGGCGTGCAGCAGTTCTGCCCGGAAGCCACCACCGGGCATCTGCAGTTGCCGTCGTCGCCGGTGGTGTTGACGACTCTCCCGCTGGTCTTGGACACCGGCGCACCGGCAGCACCCGCCGAAGGCAGCATCGGCTGCGGCTGAGCCTCAGCTGGTGATGTCCTTGGTGGCGAAGTTGGCCCACGCGGCCGCCGTAAAAACCGCGAAGTAGGCGAACTGGAGCAGCACCCCGCGCGTGACGTCGTCCCACAGGATCGGGTCGCGGAACAGGTCTACGAAGGCCAACCAATACCGGGTCGGCAGCCACGGCTGCAACACCTCGGCCGCATCCAATCCCAGCAGCACGGTCGAGGCGATCAGGAACCCGACCGCCCCGAGCGCCGCGCCAACCGGGGAGTCGGTCATGGTCGACAACAGCAGCGCCAGGGCCGCGACGCTCAGCATCGACAGCGTGATGTATGCCAGCGCCAGCGCCGTCCGCTGCGCCACCTCGACACCGGACAGTGTCGTCCCGGACAGGGTCGTCGAGGAGAGGGTGGCGACCCCGGTCGGGGCGGTGCCATCGCCGAGGAACAACTGCCCCACGACATACCCGACCGCAGCGACGATGACGACCGTGAGCAGCACGAAAACCACGACGGTGACCAGCTTGGCCAGCACCAGGTGCGCTCGTGCGACCGGGCGGATCAATAGGTAGCGCAGGGTGCCGGTCTGCGCCTCGCCGGCGATTGCCTCGCCGCCGACCACCGCAACGGCAATCGGCAAGAACAGCGGCAGCACGATGCCGAGCGCCGCCAGCGGGAAGAGCGTCGCATCGGTCAGCACTGCCGAAAGGAACGGGGGGCCGGTGCCGGGAGCCGGGCCGATATCGGTTACCGAGACCAAGATGGCCACCAACGTGGGCAGCGCGTTGAGCATCGCGATGGCGACCCAGGTCCGCGGCCGGCGCAGAAGTTTGATCAGTTCGACTCGGATCATCGAGTGACCACCCTGGCTGCCCGCTTGCGCTGAGAGATTTCCGCCGGCCGGTCTGACGAGGATGTGCTGGCCGCGAGGACGACCTGTTCGAGCGTCCGCCGTTCCGGTGCGACCTCGTTGACCCGCACCCCCGCCGCGACCAGCCGGGCGACCACGTCTGCGGCGAGGGCTTGGTCGATCACCAGGCGCTCGCCATCGACCTCGCTGACCTGCCCGGCTAACTCCCGGGCTGCCTCGGCGACGTCAGGCGTATGCAGAATCGTGCGCCCGGTGGGCCCGCGCAGGGCATCCAAGTCGTCCTGCAGCACGAGGCGTCCCCGGTCAAGGACGCCGACGCGAGTGCAGGTCTGCTCCACTTCGGCCAGCAGGTGACTCGACAAGAACACGGTGGTGCCGGCCGCGTTCAAGGCGAGCAACAAGTCGCGAATCTCGTGGATGCCGCGGGGGTCCAGGCCGTTGGTCGGCTCGTCCAACACCAGCAAGGCAGGCCGGCGCAACAGCGCATTGGCCAAGCCGAGCCGCTGGCGCATACCGAGCGAATAGGTCCGCACGCCCCGGCGGTCGCCGGGGTCGAGGCCGACCTGCTCCAACACCGCAGCGACTCGTTGCTTGCGCCCGCGTCGCGCCGTGCCGCCGCCAGCCGCGTCGAGCAAGCCCAGGTTGGCGCGACCGGACAGATGCGGGTAGGCGGCCGGCCCCTCCACTAGTGCTCCCACCGACGGCAGGACCGTCCGCGAACAACGAGGCATGTGTTGGCCGAGCACTTCCATCGTGCCGTGGGTGGCGAGGACCAAGCCGAGCAACATCCGCACGGTGGTGGTCTTACCCGAACCGTTGGCGCCCAGAAATCCGTAGATATCGCCCTCGCGCACGTCGAGATCGACGCCGTCGACGGCGGTCACGGCGCCGAAACGTTTGGTCAGCGACTGAGTGCAGATCATGGGTTGTCTCGCTCGACGGGTTGCAGATCGGCGAGCTCGCTGCCCGCTTGCTCGAGTGCCTCAGGGGTGACCGTGCCGACCAGGAGGAAGCCGCTGCCTCGGAATCGCTCGGGGGTGACCAGCACCGAGATCGGACCGAGGCCCACCGCAGCACCGGTCGCATTAGGTTCATACCCGCGGGTCTTGGCCAACTCCTCGCGCAGCGGCTCGGCTGCCCGTCCCCGCAGCGGCAGGAACAGCATCACCGTCGGCCCGCGGCCGTAGATCCCGACCGCCCCCACCGGGAGATCCGGCCGGTCCTCGCGCAATGGCAGCCCGGCAAGCATGTCGGGCGCGAGGTAGGGGGCGAAGACGTTGGATTCACTGGCCAGGTCCGGTAGTTCTTCATAGGTCACCCGCGCGCTTGGTGGCGAGTCGAACTCCAAGGCGCCCGCCGAGGGTGCGTCGAGGTCGAGCCGCTGGTAGGCGGTGCTCAGCGTCGGTTCGGCAGCCCCGGCATACACCCGTACCCGCAGCGGGATCCCGGTATCGGCGTCGGCCCAGATGTCGACCCGGTCAATGCTGGATTGCGGGGTGCTAGGGCTCAATCGCAGACCGACGGCATCTCGGCCGGCGATCCGCGCGGCGGGCAGTGAGCTCAGTTCTTCGGGTTGGGCACCTTGCAGCGCGCGCCGGGCCACGGTGTCCGGGAGGACATCGGAGGTGTCGGGCAGCCGCACCGGCGCAGCCAAGGCCACCCGCACTCGGCCCGACTCATATACCCAGCGGGTGGTCCCGACCGGGGTGCGGAACAGGTCGGTCTCTCCGGTGGAGCGGATCCGGTCCAGCCGCCAATGCTCGCTGTCCTGCCAGAACACCCGGATCCGGTTGGGCTCCCCGAAGAGGGTGGCGATGCTGGTGAAGGTGTCGGCTTCAGGGACCAAGATCGTGCCGGTGGAGTTCACCACGCCGGTATGCGGAGTGCTCTGCGATGCCATGATCGCCGCGACCATCTGGGCTGGCGTCAGGTCGGCCTCGGGCACCGGGCGCGCATGGCTCAGGTAGGGGATGGCCGCCACGACAGCGATGACCAGGGCGGTCACCACCCATCGCCATCGGGACATCATCCGCGCACGGTACGGCCGCGTCCTGAGTGCAGACACTCAGCATCAATCAGCGCCAGCCCAGGCCCGGGGCGACGTGAGTGATCATGGACTCCATCAGGTGCGCGTTGTAGTCGACACCCAACTGGTTGGGCACGGTGATCAGCAACGTGTCGGCTGCTGCGACAGCCTCGTCGGCAGCGAGTTCGGCGATGAGGCGGTCGGGCTCGGCGGCATATGTCTTGCCGAACCGGGCGATCATGCCGTCGATATAGCCGACCTGGTCGGTGCTGCCTGCTTGCCCACGGAACAACCGGCGATCCAGATCGCTCACGATCGGGAAGATGCTGCGGCTCACCGACACGCGTGGTGCCCGCAAGTGGCCGGCGCCCGCCCACGTGTCGCGGAAGATCTGGATCTGCTCGGCCTGCAGCTGGTGAAACGGCACACCGGTGTCTTCGGTCAGCAGTGTCGAACTCATCATGTTCATGCCCTGCTCGGCCGTCCACTGCGCCGTCGCGCGGGTCCCGGCGCCCCACCAGATCCGTTCGCGCAGCCCTTCGGAATGGGGTTCGACGCGCAACAAGCCGGGTGGGTTCGGGAACATGGGTCGCGGGTTGGGCTCGGCAAATCCCTCGCCGCCGAGCACCTCCAAGAACCGGGCGGCGTGTGCTCTGGCCAGGTCGGCGTCGCTCTCGCCCTCGCGCGGGGTGTGGCCGAAGTGTTCATACCCGGCGATTACCTGCTCCGGCGATCCCCGCGAGATGCCGAGCTGGAGCCGGCCACCGGAGATGAGGTCGGCAGCGCCGGCGCTCTCAGCCATATACAGCGGGTTCTCATAACGCATGTCGATAACGCCAGTGCCGATCTCGATCCGGCTCGTCCGGGCGCCGACGGCCGCGAGCAACGGGAAGGGAGAGGCCAACTGTTGCGCAAAGTGGTGCACCCGGAAGTAGGCCCCGTCGGCGCCGATTTCTTCGGCAGCCACGGCGAGATCGATCGATTGCAAGAGCACGTCGGATGCCGATCGCGTCAAGGATCGGGGCGAGGGGTTCCAGTGACCGAA
>JBARZG010000073.1:0-37463 GCA_049649785.1 Ornithinimicrobium sp. | reverse complement strand
TGTACGCCTTGTACGCCTTGTACGCCTTGTACGAAGCGATATCCCACGTCGACCTGTGGAGCGCAACCCGCTCTACGGCGTGTTCCTCAGACATGTCAGGTCGGGGCTTGCCATCCCAGAATCGCCTCAGAGTCTCGAATCGCTTAGGGGTAACCAACGGCATCAAGCGACGTCTGCCTACTCCACGTGAATGGTGGTCCCCGGCACTGCCAGTTCAACGATGCCGGGCCAGACCTGTTCGGCCTGTGCGCGGCATACAGCCGGGTCGTTCCAGGCCGGAATGTGAGTCAACATCAGGCGGCGTACTCCCCCGGCAGCCACCGCCGCCTGCGCGGCGCGTTTGCCGCTGAGGTGCACACCTCGAGCGCTGTCCCGACCCTCGACGAAGGCTGCATCGGCCAACACCAGATCGGCTCCAGCCATCAGCGGGGTCAACGCATCGCAGGCGTCGGTGTCGCCGGTGTAGGCCACAGTGACACTGCCCGCCTGCACTCGGAAGCCGAAGGCGGGCACGGGATGGGCCACTGGGTAGGCGGTGATGGTGAACGGCCCGATCGCGAAGGGTTGCTCGTTCACCAACTCCCGAAAGGCGTAGGTGTCCCTCATGTCGCTCGGGCCCGCGACACCATGGGCGCGGGCTAGCCGATCTGCGGCACCGGTCGGGCCAAAGACGTCCAACCGTCCAGTCGGCTTCGCGCTGGGGTGGTGGGTGCGCATGACGTGCAGACTCGTCAGATCCAGACAGTGATCCGGGTGCAGGTGCGACAGCAAGACCCCGTCCAGGCCCAGTGGATCGGTATGCCGTTGCAGCGCCCCCAATGCCCCGTTGCCGAGGTCGAGCAGGATCTGCCACTCGCGCCCGCCACCGTGCGCGCTGACCAGGTAACAGCTCGCCGGACTCTCGGGGCCCGGGAAGGACCCGGCACAGCCAACGATGGTCACGTGCATGCCACCCTCACTCACGCCGACTGCCGTTCCTCGGTGCGGCCGACGTAGGCGCGGCTCACATGTTCGACTTCGGGACCAAGAAAACGCCGCGCCAGTGGGGTAAAGCCGTGGGGGTCCCCCGTGGTGAGGAACTGGTGACTCGGTGGTCCCTGCGTGGCCGGACGCAGCATCTCGGTGTCGGTCAACACCCGAAACAGGTCAGCCGCCGTGGCCGCAGCCGACGAGACCAAAGCGACCTGGTCGCCGAGCACGTAGGACAGGGCACTGCTCAACAGCGGGTAGTGCGTACACCCCAGGATCAGCGCATCGATCTCGGCCTCCTGCAAAGGCGCCAGGTAGTCCCGTGCCGTGTGGATCAGCTCGGGGCCACTGGTGATGCCATCCTCCACGAACTCAACGAAACGCGGACAGGGCTGGGAGATCACCTGGACGTGAGCCGGAGCCGCGACGAAGGCATCGATGTAGGCCCGGCTCTGATGGGTGGCCAGGGTCGAGATCACCCCGACACGTCCAGTTCGGGTCACGGACATCGCCCGTCTCACCGCGGGCCGGATCACTTCGACGACCGGCACGTCATACCGTTCTCGAGCGTCGGCCAGCACGGCGGCCGACGCCGAATTGCAGGCGATGACCAGGGCCTTGACGCCGTGATCCACGAGCCGGTCCAGGCACTGCAAGGCGTTGGCCCGCACCGCGGCGATCGGTTGAGGGCCATACGGCGCCCGAGCGGTGTCGCCCAGATAGAGCACCGACTCGTCCGGCAGTTGATCTAACACCTCACGGGCCACGGTCAGTCCGCCGAAGCCCGAGTCGAAAATGCCAATAGGCGAATCGGTCACCACGGCAGATTACGCCGGATGACCGACACGGACGCTTTCCTTGCGCCGCGATCCGGTCGAGGACACGACGCCGGGCTGACGAAGGTATGCCGTGTGGGGTGAGAGTCTTGAGGCGATCACCAGGGAGGTACGCCCATGAACACGCCAGAAGGCACGTCGGAAGACGCGTCAACCACACCCTCGTCGGGAGAGCCCCGGAGCGGCGCATCACCGATGCTCGAGGGGTCAAGAGCAACAAAGACGACCTCGGCTGGGATCTCGGCTGAGGCGACTTCGGCCGGGGTCGCATCGGCTGAGGTGACTGCAGACCCGTCCGTGGATCGCGCCAAGGTGGTCGGGGTGTGGCTGACCCTGCTGTCCCGATGGTCCGGGCGAACGATCATTGCGGTGCTCGGCGTGGCGTTGGTCTTTTGGGGGTTGTCCTTCCTGTGGGCCGGTCTGCTCCCCGTGATCCTCGCCCTGATTGTCACCGCGCTCCTGACGCCGTTGAAGACCACGCTGCGACGCGTCGGGCTCGGAGACACTCTCTCGGCCATGTTGACCGTGTTGATCAGCTTGGCCGTTGTCCTGGGAACGTTCATTTTCATCATTCCAGACGTCGTTCAGCAATTCCGCAGCGTGGGACAAGCCGCTCTTGACGGTGCACAGCAAGTCCAGGAGTGGTTGGCCGGACCCCCGTTAGACATCAGCACCGACCAGATTGACGACGCCGTGTCACAGGCGGTGGGCTGGGTTCAGAACCGTAGTGCGGACATCGCCTCCGGAGCGATCGGCGGAGTCTCAGCCGTCGGGTCCGTCGTGGTCAACATCATCCTTGTCCTGGCGTTGACCTTCCTCTTCCTCAAAGACGGGCACCGGTTCCTCGGCTGGCAACAGTCGGTCGTCGGTGAGGGCGCAGGGCGACACCTAACCGAGGTATTGGCGCGCAACTGGAAGGTGCTCGGCGGCTTCATCCGTACCCAGGCGTTGGTGAGCGCCATCGACGCAGTCTTCATCGGCATCGGGCTATTGGTCTTGCAGGTGCCGCTGGCGCTGGCCTTGACGGTCATCACGTTCTTTGCCGGCTTCATCCCGATCATCGGTGCAATTACGGCAGGCTTCCTCGCGGTCTTGGTGGCGTTGGTGACCAACGGTTGGCAGACCGCGCTCATCGTGTTGCTGATCATCTTGGCCGTTCAGCAACTGGAGGGCAATGTGCTCTCCCCCATGCTGCAGGGGAAGACGATGAACGTCCACGCGGGCCTGATACTGGTGGCGGTGACCATTGGTGGCACGCTGTTCGGCCTGGTGGGGGTCTTCCTCGCCGTCCCGTTCACGGCCTGTCTCGTTGCGACCGGGCGGTATGCCGGTGAGCAACTCGATCTGCGGACGGGGCACGTCACTGCCGATGGGGTGCGCGCCGAGACCGACCAGGGCAAGTTGACGGCGACCGATGGTCAGCGACGGGCCGACTTCTACCGCGCCTCGCCCGTCGCAGTTCACGGAACCGAAACCGCCGCCATTGACGAGGTGGTGGATCACCCGCCACCACCCGACCCAGAGCCGGGTAGATAGCCGGAGGCCGGGTAGATAGCCGAAGGCCGAGAAAATAGCCGAAGGCCGGGTAGATAGCCGAAGGCCGAGAAAATAGCCGGAGGCCGGGTAGATAGCCGAGGCACACGTTATAGCGTATGCCTCGGCTATTTTCTTGTGCCTCGACTATTTTCGCGTTCCTCGCCGCCTGGGTATTCACCGACTTTCTGTGCAGCGGCCGTCGAGCCCCACATGACCTGCCAGTGCCTCGACGTGGTCTAAGCGTTCACGAAGGGGTTGCTCATCGAGCCGATAGCCTCGACGGCCACCTCAACCCGCTGGCCCGCAGTCACCGCCCCCACCCCGGCCGGTGTCCCGGTCAGGATGACATCACCGGGCAACAGCGTGAATGCCGCCGATAGTGTCTCAATCAACGACCCGACACCATGCACCATCTCGACAGTGCTCCCGTCTTGCACCAGCTCACCGTCAAGGCGGCAGGTCACGCGCAGGTCGGACACGTCAAGGTCAGTTTCGATCCAGGGCCCGAGCGGGCAGAAGGTGTCCATTCCCTTCGCGCGTGCCCATTGGCCATCGGTGCCCTGCAGATCACGAGCGGTGACGTCGTTCGCCACGGTGTAGCCGAAAATCGTCGAGCCGGCGTCAGCGGCCGCGACGTCTTTGCACACGCGGCCGATCACGACCGCGAGCTCCGCCTCATACGACACGGCACTGGTCATGGCCGGTATCACCACCGGGTCGCCTGGACCCACCACGGCCGTGTTTGGGATGAGAAACATCAGCGGGACCGGTGAGGTGTCACCACCCATTTCCGCCGCGTGCTCGGCGTAGTTCTTGCCGATGCCGATCACCTTTGAGCGTGGGATGACCGGGGCGAGGAGTCGCACATCGTCGACCAGGTGGGTCTGGCCGGTAAGTTCGATCTTGGTATACAGCGGGTCACCGGAGATCTCGGCGATCTTCTCCCCCGCTCCGTCGACCAAGCCGAACATGGGGTCATCACCCGTGGTGAACCGACAGATTCGCATGGTCGTCACGATATCGGGGCTGCAAGCACCCAGCACAAAAGCAATCTGACACCGACGGATCCACACGTGACGCTTACGGCAAGGCAGGTCGGTCGGTGCCTGGCCCCCTGGGGTCTAGCCACATGACTACGCCCACACCAAGCAGCCAGATATTGATCGCGGTGGTGGCCGCAATGCCCAGAGGACCAGAGTCGATCCCCACGAGTTCGACGGCCGGGCCGAGCAGGAGCAACGCCACCACCCACCCGGCGCCGACGAGCCATCGCAGTCGGGGCGGCCGCGCACCCCACAGTGCGACGCCGAGCCACAGGGCGGCAAAGACGCTGACGCCGAGCAGCTCCCCAATCGCTCCCCCGAAGTCGTTGACGGACTCGAACTGTGCCGCCAGGACCACGCGCTCCGCCTCGTTCGCCTCCTCCCAGCGCTCGGCCAGCGGGAACATCGTCGAAGGCCACCGAACAATGCCAATTGCGCGGCACGCCGCTGAGGCCGTAGCCAGGCCAATAGCGACGGGCACCAGGATGTGCGAGCCAGCGCCACCGGGGTGCAGCCAGCGGGTGACGACCACCGCTACCGCCAAGAAGAGCACGCTGTATGCGAGGTAGGACAGGTATCCCCAGCGCACCGCAGCCTCGTTCTCCAGGAGTAACGGCAAGAGAACGTCCGGAGAATTATCCAAGGACGCAGGCCAGTCGATCGCTCCGCCGAGCACCACGAGGGGAACGAAGATCATCAGGGAAAAGATGATGACCATCAAAGCGAGGGCGCGCGGCGGCGCGGTGAGCGTTTCGGTCTTCATGCCTTGCTCCTGCGGGTATACGCGTCGGCTGTTGCGGACAAGGACTCAGGCAGCGGGATGGGCGCCGTGTCGAACCTCTGCTCGAAATCCGAGGAGTCCATGAGGAAGTCGTCGGTGAATTCGGGAAGCATCTCGATGGTTTCTCGGACGGTTGCGGAGGTGAGGCCGACGAGGCGCAGCATGATGCTGGAGACGCGCCGGTATGTCGGCTCGACGCCGAGGTGGGCGGCAACAATCTCCACCATTTCCGCCTGCATCATGGCGGGGGCGCTCGGGGCATGCCACGCTCTCCCCCAGGAGTCGGGGTCCGAACCGACCTGGATTAAGGCCTCGACAAGATCGGGAACGTAGGTGACGCTGTGTCGAGTCTGCGGTTCGCCGAGGACATCCGCGCTCTTCCCGGCGACTAATCGGCCGAAGAATCGCTCGCCAAAGGCAGACTCGGTCACCTCAGGCCCGATGAAGTCGCTGGCTCGCACAGCGGCCGTCCGCAGCCGTCCGTCCTGATGGTGCGCCGCGAGTTCGCGGCTCATCGCTGCCCGGACCTCGCCCTTCTTCGACGTGGGATTCAACGGCATCTGCTCAGTCACGACCCGGCCATGAGTTCCGTAGCCATAGAGGTTCTCAACGGCTATCAGGGCTGCGCCAGCGTCAGCGCAGGCTTCGAGGATCGCGCGCTGCAGGGCCGGAAAGTGATCGACCCACTGGTGGTAGGGGGGTTGGGCGCACTGAAACACAACATCCGCACCCTCGATTGCCTCGCGGAGCTGCGTGGCATCGGTCGCGTCGACTCTCACCGCCGTGGCTCCCGCGGCGTGGGAACCGCTGCGGGTCAGGAGTCGCGGAGTGAGCGAACGAGCCGAGAGCCGGTCTACGAGCGCCCTGCCGACCGGGCCGGCGCCGATGATGACGGGGGCAAAAACTGGAGTTTCCACAAGAACCAATCGTCGTTGGATGAGTAAACACTGTTTACCCATAGTCGCCCCACGACGTTCAGATGTCAAACGGTGTTTGATGTATACTACGAGTCATGGTCAATGCCCTCCCCCGCCGTGAGCGTTTACGCCAGGAACTGACCGAGCAGATCCTGGAGACCGGACGTCGTCAGTTGGAAGAGGGCGGCGTGGCCGCCGTCAACTGGCGTGGGATCGCGAAAGAAGTCGGCATGAATCCCGCGTCCCTGTATACGTACATCGACAGCATCGACGATCTCTACACCCAGATCTTGGGCCGAAGCTTCCGAAGCCTTGCCGACGCCGTGGGCACGGCCGCAGGACAGAGTCCGGACAATGATGTGCGGGGGCGCCTACTGACCTGCGCCCGCGCATACCGGCGATGGGCTGTCGAGCATCCGCACGAGTTCAACTTGATCTATACCAACCAGATCCCCGGCTACGTAGCGCCGGCCGAAGGTCCGGCCCAGCGGGCAGCGATGGACGTCACCCGCCCCTTTGTCGAGGCTCTTGTCGAGTTATTCTCGGACCAGCCAGATGTCATCTCGATCGACTCACTTCCAGTTGATCGGCAAGCGCAGATCTATGAAATGCGAGCGCTCATGCACGGCTTCACCATGTTGGAGATCAACGGCCACGCGCCATACCTCGACGGGACGGGTGAGCCCATGCTGCAGGCCCTAGCGACCCTGCTCGACACCGCAGGCGGCCGCTAGCACCGCCTGGGCAACGTTATTCACCATGCGAGCCTGCGACGTCCCCCGGCTCGCGTGCATAACCTTGCCCAGGCGGAAAAGAGGGGTCAGACCAGTTGGTGCATCCACCCTCGAGTGTCTTCGGCGCGGCCGCATTGGATGTCCATCAGAGTCTCCCGAAGATCCGCAGCGACCTCACCGACCGACTCACCATCGCCCATCGTGATCTCGCCGTCCTTCCACACCAAGGCGCCGACCGGGGTGATGACTGCCGCGGTGCCGCAGGCAAACACCTCCACCAAGTCCCCGGAGGCCGCGTCGTCGCGCCACTCGTCGATCGAGTATTTGCGCTCGACCACCTCGTGCCCCCGATCACGTGCCAGGTCGATCAGCGACGAGCGGGTCACGCCCTCCAAGATCGTCCCGGTCAACTCCGGAGTGACGATGTGCCCGTCCCGGTAGACGAAGAACAGGTTCATCCCGCCGAGTTCCTCGACCCAGTGGTTCTCCACCGCGTCCAAGAAGGCGACTTGATCACATCCGTGACTCAGGCCTTCGGCCATCGGGGCCAGGGACGCCGCATAGTTGCCACCGCACTTTGCCGCACCGGTGCCGCCAGGGGCCGCCCGCGAGTAGTCCTGCGACAACCAGATCCTGACCGGCTTCACCCCGCTGGCAAAGTAGGCGCCAGCCGGTGAAGCAATCACGATGAAAGCCGCCTTGTTGCTCGGGCGGACTCCGAGCCCAACCTCGGTCGCGAGCATGAAGGGGCGCAAGTACAAACTGGCTTCCCCGCCAGTCGACGGGGCCACCCATTCAGCATCCAGACCGACCAGCGCCGCGAGGGCTTCCACGAAGATCTCTTCGGGCACCTCGGGCAGCGCAACCCTACGGGCGCTGCCGCTGAAGCGTGCCGCGTTGCGATCAGGACGGAAAGTCCAGATGGTGTCGTCGGCATGACGATAGGCCTTCATGCCCTCGAAAATCTCCTGCCCGTAGTGAAGCACCGACGTCGCAGGATCCAACTGCAGCGGCCTGTAGGCGCTCACCGTGCCGTTGTGCCAACCCGACTCCTCATCCCAGTCGATCCGGGCCATGTGGTCGGTGAATACTGCGCCAAACGTGGGGTTGGCGAGCACATCGGAGATCTGCTCCGCAGTCGCGGCGTCAGAGCGTGGCTCCATCGCGAAGTGGGATGTATGCGTCACGGGTGGGCTCCTTTGCTCGAACGCCATAACTGTCAACCCACGCTATCGGTTGCCCCAACGGAAAGGGCCTGAGCCGCCTAGCGGCGACAGGTGTGGACCAGCCGCAACGACATCGAGCCGGCCGAGGGCGCGGGGTCCTCGCTCACGCCATCCAGCACCGCGAGGGCCATCGTGGGGAAGCCCGCGCTCAACTCCTGCGACGCCGCTGATGCCGGCTCATCAGGATCGATCAGGCCCACCGCCAGAGCGGGTATGCCGGGTGCATGGCCGACCATCGCCACCACCCTGGCATCATCTGGCACCCCGCCGAGCACATCGAGCAACTCCCCGGGTGAAGCGTTGTAGATCCGCCGGTCGTGCCATACCTCGACGTCGGCCAGGGGCCCGCGGTCGCCATCGTCACTTGCAGCCTCCGCAGCACCGTCGACCATGGCCTCCCAGGTCTGGACCGTGCGTACCGACGTGGAGCACAGCACCAGATCGGGGACGAGGTCGTAATCGATAAGCACACGACCGGCAGCCCGGGCGTCGGCGGTGCCACGCTCCAGCAGCCGCCGCCCGTGGTCCCCCTGTGTCGGCGGGCCAGCCTGCTCGGTCTTGGCGTGTCGCAGCAGGACCAGGGTCATCTCAGTCATGACGTCATTCATACCCGGTCCGTCCACGATTTGGGAACGACACCGCGCAACCGAGTCCGCCCACCCGACACCGCGCAGCCGAATCCGCCCACCCGACACCGCGCAACGGCGCCGTCATCCGGGTTGTCTACAGTTGCTCACTCGAGGGTGGGCCAGAGGTGACGGTTCCAGACCTCCACTGTCGCCACCCTGCTTCTATTCCACGGGTCCAGGGCTCTCTCGGTGGCTTCGCCGAAGATCCCGTCAACGGTGACCCCCCACATCACTTCCTGCAGGCCGCGGACAGCGTCTCCGCGATCTCCCCGACGCAGTGTGACGACGAGTTCGGGCCAGTCCAGGAATCCCACCGTGTTGCTGACGTAACGCGCTCGCTGGGCCGATTGCCACTGCCGAACCGCCTCACCGGTCGCCGGTCCAAAGACGCCGTCAACCGTCGTGGCGAATCCGTGATGGTTCAACAAGTGTTGGACAGTGGTGGTGTAGCGATCCCCACGGCTGCCGACCAGCGGCCACTGCAGAACGCCCGGACGGTTGGTCAGCAAGTGCGACCAGGTCAGGTCACCCACGACGCCGTCGACACCCAGACCCCACGCATCTTGATAGAAGCGCACCATCCACTCAGTGTTTGCTCCCAGGACACCGTCGACCTCGACCGGCGGACCGTGGAAGTACTCGGGATCGAGAACCTGCAAGGCTCGTACAGCGTCGCCCCGATCTCCCAGTCGCAGCGTCGGGACCAACATGTCCCAGGTGTTGGCGTCTAGCGTGCCGGAGGCTTCGTAGGATCGGCTGCGCTGAAAGATGCGCACGCTCTCTTGAGTCAGGGGGCCGTATGCGCCGTCGGGGGTAAGGCTCGCGCCGGTGCCGTTGAGGAGGTGCTGAGCAGCGGTGACGACAGCCGGGGGGCCGTCGCCGACGCCCAGGTCCATCCATGGTTCTAAGTTCATGGTCATCCTTCAGTCCTCCGGGCCCGGATTGGCCCGCGTCTGAATGAAGAGCGTTGCGGCCCCTCGCTGATACGTGAGAACCAATGCAACCCTTGGGTGTTCGCCCCACGTGGCGTCAGGCGTTGATGACCAGGTTGCCCTGTGGGTAGGAGCAGCATGGCAGGAACTTGCCGCTGGCGATTTCACGAGGCCGAATCCCACCGGCGTGCTGCATGTCGACCGAGCCTTCGAGAAGGTCGCTCTTACAGGTCCCGCACAAGCCTTGACCGCAGGACGAGCGGATGGAGATCCCTGCCGACGTTGCTGCTTCCAGTACGGTCGTGCCGGGAGCCACCTGCACTTCATGCCCACTGTGGGCAAAAGTTACTGTCGCTGTCGCCGTGGCCGTCGCGGTCGCGGTCCCGGTCGCCCTGGCGGTCGCGATCGCCGTCGCAGGTGAAATCAGTGCGCCGGCGTCCCCAGCCAGGGCCTCGTGCATATCCGGCACAACCGACAGCGGGACCGCCACCGGCTCGATCACGAAGCTCTCCTGGTGAATCTGCTCCACCGGCACGCCGAGCTCTGCCAACACCGCCATCGCCGCGTCCATATACGGCGTCGGGCCGCACATGAACACCTCACGCTCGGCCACATCAGGCACCAGCGCCCCAAGCAATCCCGCGCTCAACCGACCCCGCGGACCCGTCCATACCTCTCCCGGACTGTCGGCCTCACAGATCGAAGTGACCGACAGGTTCAGACCGGAGGTGGGCAGCGCCTGCAACTCGTGCCGGAACACGATGTCCTGCGGGCTGCGAGCGCTGTGAATAAACGCAACATCCGCCGGCGCGCACAAGTCGGACAGCGTCCGGGTCATCGACATCAACGGTGTGACCCCGCTGCCCGCCGATAGGAACAGGTAGGTGCGGGCCGGGTGATGGGCCAGCGTGAACTCACCGAACGGGCCAGCAACTTCCAACCGGCCGCCCCGCTCCAGGTGGTCGTGCAACCAGTTCGACACCAGACCGCCCGGGGTTCGCTTGACCGTGATCGTCAGCAGGTGCGGCCGGGTGGGCGGTGAGGAGATCGTGTAACAGCGCTGGTGCCGCTCCCCCTCGACGTTGATGGTGACCACGACGTACTGCCCCGGCGCGAAGCTGAAACTGCGTTCGCTCATCGGTTCCAGCACAAACGTCGACACGTCATGGGTGAGCGGTACGACGGCTTTGCAGCGCAAGATCAGGTCGAAGTCATGCTCGCTGCTCGGCAGAACTGTCAGCATCGGCTGCGCGAACAGGTCCGAGGCGTGCAGAGCGCTGGCTCCCAGCTGGGTGATGGCAGTCATGATGAACTCCTCAACGATCGATCTCGGCGGCGACGCGGCGGATGTACCAGCCCACGAAGTTGTCCACTTGGCATTCACTCGGCATGTACGGGCCAGGCTCGTATGCGGGGCTGGCCACCCCGATCTGCGCACGCGCGGTGAAGACGCTGTCTTGGGCGTTGGTCTCCCGCCAGACGTGGGTCAACTCCTCGACGTCGTAGTCGACGCCCTCTTCGGCCTCGGCGTGGACCAGCCACATGGTGCGAACGAGCGTCTTCGTGACGCTGATCGGGAATGCCGCGAACAGCACCGCGTGGTCGGCCATGGTGTGGCCCCACATATTCGGCTGGGTGTGCAGGGTGCACCGACCCAACCGCTTGGACGGCAGGTCGGCCAGCGGACGTGCACACAGCGCCTTGCCGGTGAGACTGAACGACTCACCCGCAAGGTCCAAGGCCTCGCGCATGATCCGCAGCCCCGTGGCCGGCTCCTCCAGATCCTCGATCAGGGCGTGCGGTAGACCTGCCTGGTCGCAGATCATCTCCAACTCGCTCTGCGCCAACAGGTAGCGGTCGTGGTGCGGGCGCAGTTTGGGGGTGACCTCCTCCTCGGTCAGCCCGTACGTCAAAAAGAAGGTGCTGGACAGCTCCGGGTGGCCCTCGCAGTGATAGCACTCCCGGTTGTTCTCCATCACCAACTTCCAGTTGGCGTCCTCCACGATGTCGACCTGTGCGGCAACCTTGGCCCCGGCCAGGTTGTGTGGCTCCAGGTATGCCGCCACGTCTGCCATCGATGCGTCAAAGTCGGCCGGTGGCTCATCGGCCAGGCAGAGATAGATGAGCCCGGCGACGTTGCGCACAGCCACCTTCTTCAGGGCGAAGCAGGTGGGACTGAAGTCCGCCGCTGCGCCCGGAGCGTGCCGCAACGCTCCGTCGGTGCCGTAGGTCCAGTAGTGATATCCGCAGACGATGTTGCCAACCGACCCCTGCGGCTCGTTGAGGATCTTGGCGCCGCGGTGGCGGCAGACGTTGTGGAAGGCAGCGATCTCCTCGTCATCGTCGCGCAGCACGATGACCGAAGAGGGCCCGACCTCGACGGTGACGAAATCGCCCGCCTCGGGGATATGGGCTTCCAGCGTCGCGAAGAACCAGTACTGACCAAAGATGACCGACGTGTCGATCGCAAAGATCTCCTCACTGGTGTAGAAGCTGCTCGGCAGCGGGTACCCCGGCACTCGGGTGGCAATCTGCTGCGCGATGTCAGCAGGTATATCGGCCTTGCCGGTGACTCTGCCGGCAGCCGTGGGATCAGTCTGTGTGCTCATCGGTCCTCCTTCAACACTGACGCGGTCGGTATGTGGCCGTCATCGGCTATCGGCCTAGATCGCCATGCACAGACGCAGCGCGTCGTAGATGGCGGCGTGGATGTTCCGGCTGCTGACGGCATCGCCGATCCGGAACAGCTGGTAGCTCCCGTCCGGGTTGGTGACAATGCTCTGGGTGTGCCCTGCCAGCAGCGCCTGTTGGTCAACCTCACCGAGGTTGCTCGAGCCCGGAACGAGGCTGAAGTACAGGTCGTCGTTCGGCAGGGTGCCGTGCTCGACGACTACGGTGTCGACTTCGCGTTGCCAGGTCATCGGCGTGTAGTCGCTACCAAGTTCGGCGATCAACCGTTTGCCCTCGCCTTTGCTGACCCCGACAAGTCGGGTGGCGAGCGTCGTGGTGATGCCGTGTTCGGCAAACGCAGTCAGGTAGGCGGGGCTGTTCATGCCACCGATCGCGGGCGCCAACATGCGCTCCGGGGTCACGAACTCCACAGCGCCGGCTTTCGGTGCCAGCAACTCGGCGGCGCCCATCGCGGCCTCGGTGCCGTTGTCGTCGTAAATCAACACCTCACCGCGGGCGCGCACGCTGCCGTCCATGACGTCCCAGACATCGCGCACCAGGTCGGCCCCGTGGTCCAAGAACGACGTGTTCGGTATGCCGCCCGTCGCCACAATCACGACGTCCGGGCTCTGCGCTGTGACCGACTCGGAGTCTGCGTACTCACCGAACCTCAGATCGACCCCCAGGGCGGCAAGTTCACTCACCCGCCAGTCAACAATCCCGACCAAATCGGCGCGGCGAGGGGCTGCGGCAGCCAGCAACACCTGGCCACCTGCGGAATCCGAGGCCTCCAGCACGGTGACCTGATGGCCTCGCTCGCCGAGCACCCGGCCGGCTTCCAAGCCCGCCGGACCGGCCCCGATAACCACGACGTTCCGGATGGCGCGTCCGCTGCGCTTCACGATCTGCGGCAAGAACTGCTCTCGCCCGGTGGCCGGGTTGTGAATGCACTTCGCGTCGCCGGACTCATAGATCGCATCCAGGCAGTAATTGGCGCCCACACAGGGCCGAATCCGGTCCTCCTCACCGCGCGCGACTTTCGCCACCAGATAGGGGTCGGCCATCTGAGCTCGAGTCAGACCGACCAGGTCCACCAGACCTTCGCGGACGGCATACCGGGCGGTGGCGACATCGGAGATCCGGGCGCCGTGCATCACCGGGATCCCGATCGCCCGTTTGATCTCTCCCGCGAAGCCCAGTTGCGGAGCCGATGGCGTACCCATCCCGGGAATCACCTCGGCCAATGTCGCGTCCCGGTCGATCGTGCCGCGGATCACCGACAAGAAGTCGACACCCGCCTCGGTGAAGTTCTTCAGCGCCAGCAACGCCTCGTCCTGCGCCAGACCGGGGTGGGTTTGCTCGTTCATGCTCATTCGGATGCCGACGATGAAGTCGGCGCCGACCGCGGCCCGTACGGCCTGGATCACCCGCAACCCAAAGGTCATCCGGGCCTGCAGGTCGCCGCCGAAATCATCCTCGCGGTCGTTCGTGGCCGGAGAGAGGAAGCTGTCGAACAAGTGGCCGTAGGACTGCAGCTCGATGCCGTCCAACCCACCGGCCTGGCAACGCTGCGCGGCCTCGGCATACTGACGAACAATGCGGTCGATGTCCCAGGACTCGGCCCGTTTGGGGAAGGCTCGGTGGGCGGGCTCGCGCTGATTCGACGCGTAGACCAGCGGCAGCCAGTCGTCGGTGTAATTGCTGCTGCGGCGGCCCAGGTGGGTGACTTGTGTCATCACGGCCGCGCCCGCCTCGTGCACGTCGTCGCTGAGCCGGCGCAGCCAGGGCACAACCTCGTCCTTGTACAGCAAGATGTTGCCAAACGCCGGCGGGCTGTCCGGAGCCACGACGGCAGAGCCGCCGATCATGGTCAATCCGAGGCCGCCGCGGGCCTTCTCCACGTGATAGGCGCGGTAGCGGTCTTGTGGCATCCCGTCGACGGTGTACGCCGGCTCGTGGGAGGTGCTGACGATGCGGTTGCGCAGAGTGATGCCGCCGAGGTCGAACGGCTGAAGCAGGGGATCACGCAGTGTCACCTTCCCAGTCTGCTAGCACGCAAGGGAAAAATAAATCTCACAGTTCTGCATAGTTTTGTGCAATTCTGGTACATGATCGATCCGCGCCTGCAGACCTTACGCCTCGTGTCCTGGCACGGCACCGTGACGGCGGCAGCCGCCGCCCTGCATTACACCCCGTCGGCCGTCTCTGCGCAGTTGAAGTCACTTGGCAGAGAGCTCGACATCACGATCTTGGAGCGCCAGGGACGAGCAGTTCGGCTGACCTCCACTGGCCGACTTCTGGTGCGGTACGCAGACGAGTTGAACGCACGGTGGTCGCAGATGCATGTCGCTCTGCTGCGCGAGGACAACCGGAGCCCCGAAGCGCTTCGCTTGTGCGGCTTCTCATCCGGCGCCGCCACACTGTTGCCCCAGGTCGCCAAGACGGTTCGGCAGAAGCACCCGGGAGTCAATGTCACGATCGTCGAGGCCGAACCTGAGCGCTGCTTCGAGCTGTTGCTTGCCGACACGGCCGACCTCGCGGTGGTTGTGACGACCGACGCATCTCCCCGACTGGATGATCACCGGTTCGAGCAGCGGTCCCTGGCAGCTGACCCACTGGACCTGTTGGTGCCGGCCGATCACCGGTTCGCGCACCTGACATCCGTGCCCCTATCGCAGACCGCCGATGAGGCCTGGATCATGGACCACCCCGGCCGTCCGAACTATCAAATGGTGCTTACGTCTTGTCTTGCGGCAGGCTTCAATCCTTCGCCGGTGCATGAAATCTCAGAGTGGGAGACCGGTGCCGCGCTCGTCGACGCTGGCCTCGGGGTCTGCCTGATCCCGCGCTCCACCCGGCTACCGGCTGGGTACGCGATCGTGCGCGTCCCGTTGCAGGGCACGCCCAGTCCTTCGCGGCAGATCCGGACGGCGATCCAGGCAGGTACGGCAGCGAGCCCGCTGCTGGCCTCGGCGTTGGTGACGCTGGCCGAGCTCGCCCCGGACGTCGTCGAGCAGGACCTGATGGGGGGTGGTCCTCAGGATTTGCTTACGGGCTGACCGCCGGTGAGGCTGTACGGATGCCCCCACCTGAGCTTTTGCGCATCCCTGGGTTGGCCGCGGCGAAAGGCCTCGGTCCGCGGGCGGTCTCCGCTGTGGGGGTCCTGGCCCTCGTTGCGGGGTGTGCCGGGGCCGACTCGACGCCGTCGGCGGGCGGGGGCACCGAGCAACAATCCACCTCGTCCGAGCAGGAACAGGTCGTGGCTTCGGACTTCGAGGTGCCGTGGGGATTGGCGGTGCTTGATAACGGCGATGCTGTGGTGGGCGAGCGAGACACCGCACGGGTATGGCGTGTCCCAGCGGATGGGGAGCCGGAGTTGCTGACCACGGTGCCGGGGGTGCAGCCAGGTGGGGAGGGCGGCCTGCTCGGCATTGTGGTGCCCGAGGGTAGTGATGGTGACCAGTTCTACGCCTACCTCACCTCAGCCACGGACAACCGGGTCGTCGAGGTGGACACCGCGGGTAGCCAGAGCGACGAGGAGCCGCACATACGTCAGGTGTTGGACGGCATACCGAAAGCTGGTAACCACAACGGCGGGCGACTCGCATTCGGACCGGACGACTACCTCTACGTCACCACCGGCGACGCGTCCGACGGCATCAGCGCCCAGGATCCGGACTCGCTCGCAGGCAAGATCCTACGGATCACGGTCGACGGCGACCCCGCACCGGGCAATCCCGACGAAGGATCGCCCGTGTGGAGCCTCGGCCACCGCAATGTCCAGGGCCTGGACTGGGATGCAGCTGGCCGGATGTGGGCCAGTGAGTTCGGTCAAAACGACGTCGACGAAGTCAATCTGATCGAGCCCGGCAACAACTACGGCTGGCCACAGTGCGAGGGCCCGTGTGTGAGTTCCGGCGATGGCGATTTCGTTGACCCGGTACTCACCTGGTCGACCTCGCAGGCCTCCCCCTCGGGCCTCACTGTCGGCTCGGATGGCGACCTCTGGGTTGCCGCGTTGCGCGGCGAATCTCTCTATCGCGTGCCTGTGGCCGAGGACGGCGAGGGCAGCGACGTGGGTGAGCCGGAGCGCCTCTACGAAGGAGAGTTCGGCCGTCTGCGCAGCGTCGTGGTGGGACCTGAGGACGACCTGTGGGTCCTGACCAACAACACCGCGCGGGGAACGCCGGCCGAGGGAGACGACATGCTCCTCCGCTTCCCCGCGTCGTAATTGCGGGATCTGGGCCGCACTACGATGTCGGCCGAACAGTTCTCTCACGAGGAGACCACACGGCGTCCCTCATGAGGAACCCGCATCCGTCGCTCCCTCGAGAAAGAGCCTGCGCGTGGCCGTCGCCGCATTGCTGTTGGGCGTTGGTTGGGCTCACGAGCCTTGCTGCACCGCGGGATCACCGAGCGGGGATTCGCCTGGGTCTGCGAGCCACTCAACGTCGACGTCACGTGGTCGGTGCAGTCAGTCCTACGGTTTGGCAGGTGCGCTACGGGGACCAGAGCGCCGACCGCACTGCGGTTCGACGTTGGCTCTGGCATGTCGGTGCGAACACGTCGCTGACGCTGACCGCCGACGTCGAACTCGATCCCCTTCCGTTCTCACCCACGGTCCCCCGCCGGAACCCAGCCGTGTCGAGATGATGTCGACACCAGGGGCCTGCGTCTCATCGGCGGCTTTCGCCATCAGCTGGCTCGCCGCCGAGACACCCACTGCCGGCGTGGCCGCTGAGCTGATGATCTCCGCTATCAGCTCAGAAGTCCCTGACCCGGGCCCGACAGGTCGCGTGTCCTGGTTTCTCACCGGGCCATCGGCGGCAACACCACGCACGTGTCGGTGGTCGCCACGGATCGGTCACTGCCTGCGGAGCACGCCGCTCAGGCGTTGGCTGAACTTTCCCGGCTGCAGGGCGCTGGGCCGGACATCTCCGAGATTGTCACCGCGATCGACCTGCACAGACAGCGAACCGAGGTCGGCGGGCTCGATGCGGCTCTGCTGAAGGCATGCCAAGAGCTGTTGACCAGGTTTGGCTACGCGCAACCTCCGGAGGCGGACCTTGACACCGATCATGGCGTGCTGGTGCGCGAACTGCAGCGGCAATGCTCGACGCTACTCATGACCTGCTCCGAACTGCCGGATGAGGAGCTGTTGGGCGGCAGCGTGCGCGCGCGACCGGATTTGCGATCGTGATTGCCGCCATCGTCGCCATCCTTGGTGGGATTCTCCTCATTGCCGCGGTCGCTGATCCGGAAGATCGGCTGTTTAGGCTGATCTTCGGGTTGTTGTTTGTGGCGTCGGCTGCGGCTCTCGTGGCGGTGGTCAGGTATACGTTGCGACTGCGCAAACGGGCTGGCGTCTGACTGGTGCGCTGCTGCCCGTCACTGCTGCCCGTCACTGCTGCATTCACTGCGACTCCCGCGCGGACAGGAATAGGCATGAGTCTCCGAACTCGTGCCACAGATAGTCGTTCTCGATGGCGGTATCGTACGCAGCGCGAGTGAGCCCGGTTCCAGCGACGGATTCGACTAACATCAGATGAGAGGCCTCCGGGTCGTGCCATCCGGTGATCAGCGAATCAACGACGCGAACGCCGCGTTGTGGGGAAATCACGAGACCAGTCCAACCGTGCGCCGCGCTCACCTGCCGGTCGGTTCCAGTGGCCGACTCGATAGCTCGGGTGGCCGATGTGCCGACGGCGATGATCCGTCCGCCGGTCGCTTTCGCCGTATTCACCAGTCGGGCGGTCTGTTCGCTCACGGCAAAGCGCTCGGGCAAGGGTGACTCGCCCGCCTCCTGAGAAGAGACACCGGTATGCAGGAGCACGGGTGCAAAGAGGATTCCGCGAGTGACCAACTCAGTGACCAGCGCCGTCGTGAACGGTCGCCCTGCGCTCGGCATCTCCGCGCTGCCACGATCACGACCGAACACGGTTTGGTAGGCATCGAGCCCATAGCGTTCGGCAAGATAGCCGTAACTGATCGGTCGTCCATAGCGGGCCGTGATCGCGGCGAGCCCCTCGGTGTCGTTCGGCTCCGCGCGCCAGAGCCGGTTTCCCTGGCCGGACGGAGACGATCCTCGCGCCGGATAGGGCTCCTTCAAGCGCAGCCGCACGTCACCGGCACAGTGGATCAGCTCACCGGGCTGACCATCGAGAATCGGCGTCGATGCGTCCGGGTCCGAACGCAATTCGACGACCCGACTATTCTCATCTGGCGCGGCAGCGATGTGCACCACCACGGCACCGCGGATGCTGGACCGTCCGGCCAACTGTCCCGGCACGGTAGCCGAGGTGTTCACGACCAGCACGTCGCCGCGGGTGAGGAAGTCCGCGAGATCGGCGAATCGGGCGTGGAAAAGGCCGGTGGGGGTGGCGACCTGTAAGCGAACCTGGTCCCTGATGAGATTGCGCTCCTCCGGGGGACGGTCAGCGAAGCGCCGCCGCGCGGTCCAGCCTGAGGACAGCGGGCTGTGGACGGCCGTCATGACACAACCTCCACGTGCTCTTGTGAGGCAGTTGACTCGCCCGAGTGAGGACCGAGGTCCTCCGCCCGGTAGCGGCCGCTGGGTGGGCGAGTGTCGAGCAGACTCAGCAGCGCCGGGATGACCGCCTCGGGCGCTGGTCGATCACTGATGTCCTCGTCCGGGAAGGCCGCCTGGTGCAGGGCCGTCCGCATGTCGCCCGGGTCGAACGCGTAGCAGTCGATGTCTGGATGCTCGGCTGCCAAGGTGCCGGTGAGGTGGTCGAGGGCGGCCTTGCTCGCCCCGTAGGCACCCCACCCCGGATAGTGCTCGACGGCCGCGTCCGAGGACAGGTTGATCACCGCGCCTTCCGTGGTGGACAACACGTCCCCAAGGTTCCTCATCAACTGCAGCGGTGCGGTCGCGTTGGTGGCGATGACGGCAGAGAACATTGCTTCGGTAAGGTCGGCGATCACCGGCTGAGGACTGGCGCCAAGCTCGCTCGCGTTGTTCACCAGCAGGTCCAGGCGGCCGGCGCGGTATGCGGCGTCGACCAACTCCGATCTGTGGGCGGCATCGGCAACCGACCCGACTCGGGCCTCAACCGTGGTGTGCCGACCCAGCGATTGGGCAGCGTCGGACAATCGTTCGGCCCCGCGGGCATCGAGGATGAGGTGCCAGCCGCGTTTCGCCAAGGCGGTTGCGAGTGCATAGCCAAGTCCGGCCGAGCCGCCGGTGATCAGCGCCGTGGGCCGCGTGGTGTGGTGGGTCGACATACATCCTCCTGTGGTTGGGAGGAACATCATCAAACTTCAAGCTAACTTGAAGTCAAGCGCTAGACTTAGGCGATGCCTCGAGATCCGAGCTTGACTGTTTCGCAGGTGTGCCAGCGCAGCGGGTACGCCGCGTCTGCGCTGCGGTTCTATGAGGAGCGAGGGCTCATCCAGGCCACCCGAACGCCCGGAAACCAACGCCGCTTTCCCCGATCGGTGCTGCGCCGGCTGGCCTTTGTTCGCGCTGCCCGGAGCATTGGTCTGTCGCTGGATGAGATTTCGACCGAGCTGAGCGCCCTGCCGGAGTCGCGTACGCCCACCAAGGCCGACTGGCGCCGAATCTCCCAATCATGGCAAGCCCGCCTAAACGAACGGATCGAGGCGATTGAAGCCTTGCGGGACCGGCTGGACGGCTGTATCGGCTGCGGGTGTCTGTCCTTGCGTTCATGTGCCCTGTACAACCCAGGTGACGTGATCGGCGAGAGCCAGACGGGAGCCGGCCGGCTGCCTGACCTGCTCCGTCGCGACGTGTAGCAGGTCATCTCGCCTGGCCGTAACAAGGGACTCAAGAGTCCGCCACCGACTGGAACGTGAGGGACAGGGCCGTTCTGGGTTACTGCTGTCGGTCAGCCTCCCCAGTCAGCGGGTCGACCTGCTCGAATGCCCCGGCCCGAAACGCCTCCACGAACAGATGGTGATCGGTGCGCACTTGCGCGGCGTAGGCATGGGCGAAGGCGGTCATCTGCGCCACCAGTTCGTCGACATCATCGCTGATGGCGTCGGTAATCACCTGCTCCACCGAGACATCCACCAGTCCATGGCCGGACTCATCGTCCGCGACGCAGTGGATCTTGGCGGTGGCCTGGCCGAGCTGCCGCACCACGACCTGCATGTCATCTGGCTCGGTCAGGTCATCCCAACTCAGGTCGGCCTCATACGGCGAGAATTCGCTCACCGCAAAGCCCTCGCCACCCATCTCCATCCATCCCAGGTACGGCGAGGAGTGGTCTTGCAGTGCTCGCTGTGACACCGCAGTGCGATGACCGTGGTGGTCGAACGCGTTGCCGATCCGCTCATCGGTGACTACCCGCGCAAGTGCCGCCGCCTGCCCCTGCTTTGCGGTCAGGATCACGTCGTTGCCCAAGGCTTGGGACTCTCCCTCGATCAACACCGAGTATGCCGGCAACCCAGCGCTGCCGATGCCGAGCGCTCCCAAAGCGACGGCGTCGAGGACGTCAAACCGAACGCGGGGATCCGGCTCCCCGGCCAGGGTTTCCTGGTAGGCCGCGAAGGCCTGGTCCAGATTTTCGCGAGTTGAGGTATCCAGTTGCTCCCCATAGGTGCTCTCGAACTCGCGACGGTAATCCTGCACGACGGTGATGCCGCCGAGGAAATCCTCGTGGCTGACCAGTTTGACCGACCGGAGCGTGTCCAGCACGGCCCCCTGGGCGTTGTCGAGGGTCAGCGCCCAGTCGATCTTCTCGTGACCAGTGAAGGCCGCCACCTGTTCGGCGTACGCTCGCACATAGGTGTCGATCAGATCGTCGATCACACGGTCGGGGAGCGCCTTTTCCCAACAGATCAGTGCCAGCGAGCAGGCGAACCGCCTGATCTCCCACGTCCATGGGGCGACGTAGGCCTCGTCGAAGTCGTTGACGTCGAAGACCAGGCGGCCATCGGAGGACATGTACGTACCGAAGTTCTCCACGTGCAGATCGCCCTGAATCCAGATCCGATCACCGTGCTCTCCCCACCACCCCGAGTCCTCGCCAATCATCTCCTCGTCCAACGCGGTCGTTCCGGAGATATCGGCGTAAAACAGGCAGGCCGTGCCGCGATAGAACGCGAACGGGTCGCGCGCCATCTTCCGAAAATTGGTCCGAAAGGCGCCCGGCGCCTGCTGCATCAGGTCGTTGAAGTGCTCCTGAAGGCACTGGACGATCTCTTCAGCGCGCGCATCATTGCTCATACAATCGATCTTGTCATTGGGCAACGACCTGGACTTCGGAACCCGGTTCAGTCCGTCTGCGATCGTGCCTGAAACCACAGCAGGACAAGCACCGTTGCTGCGCCGAGGGCCATCAGCAGGAGCGGGCCAACAACGGGGGCGGTCGGGGCGAGCAGCGCTCCCGGGGCGGAGTCGCTCGCCCCATCCGCGCTCTGTTGCCAGGGCCACAGGGCTCGCAACGAGCCGATCATCAGCCCGGTCATGACCAGCAACGTGGTGCGCCGGTGCGCGCGCAGAAGATAGTTGAGCAGCTGGACGAACGAGGCCAACCCCACCGCAGCTCCGGCACCGAAGGCCGCGATGTAGAGCACATCGCGCTCCGAAACGGCATCGAGAGTCACCGTGTAGAGCCCGAGCGCCAGCAGTAGGAACGACCCGGACACTCCGGGCACGACGAGCGCGCAGATGGCCACCGAGGCCGCCAAGAACACGACATACAGCGGCGGGTCTGAGACGACACCCCCGCCAGCCAGGCCGACTAAGGTGAAGGCGAGCAGTGCGGCTACGACGACCAGCGCCACGTCCACGGCAGGTGCCCGGTGACCGGGGGGCAACATCCGGACCGGCACGGCGACACTCACCGCCACCAACCCAAAGAACAGTCCCCGAGCCTGCTCCGGGTGATCCGTCACGAAGGCGCTCATCACGCCCGCAATGGTGAGCAGAGCCAGGACCATCCCGATCAGCACCGGAATGATCAGCCGCCAGTCGGTCCGGCGTACCTCGGCGAGGGCGCCGCTGCGGCGGTTCGGACCGGTGATGGCCACCCGGAGCCCGCCTAGGACATGGGATGCCGAGTCGATGAGCTGCTCGTAGACGCCGGTCACCAAGGCGACTGTTCCGCCGGAAACACCAGGCACCAACTCGGCCGAGCCGATCAGGAAGCCGCGTGCCAGGTCCAACGGCAACGAGGCCTTGGGGCGTGTTTGACGCTCCCGCGCACCTGGTGAAACCGGCGAACTCATTGCGCCGGTGTCTGCCTCGTCCATACTCTTCAGGTCAGCCGTTCCAGAATGAGCTCCCGAGCCTTCTGGGCATCCGCCTGCCCGCGCATTGCCTTCATGACCTGACCAATGAGCGCCCCGGCTGCGTTCAACTTGCCGCTGCGCACCTTGTCGGCGATGTCCGGGTTGGCCGCGATGACCTGATCGACAGCTGCGGCGAGGGCGTCGTCATCGTTCACCAACTGCAATCCCTTGGCGTCGGCGACCTGGGTGGGCCCACCGTCGCCGGCCAGCACACCTTCCATCACCGCTCGCGCCATCGAGTCGTTCAACCGGCCCTCGCGCACCAAGAAGTCCAACTCCGCAATGTCCCTGGGGCTGACCCCCAGGTCAGTCACCGGGACCTCTTGCTTGTTGGCCCGCCGCGCGAGGTCGCCGGTCCACCACTTCCGAGCGGCTGCTGGGGTGGCGCCAGCGGCAACCGTCGCCTCGATGACGTCCAACGCCTCGGCGTTGACGACGTCGCGCATCTCTAAGTCGCTGTACCCCCAGTCCGCCTGCAGCCGCTTGCGCCGCTGCGCGGGCGGCTCGGGCAAGTCGGCGCGTAACCGCTCCACGTCCTCGTCGTTCGGCGCGATGGGCACCAGGTCGGGCTCGGGGAAGTACCGGTAGTCGTCGGCGTCGGACTTGGGGCGCCCGGCCGTGGTCACGCCGGTGTCCTCGTGCCAGTGCCGGGTCTCCTGAGTGACCGACTCCCCTGCGTCGAGGACCGCGGCGTGACGCGTCATCTCATAGCGCACCGCCCGCTCGACCGATCGCAACGAGTTGACGTTCTTGGTTTCGGTGCGGATGCCCAGCGGCACCTGCGCCTGCTCGGCGCTCGCCGGCCCGCCGACCTTGGGCCGCAGCGAAACGTTCGCATCGCAGCGCAACGACCCTTGTTCCATCTTCACGTCAGAGACCTCGAGCGCCCGGAGCAGATCGCGCAGGGCTGCCACGTAGGCCTTGGCCACCTCCGGCGCCTTCTCACCCGCGCCGCTCAGCGGCTTGGTGACGATCTCGATCAACGGGATGCCGGCCCGGTTGTAGTCGACGAGTGAATGATCGGCGCCATGTATCCGGCCGGTGGAACCGCCGACGTGCAGCGACTTGCCCGTGTCTTCCTCCATATGGGCCCGTTCGATCTCCACCCGGAATGTTGCCGTGCCGCCGCTGCCATCGTCATAGTCGACGTCCAAGTAACCCTCGAAGGCGATCGGTTCGTCGTATTGGCTGGTCTGGAAGTTCTTCGGCATGTCGGGGTAGAAATAGTTTTTTCTGGCGAATCGGCACCACGGCGCAATCTGAGCGTTCAGGGCTAGCCCGATCCGCATCGCCGACTCAACGGCAACTGCATTGACTACCGGCAGGGCACCCGGTAGACCGAGGCAGACCGGGCATACCTGCGTGTTCGGGTCGGCCCCGAAGCCGGTTGCGCATCCGCAGAACATCTTGGTGGCGGTGCCGAGCTCAACGTGAACTTCAAGCCCGATCACCGGGTCATAGCGAGTGAGTAGTTCCTCGACGTTCACGGTCGCATCGTGGGTGGTGGCGGTCACGCTCCGGCCTCCTGCGTCTGGGCAGCGGGTTCGATCCTGGGCGCCCGATCCAGCAGCGAGCCACCCCAGGCTTGGACCAGTGCGGCTTCGAGAGCCGCCCCAACGGCATACATTCGATCATCCTGGGTGGCCGGCGCGAGCACCTGGATACCAGCCGGCAATCCGTCCTCATCAGCCAGGCCACACGGCAGCGACAAACCAGGCACGCCTGCCAGGTTCGCCGGGATCGTGGCAAGGTCGTTCAGGTACATAGACAACGGGTCGTCGTCGTTCTCACCGAACCGAAACGCCGTGGTCGGCGTCGTCGGGCTGACCAGGACGTCGACCTGCTCGAACGCGGCTGCGAAATCGCCGGCAATGTGCGTGCGCACTTTCTGCGCCTGGGCATAGTAGGCGTCGTAATAGCCACTGGACAGCGCGTAGGTGCCGAGGATAATGCGGCGCTTGACCTCGTCACCGAAGCCGGCGTCACGACTGGCCGCCATCACCTGCTCGGCGCTCGGCGCGTCAACATGGTCTGGCCCGACCCGTAGGCCATAGCGCATCGCGTCGTAGCGGGCCAGGTTCGAGGATGCTTCACTGGGCAGGATCAGGTAGTAGGCCGCCATCGCGTATGTGAAGTGGGGACACGAAACCGGCACCACATCGGCACCCAGGGCCACCAGGTGCGCAACCGCCTCATCGAACCGTGCCTGCACGCCGGCCTGAAATCCCTCTCCGGAGATTTCCTGGACCACACCAACCCGCATACCGCTCAGGTCGCGAGTGCCGCTCGCTTCGGCGACGGGAGGCACCGGGCCCTCCAACGAGGTCGAATCCATCGGGTCATGCCCGCCGATCACGGAGTGCAGCAGCGCGGCATCTCGCACGGTCCGCGTGCACGGACCGATCTGATCGAGTGAGGATGCGAGCGCGATGATCCCGTAGCGCGACACGCCGCCGTAGGTCGGCTTGGCCCCGACTGTGCCGGTGACCGAAGCAGGCTGACGGATCGAGCCGCCGGTGTCCGAACCGATCGCCCACGGCGCCAGGTAAGCCGCCACGGCTGCGGCGCTGCCCCCGCCGGACCCGCCCGGTATGCGGTCGGTGTCCCACGGGTTGCGGGTAACGCCAAAGGCTGAGTGCTCGGTGGAGGAGCCCATCGCGAACTCATCCATATTGGTCTTGCCAAGAATCGGCATCCCTGCCTCGCGCAGCCGGGTGACGATGGTGGCGTCATACGGCGGCACCCAGCCCTGCAGCATCTTCGACCCGGCCGTGGTCGGCATACCCTGCGTGCAGGCGATGTCCTTGATGGCGATCGGCACGCCAGCCAGGGGCGGCAACGGTTCGTCGGCGGCTCGGGCGGCATCAACCGCGCGGGCGGTGGCCAAGGCGCCCTCGGCGTCGACGTGCAGATACGCGTGGATGATCGGGTCGACCGACGCGATGCGATCCAAGTGGGCTTCGGTGAGCTCTTCGGAGGTGAAGTTGCCGGCCAGCAACGCGTTCGCCATCTCGGCAGCATTGAGCAGGCACGGGTCCGTGCTGGTCATCCGGGCGCTCACTCCTCATCCAGAATGCGGGGCACGCTGAAGCGTTGTTCATCTGCCTCTGGCGCTGCGGCCAGCGCCGCCTCAACGCTGAGCGAGGGCCGGACCTGATCGAGGCGGGTGACGTTGACCAACGGAAGCGGGTGCGACATCGGGGGGACGTCATCAGCCGCGACTTCGTTGATCTGACCGACCCACCCGACGATCTGGTCGAGCTGTCCGGCAAACCGATCCAAGTCCTCCGCTGATAGCTCGATCCGAGCAAGCATGGCCACGTGCGCGACATCGTCGCGAGACAGTGCAGGCATCCCAGAAGTCTAAGCCCCGCGCCCCACCGCGATCGCCGCTCGCAGCCGCGAACTCGACGCAGGAAGCCGCCGCGGTTGACGGAGCCGAACCTGGTCAACTATCGATCCGCGCCAGCACGACCTCGGGGTCAGGGTTCGTGGTTGGTATGCCGTCCAGCACCACCGTGGGGACCGTCTCGTTTCCATCGTTCTGGCTGCGGACGAAGTCAGCGCCATCGCGGTCCTGCCAGATGTTGACCCAATGCGCCTGCTTGCCGGCAGGACCCAAGGTGCGCTTGAGTCGGGCGCAGAACTGGCAGCCGGGCCGCCAGTAGATGACAACCGGCCGCTGGTCTCGCGGCATCTTGATCACGTCGGCGTGCCTGATCGTACGCCCGCCCTTCCAAGGACTTACCCACCAACTGAGCACCGTACCGACGACCAGCACGATGAGCCCTATCACCCACCGTTCATCGAGGATCGACGTCGTGGCAGACCACACCGTCATCGCCAGTACGAACAGCCAGAGCCAGCGCTGCATCAGTTCGCCGACATCCTCGTGACCGACATCCTCCTGAAGTGCCTATCCATCAGGCCGCGAGCTTGTCTTTGACCAATTGCGGGTCCGGGTTGGTGACCGGAACACCGTCGAGCACAACCGTTGGCACCGTCTCGTTGCCATCGTTCGCCCCGCGCACGAACGCCGCCGCGTCTTGGTCGTCCCAGATGTTGATCCAGGTGGCTTTCTCGGCGTCTGCGCCGAGGCTGGACCGCAAGCGGGCGCAGAAACCGCAGCCGGGGCGCCAGTAAATCAGGATGGGGTGCTCGGGCATGGATCCTCCAGGTCTGCAGTGTCGCCGCTATCCGCTTCAAGGTCACCGTAGTGCAACCCCGGCGCAGCTGACTGATGCCCGGCACCTTCATCCGAAGGGCCCGGGTCGCAAGGTCGCAGAGAGTGTTGGGAAGCCTCGTCGACGGAATTGGCGTGCCACTGGGCACCCCCGTCACCATCCGCGCCTGAGTCTCACCTGAGGCGTGTCCCACCACTGGGCTACCAACTGAGAGTGCGCAGCCCTTCCAGCCGCACAAGCGCTGGATCATTCGTTACCAGCGCAAGATCTCGGCGGATCGCCTGCGCGGCGAGCATTCGATCGAAGGGGTCCCCGTGTTTCCACGCAATCGACCCCGCCAACAGGGCATCGGCTGTCTCGATCGCGATCTGACCGGCTCCTAGTCCCTCGACGTGGCCCGCCCACGACTCGACCAACCCGAGCACGTTCAACTTTCCCAGTCTCGTCTTGGTGGCCACCTCCCACGCCGACGCAGCAGACACGATCAAGGAGGCGGATTGATCGGCCAGAATTAAGCGCACACGATGCGGAACGCGAGCGGGCTCGCCAAGGAGCCATAGAAGCACGTGCGTGTCTAGCAGGTAGTTCACTCCCACAAAGCCAACTCTTCTTCCTGCAGTGGATCAAAGAAGCTGTCCGGCACGCGAAAGTTCATGGTGCCAAACTGCCGTGGCGCTGGAGGGAGGAAGGGTGTCAGCGTGGCCACCGGGAGGCCAGCGCGGGCAATCGTTACCACTTCGCCTTTCTCTACGCGGGCCAGCAGGGCAGATAGGTGTGTCTTGGCCTCCTGCACGTTGACGGTCGTCATACTCAAAGTTTACTCGACCAGACTAGGTTGGTCTAGTAGTCCGTTGCGGCGGGTGAGCCTGCTTTCCGTCAGCATCAATCGCCACCGCCTTCTCCGATTCATGAGCCTTTTCCGGTGGCCAGCAGGTCGATGAACCCCTGCTCATCGAGCACCGGGACCCCTAACTCCTCGGCCTTGGCCGCCTTAGAGCCTGCGTTGGCTCCGATCACCACGTAGTCGGTGTTCTTGGACACCGACCCGGCGGCCTTGCCACCCCGAGCAATGATTGCCTCCTTGGATTCGTCGCGGCTGAAGCCTTCCAGCGAGCCAGTCACGACCACCGTTTTGCCCTCCAAAGTGCGCTCGATCGAGGCATCCCGCTCATCGGCCATCCGCACGCCATCCTTGGCCCACTGCTCGACAATGTGCCGATGCCAGTCCACCTCGAACCACGCGGTCACCGCCTCGGCGATTACCGGGCCCACGCCATCGGTCGCAGCGAGTTGCTCAGTGGTAGCGCCACGAATCGACTCCATCGAGCCGAACTCGGTCGCCAACGCACGTGCTGCAGTGGGCCCCACGTGTCTGATCGACAGGGCTACCAACACCCGCCACAGCGGTTGTGTTTTAGCCTCACTGAGATTGTCGGCGAGCTTCTCGCCCACCGCCGACAACACCCGACCATCCGTCACCGCTGCCGGATCGTCGGTCTTCTTCGCCAGCCGCGTGTACAACTCAACACCCCTGATGTCGTCGCGGGTCAGCGAGAACAGCGTCGACTCATCGCTGACGACGTCGGCATCCAACAACGCCTGCACCCCTTCCCAGCCGAGCGCCTCGATGTCGAAGGCCCCGCGGCCGGCGAGGCTGAACAGGCGCTCGCGCAGTTGCGCGGGACAGGTGCGCGCATTGGGGCACCGGATGTCCTTGTCGGCCTCGCGTTCGGGACGCAGCTTCGTCCCGCAACTCGGGCAGTGTGTCGGCATCTCGAAGGCCCGCTCGGTGCCATCGCGGGCGTCGGCGACAGGCCCGAGGATCTCCGGTATGACGTCACCGGCCTTGCGCAGCACCACGATGTCACCGACGAGGACACCCTTGCGCACCACCTCGGTGGCGTTGTGCAACGTTGCCATCTCTACCGTCGAGCCTGCCACCAACACCGGCTCCATCACCCCGTATGGCGTCACTCGCCCGGTGCGTCCGACGTTCACCCGGATGTCGAGCAGTTGCGTGGTGACCTCCTCCGGCGGGTACTTGAAGGCAATCGCCCACCGAGGCGCCCGCGAGGTAGACCCCAAGGCGCGCTGCACCGGCACCTCATCGACTTTGACCACGATGCCGTCGAGTTCATGCTCCAGGTCCGCGTCGTGGCGGTGCTCGCGGTAGTACTCAATGAACTCAGTGACCTGTGCCATGTCGTCGACCACGGTGGCCCGCGGGGACACCGGCAGACCCCAGGCGCCCAGCACGTCATAGGCCCGGCTCTGTCGCTCGATCTCGAAGCCAGTGCGGGCGCCGATACCGTGCACCAACATCCGCAAGCCGCGCGAGGCGGTCACCCGCGGGTCCTTCTGTCGCAGCGACCCGGCGGCCGAGTTGCGCGGATTGGCAAACGGGTCTTTGCCCGCTTCGACCAGCGATGCGTTCAGCGCCTCGAATGCTTCGGGGGGGAAGAAGACTTCGCCCCGGATCTCCACCAGCTCGGGGATGGGAATGTCCTCCCCGGGTTGCTCCGGCGGCGGGGTCAGTCGATGCGGGACACCGTCGATGGTCCGCACGTTGTGCGTCACGTCCTCGCCGGTGCGTCCATCGCCCCGGGTAAGGGCTTGGGTGAGTCGGCCATCTTCGTACAACAGGTTGACGGCCAGGCCATCGATCTTGAGTTCGCACAGGTAGTGCACCGTGGCACCACCGGCTTCGCGCTCGACCCGATCGGCCCAGGCCTGCATTTCCTCGGCGCTGAAGGCATTGTCTAAGCTGAGCATCCGCTGCCGATGGTCGACCGCCGTGAATTCGGTGGAGAAGGTGCCGCCCACCTGTTGGGTGGGACTGTCTGGCGTGCGCACGCTGGGATACTGCTCCTCGAGCTGCTCGAGCTGGCGCAGCATGATGTCGAACTCGCCATCGGCGATGGTGGGCGCATCCCGGACGTAGTAGGCGAACTGGTGGTCCCGGATCTTCTCGGCCAACTCGGTCCATCGGTGGCGGATATCCGCCGGTGCAGGCACGGCCTCATTGTCACTCACGCGATTATTGTGGCTCACGGCTCCGACATCCCCGACTTGCACTCTCCATCGAGGGCTGTGTGCTTGAGCCGCTGGTAGCGTGACTGGCCATCGGATCCTCGATGTCGGCCCGGGAGGGGTCATGAAGGCGCTACTCGCCGCAGCAATGGCCATCGCGATGTGCCTGCTCGGTGCCCCGGCCGCCGCCCAGGAAGACGAACAAGGCGCCCTGTTGGTGATCATGGACGTATCCGGATCGATGAACGAAGACGACGGCGCCGGTGGAAGCCGCATCCAGGGAGCACGGGCTGCCGTCACCGACCTCGTGGACGCGGTGCCCGAGGGTACCCCCATAGGGCTTCGCATCTACGGCGGTCGCTACCCAAGCTCGAACAAGGCTCAGGGGTGCAGGGACACCCAGCTCACCGTGCCCATCGGAGCGGTGGAATCCACCGGCGAAGACATCACCTCGGAGATCGGCGATGTGACCCCGAGGGGATCCACTCCCATCGGGTATTCGCTGCAGGAGGCTGGGGGTGACTTCGGTGAGCAATCCAACCGCTCAATCGTGTTGGTCAGCGACGGCGATGACACCTGTGGCGACCCGGACCCATGCGATGTCGCCGAGCAGCTGAGCGCGGACGGCATCCAGGTGCGCGTGGACACCATTGGATTGGCCATCGAAGACAACCCACAGGCCCAAGGCCAACTTGAGTGCATCGCCGAAGCCAGCGGCGGCGGTTTCTTCGAAGCGGCCGACGCCGACGAGCTCACCGAGCAGCTGAGCCAAGTGGCTACCCGCGCGATCGAGGGCTGGACCGCTGAAGGCGAAGAGGTCGACGGCGGCCCCATCGTTACCGACGCCACCCCGATCGAACCGGGAACCACATACCTCGACGACGTGGTGACGGGCGAAGCGCGTTGGTACTCCTTCCCCGTGCAGGAAGGCGATCAGATCACGGTCACGTTATCCGAAGACGGAACGGTCGACTACGGGTGCTGCATTGAGCTGCGCATGACTAGCAACGATCAAGTCAGCGACTTCGGTTTCAACAACGGTTATAGCGATGGCGTGGCGAAGATCTACCGCACCGGCACGAGCACCGACGAAGGGGCCGGTAACACCGGTGACTACTACTTCTCCGTTATTCTCACCGACGACCTGCAAGAGTCGTTGGAGTATCAGTTTGAAGTTCTCGTGCAGGGCGACGACCCCACCACCGAGCCCTCCGCCACCGAAACCCAACCGACCGACGACGCGGGCACCACCACAGCAACTGACGAGCCGACGGCCGAACCGGAAGAGACCGACACCGCTGCCGAAGCTGCGAACACCGACGACGGCAACGGTCTCCTGCTCCCCCTCGTGATCATCTTGCTCGTCGCCGTGCTCGCACTCGGTGGCGCCGTGGTCTACCTCCTGATCCGGATGAACCGAAACTCTCCCTAGTGCGCCGCGCTCCACCTGCCCAAGACTGACCTCAACCCTCACACCCGGGCCAAGCCCGTGCTCGCGACGCAGCCCGGCTGACCAGGCTGGCCAAGCCGTGCTGACGGAATCTGACCCGCCGATGACGGCGATGACTACCCGGTGACGTCCGTTACGGTGAGGGTTTCGGTGTTCGCGTGACCAGGCGCGCGGCATACAGAATGAGCCCGCCGCCCAGCAGGGCCGCTGGGGCGACCGTCTCGCCCAAGATGACGAACCCGAGCAACACCGCCACGACGGGGATCACGAACGCCACGCTGGAGGCGACCGTGGCACCGGCCGCGCGCACCACGTCATACTGCATCGCCTGCCCGAGCCCCGTTCCCACAATGCCGAGGAAGATGACCGCCAACACCGGGATCAACGCCGATTCGGTCGTATGAAGTGACACCGGTGAGGCGTGGTCGCCGCCTGCCACGAGCCACCACAGCAGCAGCACGAACGGCATCTGTGCGGTGGCCAACAGGATCTGAGCTGTGGGCAAAGCCAGTCCCCCGGCGTCGATGCCGCTCATATACCGCCGCACGTACGTCCACCCCAGGCCGTAACTGGCCGAGGCAACCAAGACCATCGCCATGCCCACCGGGTCCGGACCCTGGTCCAACGACCAGGGCTGGGCGATCAGCACCACCCCGACAAAGCCCACGCCGACACCGACTATTCGAGCCCGGCCGATCCTCTCGTGCCGCAACATGACCATCCCGAACAGGACGGCCGCGATCGGAGTGGTGGCATTGGCGATGCCAGTGATCGAGGATGTCACCCGCTCCTCCCCGACGGCGAAAAGAGTCCAGGGCAGCGAGCACAACAGCGTGCCGCTGACCGCGATGTGCTTCCACGCGTGGCCGCCGCGGGGCAGCCGGCCACCGGACGCGATCAGCAACGGCAGGAGGACGACGGCGGCGCACACCAGACGCAAGGCGGCCACCTGCACACCGTCCATGGCCTGCAGACCGACTTTCATCAGCAGATAACTGGACCCCCAGATCACGGCCAACGCCACGAACTTGGCTTGCCAGGGAACTCGTGGGCCGGTCGCCGAAGCGGCGGCCAAAGCTGGCTGCACGCGGGTCATTGCACCGCTGTCTCGGCCAGATCCCGGCCGATGAGAACCGTGGCGGCGGTGAGTGCGCGTGCCGACTCGGGGTCCAAGGGGGCCAAGCCGGACGTCGGGGTGAGGCTCACCCGCGACAGATCGGCTGAGGTCAGACCGACGTCTCGCCACGCACTGGCTAAGCGGTCGTGGCCCACTCGATAAGCCGCCGGGTCCTCATCCGTCTTCAGCACCCCGGCCCAGAGGTCGACGCCGGCTTCGACAGCAACCGCCACACCCTCCCAGCGGTGCGCATCGAGCTGCGTCACATCGATCGAGATGCCGGTCGGACCCGCCTCCCGCATCACCTGCAGCGGCGGTCGCGGGGCAGGGCAGTGAAGCACCGTGGAGATGCGCTCAGTCGACGTGGCAGAGCGTAGAACGGATCGCAGCAAGGCCGCGGCGTGGTCCGGCTCAGGAGCGGCAAGACGTCGATACCCAGAGGCCGAAGGAACCCGCCCGGCCAGCACTCTAGGCAACGCGGGCTCGTCCAGTTGCACAACGATGGCGGCCCGGGGCAGCAGCCTGCGCACCGCGGTGAGGTGCTCGGCGATCCCAGCTCCCAACGACTGACCGAGGTCGCGCACGGCACCGGGGTCGCTGAGTACTCGATCCCCCAGCGGCAGCCAGAGCTCACTGGCCAGCGTCCACGGACCGACGACCTGGACTTTGAATTCGCGGTCGTCACCGTCGAAAACTTCAGCAAGTTCGTCCATGTCCTGTCGCCACAACGAAGAGGTCCGGAAGGCATCCATACCGGGCCGGTCCACTAGCCGCCAGCCCTGCGGCTGGAGGTCGACCGGCAGGTCATGCAAGAGGTGAGCGCTGCGGCCGATCGGGTCCGAGCCAGGCCCACGGGCAGGCAACTCCGGCAGATACGGCATACCGCTCACGCCATCGGCGCCGATCTCCGCGAGGTCGTCCCGGATAGCCTGCAAGGCCGCACGCACATCGGTGCCCGGCCACGACCCGATCCCGCTTACTCTCACCATCGCGGACTCACCACCGGTTCAGTATGAGGCTCATCCGCGGCGCGCACGAAAGCCCCGGACAGGTCAGCGGGCCGAGCGCTGCTGCGTGAGGATGACCCGCAACTCCGCGACGTCGCTGGCATGCACACCTGGGAGCACGACGTCGCCGCCGTCGGTATGCCGCATGGCGACGAGGTGGTCATACCTTTCGTGCCTGCCGACCGCGGTGAGTTCTTCCCAAGGATGGTGGTGGGTCCGAAAGCTGTCGAAGACATCCACTCCGCCGTCGCTGATGGTCGTGCACATCCGAGTTTGTTGCCAGGCGAAGAGTGTTGGCAACAGGCTGGCGGCGATGACAACCGTCAAGATCCACGAACCCGCATCACGCCACACGATCAGGGCGATCATCACGGCCAACATGAGTAGCTGCACAGCGAATGCCGCAATGGCGAACTTCCGCTGCTGAGGTCTGTCGACCCTATACGTGCGTGACACACGGCTCCTTCGGATATCTGTCCCAGACTGCGCCGCTGTTTGCGGCCACCTCACCCAAGGTATGCGCAAGCCGCGCACCCAAACCGGCAAAGGAATCCGGGCTCAGGCTTTTCCGGGCTGGTAGCCACTTTTGCCGGTCCGGATGGGCAACTATGAGAGTGGCCGCGCGCATTTCATCGCCCCCATCAGGGCGCGGATTGGGAAGCTGACTTCAGCGTGGGCGCGAGCATCTCACCCATCACCGGAGCGAGAGTCTCTGCGTACGTCGCGGTGATGTGAGTTCCTTGGCGGTAGACGAGAACTCGACCGATAACAGCAGAACACGTGTCCTCGGGACAGATCCACGATGCCAGGTCGACAAACTCGACTTCGGAGAGTTCATCTGCTGCGGTTCTCAATGCTTCGGTCCCACTGCCTTCGCCATCCGCGAAGTCACATGCTGTGAAGTCTTGCGGATTGTCGGCTACGCAGGTGTAGATCTCGGTTCCATTGTGTGAGTTGTCGGCGAGCACCACCACCTCGATGCCCGACTCTTCCAATTGCCCCCAGTAGGACACATAGCCAGCAGCCAGGCTCTCGGGTCCAGGGTCAGTTCCTTCGCGGCTAGCGTCCTTACGGCCGGACGACGTAACCACGACGTCAGGACGGTCTTCCTGAGTCAGCTCATTCAGCACGTTCTGACCCCATTCACGGCAACTGGTGTAGTCCTCCTCATTAACGGCCGTCACGGCATCGGTGAAGGCGCATGCGGACTTGGTGTACGTCCGGACCAGCCAGCCCCTTTCTTGCCCCACCTGGTCCAACGCCGGCATCCATTGACCGACTTTCGAGTCCCCCACCACGGCAATGACCGTGTCTGAATCGGTATCGCCGTAGTCACACGAAAGCGGCTCGACATCGTCGACGTCGACCTGGCAGCCGTCCTCGTAAAGCAGCGGCACATCCTCGGTGGCCAGCCCAGGCGACGGATAGACCTCCCCGTTGACGGATAAGGCTGAGGCAACATCTGGGCGCTGTTGCGGCTCGGGCGCGGATGGGTCGACCATCAGCGCCCGCGCTCCTTGGGCCCACGATGGCAAATCGCGTTCAAGCCGAGGAGTGGTGACAATGACGGCCGCCGCGACAGAAGTAGAAGCCGCCATCGCCACTCCGCCCCAGGCCAGAGCCCGCGCCGGACTCACGGCAAGGGAACGGCGGAACCGCACCGGATCCTCGACGAACCGTTTGGATGCATAGGCCAACGCCACGCCAAGAAACATGACAGCGATCCGCCCTCGAAGACCCGTTCCGGGCCGCACTTCATCCATCAACACCAACAGTGGCCAATGCCACAGATACAACGAATACGAGATCCCACCGATGAATCGCAAGGGAGCGATTCCCAGCAGACGGCCCACCACTGTCACGTCCTTGGCGCATCCAGCAGCGATGATCGCAGTCGTGCCGGCAACTGGAAGTAGGGCAGCAGACCCTGGCCATGGGGTGGCCGATGTCACGAAAAGGGCGGCGACTGCGATCAGGACCAATCCGCCTAGGCTCATCGCCTCTGCCATGGCACGCGGCAGATGATTCAGACGGCCCACCGCGAACGCCAGGAGCGCTCCGAACCCCAGTTCCCATACTCGGGTGGTCGTAGCGAAGTACGCTGTGCCGGGATTGGACATCGTGGATGTGATGGACCAAGCCAGCGACGCAACGGTGACGAGCGTCAGCGCCACTGCCATGTACCGGAACGCTCGCCCTTTGACGGCAGCTGCGACAGATACGGCCGCGATCATGATCAGTGGCCACACGACGTAGAACTGCTCTTCGACGGACAACGACCAGTAATGCTGAACGGCCGAAGGTTCGCTGTCCTCGGCCAAGTAGTTCACCGATTGAGCGGCCAATTCCCAGTTGACGACGTAGAACGTGGCCGCGATGATCTCGCGCCCGAGTTGTGCACGCACGTCGGCGGGCAGCACGACCGATCCGACCACGGCAGTAACGATGAGGACCAGGGTCGCAGCCGGAAGCAAACGGCGAGCGCGGCGAGCGTAGAACTTCGTGATCGAGATGCGTCCGCTCCGCTGGACCTCACGCACCAGGAGCGAGGTGATGAGGAACCCTGAAATGACAAAGAAGACATCCACGCCCGCGAACCCACCGCTGATGCCAGGAATACGGGCGTGATACAGCAGAACCATGATGACCGCGACGGCGCGCAGACCCTCGATATCACCGCGCAACGGCGATGGCTCTGGCTGGTGTGGCCCGCTCACGCGGTGGCTCCTTCATTGGGGGCGCGCACGCCGAGAGGTTTGGGATGCTGACGGGAGTCGACTGCTGGCCCAGGGTACGGGGCCTATCTTCAAGCGACGCACGACACCGGCGGCGACCCCTGGCCCGCCAGATCGAACATGGATCGAGTCCCACGACGCCGGACACAGGACGTTAGGTCTCGGTTCAGCAGACCGGAAGCCTTGCGTGCATACTGAGGGAATGTTCGCCCCGCCATCGGCCGACCTGGCGCCGTTCTTCGACCGCGACGGAGCCCTCATCCAGCTTCCGCGCAAGCAGCACCGCAAGATCGCGGTGCTTGAATGGTTGGTCACTCAACTGCCAGCCGGGGCTCGCCTGAGCGAAGTCGAGATGAATGCCCGTTTGCGGCCGATTCATGACGACGTGGCAGTGCTGCGCCGCTATCTCGTCGACTTCGGCTTCGTGCTGCGTCCCGAGCCGGGAATCTACATCACTCCTGAACCCCGGGTCACTCGTTAGTCTTGTTGGGCCCCCTCAGGCTTGTGGGCGCGAAGGCGCACTGCCCGATCTGCCGGCTGAACTCATCCCACCCTCCGCGCACGCGTGGACGTGCAAGAGGCCGAACTAGCCAGCCTCCAGGCACAGTTGACCGTTGCCCTGGAAGACAACGCGACCGTGGCCGGCGCGCAGGCGCGGGTCCACGATACAGCCGCCCTACTGGGTGACTTGACCGCTGAGCTGGAGGCCATCCTGGCTGACATCGACGCCGAGTTGGTGACGACCCGGGCACAGTTAAACGCTGCCTGAGAAGATCTGGCAGCAGCCGAGGCAGCGCTAGACGTCGACGCGTGCGGCCACAGCGACGAGGTGGAGGCGGTCATCCGAATCTGCCGCGACGGCTCGACAACCATGAGTTGCCGAGGCAATGAGATCGTGATCGGCCAGACCACGATCGTCATCAACAACGGTAGGGGCTCCACCCTCGGGTCCTCACCCGGTCGCGCCTGATTCGGCAGAGTCTCCTCGGGAGTGCCTAGGTGTGCAGCGCCACGCCCAACGGTACGCTCTCCTTATCCCCGGGCTGCGGTGGCTAGGGCCATGCCGAGCTTCGCTCGTTACACGGGCTGAGCCAACACCCTCAATCGGCTGGGGCGTGGCCGGCGAAGCAGCCGACCCGGCCATATAGTTTCGGAGGGAACATGCACACACCCCAGGTTGTGCGCGCGTCGGTCTGCGCCCTGGTTCTGTCGTTGACCGCCGCATGCAGCTCTGACTCCTCACCGGAGCAGGCGAACGACACCGCGCCGAGTACGGTTGCCTCCCCGTCGCCGAAGGAAGACGCCCAAGCCAGCGCCACGCAAGCGTCCGTGGAGCCGGAATCCACCCTGGCAGCGACCGCTTCCGGAGACGAGGTGGTTGTGCTTGAG
>JBARZG010000072.1:0-15395 GCA_049649785.1 Ornithinimicrobium sp. | reverse complement strand
AACAAAGCGCTCAAAGTCACCATCGGATGGGGCGTGCTCAACGCTGCCGCTTTGCTCATCGACCGTCGCAGGAACCGGTCAATTCTGCGGTCAGTGTGAGGGGTCGCCGGGCACATGGAGATGAGGGTCCGTCCGCCGTATGCAGCGACCAACGATCCTTAGGGCCAGCCCCGAGCCGGCTCACAACCCGACTGTGCCCCACGTCAAAGCACCGGATCGCACATCGGCCACCCCGCCGGTGATCTGCGCCAAGGTCCGGCCGAGGTCATCCCGTTCCTCAGGGGGCGCGACCATCCGGATGTGGGCCGACTCGCCATACTCAGTGTCCAACAAGAGAACACCACGGGCGCGCAACTCATGCTCCACCCGCCCAGCGTCTGCGTGGTCGATAGAGACCGCGAACTCCTGAGTCAGGACCCGGCGTGCCAGTCTCGCCGTGGCCAGGGCTTGGCGAACCGCGTCGCTGTACGCGCGGGCCAATCCGCCTGACCCGAGCAAGGTCCCGCCGAACCACCGGCTTACGACTGCCACCACGTCGCCAAGCTCGCGTCCGCGCAACACCTCCAAGATGGGCCCTCCCGCGGTGCCGGACGGTTCGCCGTCGTCGCTGGAGCGCGCTGTCTGCGGGTCGGCTCCTAGGAGCATGGCCCAGCAGTGGTGCCCGGCATCGGCGTGCTCGCTTCGTACGGCTGCGATGATTTCCCGCGCGTCCGAGTCCGAGATCGCCGGATGGACCTGCGCGTGAAAGCGCGCGCGTTTCACCTCGATCTGCTCGTACGCTGGGGTCGCGAGGGTGAGGTACGACGGGGCCACGGACCCATCGTGCCTGGTGGCCCCTGGTCCTCGCCGCGTTGATCTATCCGGTTCGCTGCGTGCGGGCTCACTACGCTGAAGAAATGACCAGACCGCGCACCTTCATGCGTCACTGGGATCGGCGGGCGCCGACGTACGACAAGAGCATGGAGGCGATGGAACGGAGCCTGTTTGGTGACAGTCGGGCGTGGGTATCCGGTCGCGCGCACGGCCGGACGCTGGAGATCGCGATAGGCACCGGCGCGAACCTGGCGCACTATGGCAGCTCCGTCCAGCTCACCGGCATCGACTTCAGCTCGGTGATGCTCGACCTGGCCCGCGCCCGCGCCGACAACCTCAACCGAGAAGTGACGTTAGATCGCGGAGATGCCATGGCGTTGCCGTATGCCGACGCATCTTTTGACACTGTGCTGAGCACGTTCGCGTTGTGCTGCGTGCCGGACGAACGGCTGGCCGTCCACGAAGCCCTGCGGGTCCTGCGACCTGGCGGACAGCTGCTGCTGGCCGACCACGTACTCGCCACGGCCTTGCCGTTGAGGCTCGTGCAATATGCCGCCGATCTGGTCACCGTCCCCTGGCACGGCGAGCACTTCACCCGCCGGCCGCTTCTGCTGCTGCGCGAGCTCGACGTCACTCTTGAAGAGACGGATCGCATCAGCAAGGGAATCGTCGAGCGAGTCCACGCTCGCAAAGGCACGTCAACAACCTGACTCGAAGCCGGCCGAAGAGCTGACCTGTCGCTGGCAGAACTCCGGACTCCTCGCCGACCGAGCACCGCAGTCGTCGCCCGCCGAAGGCGTCACACACCCCACCTGCGGCCAGCTGCCGCTTACGCTGAGGTTATGTCGAACGTCTTCGAGAGTATTGACGACTCTTTGGTCGGGTGGATCGAGGCTCAGCATGTGTTCTTTGTCTCCACTGCCCCGCTGGCACGAGACGGACTCCTCAACCTGTCTCCCAAGGGCACTGTCGGCACGTTCAAGGTCTTGGACAAGGGCACGTTTGCCTACCTGGACATCACCGGCAGCGGGGTGGAGACGGTCGCTCATGTGCGCGAAAACGGTCGGATCTGCGTGATGTTCTGCGCCTTCGACGGCAAACCACGGATCGTGCGATTGCACGGCACCGGGGCGGTTCTGCCGACCGGGTCGCAGGCCTTCGAGTCCGCGTTGACCGCGTTCGGCGCAGCTGGACAGGAACGCCGCCGCTACCTGCGCGGCATCATCACCGTGCAGGTCAACAGGGTGTCCGACTCCTGTGGGTATGCCGTTCCCCGGATGGACTTTCGTGAGGAACGCCCGACACTGGACGCGGTGTGGAGAAGTCGCGACGACGAGCGAATCGCTACCTACCACCAAGAGCGCAACGCCCGCAGCCTCGATGGTCTCTCAGGGCTGAGCGACGCGGGGTCCGTCCCTTCGCCCCACGGCTAACAAGTAATTCCATTGCATCCCCCTCGTCCCTTGATTAGCGTGCTCAGCACACAAGAAGGGAGGTGGTCCGATCCATGAACACACTTCGGACATGTGAGGTGGCTCGCCGCTGACGCGGTGGTCTACGCCGCTCCTTGAGCGGAGGGACTGCGTGGCGATTTCACTCGTGCCACCGGGGCCCGCGGGGTCGGACTTCGTCCTTCCGGTACGACCTACACCGACGGTCGAAACCCGCGGGCTTGTCCCTGCCCATGAGCCGGGGACCTGCTACGCCACACTGATGGTGTGGTGATCCGACGCCGCTCGACCTTCAGCGCGCGGTCCCATCCCATTCGTTCGCCGCTCACGCACCGCCCGCTGCGCCCTACCGGCTCGGCAGTCGCTAGGGAATGAGAAGTGTCCCGTGAGGACGAATTGAGGCAAGGCGCTCGTCAAGAGTGGCGAGGCGACCACCATTCGCATGGGCAAGGGTAGCGAGGTAGGCATCGGTCACTTGCCGATGGCCCTGGAGGTCACGCAGGTCTACGTCGCGATACGAGGTGTCGTCGGGCCAGAAGGTGCAGCGTTGGTCAGCGTGCACTCTTGCCAGCAGCTCCTCCGCCGCTGCGGGAGTCTCGCCTATCCGCAACAGGAAGCGCGCTAGAGCACCCTCGACAATGGGGCACAAAGCGAAGTGATCGATGCTTGACAGCCAGACCGCTACCCGATCGTGGTGCTCGTGCTCGGCGATGCTCGACGCGATAAGCACGTTTGCGTCAAGGAGATAGATCACTCGTCGTCCAGCGCTTCAGCGACCTCCGTTGCGGTGACTCTGCGGCCCAAAGAGAGGACCGGTAAGCCGCTTCTCTCGTCGATGTGTAACTCCACCGGCGCATCGATCTGCGCCAGACCTCGGACGACAAGGGTGGCCACTGTGGTTGACAGAGACTGGCCGCGCGCTTCGGCCAGCTCCCTGGCTCGCCGGTGGACTACCGGAGATAGATCAACAGTGGTTCTCATACCTTGCATCATAGTTGATGCAGCCAAGATGCGTGTCTTTCGGAACGCCGGTCAGTGTCCGAATCACCCTGGTGTCGGAGCCATCGGGCGTGCTGCCACCTGTTCCAGGACCAGTAGCGCGAACTCTTCCGGGCGTTCGATCTGCGGTAGGTGGCCGGTGCCGGTCATCAGGACCGTGTGGGCGCGGGGGAGCGCTCGGGCTGCTGCTTGGAGATGAGTCGCCGGGAGAACCGCATCCTGTTCGCCCCAGACGATCAGCGTAGGAACGGGGTATGCCGCGACCCGGCTCAGCAGCGCCTCGGGCCAGCCGGTGTCAACCCCCCGAAGGCCACCGATGCTGAGCAGGCATTCTCGGAAATCGCGAGCTCTTCCCGGCACGAGCGCCAACGCCAGCGCGTGATCAACGCGCTCTCGAGTGGCGAGCGTCGAATCGGCATACAGGGTGCGCTCGATCGACGCGGTGCGGGACCACGAAGGCCGCGACAGCAGGCGGTGTCCCAGCAGTGGCACGGCAATGATGCGCAGATTCAGGGTGACCTCAGGACCGAAGCCAGCGCTATTCGCCAGGGTCAGTGACGCCACCCGCTCGGGATGCCTGGTGGACAACGTCATCGCGATCGCGCCGCCGAGAGAGTTGCCGACCACATGCACCGGCCCGACGTGGCCCAGGGCATCTAGGGTGGCGTTGGCGGCGTCGGCCAACGACTCCAGTCCCATCCCGGCGGGGGATCGCGGGCTGTATCCGAAGCCGGGGAGGTCCAGGCTGATCACCTGGTGATGCTCGCTCAGGAGATCGTGCTGGAGGTTCCAGTCCTCCAGACTGCGGCCGATCCCGTGAAGGAGCACAATTGTCGAGGTATCGCCGACCTCGGTCAGGCCGCCCTCCGGGCGCCCTGCGTCCTTCGAGCCCTCCAACGTGCTCGCGGCTCCGGACGTCTTCAAGGCCTCGGAGGCCGTCGGGCCAGTGACCCGTACTCTGACCTGAGTGCCTGCCGCAGTTACCAGGCGCACCCCGGACAGCGGCGATGTCTCGCCCACCTCAGCGCTGGTCGATGCAACCGGTGGGCTCACCGAGGCCCGGTCGCCAGCGCCGTCGCGAGTCTCGCGGCGCTCAGCCGCCCGTTGCTCAATCCGGAGCTGCGCAAAGGCCAAGACGGCTCCACCGCTTCCCGGCGAGACCCGCTCCAGCAGATCAAGAGCAACTGCGGCGCCGCCCACCAGCACCCGCCTGCGACGCCGTGCCGTTCCACGCAGAATGATGCGCGCCGCGTCAGTCGGATCCATCGACAAGACGGCAGCAAAAGCCTCGCGCCCAGCCTGTGCCTCTGCTTCCTCCAGGTCGGCCCCGGTCCGGGAGTCCTTGGCGATGCGCGTGGCGACCCCCGCCGGGTGGACCACGGTCACGCCAACGCCGTCATCGCGGAGTTCTTGTCGCAGCGACTCCGAGAAGCCGCGCAACCCATACTTGCTGGTGGCGTATGCCGTCTGCCCCGGTGGCCCGACGAGGCCGAACAAGGACGAGATGTTGACTACGTGACTGCCCGACGAGGCAGAAAGAGCGGGCAGGAAGCCCCGGGTCAGGGCGATCGGCGCGTGCAGGTTGATCTGCAGCAGCCAGTCGATGTCTTCGGTGCTGAGTTGGTCGAACCGGCCCGCCAGAGCCACCCCCGCATTGTTGATCAGCAAGGTGATCGACCGATGCTCGACAAGGACCTCCGGCACGAGCCTGGCCACCTGCTCAGGCTCAGCCAGGTCCGCGGTGTGCGAACTGATCCGCAGCGACGGGTAGTGATGGCGCAGTTCGCCGACCAGAGCAGCCAACCGCTCGCGGTGTTGATCGACCAGAGCCAGGTGGCTGCCGTGATCGGCGAGTTGGCGGACGAGCTGTTCACCGATGCCTCCTGCCGCACCGGTGACCACCGCCGTGCCGCCAGCGAACATATATCGCCCCAGCGCTCGCTCGCCCCGTCGTCGCCTCATTCTCGGTCCTTTCGATGTGGCCACCGCTCTTTGTGTTATTGCTCTTGGTGTCATCGTTCTGCGTGTCAGGGACTTTTGCGGTGTGAACAGCATGTCTGTCCCCAGCCGCCCATACAGCAACTCGGGTGCCTCGATCAGGAAGTTTTGCACGTAGGTCCACGGCCGTTTCGGCGCGAGTTGAGGCATCCGGTCGAGGGCTCGCAGAACATACCCGGCCTTCAGGTTGAGCAGCGGACGCCGCTGTCCGGGCGGCGCCGAACCGGGTGTGGCCACGGCAAAACCGCGGCGGTCCATCAGGGCCAACAGCCGGCATAGATAGCGAGCGACGAGGTCGGAGCGGAGGGTCCACGATGAGTTGACGTAGCCGATGGTGAAGGTCAGGTTCGGCACCCGCTCGAGCATGAGCCCCCGGTATGCGACTCGGCTAGAGGCATCGACGACCTCACCGTCGACCACGATCGTGATGCCACCGACCAGCAGCAGGGAAAGCCCGGTAGCGGACACGATGACGTCGGCCGGCAGAACTTCTCCCGAGCCCAACTTCAGGCCCTCGGCCACCAGGCAGTCCAGACTGTCCGTCACCACGCTCGCTCGACCGTGCGCGATCGCGCGGGTCAGATCGCCGTCCGGAATCCGGCATACCCGCTGGTCCCAGGGCGGGTAGTCGGGGGTGAAATGCGCATCGAGGTAGCCCTCATCTTTCAGGTCACGTCGCAAACTGGCGCGCAAGAGGGCGGCGAATCGCTCGGGTCGGCGCCGAGCCAGGGAGTATGTCGTTTGGCTGATCACGATGTTCGCCGACCGGGTGGCGTGGTGGGCGAGCTTCGGGGGCAGCCATCGACCGAACAAGTGCGCCATCGGGTCCCGGTTGGGCATAGAGGCCACCCAGGTCGGACTGCGCTGCAGCATCGTGACGTGCTCAGCGGTGTCCGCCAGCGCCGGGATCAGCGTCATGGCGGTGGCCCCAGAGCCGATCACCACCACCCGCCGTCCGCTCACATCGAGATCCTCGGGCCACTGCTGGGGGTGCACGAAGGTGCCCTCGAAGTCATCGAGGCCGGGGTAGTCGGGCAGGTATCCGGCCTCGTAGTCGTAGTAGCCCGTTGCCAGGTGCAGGAACGCGCAGGTCAGCGTGAACTCGCCGGCTGGGCCGCGCGCGCATATCGTCCAGCGCTGGTCGTCGCTGGACCAGCGTGCTTGGCGCACCGACGTCCCGAAGCGGATGCGTTCGGTGATCCCCGCCTCGTCCGCGGTTGCTTCGACGTACGCCTTGATCTCGGCGCCACCGGCGAGCACCTGTTCACCAGGGAAAGGCCGGAACGGGAACGCAAACGTGGCGATATCGGAGTCGGAGCGGATCCCGGGGTACCTGAACAGATCCCACGTGCCGCCCATCGCTTCGCGCGCTTCCAGGATCAGGTATGAGGTGTCCGGGCGTCGCTGCTGCAGGCGCCAGGCCACGTCGACTCCGGAAATCCCGGCCCCGACGATGAGGACGTCAACATGCTGCTCAGGCGCGGCGGATGGTGGGGACAGCGAAGGCACCCCCCCAAACTAACTGGCCAGGTCGCCGCGTCGAGTGCGCAGGTGCCCGGTCACCAACGCGCGAACACCGAAGACGAACCACAAGGCGTTCAGAGCGGCGGGTTGCCACGATGCTTCGGAGAAGCATGCTGCGCCGAGCATCAACGCCCCGACGGTGTTGAGCAGCTGAAACACCCTGGACCCGGCGGGGATGCGCTCGATGGACACCAACATGTATGCGCTCGCGATCATCAACCCACCAGCCCACCCGAACACGTCCAACAACTGCAACATTTTGGCTACCGCCTCCTCAGAGAGCGTCACCCACTCTGGGCGACAAGACTCATTCTGGAAGACATAAACGTCCGCGTCTAGTAAACAAAACTGTGACAACCATGCATACTTTGTGGATGGAACTGTCGCTGCGAAGACTGCGGATTCTGCGCGAGGTAGCCGACCATGGAGGCGTCACGGCGGCTGCCGAGGCGATGCGCTACTCGGCCTCTGGAGTCTCCCAACAGCTTGCTGCCTTGGAGCGCAGTGTGGGCGCCGCGGTGTTGGAGCGGCATGGCCGCGGCGTCCGGTTGACCGAAGTCGGCACGGTGCTGCTCACCCACACGCAGAGGCTGTTGGACGCCGAACGGGCGGCCTGTGCCGCGGTGGAGGTGGTCCGTGACACTCCCTCGGCTCACCTTCGGGTGGGCGTGTTCTGCACCGTGGCAGCGGGCTTGGTGCCGTGGATCATCAGCGATCTGGCGATCCGACATCCGGGTCTGCAGTTGAGCACCCACGAGACCGACCCCGACGACGCTCCGCTGGATTTGCGGCATGGACATCTCGACGTCGCCTTCATGTTGGACTATCCCGATGCCCCCGAGCCGTGGGTGGCCGGTGTCACGACGGTCCCGGCGGGTTATGACACGGTCTATCTGGCGGTTCCCGCCGGCCGGTTCGATGACAGCCAGGGGCGACCGACCGGGCCGGTCGATCTTGCAGAATTCGCCACGGACGCCTGGGTGCTATCGGGTCCCGACAACTACTACGGTCGGGCGATGCGCGGGGCGTGCCGGCAAGCCGGGTTCGAGCCCACGGTGGTTCATCGGGTCAATGAACAGCCGACCGCGCTCGCGATGGTCGCGGCTGGTTTGGGGTCGACGTTGATGTCCGACCTGGGGCGCGCCTTCCTGCCGCCCTCAGGCGTTGACATCTTCGAGCTTGCGGTCCCGGTGCGTCGACAACTTCTGATTGGCCACGACACGTCGCACGTCGACAGTCCATCGGTCCGGGTCTTTGTAGACAGCGCGTTGCGCGCTGCCCGCGCCGCCGAGCTTCCTCCTCGTGACCCGTTGCCTACTACTCGACGCGCTAGCCGGACCGGCTGATGACTCTTGGGTATGGCGTCCCAGTCATCGGGGAGTCTCTCCCGAGGTCGGCGCCAACTCTTCCTTCCCACCGATGAGGAGAGTCACGTCCACCTGATAATCCTCGAAGCCGGCCGCGTCGAGGCGCTGACGCAGATCGTTCCGATCCGCCTTCGGTTCTTCGCCGATCGCTCGAATCGTGAGGATGGAACTGCCGAAAGGTTTATTGACGGCGACGTCGGTCAGGACCCAGTCCTGAGCTTCCGCCCAGCCTTTGGCTACCGTGTGCACCTGCTGTTGGACAACGTGTTGCAGGAGAACGTTAAGGCTCGTCAGGGCTAGCGGGACGCTGACCAGCGCCAACATAGAACCGACGACCACGAGCGTGCGGCCTCGCAAGATGCCGACTTCCACGCCCGCCTCTTTGGCAGTGTCGCGCACTCCAGCAAGCACCAGCAGCAAAGTGCCCGTGGCGACAATGGCTGCGACGTTGGTCGTGAAGAGGACCAGAGCTCCGAACGACTGGTCCCAGGCACCGGCCTCGGCAGTCAGCCCCACCACGGCCAGCGGAGGAACAAGGCTGATCGCAATCGCCACCCCAGGCAGTGTGTCCGAAACCTCCGACCGCAACAGGGCAAAGGCCCCGACCAAGCCGGTGGCCACGGCTGCAACCAGGTCGATCAGCCCCGGACTGACACGTCCGGACACTTGCGCGTTCGTGGTGGCGTTGACGTCGATCGGGATGAGCAACCCGAGGATGTAGCCCACCGCGATCACGACCAGCGCGCCGCCGGTGACCAGGCCAATACTGCGCCACAGCGCTGCTCGGCGCGCAAGGACGATGCTCATCGCTGTGCCGAGGATGGGAGTCATCAGCGGGGCGACGATCATCGCGCCGATGACGGTGGCCGTGGAGTCAGCGATCACCCCAGCCGTGGCGATGACCGCGCTTAACGAGAGCAGCACCCAGAAGGCCGAGAGATTGCGGGATTTATCACCCGCGGTCATAAAGACCTTGCCGGATATCCGCTCGACGTCTGCCGGTTCGATGGTGCCGATGATGTTCATGACGTTGCTCCCATGTCTGGACTCGTGGCTACGTCGCAACATGATGTCTCATCTCGGAACGGACTTTCCCGACAAGAAGGCGTTTTGGATGATTCTCCCTACGCCTACCCACGCTTTCTTTTTGCGATCGCTCGGAACTTCGACCATCGGCCGGGCGCCCCAAAGCCGAGCAACCTCGGCAGACCAGGCTTGACTGTCGAATCGCTCGTCGAGGGTTCGAACCAAAGGAGACCTGAAATAACGACCGCTAGCCGATTCGCTTCACCGTGGCATGTCAATTCTTGACACCGTCGAGTGCTCCCCGTTTATGCAGGTTGTCGATTTCTGCCGCGAAGGCCGTGGGAGCACATGCTTCGTCGGCGAACTCCCGCGCGCCGGTCCCTTCTACCAGGGGCCCTGGCTATGCCGCAGTCCAGTGCGGGCCCCGTCACCCACCAGAGTCACCCGAGGTCGGCGCCAAGTCGACTTGCCCACCAAAGATCAGGGTCATGTCCACCTCAAGGTTTTCGTAGCCGGCATCGTCGAGGCGCTGACGCAGGTTGTCGTGGTCGGCCTCGGGCGGGCGGCCGATCGCCCGAATCGCCAGCGTATAGCTGCCGAGGGTTGGGTTCACGGCCACGTCCGTAATCACCCAGTCCTCCTCCTTCGCCCACTCATCAGCGACCGCATAGGCCTTTTGCTGAATGACGTGCTGGGTGATCACGTTGACGCTCGTGACGGCCAACGGCACACTGACCAGAATGAGCATGGAGCCGACGACCGCGAGGGTGCGGCCTCGCAAAATGCCCACGTCCACTCCCGACTCTTTGGCGATGTCGCGCACCCCGGCAAGCAGCAGCAGCAACGTGCCCGTAGCGATGATCGCTACGACGTTGGTCGTGAAGAGGACTAGTGCTCCGAAGGACTGATCCCAGGCGCCGGCCTCAGCAGTCAGGCCCACCACGGCCAGCGGGGGAACGAGGCTGATCGCGATCGCGACCCCTGGCAGGGTGTCCGAGACTTCCGACCGCAACAGGGCGAAGGCCCCGACCAAGCCGGTGGCCACTGCGGCGACGAGGTCGATCAGCCCCGGACTGACGCGCCCGGACACCTGGGCGTTGGTGACGTCGAACGGAACTATCAGGCCGAGAAGATAGCCGACCGCGATCACGACCAATGCGCCGCCGACCACCAGGGTGAGGCTGCGCCGCAGCGCTGCTCGCCGTGCGAGCACGATGCTCAGCGCAGTGCCGAGGATGGGAGTCATCAGCGGGGCGACGATCATTGCGCCGATCACGGTGGCCGTGGAGTCAGCGATCACCCCAGCCGTGGCGATGACCGCGCTCAAGGTGAGCAAGACCCAGAAGGCCGAGAGATTGCGGGTCTTGTCACCCGCGGTCATGAAAACCTTGCCGGATATGCGTTCAACGTCCGCCGGTAGGACGGTCCCGATGATGTTCATGCTGAGTCCTGTCGCCGAACCGGGCTGCTCGTGTGGCTGCCTCGTTGAATGAGATGGGTGATGAGAGGGAAGATCAATACCGTGGTCGCGCCGCCCGCCACGAGCAAGGACGCGTTCGCGTCCGACATCAGGTCCGTCGTGACCGCAACCTGCGTGACGGCCACGATGATCGGCAGCCCGGTAGCGGCAAACAGTGCCAATTGGGCACGGTCACTGCGCGTATGCAGACCTGAGCCGGTGTCGGTGAAGCGCTCGACGAGCCATACCGGCACGCCGCGCACCAGCGCTATCAGGATCACGACATACAACAACTGCTCAGGTGCGTTGCTCACCGCGTCCAGGGCGATGCCCATGCCGGAAACGACAAAGAAGACCGGCACAAGGAATCCGTATGCGAGGGCTTCGAGCTTGCCTTCCAGCTGATTGTCGAAGTCGAACTCTTTGTCTAGGAAGCGTAAAATCATTCCGGCGGCGAACGCTCCCAAAACGACGTCGAGGCTAAAAACGGCGGCCAGCGCCATGAGCCCGATTAACAGCAGCATGACGCCCCTAAGCACTACTTGGCCGGTCCCGTGGCTGCGCTCCCGCAGGATCAGATCCAGTCCCGGGAGGCGGCGCAGCGTGTGGCGCTGGGCCGTCGCAACGAGGACCGCCGCCACGGCATACAGCAGGAGCAAAGCGACCGAGGCGGCCACGTTGCGTGTGCTCAGTAGCAGGGCCATGGCGACGACGGGCAATAGTTCGCCGCTGGCGCCGTGCACCAACACGGCACGACCGAGTGCGGTGCCGATCAGGCCTCGGTCCTTGACGATGGGCAGGAGGGTGCCCAGCGCCGTGGAACTCAGCGCGATGGCGATGGCGATGGCTGCGGTCAGTTCAGTCGTGGGAAGAGCGATCAACGCGAACGCCAGGCCGAGCGTCGCGCACAAGAGCCAGGTCACCATCGCTGAGCGACCCGTCTTGGAAACGAGCAACTCGGGCTCGATCTCGTATCCAGCCAGCAGAAAGAGCATGCCCAGACCCAGTTCGCTGATTAATGCCACTCCACCTTCAGCGGAGGCGATGTCGAAAAGGCTGGGTCCGATCAACACCCCGAACGCCAGCAACAACACAACCTCGGGCACGACGCCCCGAGTAAGCCTCGACACCAGGGGGGCTAGTGCCACGGCGAGCAAGATCCAGAACATCGACACGATCTCGGTGGTGGAGGTCGATTCCGCGACTGTGGGCAAAAGCATGTGCCGAGTGTGTCCGATTCAGGCTGAATGATCCATTAGACCGACTCACCGAAGGAAAGCGATGGCCTTCCCAGACCGCGAATTCATCGCCTCACCCGCCAACAAAAGAGGGCGACGGGTTTGTCCTGTGCCGGCCTACCCGTAGGTTGGGTATTGCGGAAAGCCTGCGGGGCCTGTTTTCCCAGTCCTGTTGGCGGCCATAGCAGGTGCGGTCCATGATCTGTGCCAAGGGCAGGATGGCCTCGGTCCCGCGCCGTGTCGTCATATAGGTCAGGTAGGGCTTCCCGTCCTTGAGTAGGTAGTACGAGTATCCGGGTTGTTGGCCCTCTTCGCCAGCTTCATTAGTGGTGGTCCAACCCCAGTCATCGTGGTATGACGTTTCGCCAGATGAAACCCACAGGTGGTACCAGCCGCGCTGCTCGCGCCAGGCCTGAAGCTGATGGATCGGCGCCTGAGAGATCATCGCGAACGAAATCCCCTCGTCATCGAGTCGGCCCATATTGGCTGGCAGATTGTCGACTGCCCAGGTGCAACTTGGGCAGCCTTCGCTCCAGCCCGGATCGAACATCACGTTTTGCACCAGCAGCAGGTAGTGCTGACCGAAGAGGTCAACCAGACTCACTGGTCCCTGCGGCCCGACGAAGGTGTCCTGGGTGCCAAACATCGTCGTTTCTCGGTCGCCACTGATAGTAAAATGGCGATCCCCCGCGAGCGGTATGGGCGGCCGACGATGCTCGTAGCATGAGGAGGTCGAGGTAGCCAAGCCCGCGAGGGCCTGCGGTCTTAGTCTTCGGGGAGGTCGACGAAGGCCGCCTTCATGTCGCGGTACCAGCCCAAGGACCTTTTCGGGTGACGCCAACGGCCCTTCATCGCATCGCGTGCCTCTTGATGCCTCGTGTCGCCGGCCTTCTCTGCTTCTTTGAGGTGACGGTCTTGGGAGTTGATCACCTCATCGCCGCTCTCTCCGTGATGCTCAAGATCGCAGGGGCCTCCGAGTTGGCGGCAGGTCATCGTCTTCATCAGACGTCTCCTTCTGGTGGTCTGGTATGAGGTGTGTTCGCGTCCTTGACGACTGACAGGCTCTCGGTGTGACTGCCGAGCGCGACTATGTTCCCCGATGATGCCCGTCGCGCCGCACGACGCGGGCGAGCACGTCGGGCTCGGCACGGAAGGTGATGCGGCATACCTCGCCGCCTCGGATCGTGAAGTCAAACAAGACCCTTGCCTCGCCGCGGTGGAACCACGCTGAGCCCGCTCGATCGTCGGCGAAGACCGGCAACGCGGCGTGCGCACTACCGTTGAAGAAGGTCGCCACTTCTTCGCGACCTTCGATCCGATCCGGCGTCCCGGCCAGGATCGCGGCGTCGTCCGCCACGACGTCAGCGTCCTGGTCGAGGAGGCGTAGCAGCCGCTCGAAGTTGCCCTCGCGAGCCGCCGCCATGAACGCGTCGACCACTTCCCACTCGGCTAGCTCGTCTTCCGGGGTCCCTTGGGCGACTTTGGAACGAGCCCGAGAGGCCAGCTTGCGGGCGGCCACCGGCGTGGTGTCGAGCACCGCAGCGATGGTCGAGAACTCGAAGCCGAAGCTGTCACGGAGGACGAAGGCCACGCGCTGCTGCGGCGTGAGCCGGTCCAGCACGACCTGGAGCGCTACGCCCACTGTCTCGGCCAGCGCGAGGTCATCGGCCGGATCGGGCGCCCTCTGCGCCACCGCGATCTCCGCCGTCGGAGTCGGGACTCGTGCCTTCAACCGATCAAGACACAAGCGGGTCGTCACGGTTGTCAGCCACGCGGGCAGGCTCTTGATGTCGGTATCCGTGCGATCTAGTCGCATCCACGCCTGCTGCACGATGTCGTCGGCCTCGACCTCGTCGTTCAGCACCCGCGAGGCAATGCGAAGGAGTCGTGGGCGCTCTGCCTCGAAGACGTCCGTATGGTCCACGGGCCCTCACCCTTCCACGAGCGCTTCGCCTTCATCCGGCGAGCGAGCCGGTCCAGATGTGACCACCTGCCGTCGGGCCGGTCCGCAAGGTGCGTGAGCCGAGACGGCTGCCGAGGTCGTCATTGCTTGAGCGGGGAGGGCCAAGGGCCCTTGACGTCACGTCACTCTTGACGATAGTTTCCCGGCTAGGCGAACGTTCGCCTAGCCGTCACATCTGAGGGGGCACCGTGCGACGACCCTCCATCAAAGACGTCGCAGCACAGTCGGGAGTGAGTTTTCAGACCGTCAGCAAGGTCTTGAACGGTGGTGGATCGGTGTCAAGGACTACGCGTCGCGCCATCTTGGACGCCGCCGATCAACTGGGGTATCTACCCGATGCCAGTGCGCGTGGCCTCGTGACACGTCGCACTCAGCTGCTGGGAGTCGTCGTCGGCGACCTGGCCGACGAGACGTTGGCGCGTTTCGTCGTCGCGGTGGAGCGGGAGGCCAAACGCCTCGGGTACGCCTTGGCCATTGTCAGTGTCGGAGCTGAGACCGCCGAGGCCGCTGAAACCGCCGAGACTGGCGAGACTGGCGAGGCATCTCAGGGAATGCGGCACCTGCCCGAGACCACCATCAACGAGCAATCCGTGCTCGCCCTCCTCGAGCGTCGAGTGGATGGAATCCTGCTGGCAGCGCCACAGCTGGAGGAAGACGACCAGCTCGGGCGGCTGTTGACCGAGAACGTTCCGGTGGTGAGCCTGCACTCGGTTCCCGGCGGGGTCGCCAGCCTCATTGGGTCTGATCACGTGGAGGTGGGGCGGTTGGCGACCCAGCATCTGCTCGACCACGGGCACCGTCGTATTGGAGTGGTCGCAGGCCCTTCGTCGCGCCGAGTCAGTAGCGCCCGGTTGCGGGGACATCGCGCGGTCATGGAAGCACAGGCGGGCGACGTTGAGAACGACCTGGTAGAGCAGGGCGATTGGTCACCAGCTGGGGGAGCTGCCGCGACTCGGCGGCTCCTGGCGCGCCGACCTGACATCACGGCGCTTGCGGTCCACAACGACCTGATGGCGATCGGAGTCCTCGAAGCCCTGCACGATCTCGGCCGTCCTGCACCGGCAGGGGTAGCCGTCGTCAGTGTTGACAACATCCCGGTCGCAGCGCACACGATTCCGCCGCTAACGACGGTCGCCATCCCCTTCGAGGAGACCGGCTCGGTCGCCGCCGCCACCTTGGTAGATCTGGTGGAGGGACGCGCGGTTCCTGAGCGTAGGCACATTCCTGTTTCTTTGCGCGTCCGAAGATCGTGCGGAGACCACTGTGCCTGAGGAGGGGCGCAGTTCAGGCCCGCTGAAAACAAGCCCGACAAAGGAGTCATAGCATGTCTGAATTTTCTATCACCGGCCTCGATATCGGGCTTGTCGTGCTCTATATTGCCGGCACCATTGCGATCGCCCTCTGGGTCTCTCGTCGGTCTGCGAAGGACTCCGAGGGCTACTTCCTCGGTGGGCGCGGGTTTGGCTGGGGGCTGATAGGACTCTCACTTTACGCCTCGAACATCTCGGGGACCTCATTTATCGGATTCGCCGGGGCGGGATATCGAGACGGTGTGCC
>JBARZG010000071.1:0-2202 GCA_049649785.1 Ornithinimicrobium sp. | reverse complement strand
TGATGCGCGGGACGCGGATCTGCGACGCCTCCTGCTCAGCTTCGGGTTCGTTCCCGCCGACGCGGTCACCGACTTCGAAGCCGCCGCGAGGATCTACCGTCGTTGTCGGCAGGTGGGCGTTACTCCTCGCGGGATGGTCGACTGCATGATCGTGGCGGTCGCGTACCGCCGTGAAGCGACGCTACTGGATCCCCCACTAACTCCGAAACGATCTCTAGGGGTGTGTCGCACAAATAGATATGTAGTAGTGGTTTAAACGTATGTCGAATTCTGCTGCCGCGTTGGATGTCTCTGAGGGCCAACGTGAGGGGCTTGCGGCTTTGTCGGTCTCCCGGACCGCTGCTCATCGCGAGGTGCAGCGGGCGCAGGCGTTGTTGTTGGCTGCTGACGGCGTGGCGAACACCAGGATCGCCTCCGATGTTGGGGTGACGGCGGTGACGGTGCGGTCATGGCGGGCCCGGTTCGAGACTCAGGGTTGACGAGGTTCGCGAAGGTTGCGCCGGGGCGTGGCCGCAAGTCGACGATTCCACAAGAGGTGGTAGACGGGATCGTCCACCTCACGCAAAATTCAACCCCCGAAGGCGAAACGCACTGGACTACCCGGACGATGGCCACACGGGTCGGGGTCTCCAAGGACACCGTGCAGCGAGTGTGATCCGCACGCCGGATCAAGCCGCACCTGGTCAAGACGTTCAAGCTTTCCAACGACCCGCGCTTTGAGGAGAAGTTGATCGATGTGGTCGGTCTGTACTTAAACCCTCCCGAGCGCGCGGTCGTGCTGTGTACGGATGAAAAGTCCTCGGTGCAAGCTCTGGACCGGACCCAGCCGTCGTTGCCGCTGGTCAAGAGCCGCGGCCACGATGACCCACGACTACAAACGAAACGGCACCACAACGTTGTTCGCGGCGCTGGACTTGTTGACCGGCAAGGTGATCGGTTCCTGCCTGCCTAAGCACCCCCACAGCGAGTTCTTGACGTTCCTCAAGACCATCGACCGCGAGGTCCCTGCGGGCCTGCAGGTGCATCTGATCTTGGACAACTACTCCACACACAAACACCCGAGCGTCCACGCCTGGCTAACGAAGCACCCTCGGTTCCAGTTGCACTTCACCCCGACCTCGTCGTCGTGGCTGAACCTCGTGGAGCGCTGGTTCTGCGAGCTCACCGAAAAGGCCCTACGCCGCGGAGTCTTCCACTCCGTGCCCGACCTGATCACTGCCATCCAGGCCTACCTCGACGCTCACAACGACGACCCCAAACCCTTCGTCTGGACCGCGACCGCCGACGACATCCTGACCAAAGTCGGCCGCGGACGCGTCGCCCTCCAAACAGCTACTCAAAACTGAGACACCACTAGTTGACTCGTGATGGCGTCAGCGAGGTCGTCTTCTAGCGCTAGGTCTTCGTCGTCGTTGGAGTCCATGCTTCCCGATCGTAGACACGCGAGACTGCGTGGTACTTATCCTCGACGCATCATCCGGGAGTGATTGCGAGTTGGGCGTGAGCAGAAGCGTATCCGGGCTGCTATCGAGTCAGCACTACATCGCGCGCAGGTCGACCTGGACGTGCGGCCGACAGCTACAACCGCCGATCTACTCGACGGGATCACCAAGTTCCGTCCCCACGTGGTGCATTTCTCCGGCCATCGCCAACGGCCAGTCGATTCGCTCGGCTCATCTGTCGGGACAGGCCGCCTTGGAGTTAGCGGGGCTGGGCGGTGCTGAGCGACCACCGTCGCGCGGGCGCCCGGCGTTGACCCAAGGTTTACCGTCCTGGTCACGCCCACAGCCACCTGAGAAGGCTCCTCGGCACGTTGTTCTCAGTTACTTCACGCGACTCCTCAGCCAGTCACCTGCGGCGGGGAGACGAGCGGCTTGAGGCGGCGACCCGTGTTTTGGGCCGACGCGTCCGAAGGGGGGCCGGGGTTAGCGGAGGGCTAGCGGGTAACTGATTCCGTGTGGTGATCTGCTTGCGGCGAAACCTCCAGTACGCGGCATACTTGTGGCATGGCACGAACACGGTTGAGCACCACGGTAGATGCCGAACTCCTCGACAGTGCACGAGGGCTACGAGTGGGAAGCACGGATGCTCTTCTGGTCGATGAAGCGCTTCGAGCGTTGCTGGTCCGTCACCGATCAGCCGAGGTTGATGCCAGCTACTCCGCGTATGACGAGCACCCAGTCGACGAGCCGGATGAGTGGG
>JBARZG010000070.1:0-7440 GCA_049649785.1 Ornithinimicrobium sp. | reverse complement strand
AGGTCCGCCAGTCGCGATCTTTCTCCGCAGAGCGCTGTCTACAAGACTCCGCGCTCAGGTGGGCGTAGTTGGTCAGGCCTGCGGTTGGCCCTAGGTTGTAGTTGGCTGAGCAGCGAAGCAGCCGCTGATCAAGATCCAGTGAAGACACGTACGGCCAGGAGGCGTCATGACGGCAGCGAACCAGGCAACGATATCCGGCAGGTTGGTGTCGGACATTCTCGATGAGGTGAGGGATCGAGGGGTTCCGGTGCCTGAATACGACCGATCAGGACTCGTGACTGGGATCGTGCACCTGGGGGTAGGAGGTTTCCACCGCTCACACCAGGCGATGGTCATCGACCGTCTGCTGAGCGTGGGCAAGGCCCGAGACTTCGCGATCTGCGGCGTCGGCGTGCTGCCCCATGACCGCGCAATGGCGGACGTCATGAAGGACCAGGACGGGCTCTACACCCTCGTCGCAAAGCACGCCGACGGGTCCCGCGAGGCCCGGGTAATCGGCAGCATCGTCGACTACCTGTTTGCACCCGATGACCCTGACGCGGTGGTGGAGCGGTTGGCATCTCCAGATACCAAGATCGTCTCGCTCACGATCTCCGAAGGTGGGTACAACCGCGACTCCAGCACCAAGCAATTCATCGAATCGAACGCCGGTGTGCAGCACGATCTGGCGAACCCGGAGTCGCCGCAGACCGCATTCGGGTATGTCGTGGCCGGTTTGCGACGACGACGAGAGCGCGGGCTCGGTCCGTTCACGGTGATGTCATGCGACAACCTCGCCGAAAACGGCCACATCGCTCGCGACAGCTTCACCTCGTTTGCCCGCCTGCTCGACCCCGAGCTTGGCGACTGGGTTGCCGAAAACGTGCGCTTCCCCAGCTCCATGGTCGACCGGATCACCCCGGTCACCAGTGACGCGGACCGTGCCGCCACCGCGGACACCCTCGGTGTCGAAGACGCGTGGCCGGTCGTGGCGGAGCCGTACTTCGCCTGGGCTGTGGAAGACGACTTCGCCGACGGAGGTCCACCTTTCGAAGAAGCCGGTGTGGAAGTAGTCGCCGACGTCGGCCCGTGGGAGCGGATGAAGTTGCGGTTGGCCAACGGAGGCCACCAGGCGCTGTGCCACGTAGGCGTTCTGGCTGGTTTCACCTACGCCCACGAAGCCGCCGCCGACCCTGGGATCGCGGCCTACCTCACGACATACCTCGACGAAGAAGCGGCGCCGACGCTGGAGCAACTGCCCGGACTGGACGCCTTTAAGGACGCGTTGCTCGACCGCTGGCGCAACCCCGAGATCGCGGACACGTTGGACCGCATCCGCACCGACTCCAGTGACCGCCTCCCCGCATGGATGCTGCCCGTGGTCATGGACAACGTCGCATCCGATGGCCCTGTGCGTGCCTCGGCTACTGCCTGCGCGGCATGGGCTCAAGCGTGCGCAGGGAGAGATGACCAGGGCCGGGAACTGCCTATCCTGGATCGGGCCGCAGAGCACCTGTCCGCTTTGGCAGCGGGCGAACCCACCGCCTTCCTGGACGAGTGGAGCCTGTTCGGTGACCTCAGCGGATCGCCTCGCTTCCGCGCAGCCTTCCTCGAGGCACGTGAGTCGTTCGAGAGCGCCGGGGCGCTCGCGACCGTCGCGACGTTCATTGACGGAGGGAAGTGATGGGACTGATCGCAGGCGTGGACTCCTCCACGCAGTCGACGAAGGTCGTGCTCCACGACGAGGACGACTTCGCGGTGCGCGGGCGCGGTTCGGCGGCACACCCCAAGACGTTCCCGCCGGTCAGCGAGCAGGACCCAGAAAAGTGGTGGGCCGCGTTCGGTCAGGCCCTGTCCGGCGCGCTCGCCGACGCCAGCGCCGACCCCGGCGACGTTCGCGCGATTAGTGTGGCCGCCCAGTGCCACGGCCTCGTAGCACTGGACTCCCGCGGCACGGTGGTGCGCCCAGCGAAGTTATGGAACGACACCACCTCATCCCCGCAGATGGGCCGGCTCATCGACGCCATGCCGGGGCAGGAGTGGGCGCGGCGGACGGGCTCGATTCCGACGGCAGCGTTCACCATCTCCAAACTGCTGTGGTTGCGAGAGCACGAGCCGGAGAACTTCGCCCGCACCGCCACGGTGTTACTGCCGCATGACTGGCTCACCTACCGACTCACCGGCAAGGCCGTGACGGACCGGTCCGAGGCCAGCGGCACCGGCTACTTCGACGCCACTTCGGGCCGGTACGACTACGACACCCTGGCCCTCGTGGACCCCGATCGGGACTGGGCACCCATGCTGCCCACCGTGCTGGGGCCCTCCAACCCGGCTGGCACGGTGGGCAGCGCTGCCGTGGAAGCTCTTGGTCTGCGCAGCGACACCATTGTGGGGCCCGGGGCAGGCGACCAGCAGGCCAGCGCCCTCGGCCTGGGTGCTCGCCCCACCGACGTTGTGTACGTCTTGGGCACCTCCGGAGTGGTCTTCACCACGAGCGCCACATCGACGCACGACGAGACCGGCACGGTGGACGGTGTCGCAGATGCCACGGGCGGCTACTTGCCGTTGGTGTCCACGCTGAACGCAGCCAAGGTCAGCGATACCTTTGCTCGTCTGCTCGGCGTGGACCACGACGAGTTTGCCCGGCTCGCGCTGGCGGCCGACCCGGTCGGCGCTCCCGTGCTGGCCGCATTCCTGGACGGAGAGCGCAAGCCGAACCTTCCTGCCGCTACCGGGACCCTGGCGGGTCTGACCAACGGGACCACCCGCGAGCAGATCGCCCGGGCTGCGATCGACGGGGTGCTCTTCGGTCTCATCCATGGAGCGAAGACACTCGCGGCAGCCGGCGCTGACACTACAGGTCGCGTCATCGTGAGCGGCGGCGCTTCGAGATCAACGGCATACCGGCAGCTGCTGGCAGACGCCACCGGAGCAATGGTTCACGTCTCGACCTGCGACGAGGCCGTCGCCGACGGGGCCGCGATACAGGCGCTTGCCTGCCTTCAGGGTGCCGATGTCCGCGCCGTGCGAGACTCTTATTCGGCCTCGCTTGTGCCCGACGCGGAGCCGCGATCTGGCGGTGCGGCGACCGACTCGTTCTCCCGCTACCTCGCCACGGCTGCGTGGCGTGGAGGCGACCGATCGTGACCGGCACACTCCCCGCGCATGCTCAGGCTTTGGGGGTGACCCTGTCCGGGAGTGTCATCGCCGTTCCAACCGGCCAACGCACCGATCATGCTCGCCTACTGACGGCCGAAGGCCATTGGGTGCACGCCGACCGCATCGAAGGCTCCTATCGCGGTCAGGCCGGCGTGAGCCTGCCGGAGATCCGGGGGTTCGCCAATCTGCCCGATATTCGGCTCGACGTGCACCTCATGGTCGACGACATCCTCAGCGATCTTGACAAACTGCCCGGCCACGGCATCGACAGGGTGACCCTGCAGAGCGACGGCCGAGACGACCTCACCGAGCTGGTGAGCCGCGCACGAGAACACGCCAGCGAGGTCTGGTTAGCCCTCCACACTGGCAGTATACAGGTCACTGACCTGCGCGAAACCGGCGCCGACGGTGTACTGGTCATGCTGACCCCACCCGGCCAGCCAGGACACCAGGCCGACCTCAACCAACTATCCCTCGTTCGTGTCGCCTGCCACCACGACTGGCCCGTCGGCGTTGACGGTGGAGTGACCGCAGCAAACCTCGACCCCATAAACGAAGCCGGCGCTGTGTACGCCGTGGCCGGTCGCTCCCTCACCCAGGAAGCCGTCAACCGATGAGCACCACCGGACAAGCACACGCCATCGACGCGGTGGCCGACGAAGTGAGCCAGAGCCTCGCAGGCGTCGACCGAATGGAGTTCGACCTCTTCGTCAACGAACTCCGGGTCCCCCAACGCAGGTGGTACTGCACCGGTCAGGGCCGTTCCGGACTTGTCGCGCGCATGGCAGCGATGCGACTCATGCATCTCGGGCATCGGAGCCATGTGGTCGGAGAGGCCACAGCCCCCTCCATCACGAGCTCAGACATTCTCCTGATCCTGTCGTCCTCGGGAACGACCCCGGTCAGCCGCCACTTCGCCGAAACCGCCCGACACGTCGGTGCGGCCGTCATACTCGTGACAGCAACACCGCAAAGTCCCTTGCGTGACCTCGCCCACACCACGCTCAAACTCCCGGCCGCACGCTCTACCCAGTTCGGCGGCAGCCTCTTCGAACAGGCAGCCCTGCTCGTTCTGGACGCGGCTATCCTGGCAGTGGATGCCGAAGACCAGCAGACCCGAAAAACCATGCAGAGCCGGCACGCCAACCTGCAGTGAAGACGCCGACCCGACTACCTTTCCGCCGACCGCTGTCAACCACCCACGGCCGCCAATCAAGCCTCTCACCGACCTAGAGTCGTATCGCTAAGGCGACGGTGGAGGATGACGACCCTCCAGCGGACACCGGCGAGATCACCGCCGGCTGCCTGGTCAGTTCCGCGGTCGCACGGAGCCGCCCGGCCACGACGACGGCGCGAACGCGATCTACTGCGTTACGCGGGTACTTACATGGCGCTTCGATGAGTCCTCAGCCACCCAGCTACTGCGAGATCGACGAAGAGGCCGAAGACGGGTTTCGTCCTGGCTCGGTCGTCGAATAGGCAGCCCACCGAACTCCCCGCTTCAGCCTGGGCAGGCCTAGCCGCCGAACAGTGCGATGAGCTGTTGATGGCTCGGTTTGCCGTGTGGGAGCTCATCGACTGCCAAGCGCGACAGTTCCCACCCGTCCTGGTAGCGAAACCGTCACCGGTCAGCGATCCCATACGGCGATCGACAGACGATCAGCACGGAGTCGGCGATCGTCACCGCAGGACGTTCCGCTACCGGTGCAAGCGGGGGGCGCTTTGGCAGCCTGTCAGGTTGGTGAGTGGTGGTCGGGATGTGGGTTCGGGGTGGGTTCGGCCTCATCCGGCAAAACTAGAGTTCGGCTATGAACGCACACACCCCTGACCCCTTTATCGAAGGCCCCAATGGCCGTCGGCTCCAGCACTTCATCGATGCGATGGAAGACCTACGAGTTCGCCGCCGCCTCACAGCAATGAACTACGACACGGCTCAAGCTGCCGGCATCGTCCGCCGGCTCCTTGTCGACAGGACACCGCTGGCAACTACCGCATGAAAGATCACCCAGACAACACCGCAATTCTCCTGGTCACGAGACATGTACACCGGCAACCAATGGGGCTTCATCATTTCCGGGCACCATTTCGACCCAACCCTAGGACCGCTGTCTATTGGCTACTTTCTAGAGGACACCAGCCCGGGCCTCATTCATGGCGGCCTAGAAGCCCTGCTCAGCGCCGAGATCCTCCGACATGAAGACGACCCCACGGCCTGCGTTTCCATGTGTGACTTCGTGCAGTGGCTAGCCAACGATGAAGGCGGCGTGCATGTAGAAATGTTCCGCGACACAGACCTACGTCAACGTTTCCGTGAAGCGCAGGGAGTCGTCCCAGAGCACACGAAGTGGACGATGATCGCGGTAAGCCGGGACGTCTACACCGGACTGGAACCAACGCTCTTTGCCGCATCTAGAGCACTCAAACTGCTATGGCGGTAGCCAACGCCAACAGCCCCACCGCACGGTAACAATCGAAGAAACCCGAGGGTGCCTCCGGTGGGCAATCCCTCCTCAGGCTGGACTTCCTCATATCACCACCTCACTGCGGTTTACATGCATCTTCAACCCATCGGGCCCGACCACGCCCCCGGTAAGCACTCTCGAAAGGGCCACATGAAGGCTGACGCACTCAACCCACGTGAACTGTTCGGGACCACTGTCCACTACGAAATCCCAGCGTTCCAACGACCATACGTGTGGACCCTCGGGGACCAGTGGCAACCTCTATGGCTGGACGTGCGCGACGTCGTCGGCGAACCGCGCACTGGTCAACACCGCCAACACCTCGGTTTGCTCGTCGGCAGTGAGCGCGTTCGCCGGCGAGGCCCGCCGTGCCCGGGCGGGGACCGGTGCTGGGTTCTTGGCCCGGTAGTGACCGGCCCGGGAGCGACCCAGCAGGGCGCACGCGCCCACGAACCCGATGCGCTGCGCGAGGGGCTCGACCACAGGGTTGATCACCGCGGCGACCGCTTCGGGGGCTCCGCGCTCTCGGAGAGCGTCTCCAAGAGCGCGTGTGCTTTTGCCACCAGGTCTCACGCCGCCCTCGTTTGAGACAACTCGGCCTCAGCCTTCTCCGCGCGGGCCCGCAAAGCCTCGATCTCGCGGGCCACAACACCATCATCGGTGGCCACATCAGCTTGGGTCATCGTCATCTCAAAACGTCCACATCTCACCCCGTGCAAAGTGTCAAGAAATCCGTACCGGTGTCTCACCCCACCCTGACGCACAGGAGGGACCCGGGGTTTCGCTCTGTTGAGCGAACGGTAGGGTGCACACGCGAGTACTCCGGATCTCGGGCAGAAGGTGAAAGGATGACGGTGCTTGCTCAATGTCCTCGTACCCAGGACGCGCGAAGAGGTCGCGGCGTGTGAGCACTAACTCCGAATCGGCCGTCACACGTTCACGATGGCGCCGGCATCCTTTTCTGACAGGTGTGATCGCGGCGGCCCTGGGACTCCTCCTGACTTGGGTCATGCTGGCGTTTCTGCGTGGGCTGGATCGCGCTGACCTGGGATGATGTGTCTGGTTAGTGCGCGGCTAAGGCACTAAGTGGGGCCGGTAGGATCGGTTGGTGGCGTGGATTCGGCGGGTGCGGACGGCCTCGGGGGCCACCGCGGTGCAGATCGCTGAGTCGGTCGATGGTCGGCGACGAATCGTGCGCCACGTCGGCTCAGCCCGCGACGAGGCGGATCTGGGGATTCTGCTCGAAGAGGCCCGGCGGCTGCTCGCCGATGACCGGCAAGGGGTACTTGACCTCGGGATCACACCGGTGGCTGCGAAGGTGGCGATGACGCCGCCACCGGGACCGCTGGGGCTGTTCGCAGATCCCGGCACCGCACCGGCGAGCAGGGTGATGGTGTCGCGTTCGCAGGTCCTCAAGACGTCTTCGGGGCTGATGTACGAGACGCTGGCCGGGGTCTACAGCAGTCTCGGGTTCGACGTCGTGGCTGATGAGAGTTTCCGCGATCTCGTCATCGCCCGGGTGGTGGAACCCACGAGTCTTCTCGACGTCGACCGGGTCCTGGCCGAGATGGGGCGACGGGCCGTGTCTCTCTCGACTCGCAAGCGGACGCTGCGTCGCGCTCATGAGGGCAAGTACCGCGATCAGATCGCGACCGCGTGCTTCTCCCGGGCTGTGAGCACCGGTGACGTGTCCTTGGTGCTCTATGACGTCACTACCCTGTACTTCGAGGCTGAGAAGGAAGACGACCTGCGCAAGGTCGGGTTCTCCAAGGAACGCCGCGTCGACGCCCAGATCGTCGTCGGGCTGCTGGTCGACCGGTCCGGGTTTCCCCGGGAGATC
>JBARZG010000069.1:0-35469 GCA_049649785.1 Ornithinimicrobium sp. | reverse complement strand
GAAGCGGATACAGACTTGGAGAGTGAGTTGGGGGTGGACTCGGTGAAGCAGACGGAGCTGTTGGCTCGTGTTGCTGAGGTATTTCAGATGCCGGCGCGTCCAGATGGGTTCCGGGCGGGAGACTTCGGGACGTTGTCCAAGGTCACCGATCTTGTTCTGTCTCAATCCATTGGTGCGGACATCGGCCCTGCGAAGTCTGAGGCCGCAGCATGACTCAGCCACGGGCTGCTTTGGTGACTGGCGGCGCTCGGGGAGTCGGTCGAGCAATCGCGCTGCGACTGGCGCGCGATGTCGACATCGTCGTCATCAACTACTTCCGGTCGCCGCAGGAGGCGCGCACCACAGTGAACGAGTTGGGGGCCCTCGGCGTCCAGGCCCACGCGATCCGCGCTTCGGTGGCTCAGCAGGAGCAGCGAACGGCGTTGTTCGGTGAAGTGGCTGAACGTGTGGGACACCTCGATATTCTGATCAATAGCGCCGCTGATGGGGCTCTGGTGCCTGTGCCAGACGTCGACGACAAGGATCTGGATCGCGCGTTCAGCACCGTCGTCAAAGGGGCCCTGGGGTGCAGCCTGCTGGCCGCTGACCTCATGCAAGAGGGTGGGGCGATCGTCAACGTCTCGACCCTTGGCGGCGGAAATCTGGTGATGGCCAACTACCTGGCCTGCGCGCCGGCAAAGGCGGGCCTGGAAGCGCTGACCCGCTATCTTGCTGTGGAACTTGCGCCGAAGGCGATCAGAGTCAACACGGCCGCTGCAGGAATGCTGCAAAGCAGTGTTGCCCACCAGTTCCCAGACGCGGGGAAGACGCACGAAACGGTGATGCGAGCCACTCCGTGGGGCAGATTGGGAACACCGGAAGAACTCGCCGAAGTGGTGGCCTTCCTGGCGTCTCCTGCGGCTGGTTGGGTCACCGGTCAAACATTGACGGCAGACGGGGGCATGTCGACTGGTGCAGCGATGCTCGGGCCTACCGACGACGTGGGGATCAAGGCCGAGATCAGGGAGACCTCCAGCGTCGGGCAACTGGCGGATCTTCAGGAAAACGAAGCAGAACCGGCTGACCGTGTGCAGGATCGTGACACAACGACCACTGCGGGGGATTCGGCAGATGCCAACGACCGTGGCCCCGCGAAGGACGACATCGTGATCGTGGGGATGGGCTTAGCCGTGCCTGGGGCGAATTCGCCTGCGGAACTGGCAGACCTGCTCGACCTCGGAACCGACATGATGACCCCGATCCCGACTGATCGGTGGGACAACGACCGTTTTTGGACCCTGGACGGGCGGGAGGAGGACAAGACCTATAGCCAGCATTCGGGGTTCCTCACGGACTTTCGGCCTCACCCGCGGTTGGCCGCCGAGTTAGGCGCCGACCGCGCTAGTGGTGCCGGGCCCGGGCCGGTGGGGCGTGAGTACACCACTCTGTGGCTTCGGCACAGTCTGCTGCAGGCTCTCGACGGAGTCCAGTTGGGCCCGCAAGACCGCTGTTCTTTCATCGTGGGCTACACCGCGGATGGCAGTCAGCACCTCGAGGAGGCCACCGTACGCGCTGCGCTGCGGGCTCGACTTCCGGATGCTTTGGCTCGCCTGAAAGCCTCCGATCACGAGGCCATGACGGCCAATTCCGCCATCGAAAGTATGGCCGCAGATCGTTATCCGCGCGGAGCGATCGACGCGGGAGACCTGCAGCCGCACCGAGTGGCTGAGCAGGCGATGGAGGGTGTGTTGCCAGATGGCACCGAGACCCTGATGGTCGACACGGCGTGTTCGTCCTCGCTCTATGCCCTTGATATCGCACTGCTTGGCCTCCGCGAGGGGCGCTGCGAGATTGCCGTATGCGGCGGCTCCTTCGCCGTCGGACCTCGCGGGTCGGTTCTTTTTGCCAAGCTCAACGGTCTCTCGCGTTCGGGTCAGGTGCGGAGCCTGGACGCTGAGGCCGACGGGGTCCTCTTCTCGGACGGTGCTGGTGTTGTCGTGCTGAAGACCCGGCGGAGGGCCGAAGCAGACGGAGATACCGTACTCGCTACGGTGATGGCCTTCGGGGCGTCTTCGGATGGCAAGGGCAAAGCGATCTACGCGCCCAGCCCAGCAGGACAGAGCCGGGCGGTGGCACGCGCGTTCGCCGACCCCGGTGCACCAGCTCGGCCGGACTGGGTGGTGGCTCACGCGACTGGGACCCCCGCGGGAGATCACGCCGAACTCACCACGCTGAGCGAGCACTTCGGGCCGGGTGATCCTGTCCTAGTGACGTCGAATAAATCGGTTGTGGGCCACACCGGCTGGGCTGCTGGAGTCGTCTCGGTGGTGCAAGCGGTGGAAGCGATGCGGCGTGAATCTATCTCTGGCCAAGCGCAGTTCACCGCCCGGCGGCAATTGTCCGCCCCTGGCGATGCGCTGACAGTGCCGATCGATGTCGTGCCGTGGCGAGCCAGCGAGGGACAGCGCTCGGTCGCCATATCAGGCTTCGGTTTCGGCGGAACGAACGCGCACCTGGTGCTCGGCGAGGCTACGGCGACAACCCAGGTAGTCCCCCCGCCGCTCGCGGATGGAGGTAGTGGTGAGCCAGCCATAGACCGGATCGTGGCCGTGGGTGTGGCCACTCACTTACCCGGTCAGGCAGACACGACGCACGCCACGGTCACTGGGCCGGCTCGCTTCGGCGGCGACTACCCGCTGCCTCCGTTTTCGAGCGTCCGGATGCCTCCAGGGACCCTGCGGTCCATCGACCGCTGTCAACTCATGGTCCTGCAGTGCGCCGCTCGCATGCTCGAGCAATTGAGCGGTTCCTGGGAGACGCTTCGGGAGGGCACCGGGGTCATTATGGGTCACGGCGGCGCCACGCGTAACGCCATGTTGTATGCGACGCGCTGCTACGCCGATGACCTGCGCTTCGCCGCGCGTATGTCTGACTACGGTCTGTCACCGTTGGCCCGACAAGCGATCGACGCAGTGATTGATGAGGTGAGCGCCTCGTGTCCACCGTCGAGCGAGGACACGTTCCCCGGCATGATGCCGAACGTCATCGCGGCGCGGGTGGCAAACTATTTCGATCTACACGGCCCGAATATGACGGTCGATGCGGGTCTGACATCGTCGGTGGCCGCTATTGATGTCGCGATGCGCTATCTCCGGGCCGGCCGAATGGACCTCGCGCTGGTCGGTGGGATCAACGGCAACACAACCCCTGAGGCCACCCAACTCCTGGCCGACGTTCTCTCCGAAGGCAGCGTACTTGCCGAGGGCTGTTTCATGGTGGCACTGACGACCCAAGCTCACGCAGACCGGCTTGGGCTACCGGTGTTGGCGGGTCTCGACGTCGAAACCGAGACGTCCGGTGAGTTCGCAGCCGATGCCGTCGCGCTCGACTGCGGCTCGGCCGCCGAGGGACGTGACACGTGCTACCTCGGGGGAGAAGGATTGCGGGAGGTCGTCGACGTGCTCGTGCGACCGGGACCGGTGCAGTCCACCCGGGTTGTCTGCCATCCCGAGCCCGGTCGCTCGCCCGTCGTGATCCGAGTCGAGCCTCCGGTCCCGGACCCGGTCGACAGAGTCGATCAGCCGACGGTCGACGTCGTGCGCCGTTGGGAAGTCAGCATGCAGACCTCTACCGTGCCCTGGGCAACACAGGGGTCGTGGTGGCCGGATCCGCTCAGTACGGTCTTGCTGACCGACGACACGGCCGTGATGGAAGGCCTCGATCCACCCGCCGGCACGTTGGTCTTGGGTCTGGGTCTGTCCGCTGACCACGTTCCGGACGGTGTGATCCCGCTCCCAGCAGTTGAAGAAGCAACATTGCGCCAGGCAGTCGGCGAGCGGAGCGTGCGTCATGTCCGGGTTGTCAGTCGGCTACCCCTCCATGTTGACCTCTCAGAGTCGACGCTTGGGCTTCACGATGCATGCTTCCTGCTGGCCAAACTGCTGGCCGAAAGCGGTCAAGATCCTGACGCTGAGCAAGGCCCCCGTGAAGACGGTTCGGAGGCTTCCTTCCACGTACTGCTGCTGAACGCCGCACGCGACGGGCGGCCGCACCCGAGTGTCGGCCTCTTCACTGGACTGCTCAAGGTGGTGCGGTTGGAGGAAGTCGCCCGCCAGGCCCTGGTTGTTGCCACTGACTCTCACGCTGTCGCAGAAGGTATCGACGCGGCGAGCCGCGAAAGTGCCTCAGCCCACCCCACACCGCTCGTCCTGCATTGGGCAGGGAAACGGTTCAGCCCGGCCCTGCGTGAGGGGGTACTGTCCGAGCCCGCCAGCGCCGTTGAACAGGACCAACTTGTTGTTGCCGTCGGCGGCGGGCGTGGGATCACCGCTGAACTTCTCGTGGCCCTGGCCGCCAAGGATCGCCCACGCATTGTGCTGCTCGGCAGCAATCCACTGGCGGGGGAGCCGGAGCTGCTGGCCCTGCCCGAGGACGAGTTCGCGCGGGCCCGCTCCGGCTTCATCAACCGCCGACGCGCGGAGGACCCGGAACTGACGGTGGCGGCCATCAACGCCGAGTTCCAGCGGATCGGGCAGGCGCGCACGGTCATCAGCAATTTGGATCGGATGAGAGTTCACTGTGGCCGGGACCGGGTCCACTACGTGACCTGCGACGTGACGGATCAAGAGGCCGTCGACGCCACCATCGCCCACGTGTTCGATCAACACGGCTCTATCGACGTGCTGATCCACGCTGCGGGCGTGAACCGATCCGCACCGTTGGTGCGCAAAGAGTTGGCGGAGTTCCGCAGGATTCGCGACCTCAAAGTTCGCGGGCATGCACACCTTGCGCACGCAATGGCGGACCGTGCCCCGGGCCTCTGGGTCAACTTTGGCTCCCTGCTCGGCCTCACCGGGCAAGAGGGAGAGGCCGACTATGCCGCCGCCAACGATTTCCTCGGTCTGGCGGCGCTGGCGCGTAACGCACCCGAGCGGCGCGAGACGACCGTGGGGTGGACCCTGTGGGGCGAGGTGGGACTGGGAGCCAATGAACTGACGAAGGCCTACTTCGACAAGTCGGGTCTCTACTCGAGCATGAGCACCGAGGAAGGCATCCGGCATTTCTTACGCGAGCTGGGCCAGGGTGGAGCTATCTCTCCATACACAGTGCACCTTGGAGAACCGGAGGAAAAGGCGGTTCGCAGGCTCGTGCCGGGACTCTTGGAAGCCACCCCCGCGAACCGCGGGTCGTTCTATGTCGATCAGGTCGTCGAAGAGCGACCTGATCGGATCGTGCTCGAACGCCAGATGGACGAGGAGCGTGACTTCTACCTTCAGGGCCACCTGGTCGAAGGTCGCCCGACGCTGCCAGGAGCGTTCGTGGCGCAGTTCATGGTGGAAGCGGCGCACCGATTAAGGCCTGACTTGGTCGCCACCGCGATTGCGGACATGACCTTCCATCGGTTCCTCAAGGTCGGCCAGCGCTCAGCGACGAAGCGGATCGTTTCCGAGATTGTGGATCGCTTCGCTGATGGGGGCATCAACGTGTCCATCCGCGTCAGCGAGGATATCGTCGCTCCGAACGGACAGGTCCTGGTCACTGACCGTATTCACTTCACCGGCACTGTCGAGTTGCGCCCTCACGCCCGACCCCTAGCGATGTGGCAGCCACCGCACGAGGCGGGCGCTGTCCAGGTGCCCGATCCTTATCACGCGCAGGGGTCCCCAGTGGCGTTGTCTGCAGAGTTCCGCTCAACATCGAACACTCGATGGACACCAACAGGTGCCCGATCGCGCTACGCCTGTCCGGTCCCGATCGATCATCCTGTCTATCAGCACTTCGACGTGCCGGTACTGCTGCTGGACGGACTCCTGCGAACCGGAGTGCTCGAGGTACCTCAGAGCCGCCTCGTACCGGTCTGCGCGCCGCTTCGGATCGGCCGCCTAGAACTCTTTGGGACCACCAATGACTCCAGGCTAGCGGGCAGTGAAGTGCACTTGTTTGCTACCGGTCCATCACCCACGGACGCTGCGTCGGGGGGCGACAACAGGTTCGTCGCATCACACGCCGACGGCCGCGTGGTGTTGCAGGTCCTGGATCTGGACTGGGTCCTACTCGGTTACATCGACACGAACACCGGTGAGTTCGTCGATGAAGGACGGGCTCGCATACCGACCACAACAGGAGACACCAGATGACGCTCTCACGAACCCGCGGCCCCGCCAGTTCGGGGGATGTGACGGGCGAAACCCCCGCCGGTCCTCAGTTAGCTCCCGGTCCGAGCGGTAGGCATGCCGTGGCAAACCTGCGCGCATTCCGTCGCTCGGCCCCGACATACTTTCACGAGTTGCGCCGCAGTTACGGCGACACGGTGAGGCTGCCGTTGGGGTTCTTCACCGTCCACCTACCCTTCCACCCCGACGATGTCTCCTACGTGCTTCAAGAGGGCAACGCCAACTTCGTTCGGGGCAAAGGTTACGACTTCTTCAAGATCTTCATGGGCATCGGTCTGCTGACCACCGACGGAGACGAATGGAAAGCTCGGCGGCGCACAGTCAACCCGCTCTTCCACCGGCGCGCTATCGCCGGCATGTCGCAGGCGATGACCCACGCGACGACCCGCGTGCTGGACCGATGGGCTCAGCGCTGCGCCCGGGGAACGACGAGCTTCGACGTCGTTCCCGAGTGCATGTACATCACGCTCGATGCACTGGGCAATGCGATGTTTGATCGGGACCTAGAGCCCGACCACGCGGAAGTGGGCCCAGCCATGGAGGTGGCCATTGAAGCGATGGTCTTCCGCGGCGAGGTGCGCCAGCTGATGCCCAACTGGGCGCCGATCCGATATCAGCGGCAGGTGCGGCGATCACGCGAAGCGATGCACAATATCGTCGCGGAGATCGTGGGGGAGCATCGTGATGGTTCCCAGCGGGAGCGGATGGATCTGGTGACGCTGCTGCTTGATGCCCAAGACCCGGACACCGGCCCGGGACTGAGCGATAGCGATGTCCGCGACGAATTGATGACGATCTTCATGGCCGGGCACGAGACCACCGGCACCGGAATCGCCTGGACCTTAGCCGAACTCGCCCGGCATCCCGACGTCCAGCAGCGCCTGTCACGCGAGCTGGAAGATGTGCTCAGCGGCGCCGAGCCCGGCTTGGAAGACCTAGCCCGGTTGGACTACCTGCGGCAAGTGGTCGATGAAACGCTGAGGCTACATCCACCAATCTGGGTCTTTCCACGCGACGCCGTCACCGAGGACCAGGTGGGCGGATATCGAGTGCCAGCGGGGGAGTCGGTGTTTCTGACGCCTTACGTCACCCACCGGCATCCCGAACTCTGGTCGGCCCCCGAACGCTTCGACCCGGAGCGATTCGCGCCCGGTCGCCTGCAGAAATTGCCGCGATTCGCCTATTTCCCGTTCGGCGGCGGTCAACGCAAGTGCCTCGGGGCTGCGATGGCGCTGCAGCAGACCTATCTCACGGTGGCGATGGTCATCCAGCGCTTCCATCTAGCGGTCAACCCGGCCTTCGAACAGAACCTCGCTACGTTGGTCTCATTGCGGCCCACATCCGGACTGTTCCTCACGGTGACTGAGCGATCCCGATGACGACGACCATCACCGCGCCGGCTTCGGCGTCATCCACGTGTTCGAGCTCCCCAGCGATACCGACCGCAGCTCGATATCGCTGGGACAGCGTCCCATTGCCGCCTGTGGACTCACCGCCAGATGGTGCCTTATCGGGGCGCACTGTCGGGGTGCTGGGGGGCCCGGACCCGCTGGCCGCGGGCATTGTTCGGGTCATCGCCTCGCTCGGCGGGGATGCAGTGAGGGTGAGCGAGATGGGACAGGTGGGTCTAAACGAATGGCCAGTCCTGCGGGGTCATCTCCCAACGGGCACCGACTACCTGGTCGACCTCGGAGCACTGGAAGCCGACAGTCCACAGGAGAAGGATTGGTGGCCGCCGTTGGCTCGCACGTTCGCCGCCCTACGCCAGGTCAGAGCCGACTGGGTGGCTCGACTCGAGTCTGACGCTACGGGCTACCTGGCGGTGACGGCCATGGGTGGGCATGCTGGGACCAGACGCGGACCGGTCCCCCTTCCGGTTGGAGGTCTATGGGCCGGCCTAGCCAAAGGTTTGCCCCGCGAGATGCCGACGACAGCAGTCCGGGTCCTGGATGTGGACTCCCATGAGGGAATATCCCACGTCGCCCATCGAGTCGTCGCGGAGTTGCTCCACCCTGGCCCCTTCGAGGTGGGATATGCCCACGGCGTACGCCACGTATTGCGGGCACGAGCTGAATCCGTCGGACCAGCCCGAATCGTGTTGCGCCCCGAGCACCTGGTCCTGATCACCGGTGGTGGTCGCGGCATCGGGTTTGCCTTGGCCGTGCACCTGGCCCGCCGCCACGGCGCTGCGATCGTGGTGACCGGTCGCAGCCTCATGCTCGCCGATGACCATCCGTGGTTGACCGACGATGCCGATACTCTGCGCGAGTTGCGTTACACGGCGTTGCGTTCTGTCACCCACGGACTTGCCGCTGCTCGTCGCCAGGTCGAGCAACTGATGCTGGCCAGGGAGTTGACCAAGAATATTCAGACCGTCCGCGCCGAGGGTCTGCCGATCACCTACCGCCGCGCCGATGTGACGCAGGCCGATCAGGTTGCCCATCTCGTCCGAGACATCGGCAACCCCACGGTGGTCGTCCACAACGCCGCAGTCGACCAGCCAGGTCGGCTCGCCGACAAAGACCCCGCCACGGTCCGCCGCACCGTGAGCGTCAAGCTCCTTGGTTTTGCTCACCTCTTGGAGGCAACAGCGGCGGAGCCTGCACACGTGTGGTGCAACGTCGGCTCGATGACGGGGCGATGGGGCGGGATGGTGGGTCAGCTCGAATACGGGGCAGCAAACGAGGCGTTAGCCCGGATGGCCTGGTGGGCCACGAACGATCCGCAGGCGCGCGATGTGCCCGTGCGGATGTTCACCCTCGCCTGGCCCACATGGGACCGACTGGGCGGGATGATCAGCAACTTCGAAGCCACGCTGGCATACATGGACGCGATGCCAGTCTCAGAGGGTCTTGCCCATTGGGAGGCTGAACTTCTAGGGGACTCGGGCGGGGAGGTGGGATTCCTGGCCGATATCGGCCCTGGGCTGACGCCGTCGGTCTTGCGCGGCTACTACCAACCTTCCGGGCTGCCAGGTCAGAGGGCCCTGACACGGCTCGCCTTCGCTTTAGGGGAGATGAAGCGCCTGGACGAGGGCCAGATGGAACTGCGTCTAATCATCGACCCAGCTCAATGGCCGGCCTGGCAAGACGTGACATGGCAGGGGGATCCGATGCTGACCCCCGGGTGGGCCGTCGAGATATGTGCGGCAAACTCCCGGTGGGTCGTGCCACCGCCATACCGCCACCTGCTTGGTCTGAGCGATCTTGACGTTTCGCTGCACCGCCTCGCTCTGCCTCGTGGACCAACAGAAGCTCGGCTGAGCGTGCGACGACGCGGGTTGGATCACCAGAGGGCAAGGGTCAGCGTCGAACTGCTCGTCGGGGGCCATCTGACGCTGACCGCCCAGGTCGCCTACGGCACAGCTCCCCGGGTAGAAGGCCAGATAGGTCGCGGCGGCGCGGCGACTGATCCGAGGGTCACCGGCCTACCGGGCGTCGAGGTTCCGTTGCAGTGGCGGGGCCATGTTGCGCCGGTGAACCAGTGGTCGCTCTCGGAGCAGACCTGGACCTCACAGTTGAGTCCCTCCTCACCTGCCTCGCTGAGCCTGCTGGACCCGCCCCCCGATCCAGCGCTGCCCACGACTGGGATCGATGTGGCGATCCACGCTTTGGCCGCCGCTGCTGGTCCCGCTCCGTCGCCCCAGGGCAGTGTCCTGCTCGTGCCGACTCTTGACGTCTTCGGTGAAGCAGACCCGCCCGTGGCGATTGAAGCCACGGGCGGGTGTTGGCGTCTGGTGGACGAGCACGGTAGAGCCGCGGTCGCGCTGGACCATCCGCGCCTGGTCCGCTCGACGCCGGAATCAGCGACCGCGCGCCCCCCGGTGACCGCCAGGCGGGCCCCCGCTACGAGCCCCGACACACGGGAGAGATCATGAATTCGAGTCCATCCCGATACGCCGACCAAGGTGCGGCGGTTGATGATCGCAGCGAGCGCTACTGTGTGGTGGGCGCGGGGGCGGGCGGACTGGCCGCAGCAAAGAACCTGCTTGAAGTCGGGGTCGAGGTAGATGTCATCGAGGCAGAGTCCGGCGTCGGCGGCATCTGGAACCCGGACAATGCGACGAGCCCGGCCTACCGTTCAATTCACCTGATCACTTCCAAGAAGTGGATCGAGTACACGGACTTCCCTATCCCCGAGGACTACCCAACCTATCTTGGCCTTAACCACGCCAACGCCTACTTGCGTTCATACGCGTCGTGGTCGGGGGCCAAAGACCACATCGAGTTTGAGCGTCGGGTCGAAGATATTGAACGCACCGACGGAGACAGTACGTGGCTGGTAACGCTGAATGGCGGGCAGCGACGACGCTACGGCGGCGTTGTCATCGCCAACGGCCATAATTCGGTGCCGCGATGGCCAGAGTTGTCCGGTTCGTTCGACGGCACCATTTTCCACGCGGCTCAGCACGACGACCCCGGCATCTTTGATGGTCGCCGCGTGCTCGTGATGGGGGGAGGCACCTCCGGTGCCGACATCAGCGTCGAGGCATCGGCGCGAGCCGAGGCAACGTTTCTGAGTATTCGTCGCGGCTGCTACTACTGGCCTAAGTACATTTTGGGTATGCCCGTGGATGAGTTCTACGAGAAGGTGCTGAAGCTGCGTATGCCGCGAAGCGTCGTGCGCATCGGTGCTTCGGCGTTTTTGCGTGGCAGCTCAGCGGGCGATCCGCGCGCATATGGCCTGCCCCGCCCACCGCATCGGCTGCTCGAAGAGCACTTCGTGATCAACTCCACGCTCCTTTATCAACTCGGCCATGGCCGTATCCAGCCAAAGCCAGACGTGGCAAGCATGGACGGTGACGGAGTCCGGTTCAACGATGGAACTCGAGAAAAGATAGATACGATTGTTTGTGCCACTGGATACGAGCAAGCCCATATTCCGTTTATCGACCCCGCTCACCTCAATTGGGACGGACGTATCCCGCAGTTGCATCTGCATGCCTTCCACCCGGACTACGACAACCTCTTCGTGATCGGGCTGTTCCAGACCAGCACCGGGAACTGGCAAATCATGGACCACCAGTCACGGGTAATGGCACGGTTTGTGTACTGGATGCGGCACGATCCGGAGCGGGCCAGGGCGTTGCGCCGGGCTAAGGCTCGGCCCCGGTTCGGTCCGGCGCTGAACGGCGGGATTCGCTTCTACGACTCAGACCGTCACCTGCTGCAGGTTGACCATGTGACGCTGCGCCGGGAGTTGCAGCGACTCGCCGACCGGCTCGTTGTGCCACGGACGGTGGCAGTCGGATCATGTTAAAGCTCAGTGACTGGGTCGTCAGGGCCAGGTATCTGATCTTGGTCGGCATCTTCGCGTTGGCTGGGGTCGCGGCCGTCCTGGGGCTGCCAGCACTTCATCTGCTCGGGGGCGGGAACCCGGACTTCATCACCCCGGACTCGCCTTCACAAAGAGCGGTGAGGTCAATCGAGGACGCCACCGGCACGGTCCCGGATGGTGGCCTGATCGTGTTGGTCGAGTCTGCCGACTCCGGCGCTGACCCGACCGCGAACTCCACGATCGACGATGTCGTTGCGGCCATGGGAGAGCACTCCTCGATCGCGGCGGTGATCCCCCCTGGGCAAGGAGGCCCGCGACACGTCGCGGAGGATCGATCCAGTGCTTATGTGCTGGGTCTCTGGGATGCGTCAGCATCGGATGAGGACTACCAGGCGACCGTTGAGGACCTCGCAGAGCGCTTCGAGGATCGGGACGAGGTGTTGCTCGGCGGCAGCGAAGTGGTCGGGAATCAGGTGGTTAACACTGTGGTGCGCGACCTGGCCCGCGCCGAGCTGTTCGCTTTTCCCGTGCTGTTTGTCCTGTCGGTGCTGGTTTTCCGTGGCCTGGTTGCCGCAATTCTGCCCCTGGTGTTGGGCGGCCTCAACATCGTGCTGGCCCTCGGCGGCCTGCGATTGGTCAATGAAGTCAGTGACCTGTCGATTTTCGCACTGAACCTGGTCAGCGCGCTGGGCCTCGGGCTAGCGATCGACTATTGCCTGCTGATCATCTCCAGGTTCCGTGCCGAGATGGCCGAAGGGCGCGACACCGGCCTAGCCCTGCGCCGCACCATGGAGACAGCAGGCAAGACCGTCCTGCTCAGCTCCCTGACCGTCGCTGCCGCCATGGCGTGCCTCTTCGTCTTCCAGCAGAGGTTTCTGTACTCCATGGCGGTCGGGGGTGTACTCGTGGCGTTCAGCGGAATGCTCGTCGCATTGGTCGTGCTACCCGCACTCTTGGCGGTGTTGGGCAAACGTATTGACTCCCTCGCCGTCGGCCGGTGGTGGGGGTCCTCACCAGCTCCGCGCCATGCCCGTGGCCGACTTTCGCGATTCCCGGACGATGAGACCAGTTTCTGGTTCCGACTCGCTCAGTGGGTCGTAGCACGGCCCGCGCGAACTGCAGCCGGTGGCGTGGCGTTGCTCTTACTGATGGCCCTGCCACTTTCTGGCGCTCAAGCCACAGCGGTCAGCGCCAAGGACGTGCCGGAGTCGCAGTCTTCCCGAGAGGTCGACGAGCGCTTGTCCGCAGACTATCTGAGCAACCCACGCGAGGACGTCGTTGTCGTCGCGCAGGGAGGAGCTGAGCAGGCTGAGGTGCAGGACCTCCCAGCGCGCTTCGCCGACCTCGACGGTGTCGCGTCGGTCACTCCGGCGGTGCCCCTGTCCCAGGACGCCACGATGGTCCTGTTGGACCCGGACCAGCCGGGCATGGCGCAGAGCAGCCAGGATCTCGTCCGCGATGTCAGGGCACTGTCGAGCACCGAATTGCCCTTGGAGGTGGCAGGGGAAACCGCCAACTTCGTAGATCTCCAAAGCAGCCTGCTGGATCGTCTCCCGCTCGCGGCGGCACTCGTGGTGGCTGGGACCATGATTGTCTTGTGGTTGTTGACCGGCTCGGTGTTGTTGCCGTTCAAGGCCGTGCTTCTCAACGTTTTGACCCTTGCGGCCACCTTCGGCTTGCTGGTGGTGATTTTTCAGGAAGGCTTTCTGGGAGGGATCCTCGACTTCGAGGCTCAGACTGCCCTTGATGTGACGATGCCGGTGTTGCTCTTCGCCCTGGTGTTCGGCTTGTCCACCGACTACGGCGTGTTCTTGTTGGCGCGCATCCGGGAGTACCGCGAGAGCGGGGCTGACGATCAGCGCAGCATCATCCTCGGGGTCGGTCAGACAGGCCGGATCGTCACGGCCGCTGCCGTGTTGTTCTGCGTGGCGCTTGGGGCGCTAGTCACCAGTGACATCGTCTTCATCAAGGAGTTGGGGCTTGGGACAGCGCTGGGGGTACTGATCGACGCCACGATCGTGCGAGCGATGCTGGTGCCCTCGCTGATGGCACTCCTTGGCCGTTGGGCGTGGTGGTCGCCTGCGCCGCTGACCTGGTTGCACGACCGCATCGGAGTGCGCGAGGGCGAGCCGCAGAGGGAGGCAGCATGAGCATCGGTGCGGAAGATCGTGGCGACAGTTGTCTGTTGCTGGCCGGTTCCGATGACGAGACGCTGTTGGGCGAGGCGCTGCTCAGTCCGCTCGGCGTGAACGAGCAAGCGCGGCTGGGTCGCCTGCGCAGCGCCGAACGACGGGAGAGTTTCCTGGTTGGTCATCTCCTGGTCAGGCGTGCGGTCGCGGCTGTCGTGGGGGAAGCCGCACTGGTAGACCAGCACGAGGATGGCAGCTGGGGCGTCCACTGTGAGGGTCGGCAGGTCTCTGCATCGCTGTCCCATGCAGGCCGGTCGGTCATTGCGCTGGCGACGACGGCCCCGGTGTGCGGGGTCGACGCCGAGCACACCTTCTCACCAGAACGAGCACGTCTGTTGACCCCCTGGATCCTCGCGCCGGGCGACTGCGTGGATGGAGATGACCCGCGCACTCTGACCCAGGTCTGGGTTGCCAAAGAGGCACTTGCGAAAACCATCGGATGCGATCTAGCCGAGACCTGGCGCCACTCGGTGGTCGCTGTAGATCGAGGCAGCATCACCTGGCATGGGGGCAAAAACGTCGCCGCTGCCAAGCAATGGGCAGTGCGCCTGTGCTGGCCCCGGGCAAACCTTTGTCTAGCAACCGTTGTCCACCCGGCACCGTCCCTGTCGACGATGAGAGCGAGCGAGCAATGACCTTACCCAGACCACAACCTGAGCCTGTGGTCACGCGTCCCGTGGTGGCACATGAGGAAGGGCTTTCGAGCCTGACCAGCCGCGCCCTGACCAGCCGTGCCCTGGCCAACGGATCCATGGGGCACCGGGCCAAGGCAGTGTCCTTGCTGTCGCACCTGCGCGAAGAGACGGTGGCCGTCGCCGCGTCCAGGCGCCACCAGGACAAGGGCAAACTCACGGCCCACGAGCGGATCGCGCTGCTTTTTGATGCGGACACGTTCGAAGAGAACGGTGCCTTGCGGGTTCACCGAGCCCACGGCATGGGTATGGAGCGCACCCATCCCTATAGTGATGGCGTCGTGACAGGCTGGGGCAAGATCCACGGACGGCGGGTGTTCTGCTACGCGCTCGACTCCCGGATTTTCGGCGGAGCGCTCGGTGAGACGCAGGCGGCAAAGATCCATCAATGCCTGGACCTTGCACTGTCCGCGGGGGCCCCTGTCATCGCCATCCACGACGGCGGTGGGGCCCGGGTTCAGGAAGGCGGCCTGGCGCTGGCCGGCTTCGGCGGCATCTTTCGCCGACATGTCGCACTATCTGGCGTGGTGCCCCAGATCAGCGTTATCCTCGGTGCCTGCGCTGGCGGCTCGGCATACGCGCCCGCACTGACCGACTTCGTGTTCATGGTGCGCGGCATCTCGCAAATGGTGGTCACCGGGCCTGAGGTTGTCGGGGCCGTGACTGGTGAGCGCCCGGAACTCGAGGATCTGGGCGGGGCTGATGTGCACGGCAACCGCTCTGGCGTGGCCTCATTTGTGCGAGCCGATGAGCGCGAGTGTCTTGAAGAAGTGCGTTGGCTGCTCCAGTTGTTGCCGTCCACGGTGACCGAAGACCCTCCCGCGTTCGATAGCGCTGACCCTCCCGACCGGCGATGTGAGCAACTCCTTGAGATTGTGCCGGTTGAGGACCACTTGGCTTATGACGTCGCTTCCGTTGTTGAACAGATCGTTGATGACGGTGACCACCTGCAAGTCCATGAAGGCTGGGCTCGCAACGTGGTGTGCGCCCTCGGCCGGATTGATGGACGCAGCGTAGGGTTCGTTGCCAATCAGCCATCGGTCCTGGCCGGGGCAATGGATAGCGATTCCTCGGCGAAGGCCGCCCGATTCATCGGCATGTGCGACGCGTTTGGCATCCCCATCGTCTCTTTGGTGGATGTTCCGGGCTTCCTGCCAGGCATGGAACAGGAGCATGGTGGCATCATCCGGCATGGCGCAAAATTGGTCTACGCCTACTGCAGTGCCACCGTGCCACGGATCCAAGTGATCTTGCGCAAGGCCTACGGTGGCGCCTACATCGTCATGGACTCGCCCTCGATCGGAGCGGATCTGTCAGTCGCGTGGCCTACCCACAAGGTCGCTGTGATGGGCAGTCAGAGCGCGGTGGACCTGATTTTCCGTCGCGAGATCCTGGCGGCGGCGGACCCAGAGCAGCGACGACGTGAACTCATCGGGGACTATGAAGAACGGATGATGCAGCCATTGGCCTGTGCGGAGCTAGGGCTGGTCGACCGGATCATCGACCCCGCCGATACGCGGCGCGTGCTTGCCGATGCCCTCGCGACATTTCGTCACAAGCGCCGGCCGACTATCGAGCGCCGTCACGGAGTTCACCCCACCTAGGAACAAACCGGGCCAGCCCGGGTTGTTCGCATCATGGAATACCCCAAGATTCGCTGTGAGTGGCCAGGGAGTCTTGTGATCCGACGGCGGTCTTTATACGATCGAAAGACCTAACCGGGACTGCAGTGCGCCGGGCTAACAGGTCATGGCAGGCGACGTGGTTGGTGGTCGGGCCGAGTCAACGCCAAAGCCGTGTTCTCGACGGCGTCAGGGGCCTACGGAGTTCGACTCCGGAGTTGCCCAGAAGTATCTGATCGACCCTCGTAGCATGGTGGCCTGAAGCCCGGTTGTCCGTGAGATTGCGACAAGGAGTTCGATGATTGGCACGCCCGAGGAGCCACGGCGTGCCCGTCAACGCCCTCGGAGCGACGGAGAATCGGCCACGCCTGAGCAGATCGACAACTGGGTCGAGCACAGCATTAAGCAGGCTCAGCGTCGAGGCGACTTCGACAACTTGCCTGGTGCGGGCAAGCCCTTGTCGCCCATGGATCACCCGAACGACCCGGACTGGTGGCTCCGCAGTCTCATTCAGCGCGAAAGGATCGACCTGGTAGCGGCACTACCTGGTCCGATGGCCCTGAGACGTGAGCGGGCGACATACCCCGAGGCGCTCGCCGACATCAGCGACGAGGAGCGAGTGCGCGGTATTCTCATGGACTTCAACGAACGAGTGTTGGCCGATCGTCGCCGTCCAGTGGCCACGGCTAACTCGCCGGTCGTGGCTGGGCGAATCGATGTCGAGGCCATGGTCGAGCGCTGGCGCGAACTTCGAGCCTCCCTCGCTAGCGCGTCATCGCCAGACCGGCTCTCGGGGGAGCGAGGATCAACCGAGCCGCCAGTTGATCAGGTTACCCACCTGGGACTTCGCCCTGCCTGGGCACACCTATTCAAGCGAATCAGGGGAAAGCGCACGCCCACGGAATAGATGTCTTTGCCTAGGCAGGGTGTGTGGGGAAAGGGGTGTGCCGGGTCGCCGTTAGGCTTCGGTCTCATGCTGAAGTTGGTGCGCACCGTCCGCGCGCTGCTAGCGGTCCTCCCGGTGGGAGCTCGACGTTTCTTCATCACGTTCGCCGCCCTGCAAAGTTCCTTAGCCATCCTGGACGTCGCTGCCCTGGGTCTGCTCGCAGTGACATTGGCGCCCCTGCTGACGGAGGGATCAATCGACCTGCCGCTTCTCGGCACGCTGTCGGACCCCGGGGAGTTCCGCAATGTACTGATTGTTGTCGGACTCTTGATCATCGCCAAGAGCATCTTGGCGATCGGACTGCAGCGATGGGCGACCCGGCGGTTCGCCGGGTTTGAGCAAGCCCTCGGGGCTGAGCTCCTCAGCGCCACCTTCCGGGCACCGTGGGTGGACCGGTTGCAACGCAACTCCACCGACATCGTTCGCTCCACCGATGTAGGGGTCGGCGCCACCGTCTCGGGGGTGTTGATTCCGTCGGCGCAGTTGGCGGGCGAGATCTTTACGTTTGTGGCGGTCTTGCTGGTGCTGCTCATAGCTCAGCCGTTGCTGGCCACCGCGACCGTGGGGTACTTCGCCCTCGTCGCTGCAATCCTCTACAGGTTCGTGCTACGACGCGCCGTGCAGGCGGGCCAAGACAATCGCGCCTACTCCACCCGCGCCGTGCGGCTGATCAGCGAGATGGTGCACTCGCTCAAAGAGATCACGCTGCGCAACAAAGCAGAGGAAGTAGCCCACGTCGTTCTGGAGCAGCGCATTCATGCATCGCAGGCACGGGCAGATCAATCATTCTTGGGCGCCATCCCGCGCTACGTTCTCGAGGCAGCGCTCATCGGCGGCCTGGGATTGGGCGCAACGATCGGCGGAATCCAGGACGGGGTCTCTGGAGCGCTAGCGGCGGTGGCGTTGTTCGGCGTTGCGGGATTCCGGATCATTCCGTCCCTGACCCGCTTCCAAACGATCATGGCCCAAAGCGGGGCGAGCTTGCCCTTTGCCCAGCAGGTGCTGGCCGAGATCGAGCGCGGCCGGACCTACCCGGACAGAGCCGAGGTCGAGCCGGGTGCAGCCTTGACCGTTGAGGGCTCCTGCTTGCGCCTGAACGACGTGTCATTCACCTATCCGGGCGCTGAGCATCCGTCCGTTGAGGAGGTGTCGCTAGAAATTCCGTTCGGCCACACCGTGGCGCTCGTCGGCGCATCTGGGGCAGGGAAGTCAACGCTGGTCGACATCTTGCTCGGCCTGCTCGAGCCCGACGCTGGAGGGCTGTCTGTGGACAACCAACCGGTCGCGCATCGACTCCCTCAGTGGCGAGCGCTCATAGGGTATGTGCCGCAAGAGGTTTCCCTCTTCGATGCCTCGGTTGCCCGCAATGTCGCCCTGAGCTGGAAAGACGACACCATCGACGAGGATCGGGTGCACCGTGCCCTGCAGCGCGCCCAACTCCTTGACATCGTGCAGGCTCGTCCGGACGGCATTCACGCCCAAGTGGGTGAGCGGGGGTTGACGCTCTCCGGAGGCCAGCGGCAGCGAATTGGCATCGCCCGGGCGCTCTACAGCGACCCTGCGGTGCTTGTGATGGACGAGGCCACCTCCGCGTTGGACACCAGCACCGAGGCCGCGGTCGGCGCGGCCATTCGAGAGTTGCACGGGCAGATTACGGTGGTGGTGGTGGCTCACCGACTGGCGACCATCCGGCACAGCGACACGGTGTTTTTCATGCGCGCTGGCCGGCTCGTGGCGCGCGGGTCGTTCGAGCAGGTGGTCGCTGCCGAGCCGGACTTTGCTGCCCAGGCTGCGTTGGCGGGTCTGGATGCCCGTGAGTGATCTGGCCGGCCGGCCGGCCGCGCTGCGGGTCTTCGGTCGCCCACCCCGGGTTGCGCTGCTGGTCTACAACGACGCGCACAACGACTCGCGGGTCCTGAAGACGGCCGCGAGTCTGCGAAACGCTGGCGCTCTGGTGCGGATCTTCGCGGTCGCCCGCCGGCGTGCGGGGTATGCCGACGGCTCCGGGCTGGTGGGAGAGGCCATCGCCGTGGAGAGGGCCCCTGAGCTCGAGCTAGCGCGGTATGCGCCGGGGCGGCTGGCCCTGGGGATCGCCCGCCGGTTGAGCGGCCGTGAGACGCCGACCGACGCTGGCCGCACCACCGTGGGCGGTCACACCGCAGGCGACGGCGACGCTGGTCATAGTGCCGCCGGCGGCGCAACCGGAGGCGACGTCGACGGTCGTGCTGCCGAGGTTGGTCAAGTTGCCGCTGGCTTAACCGCTACCGGTGCACCTCCGGCCCTGGAGACTCTCCAGGCGCTCGAGGCCAGTGGCCCTGCCGTGCCGATGAGCGAGCCGGGCGCTTCAGAGACGGTCTGCCGTGGTCCTTCATTGAGGACTGCAGAAACAGCCTTCCTCGATCTCTGGTTGCGGACCTATCGCACCCTGAGCCTGGGACTGTATTGGCTGCACACGGCTCGGGCGGCGGCGAGATGGCAACCGGACGTGATCCATGCGAACGACGGCAACACGCTGGCGCCCGCCGTCTGGATCGCGCACACGTCCGGCGCGCGGATCATTTATGACAGCCACGAGTTATGGCTGCACCGCAACGTCAGGGGCGATCGGCCGGTCGCCCCGTGGGTGGAGGCCATCATCGAAAGATCGGCCATCGGCCGGGCCGCCGGGGTGATCACGGTCAGCCCGTCCATCGCGACGTGGTTGGAGCAGCGATACCGACTTCCGCACCCTCCGACAGTTGTCCGCAATGCCCCTCGCGCCCAATGCACCCCAGACGGTGAAGCGCTACAGACCTCTGTCAATCAGGGGCTCCTTCGCGACCTCGCCGGCCTGCGCCGCGATGAGCAGGTGATCGCCTACGCCGGGCGAATCACTAGCAGCCGGGGCATTGAAGAGACGCTGCAGGCCCTCACACTCTTGCCGCCGATGGTGCACTTCGTGCTCCTCGGGTACGGCGAGCCCGACTACCTCGCGCGACTGCATACCTTCATCGGCGAGCACCGAATCGGACCTCGGGTGCACTTTGTCGGCGCAGTCGGCTCCAATGACGTGTCGGCGGCGCTCGCCGACGCCGATGTGTCCGTCGTATTCGTGCGACCGATCTGCACAAGCTATGAGTTCAGTTTGCCGAACAAGCTGTTCGAGTCGATCCATGCGGGTGTGCCCGTGGTGGCGGCAGAGTTGCCCGACACTGCGGCGCTGGTGCGCGAGCACAACGTGGGAGAGATCTTCGCGACCGCGGAGTCGGTTGACATGGCACGCACCATCGAGGCGGTCCTGGCAGACCCGCGGCCTTACCGATTGGCAGCAAGGCAGGCTGCGTCCATCCTGACCTGGCAGCACGAAGAAGTTGGTCTGCTCAAGTTGTATGCGGATGTACTGGCCCGATGACAGCCACGGCTGTGCAGATGCCACCACACGGTGCCACATGCACGTGTTCTCTGTGTGTGGGCGTGCACTTCGCGCCTTGCGGCGTCATGTGCACGGGTTTTGGGTGTGTGGGCGTGCACTTCTCACCAGACGGTGGCATATTCACGGATCCTGAGGGTATGAGGCAATGACGCCTACCCGTCCCCGCGTCCTCATCGTGGCCTTCAGCACGCTGAATAGCGATGCCCGGGTGCTCCGGCAGATCAGGTTGCTCAGCGGTGCCTATGACGTTGCCACGGTTGGTTATGGCACCACGCCGCCCGGTGCCAGTTCACACCTTCGCATCCCCGATGACATCGTGGCCTGGCACAAGAGGAGGGCGTGGCTGATCCTCCGCCGCCATCAGCGTGCCTATGATTCTGCGCCGATCATCCGATTCCTGCGCCCACGGCTGTCCGGTGGCAGATGGGATGCCGTGATCGCCAACGACGTCGAGACGGTGCCATTGGCCCTCGGGCTAGACAGCCGCGGTGTCCATGCTGACCTGCACGAGTACGCCCCGAGGCAAAACGAGGAAACACGCCGCTGGCGTTGGTTCGTCGCACCGTTCAACGCCTGGATCGTGCGCCGCTGGGTCAGTCGTGCCGCTTCGGTCAGCACCGTCGGGCAACAGTTGGCCCGCGAGTATCTCCGGGAGTTCGGGATCACCGCGAGCGTCGTCGTGAACGCCGCGCCGTATGCCGACCGCTCGCCGACCCCAGTCGCTGAGCCGCTCCGACTGGTGCACTCGGGATTGGCCCGCCGCAACCGATCGCTGGAGGTGATGGTCGACGCCGTCCGGCAGGCCCGTCGCGACCTCACGCTGGACCTCTACCTGATGCCGAACGACCCGGCATACCTGGCGGAGTTGAAGCAAGCGGCGGCCGCCCTGCCGCAGGTGCGGTTCCACGACCCGGTGTCGCCGAACGAGCTGGGTCACCGACTCGCCGAGCACGACCTGGGGATATTCGTGCTGCCTCCCGTGACGTTCAACTACCTGAACACACTTCCAAACAAGTTCTTCGACTACGTCCAAGCGCGTTTGGGCATCATCGTCGGACCTAGCCCAGATATGGCATCCCTGGTGGACAAGCACGGCCTCGGTGTGGTGTTGCCTGACTTTTCGGCTCGGAGCCTTGCCAAGACGCTCGATGACCTGAGCACCGAGCAGATCGCCGGCTTCAAGGCCGCTGCCGACCGGGCAGCCCTCGATCTGAGCGCCGAGCGTCAGATCCAGGGCTGGTCGGCGGTGGTCGAAGAGATCCTGCTCAAACCTGATGGCGCAGTGTGAGCACGTGTGCGATCCGCAAAAAACCAGACGATGAATCCCACCCCGAAGACGACTCCGACACCGGCGAGTTGGGCACGATCGTCAAGGCCGTCGTGATCGGGATCCTCAAGCAACCCTGGGCACCCGCCACCGCAATGACTATTCCGAGGGCGCACAGAGCTCGCCAGAAGAGCTTGGCCGTCTCGGCGGCGAGATCGGACTACTCCGGGGGCGCACAGAGCTTGCGGCAGTGCACTTGTGCGTGGCCCGGCGGCGTTGATCAGCGCGATCCAGACGGCACCGACGGCCTCGATCCCGCCGCCGGTCGCGTCATGGATCGTGCTGATCGCAGCCCACAGCGACACCGCGGCCTGGCGGTCAACGGACGCGAGCTCCGCGACGGCACCTTGGCCGATCAAAGCGATCATGCCGCTGACGAACAGAACTCCCGCCCAGATCAGCCCAAACGCGTTGGAGGCTTGCGCCAGCCCGGGGGCTCGGGATCGAAGGCGCTTCGCCACGACGAGAACCAGAATGACCAGCGCGGCCGCAGCGACGAGATAGATCAGCGCCGTCCACACGTAGAGCATCAGTTTGGTGATCCAGCATGATGTCCATCCCTGTGGACGAAGCGCGGGTGAGAGCTAACGCATGTTCAGCCTCCCGGACTGAACACCGAGGCACGTGTAGAATCATCATTCGATGTCACACGACGTGCATAGGGGTTACAGTGAGAACAACCCTCGCCCTTGACGACGATCTCGTCACGGAAGCGCAGCGGCTGACCGGTACAACCGAGAAGACCGCATTGGTACGTCAGGCTCTGCGTGCATTGATTGAACGCGAGAGCGCGAAGCGGCTCGCCCAATTAGCTGGCAGCGAACCCGACGCCAAACCTGTCCCGCGGCGGCAGGCAACACCTACGTGATCCTCGTTGACACCTCCATTTGGATCGACCACCTCCGGGCCGGTGACCCTGAACTCGTAGCGCTCCTGCAAGACGGTCAGGTACTCGCACACCCCTGGGTGACGGGGGAGATCGCCCTTGGCCAGCTCTCCCGGCGCAGCGAAATTCTTGGGTTGCTGCGCAACCTCCCGCAGGCGACCGTCGCAACGGACGTCGAAGTGTTCAGTCTGATCGAGGACCGGCAGTTGTTCGGTCTTGGCGTCGGGTACGTCGACGCACACCTCCTAGCCGCAGCACTGCTGACTCCCGATGCCCGCCTCTGGACGCGTGACAAGCGACTGGCGAACGTGGCCGTTCGACACGGTCTCAGCAACGATCACGACCAAAGAACGTAAGAGCTATCCCATCGCGGCCGTGTCTTGAACTGCCGCCTTCTGTAAGGACTGGCTCGCTCTCACCGGCCTATGGCTCGGCCACCAGCAGGAGCCATCGCATACACCCCCAAGCCCGTAAAGGCTGAGTCAGACGGCGAGCAGTCTGACCCTCGCCGTGTCGCAAACGTGCTGCGTAGCCATCAGAAGCCCGCAGGTGCTCATAACCGATCGAGTTTGTCCGGGTTGCGCAAGATGAAGACTTCGGCCACGACGCCCTGCTCGACGGCGAGCATCAACAGTGCCGCGAAAGAGTGGTCGATGTGGATGGCGATGGCGTCTTGCCCATTGACGTCCATCCGGTGGGTTGTGACCTCGCCCGACGCACTGCCAGCGATCCCCAGCAGGAAGGCAGCGACGCGGGTACGACCGTGGATGGGCCGTAGCGCCGCACTGACTTGGCCGCCTCCATCGCTGGTGAGCACGACGTTCGGCGCCAGAGTGCTGAGTAGGGCATCGATCGAGCCGCCCTGAACGGCAGCGACGAACCGGGTCGTGGCCGCAGCGTGCTCATCGGTGTCCACCGACGTCTGTGGACGGCGCGCGTGCACGTGCCCGCGAGCACGATGGGCGATCTGACGCACCGTGCTCGGGGTGCGATCAACGGCCGCTGCAATGTCGGCATACGGCAGGTCGAACACCTCTCTCAGCACGAAGACCGCGCGTTCGATCGGCGTCAGGCTGGCCAAGACCACCAACATCGCCATGGACACGGACTCGGCTTGCTCGACCACGTCGTGTGGATCGGGAGGACGAGCCGGCGCCCCGTCGACTTCCCGCATCGCCCATGGTTCGGGAAGCCAGGGGCCCACGTACTGTTCGCGCCGCCGCTGCCCAGAGCGTGCCCGGTTGAGCGCATCTCGAGTGGCCATCGTGACCAAGTAGGCCTGTGGCGTCCGCACTTCGTCGAGGTCCACGTCGACCCAGCGCAGCCAGACCTCCTGGACGGCATCCTCAGCTTCAGTGCGGGTGCCCAGGATGCGGTAGGCCGCCGACATCATCGCCCCGCGGTGCTCCAGGTAGTGCTGCTCGTGGGTGGACGCCACTTCAGCTGACCTGTTCCTCGCTCGGGGCCCTGGGAACCGCGCACACCGAAGAGAACCCTTGGCTCGTTAGACCGAGCGCGGCGTTCATCCTGGAGCGTTGGTTCTCCAGCGCCACCAGCGCGGTCAACTCCACCAGTTGGGTATCGGTGAAGTGTGCCCTCAACTGCGCCACCATCTCGTCGGTGACCTCGACCGGTGTTCGGCTCATTGCGGAAGCATAGGCAATGACCAACCGCTCGGCGGGTGAATACACGTCGCTGGAGCGGGCCGCGTCAATATCGCGGAGCTTCCGCGCGGGAACGCCTTCGTGATGGAACCGCCAATAGCCGAAGTCGATGCACCAGGAGCAGCCGACCTCCATGGCCGCCGTTAGTACGGCGAGGGCTTGGTCGGTCGGCGACAGGGTGCGCCACCTGCTGGCGAGCGCCTCGTGCGCGATGGTCGCCGTCGCATACCCGCGGTGGTGCAGACCGACGAGTGCGATGTCTGGCACCTTGCCCAGGATCTTGTTGCTGAGGAATGTCGTCAGCGTGAGCACTACCGAGGGTGGGTGGGTCAGCGGGAGGCGAGCCATGATCTTCTCCTGTTCGAGCAGTGTGTGCGTTAAGGAGCAGACACCACTGGCACGCTGGGTGTGACACGTCGCCCGTCCCGGAACGACCAATTGGCATAACCGTTGGCTGCCCCGGCAGTCGGTGATGAGACAGTGGCCTGCGCAAGGTGCGCTCCAGCGCACATTTCGCAGGCCAGGGTGTGTGGCCCGAAGAAGTCGTTGCGCAGCCGTCGTCGCCTCGCTGATGTACGGGCTGGCCACGGCATACTGCGGCGTCGCGACGTGTTGCCAGTGGTCGGTGCGCAACAGGACGGCTTTGCCAGCACAATCAGCACGGTCATCAGCGTCCAACTCCACCGCTCGCCCACTCCCCGGACGTCACAGCACACCGCCGGCACCGCAGCGATCCGCCCCAGGTCGAGGTCGGCCAGGTCATATCCGTCGGCAAACCGGCGAAAGGGGGTCGAGGTATGTGCCGGTGTTGGTGCAGATCGTCATTAGGCCGATGTGGATAGTGGCCCTGGGGCCGTAGATCTCGTCCGCGACGTCGCGACAGATGGGTGCCGATCACGGGAGCCGGCAGGCCCGGCTAGGTCACCAGCCCGTCTCGGATCCGGTGGCTCAGGTCTCTGTGCCTCAGCACGTCTGTCACACCCCGAGTCTAGGTTCGGCCCATGACTCATACACACCACGTCATCGACTACATCGAGTTGGCCGCACCCGATCTGGAGGGATCCAAGTCTTTCCACGCTGAGGTCTTCGGATGGGAGTTCAACGACTACGGGCCGCAGTATGCGGGCATCCAATCTTCCTCGGGGGAAGGTGAGGTCGGAGGGCTTGACGGCGGTGGGACAGCCGGCCGCGGCGCGCCGTTGGTCATGATCTACTCCGCAGATCTGCGGGCAACAGTGGATGCCGTGACCGCCGCGGGTGGAAAGATCACGATCGAGCCCTTCGACTTTCCTGGCGGGCGCCGATTCCACTTCATTGATCCCGGCGGTAACGAACTCGGGGTGTACTCCACGTCGTAGTTCTTGGCAATAGCGTCGGTAGATTCGCACCTCTCTCGACGGGATCTGTGGGGCGGCATCTGTCGGCACGTCATCTGTAGAGACGGCAATTACGTGGCGAAGCTCGCCCCGACCAGTCACGCTGGGCCCGTGCAGGCAGTAGTCCGAAGCGGAAAGACCACGTGGCAATACCGCGCCTCGACGGGTACGGGCGCGGGCGCGTGTGATCGTGCCGATGCCGATGCCGATGCCGATGCCGATGCCGATAAGGGTGCCGGTGCAGGTGCAGGTGCCGAGAGAGCCAGGGCATGGACCCGACCCGATGGCCGCGTCCTAGTCAAACTGCCCGATTCGTCGGTTGCAGCGTGGCCGGCGCTGTGCGATGCCATCGCCGGCGACCTGCCGGGCGCATTGCTAGCCACCGCCGACGAGGCCGACCCTGACCGCGTGGCGGGGCTGCTCACCGCCGGATTTACCGCTCAACGACGCGAACAGCACTGGCGGATTCCCACCACCGGGCCGCGGGTCGGCCCGAGCATCTCGTCCACCACGCGTCACGACATTCGCCGAGCGGTCGATGCCGATCGGGAGAAGCTCGCGGACCTTGACAATCTTCTTCGCCAGGACGTTCCGGGTACCGAAGGGTGGCAGGAGACTGCAGCCGGGATGGCCGAGTCTTTGCGCCATGAGGAGCTTGATCCGGACCTGTATCTGGTCGCCGTGGATCGGCATACGGGCTGCTATGACGGGATCATCCGGGTGTGGATGAAGCACTCACTGCCCCGGCTCGGATTCATCGGTGTGCGGCGTGAGCTCCGACGCACCCGATTGACGGCTGTGTTGCTCACCGTCGTTCGCGAGCGACTCGTGGACAAGGGGGTCACTCACGTCACGACCAGCACCGATGTCCAGAATGCGACCTCGCATGGGATGGCCCGCCGACACGGCGGCATCCCAGTGGGGGTCTGGGTGCACTTCGTCAGGGGTTGAGGGCCTCGAGCACTGAAGCTGCGGCATGACCATCGCCGAACGGCTGCTCGCTGCTTGGTGTGGGTTTCGAGCGGGCAGCGGCCGAGATCAAGCCTGGGCCAGGCTCGGTGAGCACATTCCAGCCCCCCTCGAGCGTCTCGACCCATTCGGTCTCAGTGCGCACCGTGGTGCACGGAACCCGCAGCACGAAGGCTTCTTTCTGCAGGCCGCCGGAATCGGTGATCACCCCCCGCGCATCCAGGACGGCCTCGATCAGGTCGGGATACGACAGCGGTTCGCGGAGTATCACTGACCCTCCGTCCAGCGGTATGCCGTGACGCGCCGCCAGGTCAACCAGCCGGGGGTGGGCCAACAGCACCACAGGATGGTCAAGGCGGGCCAATGACTCGATGATCGCTCGCAGCCGCCGCGGATCCTCGGTGTTCTCTGCCCGGTGAATCGTCGCCACGCAGTAGTCACCGGGATCCAGACCCAGCAGTGTGGCTGGCGCGACATCCGCAGCGTTGCGCTTCCTGTCGATGCGGTCCCGCGCGGCCAAGAGCACGTCGACCATGACGTCCCCGACAAGGCGGGCGCGCCCAGCCAAGCCCTCGCCCTGGAGGTGGTTCATCGCCGTCTGCGTCGGGGCCAGCAGCAGATCAGCCGCGTGGTCGGTCAACACCCGATTGATCTCCTCGGGCATCGCCCGGTTGAATGACCGCAGCCCAGCCTCGAGGTGCGCTAGCGGCATACCGAGTTTGACCGCTGCCAGCGCTGCCGCCAATGTCGAGTTGGTGTCGCCATAGGAGAGGACCCAGTCCGGGCGCTCGGCCGCCAACACCTCATCGAGCCGGCTGAGCATCTCCCCGGTTTGCTGGCCGTGGCTGCCGCTGCCGACGCCGAGGTTCACGTCGGGCGTCGGGATGGCCAGGTCGGCAAAGAACACGTCTGACAGCAGCCGGTCGTAGTGCTGGCCGGTGTGCACGATCCGGTGCTCCACACCCCGCCGTGCACATTCGGCGGCAATCGGGGCCAGTTTGACGAACTGCGGCCGCGCACCGACCACGCTGACGATCTTCACGCGTCAGCTTGCGTCAGTAGCCACTGCGCGACAACCTCGATGTATATGCGAAAGACTGGTCGGACACGGGGGAGGGCCGCGGCGAAGCGGTCAGGATCCAGGTCCACATACTGGTGCACCAGCACATTACGCATCCTCGCAGCTAGCTCCAGCTCTCTTGCGGTCTTCTCTGGCAAGGGAACAATCTGAGCGACTAGGCGAAATCCGTCGGCGTACTCCTCGGGAGCACGTTTCAAGAGCGTGCTGGCCAGATGAGCATTGATGTCGGTCGCCAGGTCGACCAACTGGATCATCATCCGCTCTGCGGCGTAGCGCTCCACAGATCGCGCAGTCACCCCTTCGATCTCGATACCCTCAACCTGCACAAAAGCCTCAAGAATGTCGGCCATGATCCGCAGCCGACGCCCCACGACGGCCGGATCCAGTGAGCGGGGGGTCATCGTGCGAGCGCCTCGAGGTCGAGGCGTCGCAGCCAGTCTGTGTCCATGAACTCACGTACGGCTCGCATCTGGCGATTGGCAAAGGTGCCGGGGATCAACTCAACCAAGACCTCGCCGCGAGTGAGGGCGCGCTGGGCCGCAACGGGTCCTGCGCGGTCTAGATCCATCACGTCCACGGAGTCGCCGACCACGTCAATGAGGTCACCCACCAGGGCGACGAGATCGTTGCCGCCTCGATTTATCCACCCAATCGCTAGGTCGACGTCACCGGGATCTTCGGCATCGACCGCCGACCCGTGCAAGACACACAACGACACGCCGCGGCGACGACAGAGTGCTTCAAGTCGGCCGTCGGACAGAGCGGCCCCTAGCCGAGTCAGATCCTCACTCGCCGATCGCATACCAGTAGCGTACGGCTCATGCGTGTACTGGCCGTGACGACGTGGCTACCAACCCGCGAGCACCCCAGCACCGGAGCCTTCGTCGTCAAGGACGCTCGGGCGATCGCCGACCTCGGACATGAAGTCGCGTTGATCCACCTCGTCGCTGCCCATCAGGTCACTGACCCCGACCGACCACACCGGCCGATCAAGGACGCCCTGCGAGCTCAAGAAGCCACCGTCGAAGGGATCCCCGTTACCCGCCTGCCGATGTCCACTACCAGCCCGCGCCAGATCGCCGCCGCCGGAGCGCGCCTGGCCCGGCTCAGCGCCGGTGCGGATTTAGTGCACAGCATGGCGTTCTCGGCGCTGCTGCCCATGACATGGTGGCGACCGGTGGCGCCGTGGGTGCACACCGAGCACTGGTCCGGGCTGACCAAGCCGCAGACGCTGCCCCGGACGTGGCAGGCCACGCTGCCAACACTGCGCCCACTGCTTCGACGCCCCGACGTGGTCACGGCGGTCTGTGACCAGTTGGCCGACCCAGTTCGACAGGTTCGCGGTGATCGGCCAACTGCGGTGGTGCCGTGCATCGTCCCGGCGCCTTCTGAGCTGCACCCCCGCCGGCCACAGGTATGCGCCGGCTCGCCGCGCGAGATCGCCCTGGTCTTTGTCGGCGCGTTGGTCGACCGCAAGGACCCCCTGCTGGCGGTCGATACGGTGGCCGAACTGGCCTCTAGGGGGGTGCGAGCCACCCTGCGCGTCGTCGGCCAGGGCCCGCTCGCGGCCCAGATCACGCGGCGGGCCGATGAACAGGGGGTCGGTGATCGCATCGAACTGGTCGGAACGCTGGATCGGGCCGGTGTTCTGGGTGAGCTTGCGGGCGCCGACGTCTTCCTCGGGCCGACGCGGGGAGAGAACTTCTTTGTCGCGTGCGCCGAGGCCGTGCAGTCCGGCCGCCCGGTTGTGGTCGGGGCCACGGGGGGCCACGTCGAGTACCTCGACCCACGCGTCGGCGTCTGTGTTCCGGACCAGGACCCCAGGGCCTACGCGGACGCCGTCGGCGAGGTTCTGGACCGGTGTCAGGGCATGAGCGCCGAGCGGATCAGCGCCACGATCGGTGCCTCCTTCAGTGCCGAGGTCGTGGCGGCCAATTACCAGGGTGTCTACGACTTGGCCGTTGATCGCCACGGTAGCGGCGGCGAATAGGGTGCCCGAGGTAGAGGTCATCATCGCTGTGCATACGCCGCACCGGCCAATTGCCGCAGCGATTTCCAGCGTGGTCCGCGACAACATGCGCACGGCCGACGTTGAGGCCGCGGGGCAGGTTCAGCTGCGGGTGGTGTGTCACAACGTCGCTGTCGACACCATCGCGAAGGCTGTGCCCGCCGACCTGCGAGCGTCGGTGCATTGGATGGAGCACCCCGACGCCATCGCCAGCGCCTCCGGGCCGTTCAATGCAGGGATGCGCGCCAGTGACGCCGAGTTCGTGTCGATCATGGGCTCAGACGACACGCTGCAGCCGGGCGCGATCGCGTCGTGGCTTTCGTTGGCACGCGCCACCGGAGCCGAGTGTGTCCAAACCCGACTCGCCACTGGCCGGTCCGCCCGGCCGGTGCCCACCCCACCAGTTCGACCCATTCCACATCGGCGCCCCACACATGCCGACCCGGTGCGTGATCGGCTGAGCTACCGCAGCGCTCCGTTGGGTCTGGTCTCGGCCGAAGCCCGGGAACGGTTAGGCGCCCAATTGGCCCCCGGTATGCCGGTCGGTGGCGATGTGCCGTACGTGACCCGGCTGTGGTGTGAGACGGCGGTGGCGGTAGACACCCGCGGACCGGCATACGTGATCGGTGAGGAGGCACCGGATCGGGTGACCTTTCAGTCTCGGCCGATTGTCGAAGAGCTGTTGTTCATCAGACATCTGCTGGCCGCGGACTGGTTCATCGCCTACCCGGAGCAACTGCGCGAAGCTGTCGCTACCAAACTGCTGCGCATCCATGTATTCGGCGCCATCTCGAACCGGCCGGACCCGTGCTGGTGGAGCGTTCCGCAGCGATCTGCGCTGGCGGCGATCACGGCCGACGTGTTGGCTGTGGGCGCAGGCGTCGCCGATCCGCTCTCCCGCGCCGACCACGCCGTCATTGACGCCGTGCTCGACCCCTCGGCTTGTGCTCAGCGGATGATCGACCGTGCAATAGCGCGTCGGCGGCACGGCAGGCCGGCCACGCTTGCCCCTCGGCACCTGTCGCAGCTGCTGCATCGCGAGGCGCCGCCACGCTTCATGGCCGCATCGTGGTGGGCGGGCCGCTGAGCGACGATCGCGCCGTCAGTGCCTGCAGGGGCTTTCGGCGCGACCCAGGTCGTGGGTGATGTCGGTGCGGGGGGGCGAAACTGCGACCCTGAGTCGATTTCAGGGTCGCCGCCGGCCAGACCAGGGGTGTCCCTGATGCGTGTACCCAGGTGAATGCGTGAGCCTTGGACACATGATCACCGTTGAATCACTCACTAAGCAGTACGGCGACTTCACCGCAGTCGATGATGTGACCTTCGCCGCCGAGCCGGGCAGGGTCACCGGTTTCCTTGGACCCAATGGAGCCGGCAAGTCAACCGCGATGCGGATGATGGTCGGCCTGACCAAGCCAACCCGGGGGCAGGTCCATATCGGTGGACGGCATTTTACCGACATGGAGGACCCCGGCCAGTATGTCGGGGTGCTCTTGGACGCTTCGGCACAACATGCTGGCCGCACCGGGAGGGAGATCCTGGCGATCGCGGCGCGCACGATGGCGTTGCCGCGTGACAGCGTCGATCAGATGTTGGAGCGGGTCAGCCTGAGCCCGGAGGAGGCGAGTCGGCGGGTGAAGAACTATTCGCTGGGGATGCGACAGCGTTTGGGCATCGCCGCTGCGTTGATCGGTGACCCCCAGGTGCTCATCCTCGATGAGCCCGCCAACGGACTCGACCCGGCCGGTATCCGCTGGATGCGCGATCTTCTCCGTGGCTACGCCAATGAGGGTGGAACAGTGTTGTTGTCCTCCCATCTGTTGCACGAGATTGAGGTCATCGCCGATGACCTCGTGGTCATTGGCCGCGGCAAGATCGTGGCTCAGGGCACGAAAGCGGAGTTGCTCGCCGGCGCCGGCACTGTGGTGCGCACCCCGCACCGCGACATCTTGGCCGCGGCCCTGGCTGAGGCTGAGCTCCCGTACACGCTGATGGCCGAGAATGGCTTGCGGGTGGATGCCACCGCGGCTCGGGTCGGTGAGATTTCGCTACAAGCGCGTGTGCCGTTGACCGAGCTCGGGGCCGCCGATGGCGCCGGGCTGGAAGAGATGTTCCTCGACTTGACCGCTGAGACTGCACGAGAAGGAGTTGCGGCATGACCGCTACGACCAACACCACGGACAGCCTGGCGAGCGATGTCGCTGACGCACCCGACCAGGAGGCCGATCGTCACGCGATCGGCACCCGCCATGCAGCCCGACGGCAAAAGCGCATACCGCTGCACCGGTTGGTGTGGGTGGAAGCAACCAAGATGTTCGACACCCGCGCCGGCTTCTGGCTACTCGCCGCCATCGGCATACTCGCCGTCCTAGCGACCGCCTCGGTGATCGCTTTCGCGCCAGACGCCGCCATTGCCTACAACTCGTTCGCGCCAGCGGTCGGCATACCCATGTCGGTCATCCTGCCGATCATCGCGATCTTGTCTGTGACCAGCGAATACGGCCAACGAACGGCGCTCAGCACCTACACGCTGGTGCCGCGTCGCGGTCGGGTGATCCTGGCTAAGGCCATCGTTACCCTCCTGATCGGTGTCGTGGGGATGCTGGTGGCGCTCGGCGTCGCCGCGCTGGGAAATCTTGTCGGGGCGGCCATCACCGGCGTCGACCTCGTGTGGGACACCAACGCCCAAGAGCTTGCTCAGGTCGTCTTGGCCAACGTGCTGGGGATGGCGGTCGGCTTCATGCTCGGTGTGGTGATCCGCAACTCACCGGGGGCAATCGTGGGCTACTTCGTCTACTCGTTAGTGCTGCCCGCCATATTTGGGACGCTCGCCGTGTTCCAAGACTGGTTCGCAGACCTTCAGCCGTGGGTCGATGTGAACTTCGCGATCAGCCGGCTCTTCGAGACGACAATGACCGCAGAGTATTGGTCCCACCTCGGCGTGACGAGCTTGCTGTGGATCGTGCTACCCCTGGCGATCGGTTTGCGCATGCTGCTGCGCTCGGAAGTGAAGTAGCTCGCCGTCGCTCGATGGGCCGCCACTCAAACCGGCAAAGGTGACACTTGCGGGGCATACCTCGTGGTGATGCGCGCTTTTGCCGGTTTGGGTGATCCGCAGTCCGCACGGGGATCCACCAAACAACGTGCGCGTTGAGCGTGGGCGGCGCGAGCCGCCGGCCCCAATCTCGCGTCACGTACAGCAATTGATCGGTGTCCCTGGGGCACATCTTGCTGCGTACAAGAGATCACCAGGGCTAGGCCGTATCCTCGCCACGTCGTTCTGTCCTCTTCACCCCGCCCCGCGCTAGGAGCACCATGCAGATCGCGGTCGTCGCGCTGGGCAAGATTGGGTTGCCGCTCGCCGCCCAGTTTGCCGGCGCCGGTCACGATGTGGTGGGGGTGGACGTCGACCCAAGGGTGGTCGCCTTGGTCAACGAGGGTCGCGAGCCGTTCCCCGGCGAGGACGGCTTGGCGGGGCGACTGGACACCTTGGTCCGGGCCGGTCGGCTGCGGGCCACCACGGCGTACGCGCAGGCTATCCCGAGCGCAGACGTCGTGGTGGTGGTCGTGCCGCTCTTCGTGAACGAGAGCACGGGGGAGCCGGACTTCGGCTGGATGGATGCGGCGACGGCAAGCATCGCGGAGCATCTCAGCGCCGGAACGCTGGTGATCTACGAGACGACCTTGCCGGTCGGGACCACCCGCGCCCGGTGGAAGCCGATGATCGAGACGATCTCGGGGCTCGTCGAGGGCTCGACCGCAGCACAGACCGGCTTTCACCTGGTGTTCTCTCCCGAACGCGTCCTGACCGGGCGCGTGTTCGAAGATCTGCGGCGCTACCCCAAACTGGTCGGTGGACTCAGCCCCGAGGGCGCGCAAGCCGCCATCGACTTCTACCGGGCGGTCCTCACGTTCGACGAGCGCCCCGACCTGAGCAGGGCCAACGGCGTGTGGGACGTGGGCAGCGCCGAGGCCGCCGAGCTCGCGAAACTCGCCGAAACAACATACCGAGACGTCAATATCGGTTTGGCCAATCAGTTTGCCCGGTTTGCCGACACCGCCGGGCTGGACGTCTACGCCGTGATCGAGGCCTGCAACTCCCAGCCGTTCAGCCACCTGCACCAACCGGGCATCGCCGTCGGCGGACACTGTATACCGGTGTATCCGCGGCTATATCTCGCGGGTGACCCGGACGCCACCGTTGTCGCGGCAGCCCGCGCCGCAAACGCCTCCATGCCGGAGTATGCCGTGGCGCGGGTCGAGGAGATGCTCGGGTCGTTGGCCGGCCTGCAGGTGGCCGTGCTGGGAGCGACCTACCGCGGCGGAGTCAAGGAGACGGCGTTCTCAGGGGTCTTCCCCACCGTGGAAACGTTGCAGGCCCGAGGTGCAGAGGTCAGAGTGCACGACCCGATGTTCACCGACGCAGAGCTGAGCGACCTGGGCTGGAACCCCTACCACCTGGGCGACAGCGTCGACGTCGCGATCGTCCAAGCCGATCACCAGGAATACGCCTCGTTGAGCGCCTCAAATCTACCCGGCGTGCGTCTGGTGCTGGATGGTCGGCGGATCACTGAGGCGTCGCGGTTCATCGGTGTGCCCCGGCTGACCATCGGCGGCGGCCACACCGCGACCGGATGAGTCGCCGATGACACCTCGATGCCAGGCCGGCCGATGAGTTGGTGGCAGGCAGCTCCCGGAATGCTGGCGCTCGCGCTGCTGTGGCTTGTCCCCGGAGTTGGCGTCCTGAGATTGCTCGGAGTGCGCGGATTCTTGGCGTGGGGTGCCGGTCCGGCAGTGACCTCGGGTCTGGCCGGCGTCGGCGCAGTGCTCATTCAACTCATGGGACTGAGGTGGTCTCTGGCCACGTTCGGGCTCGCGGTAGTGCTGGCCTGGCTGGTTGCCGCTGGGATCGGCTTGCTGTTGGGAACCCTGCGCGAGGCTCCATCGCGTGTGGCCGGGCAGCGGCCTTTGGCACCCTCAGAGCGCGGCTGGGTGGCGCTGAGCTGGGCACTCGGTGGCACTGTGTTGGCGGGCGGGATGATGGCCGGGATGCGGGCGGCAGATCAACCTCCGCAGGCCTGGGACGGGATCTTTCACCTCAACGCGATGTGGTTCATCCGCGACACCGGGAACGCCTCCAGCCTGGGCGGGTTGGCGCCGCTGTATGCCGACACGATCGCTCCGTACTACCCGACCGTCTGGCACTCGATCGTTGCCATAGCCCCAGGGTTCGAGCGCGTCACCGAAGCAGCCAACGCCTCCTCGATCGTGTTGGGGTCGGTGATCTGGATCGGGGGGCTGGTGGCGCTGGCCCGGGTGGTCTGGCCACGGCAAATGTTGCCGGTGGTGCTGACCCCGGTGTTGGCCTCGACCTACGTGACCTTCCCCGACGTGGCGGTCTCGATGCTGGCGGTCTGGCCGTTCGCGCTGAGCATCGCCTGCTTGCCGGGCACGTTGGCGTTGCTAATCAGCGCCCTGCGCAAAGACCTCGGCGCCAGGGTGCACACTGCATACGGGATCGGCACCGTGGGAGCAGCGAGCGGGGTCGTCCTTTCGCACGGATCCGGCTTGTTCTCACTGGTGCTGCTGGCCGCTCCGGTGGCCGGGGTGCTCGCCGTCCGCCGAGCGATCCGCTATTGGCGCCGGGGCCGGCGTGTCCCGGTGATCCTCACGGCGGTGGTCGTCCTGGTCGGTGGGGGAGTAGCGGCTACCGCAGTGCTGACCTCGCCGCCGGTGACCTCGATCATCAACTACCAGCGCGGCGGGCAGGATAGCTACCTCCCGGGCCTGTGGGCGCTGTTCATCGACCTCCCGCTGATCTACGTCTACGAGGTGCGCGCGGTGAACATCGCGGTCACCCTGCTCGTC
>JBARZG010000068.1:0-50028 GCA_049649785.1 Ornithinimicrobium sp. | reverse complement strand
GCGCAACGACGGTGACGAACGCCCAGTTCGCCGCATTCGTCGAGTCGACCGGGCATCGAACGACAGCAGAGTCCTTCGGCAACTCCTTCGTCTTCGGAGGATTGCTGCCAGACGATTTCCTCCCGACCCGAGGCGTTGCAGCGGCACCCTGGTGGCGCGAGGTCGAGGGTGCCGATTGGTGCCATCCCGAAGGCCCACACAGCGATGTCGCCGCGCGGGCCGACCACCCGGTCGTCCACGTCAGCTGGGATGACGCCACCGCGTTCTGCCGCTGGAGCAGAACCACGCTCCCGACGGAGGCGCAGTGGGAACGGGCCGCACGCGGCAAGCGACGCGGGTCTCACTATCCCTGGGGTGATGAGCGCGAGCCGAACGGTCGCCACGCGATGAACGTGTTCCAGGGCAGTTTCCCGGCTCACGACACGGGTGCCGATGGGTGGGTTGGCACGGCCCCGGTCGGCGCCTACGCGCCGAACGACTACGGACTCCACCAGATGACCGGCAACGTCTGGGAGTGGTGCCGCGATTGGTATTCGCCGACCACCTATCGGCGAGGATCAGCCATCGATCCGGTCGGGCCAAACCGCGGCGAGGCTCGGGTGATGCGCGGCGGCTCGTATCTGTGTCACGAGAGTTACTGCTGGCGGTACCGGGTCGATGCACGCAGCGCCAACTCGGTCGACGCCAGCGCCGGCAACATTGGATTTCGCGTCGTCGGACGCTGATCCTGGACCTTTCACTGCGACCCAACGGGGCGGCATACTCAAGTATGACGTTGCTCGCCTCGACCTTGTCGATCCTCGCCGGACTGGTGCATGTAGGCATCTTTTTGATGGAGTCGCTGTGGTGGCGGCGGCCCGAGGTATGGCGTGCCTTCAAGTTGCGTGATCAGCAGAGCGCCGACGACGCGGCGTTCTTCGCTTTCAACCAGGGCTTCTACAACCTCTTCCTCGGCATCGGGGCGATCGTCGGGCCGATCTACGTGCTGGCGGGCAACGGGACGGTGGGCTGGACGCTCTATCTCTACAGTTGCGGCAGCATGGTGGCCGCCGCGGCTGTGCTCCGCTTGCGGGGCGGTTCGGCGTTCACTCGGCCCGCGGTCATACAGGCCGGTATGCCGGTGCTCGCGCTCATCTTCGCCGTGCCGTCAATCCTCGGCTGAGGACGGTCCGCAGCCAGACCGACCCTACCCGCCACCCCCAGCCGCGAACGTGACCTCCGGCGCTGAATCTCGCGGCCCGAGGTGTGGGTAAGCGACCGGGGGTGGCGGGATAAAGTGGATTGGTGAGTCACTACAAGGCCAACGTCCGTGACCTCGAGTTCAATCTCTTCGAGGTGTTCGAGCGCTCGACCATGCTCGGTCAACCACCGTTCGAGGACATCGACATCGAGACCGCGCAAGACATCCTGGCCGAGGTCGCCACGCTTGCCGAGGGCCGACTGGGCGCCAGCCTTCAGGACAGCGACCGCAACCCGCCGACGTTCGACCCGGCGACCGGCGCCGCCGACTTCCCGCAGTCCTTCATCGACTCCTACCGGGCCTACATCGACTCCGGCTGGGGTCGCCTCGAGATCTCCGAACCCCTCGGCGGAGCCGCAGCGCCCCCATCGCTGACCTGGGCCGTCGGCGAAATGGTCCTCGGCTCCAACCCTGCCGTGAAGCTCTATTCCTCCGGCTACACCTTCGCCGAGGTGCTACTCCGCCTCGGCACCCCCGATCAACGCAAGCTGGCCGAGTACATCGTGGACCAGCCCTGGGGTGCCACCATGGTGTTGACCGAGCCGGACGCCGGCTCCGATGTCGGCGCCGCCCGCACCACAGCCGCCGGGCAGGCCGATGGCACCTGGCACATCACTGGGGTCAAACGTTTCATCACCTCCGGGGTCGCGCCGTTCTACGACAACGTCATCCACTTCGTGTTGGCCCGGCCGCAGGGGGCAGGCCCCGGGACAAAGGGCCTCTCGCTCTTCCTGGTGCCGCAGTTTCACGTCGACCTCGACACCGGCGAACTCGGCGAAGCCAATGGCGTCAAAATCACCAATATCGAGCACAAAATGGGCTTGAAGGTGTCAACCACGTGCGAGGTCCGCTTCGGCGAGGACGACCCGGCGATCGGCCTGCTGCTGGGCGAGGTGCACGACGGCATTGCGCAGATGTTCCGGATCATCGAATACGCGCGGATGATGGTCGGCACCAAAGCCATCGCGACACTCTCGACCGGTTACCTCAACGCGCTCGCGTATGCCAAGGACCGGGTGCAGGGCAGCGACCTGGCCCAGATGGCCGACAAGACCGCGCCGCGAGTCCCGATCACCCACCACCCCGACGTACGCCGCTCGCTGATGCTGCAAAAGTCGTATGCCGAGGGCTTGCGCGCCCTGATGCTGTTCACGGCGACCTTCCAAGACACCGTTCATGCCGCCCAAGCCCAGGCCGGTGAGGAAGCGTTGGCCCCGGGCAGTGAAGCCCACTTGGCCCAGCGGGTCAATGATCTGCTCCTGCCGCTGGTCAAGGGGTGCGGTTCGGAGCGCGCCTGGGTGCTGCTCGGCACGGAGTCGCTGCAAACCTTCGGCGGGTCGGGTTTCCTGAGTGACTATCCCGTCGAGCAGTACGTCCGAGACGCCAAGATCGACAGCCTGTATGAAGGCACGACTGCCATCCAGGGACTTGACTTCTTCTTCCGCAAGATCGTCCGCGACCGCGGTGAGGCACTCGGCTATCTCAGGGGACAGGTGTTGTCGACGGTGAAGGGCGGCGGCCCGCACGACACGTTGGCCACTGAACGCGAACTGCTCGGAACGGCGCTGACCGACTTCGCCTCGATGGTCGATTACTTGATCGGTAGGGCACGCGCCGCCGACCCGAGAGCGGGCGGCGACGCAAGCGGTGTGTATGCGGTCGGCCGACATACGACCCGACTGCTGCTGGCGGCGGGGGACCTGCTGGTCGGGTGGTTGCTGATCAGACAAGCCGATGTGGCCCAGGCTCAACTCACAACGGAGACTGCAGGGGGGTTGACGAGCGCTGATCGCGACTTCTACATCGGCAAGGTGGCCGCTGCCCGCTTCTTTGCTCGCGACGTGCTTCCCCGGTTGAGCAGCGACGCCGTGATCACCAAGACGGGGGAAGGCGGGCTCATGGAGGTGCCCGAAGCCGCCTTCTGATCAACATCTTCACGCTCAAGCCGGGTGAATCAGCCGCAACATCACGCTCAAGCCGGGTGAAATGGCAGCAACTTCGTGCTCAACGGGCTATTCGTCGTAGGGCGGGCGGCGCCGGTTGGGGGCCTGCCGCTGGGTGACCTCGTGCGAGGTGTGAGTGCGCTGGGCACCCATGATCAGACCGAGGATCAAGGTCAAACCGCCGGCCGACATCAAGATCACGCCGATCGTGTCCAGGTCGACACCCTCGACGGTGGCGGTGACGGCGAAGCTCAAAATAGCTCCGGCGACGATCAGGAGAATCCCTAAACCGAGCCCCATGTTTCGTTCCCTTCGCTGAGGCGATGCTGCCCTACCTGCAGCGTCGTAGGACACCCACCGTAACCGCAGGCCTCCCACCAGCCCCATTTGGCCACACACAAGAATCGTGAACGATCGCCAGTGCAGGCGCGGTCATCACCGTCAACCCTCACAATCGGCGGTCACCCAGCACTGGGAATGTGGTCCGCCATTGTTCGACCTGGCTGGGGTCGATGTCGCCCGAAACTACCTCCTCGCTCTCGCCCGCCTCGGCCAGCACGTCGCCGGTCGGACTGATCACGGCGCTGTAGCCACCCATCTGTGTGCCGGCGTGGGTCCCGGCGGTGTTGCAGGCGACGACGAAGCACTGATTCTCGATCGCTCTGGCTCGCAGCAACGTTCGCCACGCGCTGACCCGAGCCATCGGCCATGCCGAGGCCAGCACGAACATCTGGGCGCCGGCCTCGACCTGGCGTCGATACAACTCCGGGAACCGCAGGTCATAACAGGTCGAGATGCCCACGGTGAGGGCGTCAGCGGGCGCGGGAAGGTCGACGACTTCCACGTCGGAGCCGGCTTCCATCAGTTTCGGTTCTCCGGACCCGAAGCCGAACCGGTGAATTTTGCGGTAGGTCGCGCATATCTGCCCAGCGGTGTCGACCACCACCGAGGTGTTCCACAGGCCCTTCCCTTCCGGCCCGGCCTCCCCAACGGGGCGCTCGAGGATCGAGCCGGTATGCAGCACCGCCCCGATCTCGGCAGCCACCTTTCCGAGCCTCGTGGTTATCTCGCCGTCCACCTGCTGTTCACGCTCGGCCCATGCGCGATAGTCGAATGCCCCCGCGCTCCACAACTCCGGCAGCACGACCAAGTCATGCCCGCGCTGTGCCTGCACCACGTTGGCGACCCGCTCGGTGCGTTCCGCCGGCGTCTCATCGTCGCCATAGGCCAACTGGATCAGGGCTATCTTCATCTCAGTCCTTCCGCCGGACCGGCTGCGTCATCGACGCCAACCGTGCGTTGTATGCCGCCAGCTCGGCGTCACCGTCACGCTCGGCTTGCCGATCCGTGCGCACCGCCTCGCGCTCATCTCGTCGCATCCAGTCAAGCGTCACAAGCAACGCTAACGCCAGGGTCGGCATTTCGCCGACGCCCCACGCTATCGCCCCACCAAGCTGTTGGTCTTCCAGCAGGTCCGGCCCCCAACTGAGGTCGACGGCCTTGAAGAACTCCGGCGCCAGCAGCCAGGTGCCGGACATCAACGCCAGGCCGAAGAACGCATGGGCCGCCAACGTCGCCAACAGCACCAGCAGACGCAGCGGCGCTGACCACTTCGGTGGGCCGGGATCGATGCCGATCAAAGACCAGACGAAGAGGTAACCGGCCATCGTGAAGTGCGCCATCATCAACACGTGGCCGGTATGCGTGGTCAGCGCGATGTTGAACGCGTCAGTCCAGTAGAAGCCCACCAATGAGCCGAAAAAGATCACCGCCGCCACGACCGGGTTTGCCACGATGGCCGCATACCTCGAGTGCACGACCGCCAACAACACCTCCCGCGGGCCGAGCGTCTTGTCGCGGCGGGGGGTCAGGGTGCGCAACCCCAGAGTGATCGGGGCGGCCAACACCAAAAAGATGGGGATCGCCATCATCAAGGCCATGTGCATCACCATGTGCATCGAGAACATCACCCGGCCGTAGGCTCCCGGGGCCCCATTGGTCACGTAGATGAGCAGGCTCCACCCGATGATCCAACCGATCGTGCGCCCCACCGGCCAGGCATCGCCGCGCGAATGCATACGGCGAACTCCGGCCAGGTAGAGGCCGATCGCCAGCAGCGCGGTCAGCAGCGCCAACCAGTTGACCTGCCACACGGTGAGGAACGCAGCGGCATCCAGTGGCGTCGGCTCGGGATACCCGGTCAACAACTCGGCCTGTGATGCGCGATTGATCTCTTCCACTGCCGGTGGCGGCGTGCGCGATAGCGCAACCGAGAGCCCCATCGGCACCGCCATCACCAGCACTTCGACCCCCGCCAGCCGGGCGAAGGCCCCCGAGCGCTCTAGCCCTGCGGCGATCAGCCGCTGCCGGTGGATGTAACCGAAAACGCCGAGCGCCCCCAACATGGTCACTTTGCCCCAGATCAGCAGCCAGTACCCGCTGGTCAACTGGCTCCAGGACTCGATCGTGTTGAGGGCGAACAGGGGCCCAGAAAAGGCGACCGCGACATAACACCACAACGCAAGGGTGGAGAACCGCCCCACGGTGGCGGTCAGCGCGTTGCCCAGCACGGGGCGCAGCATGACCAGTGCGATCAACCCGCCCACCCAGGCACTCACCGCAACGAGGTGGATGCCGAGGGCGGTGACGGCCGTTTCGTGGCCCGATGTACTGCTGGAGTGACCCGTGTACGCGACGGGAATGAGCGTCGCGAATGCCAATATCGCAGCCCAGGCTAGACCGGCCCGGGTACGCACCAGCGCCGTGACCAAGACCAATACGGCCACCATGGCGACCTCGATCGTCCACAACCGGACTAACTCGAAGTCCTGCATTCCGACGAAGAGTTCCTGCCAATAGCCGTCGGAACCGAGCGGAACAGTCGACACCTCGGCAAACCCGACCAACAGCGAAGCGACGGCGGACACGACCCAGACACCGGCCGTGATGGCGGCGCTGACGGCGGCGGTCTCGCGTCGGTGAGAGGTTCGAGACTCCGGAGCTAAGAACCCACCGACCAGCAACAACCCGATAGTGCTCGCGGCGGCAATGTTGTGCACGACACCGATCACCACCTGTCCCCAGCGCACCAACGCTCCGGCGTCACCGAGGATCAACGGCGCCGTGGCACCACTGAGTGCGGCCGCAGGAAGAGCCAGCACCAGGGCCATCGCAGTCACTGCGGCCACCGGCAACCAACGCACCCCGACGCGCTCCTGCGTGTCGGTCGCCGGCGCGGCCAACGTCACACTCATCGGGTCACCTCGCCAGGCCGACTATCGGGATGGTCACATATCCATGCTAGATCGGCGCTGACAAGAGCAAACAACCCGTCGGTCGTCGCGGCTGAGTAGGGTTTGCTTCATGCCCCAACATCCTGCTGCCCCGGAGGAACTGGTGGACCTGATCGAGGGTTACCGCCAGGCCATGCGCTCGATGATTGAACTGGGCCGTTCGTGCCCGAAGGACAAGACCGAGGCAGCGACCCCATGCCCCGGGTGGAGCGTGAAGGACCAGTTCTCCCACATCGCATCGCTGGAGACCTACTTCGACGGGGGCGACTACCCCGAGGTCGACCTGCCGGACCGCGGCCACCTGCGCAGTGATTTCGCGGTGTGGATGGAGTACGGCGTGCAGGCTCGTCGCGGCCACAGCTTGACCGAGGTGCTGGATGATCTGGAGACCCTTCTGTTCAATCGGTTGGCGACGTTGGGCAACCCCGATCTCACTGTCGACTCGATGGTCCGCGGGCCGATGGACAAGCAGATCACGCTGGCCGATTTGATGGCTCGGCGCCTGTGCGACATCTGGGTGCACGAGCAGGACGTCCGCGAGGCGCTGAATCGGATCGGCAACCTGGACAGCCCGGCGGCTGCGATGTTCGTCTCACGGATCGTGATGGCGTTTCCCGTGGTCGTGCAAAAGCGCCTTGACCTTCCGGTGGGATCGACGGTCATCGTGGAGAGCACCGGGCCGGTCACTGCTCGGGTCGGGGTGCGGATGGGGCGCGACAACGACGACGCGGTCGTCGCGCACTCGTTGTTCACCGGCTCCATCGAAGCCGATGAGTCTGACACCGCCACAGCGGGTGAACACGCCGGCGACATTGGCGTCGACGCGGGCGAAGAGTTGTCAAGCACTGTGACCATCTCGATGACGACGGACGCGTTGACCCGCCGTTCCGCCGGACGGCGCACCACGGGCGACACGACATACAAGGTCGTTGGGGATGAGGAGACGGCACGCGCGGTTCTCGACGTGCTGGTCATCACGCCGTGAGCCCTCGGGCCAGATAGCCTAGCCTCCGACCCCCGAGCAAGGAGTTGCCCCGATGAAGCGCACTGCCGTGATCGCACTGGCCGCCATGACCCTGGCCGTTGGCGGGTGCACCACCTCCGACCCGACGCCGCCGGGCTCGCTCGGTGCCCTGGCTGAGGCTGAGGAAGGCGACGAGCCCGAGGGCATCCCCGGTGAGGGTGAAGGACCTGACGGGGAGGGTTCAGAGGACTCCGAGGAGGAAGATCCAGTAGACGAGGGTGGCGCTGAGGGCGAAGGCGAGGAGCCAGCCCACAGTGAGGGGCTACCCGATGCGAGCGAGATGACTGACGAAGTATGCATCGCGTTCTTCAACGGTGCCGCGCCGCTGGCAGGTCTGACGCAGGACGCGTTGGCTCTGGTGGAGCGTGGCTCGAACAGCGGCCTCACACAGCTGGAGTATCAGGAAATCGACGTCTTGGCGCAGCGTCTCGACGAGCTCGGAGCACTTGGGGACGATGAGCAGGCCGAGGCTATCGAGATCATCAACGCGCCGTTCACCGCGGTGCAGCGCGCCGGATCGGGTAATGGCGGGCAAGGGTCCAACTCGGACGAGGTCACCTACGACGCCATCGACACTGAAGAGTCCGAGCAGGCACAGGAGTCCTTCACTGAAGCCTGCACCTTCGACGAGTGAAGGACCGGGTCTGTCCACGGCCGCTGGGCAACTCATAGTGCACCCTGGGCGTGGACTCAGACGTGCCGGTTAGCCGGGCGGACCCGCTAGTTCACGCGACGCAGCACATGCGTTTCGATTTCCACGAGTTGGCCCTCGTGTCCCAGGTGGGGGGTGCCGAGCAAGGTGGCGGGTGGTGTTTCACCGCCGAACCACTCCAAGACCGCCTGCCAGGTCTGCACTAACGCCTGCCGCGGTCCGACGACGTGAACGCGAAGGTGCCGCACGTCCGTCAACCCGAACCGATACGCCCGGAGCACCACAAGCAGGTTGTCCAGGCACTGTCCGGCCTGTCCAGCCGGGTCGTGGGCTCCGACGAGGTCACCGTTGACGTCGAGCGGGACCTGGCCGGCGACGAAGAGTTGGTCGCCCACGCAGTCGGCGTAGCGGTACCCGGGGGTGGCACTAAGCTCGCTCAGGTCTGGGGTCTTCATGCTGGTCTCCTCACATTGCGGGGTCGGCAACGCCGATGCTGTTGTTACCTCAAGGGTCATTCGTTGTTGCGACGGCGGCGTCGCGTGTTGATGACGTGCATCCCGGCCGGTAGCGGTGCCGGGCGCACTGACCGCAGCCGTTCGGTGGTTTCAAAACCGTCCGGCGAGATCCGATCGATGTCGCCTCGAAGGCGGCTCAGGGCTTTGTCGTTGACCGTAACCATGAGGACAGCGACCGAACCCCGGACACCATCGGCCATGATGCTCGTCACCGGCCAGCCGGATGCTCGCAGCAAGGTCAGTTCTTCTCGACCGTCGCCGTCCACCACGATCCGCACCAGGGATTGTCCGGTCGAGAGACGTTCGTCGGCGACCATACCGCCGAGCGTTCCGAGGGCGACGCCGAGTGCGTAGCCGACGATACGCAGTGGGTCGTCGAGCGCTGAGATGATGGCACTGAACGCGAGCGCGAACAGTCCCGCTTCAATGGCTGCGATGAGGGCCGCCGCGAGGCGACGCCCCGCCGCCGCGATCGCGACGCGAAGTGTCCAGAGACTCACGCTGCAGGCGGCTAGCGCAGTGAGCTGTAACGCGCTGGCGATGGACTCGATTGTCATGGCTTCCTTTGTTGCGGCAGCCCGCGTGAGCTGCGTCGGTGGGGTGACCGCAACCCCGAGCCACCTTCTCGTAACCCGGGGCAACGCCGGCCAGGCGGTCTAGTCGGTGCTTTCGAGGTCGACGAAGAGCGTGACGCCGAAGACCGGTGCCTCCCCGACCGTCAGGTCGGGGTTGTTGAGGCCGCCCATCATCTGGGTAGCCACTCCATTGCTGATGTTCGGGCTACCGGTGCCGCCGGTGATGGCGCGTTGGATCGGCACGTCATCAAGCCGCTCGTAACCGGTGGTGACGATTGACCTCTCGCCCAATGCGTCGCCGAGGTCGTACTGCTGAGTGGTGGCCACAATCGCGCCGCTGGTCGTCGTGGCGGCGTCCTCGGTGTGGGTGCCCCAGCAGGTCCAGGTCCCGATGACTCGGTCCGGGAACTCGGGGCTGGCGACGCCGTCGGCGTCGTAGACGACTCCGTCGCAGACACCGTCGGTGCAGGTCAGGGTCCCCTCCTGGTAGACGTAGCCCTCCGTCACGAAGTCGTTGCCGCGGGCCGGTATGCCGTCCGCATCGACGACATCGGGGTCGGTCACGAAGCGTGACCCCACCTCAGCAACCTCAACCCGCAGTGACTCCTGAGATCCGGAGAGGGCGAAAGCAGCAGTCGAGGCCAAAGCCAGGATCACCGCGATCAGCGCGGAGATAGTCATGAGTGTTTTTCGCATGGTTCTTCCTGTTCTGTGCTGCCCGGGCGCTGACTGCCCCCGGGCGTGGCGTCAGCGCCGGGCGGCGAAGACGAGGTTGAATCCCGTGTCGGCGACCACTGCTGGCTCGCGGAACCCGGCCTGTTCCATGAGCTCGAGTCGTCTCGTTGGCCCCCCTTGGGTGCCGAGGCCGTAGGCCCCGGGTTGGGCCAGCGACCCGGGGGTGCACATAGCTGTGGAGATGCCGAAGGCCAAGCGGGTACGAGGGTCTCCGATCGCATCTTCGAGGTGATCCACCGACCAGGGCTCGACCACGACGACGATGCCCTCGTCGCTGAGGACCGAGCGCGCTTGACGCAATGCGGCGACAGGGTCGCCCATGTCATGCAGGGAGTCGAAAAAGGTCACCACGTCGAAGGGTCCTGGCCCGATGTATGCGGCATCGGCGACGTGAAACGCGAGGTTTGACGGGTTGCCGACTTCGATGGCTCGGGACCGAGCGACAGTGACCGAGGGGGGATGAGCATCGAAACCCACCACTGTCGAGCGCGGCCAGGCCGTGGCCATCGCAATCGTGGACGCCCCGTGGCCTGAGCCCACGTCCGCGACCCGGACACCGCGTTCCATCCGCTCGATGAGCCCGCGGACCGCGCAGAACCAGACTGAGGCCAACTCATGGGTGTATGCGGTTCGGAAAAAACGCTCCACGCCGAACCGTGCATATTCATCCATGGCGTCGTAGATCTCGATCCCACCATCGCCGCGGAAGGCTCGCTCCAAATCGTCCAGCGTCTGGAACAAGCCACCGACGATGGCAGTGGCCGCCACGATGTACGCCGGTGAGGCGGGATCGGACAGCACCGCTGCGTGCTCCACCGGCAGCTCGTAAGTGAGCTCATCCGGGTCGTACATGACGTAGCCGGCGACGGTCTGCGCTGCGAGCCACTCGGTGACGAGGCGGGCGTTGAAGCCGGAAACTTGGGCGAACTCCTCGGCGCCAAGGGGCCCAGCACCCGAGAGCGTTTCGTAGAGGCCGAGCCGGTCACCGATGATCGTCATCAAGGTGGTCGAGGTGCTGGCCGCATCGGCCACCAGGCGTTCAGCGAACGCTCCGACGCGTGCCTCGTCAGGCACCGTGTTCGCGTCGAACTGTGAGGTGGCGGGACCGAGGTCTGGGATGTCGTCGTGGCGCGAGCTGGTCGCTGTGTCGGGCGTGGGAGTCGTCTGTGTGGTTTCCATACCCAGCACGATCCGGGAGACCGCTTGTCCACCGCCTGCTGGCGGCTTGCTGAACGCTTGCTCGGTGACACCGACTCCGAACCGTTCCGCCGTGGCGAAACGAGCCACCGTCGATCCTCGCGTCGGTGGGTGGGCTAGGGCGCCTGGCTCACGGCCTTCAGAGCCAGGCTCAGTGCGGCGACACGGGTCAGAGCCGGTCTGTGAGCGCTCTGAGCGTTGGGAGCACCTTCGGCCAAGGCACCTACTGCCGCGGCGCGCACATGCGCCAGCCGCTCATCCTCGAAGTTCAGCACCGGTGGCGAGAGGGGATCGGCATCTGCTGCCTCCAACAGAGCCAGAGCGGTCGTCGGCGACCCCTGATCCACCAGGAGTTCAGCAACCACACGGATCATCATCCAGGCTTGCGTCCACATACCGGAGTCGCGGAGCCCTGCCAGGGTGTCTAGGCATGCCGCTGCCGCGGCAGGGTCACGAGTGCGGACAAGCAGGCTGGCTCGCGCGACCTGAGCAACCCGGTAGTTGTACTCCTGCCCGGCACCCAGGCATTGCGCCTCGGCCCGCTCAAACGCGGTGAGGGCCGACCGAGGATCGCTGCGAACGAGCACCTCGCCCCGGGTGTAGCTGACAAAGCCGTCCACTTCCTCCACCTCGGCGAGAAGGTCCGTGTGGGCATCAAGCTCGGCGATCGCGCCCTGGTGGTCATCATCAAACTCGTGCAGGAGCACCGAGAGGCAGACTGCGGTCGCGTTGACCCACCGCGGCGAGTCGGGGTGGGCAAGCAGCGCGCGCCTATCCAGGTCGATCCCTTCCGTGTCTCCCAGGAACACCCGACCCATGCAGCGCAGGTATCGGGGCGGCCACGCGTCCGGGAGAAAGCTGACCGCGGCATCACAGCTGCTGACGCCGGCCGCCGCCCGACCCGCGAGCCATTGCGCGGCTCCGGCGGCCGCCAGACACCGGCCCTTCGTGTCATCGCTCAGATCAGCCTGGCTGGACACAAGGCCAAGTTGGACAATCCGATCTATCAGGTCCAGCCGTGGGTGGTCCACCAGCAGCAGCGCTGTCTCTAGGCCGAGCACGCCGGCGTTGTTCCAGTCATCACCGGCAATGGCGCGTCGAAGCGCCTCGCGAATGTTGCTCGCCTCCCGGCTCAGGAGGGTGGCGGCCACGGGAGCGCGCTGGTCCTGAGCTTCTCGGGCTACCAGCAGATGATGGTGGATCCAGGCCGTGTGTGCCAGCTCAGCCGACCGAAGGCTGGGCCCGTCGAGGTGACGCGCGCCCATCTGACGCATCGGCTCAAGGATGCGGTACCGGGGTGGCTCCTGCGCGTGGTCCACAAGCACCATCGAGGCATCGACCAACTCCGCGAGAGACACTTCGCTGAATGAGTCCGAGCCGCCGAGATGAGCCAGGGCCTCGACCGAGAACCCGTCGGCGCAGACGGAGAGGCGATCGAAGAGTGCGCGAGCCGACTCATCGAGAAGGCGGTAGGACCATTCGGCCGTCATCGCGAGTCCGCTGCGCGGCTGGTCGGCCTTGACCGGGTCGATGATCTCTAGACCTGCGGCCATGCCGTCCCGGAGTTGCCGAAGCCCGAACACGGCCTCCCTGCGTGCCGCAAGCTCGACCGCCAGCGGCAACCCGTCCAGGTGCTCACAGATCTGCGCCACGATCTCGCGGGCCTCGGTTGACCTGGCATTAAAACCAGGCCGAAGCAGGGCCGCTCGTGCGCAGAACAGGTCGGCTTGCGCCGGGGCAGTGAGCGGCGCGAGCCGGACGACACACTCGCCCGGCGCATCGAGACGTCGCCGCGAAGTGGTCAGGATGGCGAGGCCGGGGCACCTAGCCAGGAGGATGCCGGTCAATGCTGTCGCTCCGGAGCGGACGTGCTCGCAGTTATCGAGGACTAGGAGTGACGGCGCTTGGGACAGCCGATCGACCAGGGCATCCAGGGTGCCTGACGGCGCCGAGGTGAGGCCGAGGGCGGCCGCCACCGCCGGGACAACCTCAGTCGAGCTAGCTAGTGGGGCCAGATCGACAAAGGTGTCGTCCCTGTTGGCTGCTCGACCCGGCGCGCTCCCGGCACTGCGGAGAAACTCGAGCACTAGCCTCGTCTTCCCGATCCCGCCGGGACCTACCACGGTCACCAGCGGGTGCTGTGCGACCGCGTCGCGGACGTGGTGGAGGTCGTCCTCTCTCCCGACGAAGAGGTTTGACGGGGGCCGGAGCACAGTCGGCGCATCCCGAGGCGGAGCCGTCGCCTCGCGCGGGTTTGTCCGACGCAGCGAGGGATCGTCGGTCAGAATCCGCTGCTCGAGCTCGCGTAGCTCGTGGCCCGGGTCCATGCCCGTCTCGTCCGCGAGCCGGCGTCGATAGGACGAGGCCGCTGCCAATGCCTCGGTCGTCCTGGCGCATTGGTGGAGGGCACGCATCAACAGCTCGATGGTCCGCTCCCGAAGGGGGTCCTCGACGGCGCGACGCTGCAGATCTGGGATCGCTGCCATCGCATCGCCTGCTGCGATCAGCAGCGCGGCCTCCTCTTCGAGGAGCTGCCGGTGCCAGGCCTCGAGATGGGCCAGTTCCGGTGCGAACGCGATCGAATCAGGTAGATCTGCGAGTGGTGTGCCCCGCCATAGCTTCAGCGCCGTCTGGAGGAGTCCGGCTGCACCGGCCGGGTCGTCAACGGCGCGCTCTGCGGAGTCGGCCACAACTGACCTGACAACCCCGATGTCAATGTCGGTTCGGTCGACGGCGAGCCGGTAGCCGCCCGGCTCGTGGACCAGTCGATCCGAGCCGATCAGTGCGCGCAGGCGCGAGACGTAGCTCTGAAGGTTCCCCTCGGCATTAGCTGGCACATCGACCGGCCACAACGTTTCCACGATCCTGGCAACAGAAACCGGTCGTCCAGCTTCGAGCGCGAGCCGCGCGAGAAGTACCCGCTGTTGGACACTGCGGATCGCAACCGGCTTCCCATCGATGAGCACGCGAACGGGCCCCAGCACCGCGATCTCGAGCGCACCCACCTCCCACAGTCTAGGCGTGCTGACCACGGGGGTTCGTGACATGGGGTGATGTGCTGGACAAGCTGACGACGGGGTGTCCTCTGACTCCATCGACACCACTAGCCGAAGCACGCAGGAGTATCTCACCCGGGCCTGCCTCGCCGAGTGTTACGTCACCACACCCGGCGGCGTCAACCGATTGGTAAGCAAGAACTCGAGGCGTGCAGACTCAGCTCTCGCGTCCGGGGTCCTGGCGCTTCGGCTTGCCAACCATCAGGACGGCTTGACCATCCGGTTCGCCGTCCGTGGCCGCTCGGGCCAAACGCATTGATTCCACAAACCCAGCGGCACCCAACCGCTCGCTCACCTGGTCCACTGAGCGGTGATAGCGCAAGAGGGTGACGGGGTGGCCGGCCCTTCGGTAGCCCTGCGCCACATCACGCACTCCGTGACCGGTTTGAAAGGAGAAAAGCGCCAAGCCACCTGGCCGGATGACGCGGTAGGCCTCGGTGAACACCTGCGGCAGTGCTTCATCTGGCAGGTGAATGACTGAGTACCAATAGAAGGCACCCTCGAAAGTCGCGTCGCCGTACGGCAGATCAGCGATAGACCCCACGGAGGTGTCGATATCGGGGTGGTCTCGACGGGCCATCTCAATCATGCCGTTGGACACGTCAATGCCGGTCACCTGGCACTCCTGGTCGGCGAGGTAGCGGCTCATCCGACCGGTCCCACACCCCGCGTCCAGCACGGTCGGCCGTCTCCAGTGGCGCCGGAGGTCGGCGACCCAGCAGTCGATCATGGCGAGATCGATGGGCTGCTCGGGCTCGGTGGATCGAAACGCAGCGGCATAGTCGTGGGCTACCGCGTCATAGGCCGCTTTGCCGGCTTCCCAGCGTCCGGCTGATGTCATGGCGACATCATCAGGAACGAGGGCGCGACTGCGATGTGGCCGCCCGAGTGAAGTAGACAAGGCCCCCCAAGAAGGCACCCAGGATGAGACTGCAGGCACCGGCGACCCAGAGGCCCACGTTCCAGTCCCAGAACAGCGAAAGCGTCATACCGAGAATGACCAGGGCAACTGCGACTTGCCCCGCTAACCGTGTCGCCTTGAACTGAATGAAACGCTCTTGCGCATCGGCCTCGGAGCCCATCAGCATCCGGGCTCCGGGGGTGAGCCTGCGTGCGACGGACTGCAAGATGGCATACCCCGTGAACACCGCGGCGCCGCCGATGGCCACTCGGGGGTTGCCGCGCGAAAAACCGATGACGAGCACCGCCACGGCAGCAATCAAACAGAGCAGGACGAAGAGGCGATCCTTGACCCGAGGCGGCATCGGCATACGCCCAGATTATCCGTCCGTGTCGTGTGCTTGGTGGTGCCTTCTGAAGGGGTTCGATCTGATCGGCTGAAGGTCGCGCGGACATGAGGCGCTTTCGTCCGGATTGAGTGACGTTCAGGCCGTGCCGTCGTCGCCGGGCAGCAGGATGCGTTCTTCGGTACGTTGTGCCATTTTGTGGGCGCTCATCGAGTCACTCTGCGTCCGCCTCGGGATCGCCAGCGCGAGTCTCGCGGTCCTCGCGGTTCATCTGTCGATTTCTGAACCACATCCACCCCGACATGACTGCCGCGACGCCGATTCCCGTGAGCAGGGTGCTCGTCCCCAACCCATCGAAGACGAGGAAAACGATGGTGGCCCCGCCGGTAACTGTGAAGAAACTGAGCAGCACAAGCACCGCCATCTTCGGGTCACTCGGGCGTTGCTGGACGGAATCGCTCATTCCAAGATTGTTTCATCGAGGTCTCGATGACGCCGCGTATCAGCGTGGCCGAGCGAACGTCTCGCCCGTGGCCACCAACCGGCCAGCGGGTGCTGGAGACACCGCCGCCCTGTAAGGCGCTGTAGCAGAAATGCTACATTCGATGCATGCCGACAGTAGCCTCCCGTGACCTGCGCAATCACACCAGAGATGTGCTCGCGAAGGTCGAGGACGGCGCAACGGTGACGATCACGGTGCACGGTCGTCCGGTTGCTCGGCTTGTACCCGTTCGGGCCCCGCTGCGCGCGAGCATGACGCGAGCCGAAGCGATCGGCATCTTGACCCGGCCCCGACCATTCGACTCGACCATCGACGACGACATGGAGTGGATCGCCGGGGGCACTACCGACGAACTCGATCCGATCTGATGCGGTCTGGACTCCTCGATACCAGCGTGTGGGTCGCCCTAGAAGCGGGTCGCGAACTGGCCCTAGATCTGCTGCCGGAGGAAGTTTTCGTGTCCGTCGTCACCTTGGCCGAACTCCAGTCTGGAGTGCTTGTCGCATCAGACGTCGAGACTCGATCGCAACGAATTGCTACGGTCAGCCGCCTCGCAAGCATCGAGGCGCTACCGATAGACGCGACGGTTGCATCCGAGTGGGCGACATTGCGCGCTCAACTGCACCAGGCAGGCCGACGCGTCAACGTCAATGATGTGTGGATCGCGGCCACAGCAGTGACGCATGGCATGCCAGTCGTGACCCAAGACGCCGACTTTGACGTCCTCGCGACGATAGGTGCTGTGAAGGTCCCCCGCGTCTGACGGTAGTGACTACGTCAGCCCCATACCAAGGCGCGGGAGGGGTCGTGCAGCAGTGCGGCGAGGTCGGCCAGGAATCGTGACCCCAGTTCTCCGTCGATCAGCCGGTGGTCGAACGAGGCTGCAAGCTGGGTCATCCATCGAGGCTCGATGTGCTCGGTGCCATCGGCGTCCGTCATCACCCACGGCTGACGCCGCACGGCGCCGAAGCAGACGATCATCGACTCACCGGGGTTGATGATCGGGGTGCCGGTGTCGACACCGAACACCCCGACGTTGGTGATCGTGATGGTGCCGCCCGACATCTGCGCAGGCTGGGTGCGCCCGGCCCGCGCCGTCGCGATGAGGTCAATCATCGCCTCCGCCAGCTGGCGCATGTCCATCAGGTCGGCGTCCTTGATGTTGGGCACCATCAGCCCCCGAGGCGTAGCAGCCGCAATCCCGAGGTTGACGTAGTGCCGCTGCACGATCTCGCCGGCATCCCCGTCCCAGGCGGCGTTCACGCCGGGGTGACGCTTGATAGCGACCGTGAGCGCCTTGGCAAGCACCAGCAGCGGACTGACCTTCAGATCGCGGAACTCTCGCTCACCCTTCAGCCGCTCGACAAGATCCATCGTCGCGCTGACATCGACGGTGATGAACTCGCTGACGTGCGGCGCGCTGAACGCCGAATCGACCATCGCCTTCGCTGTCATCTTGCGCACACCCTTGACGGGCGTTCGCGTCTCCCGCGGCCCCGAACGCTCGAAGACGGGCGGGGTGTATGACGTGTCGCGAGCCGTCGTAGACGATTCGCTACCGGTCGACGGCGAGTCCGCGGACACCAAGCCTTGGGCTGTCGCAGCGGGTCGGGCGGTGGCACCAGTCGTTGTCTGAGCCGGGACAGGAGCGCCGGCAACCGGTGGCCCCCCGCCACCCTGAAGGTGCCGATCGATGTCTGCCCGAGAGATCACCCCATCATCGCCCGAAGGCTGCACGGTCGCGATGTCCACACCACGATCCTTGGCGTACTTGCGCACCGGTGGCTTCGACTTCGGTCGAGGCTTGGAAGCGTGAGTATCCGCCTCGGAGTCGGCAGGCGCGTGCCCGCCTTTGCGCCGACGCCGAGTGGTGGCACCCACCGAAGGCCCGTAACCGACCAGGTTGGGTTCGCGGGCAGACTCCGGATCTCCGCTGGCTTCGCCTGGCTTGTCATCGGCAATCGCGGGCACCAGGTCATCGGCCAGCCCGGCTCCCTCGCCGACATCCTCGCCCTGCTGGTCAACGCCAGTTTCGCTGGCACCTTTTCCCGGCTCACCCCTTGCTGCCTTGCCGCTTACCGCCTCACCGCTTGCTGCGTCACCGCTTGCTGCGTCACCGCCCCCGCCGCTGCCGTCGTCAATATCGATGATCGCGTTGCCAACCTCGACGACGTCGCCCTCGGCCACCAGTAAGGCGGTGACCACACCGTCATACGGAATGGGCAACTCCACCAACGACTTGGCCGTCTCGACCTCGACCACGATGTCGTTCGTCTTGACGTGATCACCGGCCTTGACCTTCCACGTCACGATCTCCGCTTCGACCAAGCCCTCGCCGGGATCTGGCAGCACAAACTTCGGCACGATGACTCCTCAAGTAGTCGCAGGACAATCAGTAGTCAAGAACAACGTCCACGGCGTGCAGGATTCGATCCAAATCGGGCAGGAAAACCTCTTCATGCCGGCTCGGCGGGTACGGGATGTTGTACCCGCCGACCCGCTGCACCGGGGCCTCCAGGTGATAGAAGCACTCGGACTGAATCAGCGCGGCCACCTCCGCGCTCATGCCGAGGAACGTTTGCGCCTCCGTAACGACGATGGCGTGCCCGGTCTTGATCACCGACGCGGTGATGACATCAACGTCCAGCGGCGACAGCGAGCGCAGGTCGATGACCTCAATCGAAGGGCCATCCTCCAACTCCGAGGCCTGTGCGGCGGCCATCGCCACCTTGACCATCGGCCCATACGCCACGACCGTCACATCACTACCCGCCGTGCGCACCGCCGCCTGATGCAGCTCAAGTGGCGCAACATCGCCCAACTCCACAAAGCCCCGCTCGTGGTAACGACGCTTGGGCTCGTACAACACCACCGGGTCGTCACTGGTGATGGCTTGCTGCACCATCCAGTAGGCATCTTCCGGGGTTGCACAGCTGACCACCCGCAGCCCCGCGGTATGCGCGAAGTACGCCTCGTTCGACTCACTGTGGTGCTCGACCGCGCCGATCCCGCCGCCATACGGAATGCGGATCACCAGCGGCAACTTCAGTTTGCCCAGCGATCGGTAGTGCATTTTGGCGACCTGGCTGACGATCTGATCGAACGCGGGGTAGACGAATCCGTCGAACTGGATCTCGACCACCGGCCGGTAGCCGCGTAGACACAACCCGATGGCTGTGCCCAAAATGCCGGACTCGGCCAGCGGGGTGTCAATGACACGGTCTTCGCCGAAGTCCTTCTGCAGGCTCTCGGTGATCCGGAAGACCCCGCCGAGTTTGCCGACGTCCTCCCCCATCAGCACCACCTTCGGGTCCTCGTCCAACGCGGCTCGTAACCCGGCGTTCAAGGCCTTCGCGATGCTCATCTTCGTGCTCGCGGGCGCTCCAGCGGCTTCAGCCGGCGCTCCAGCCGACCGCTGTGCCTCGCCAGAGCGGGTTGCCCCTTCGGTGGTATCGGTAGACATCAATCCTCCTCGAAACCGGCGTGATAGTCAGCGAACTGCGCCGCTTCGCGCTCCACCAATGGGTGCCCGTGGGCATACACGTTCTCGAACATCTCCGAGTGCGGCGGATCGGCCATCTGCTGACACTCCCGGCGAATCCGGCGCGCCAACTCATCTGCCTCGACGGTCAGGGCCTCAAGCCACTGGTCGTCGATCGCTTCGACGGCTCGCAGATGGGCGGTCAGCCGATCGATGGGATCCTTGGCGCGCCATAGGTCGACCTCGGCAGCGATCCGATATTTCGTCGGATCATCGGATGTCGTGTGCGCCCCCATCCGGTAGGTGAAGGCCTCGATCAACGTCGGCCCCTGGCCAGACCTGGCCCGCTCCAGCGCCGCGCGGGTGACCGCATACGTCGCCAGCACGTCGTTGCCGTCCACCCTCACGCCTGGGAAGCCGAAGCCCCTGGCGCGTTGATAGACCGGGATCGAGAATTGTTTGTCGTTCGGCTCCGAGATCGCCCAATGGTTGTTTTGCACGAAGAACACCACCGGCGCCTGCGTCACCGAGGCAAACACCAGCGCTTCGTTGTAGTCGCCCTGCGCGGTGCCGCCGTCGCCGGTGAAGGCCATCACGGCGGTGTCCCGTTCGGAATCCCCGGTGCCCACATCACCATCGCGTGCCACCCCCATGGCATACCCGCAGGCGTGCAGCATCTGGTTGCCGATGACGATGGTGTAAAGGTGAAAGTTATTCTCGGCCGAATCCCAGCCCCCGTGATTCACCCCACGAAACATCCCGAGCAAGTTCACCGGGTCGACGCCCTTGCACCAGGCAACTCCGTGCTCCCGATAGCCAGGAAAGGCATAGTCCTGCGGCAACATCGCCCGCCCTGCCCCGACCTGAGCCGCTTCTTGACCGAGCAGCGAGGGCCACAAACCGAGCTCACCCTGGCGTTGCAGCGCGAAACCCTCAGCGTCCACCCGTCGGACCAATACCAAGTCGCGCAAGAATCCGACAAGGTCCTCGGTGGTGACCTCGGCGGCGTACGAGGCGTAGGGCTCGCTCGCCGGCGTCGGCTCGATCAACTGACCAGAGGAATCGAGGAACTGCACCATGTCCGACCCGCCGTCGGTGACATCCACCTGCGGCGGCTCGTGACCTGCGCCACCCCCCGAAGACATCTGTGCGATGTCGTCGTCGCTCACCCGAGCCTCCTTCGCTTTGGCTACGCCCGTCTGTGCGCGGCCAGCGTCACGTTACCGGACGCGCGACGCCGAGGTGTCGCGACGCATACTGGCCGGCGACGTCGATGAAGAGGTCATTGGCCTCGGTCTCACCGATGGTGCACCGAGCGCCCTCGCCGGCAAACGGCCGCACGATCAACCCGGACTCACGGCAGAAGTCGGCAAAGTCGAGCGTGTCCTGCCCCAACGGCAGCCAGACGAAGTTGGCCTCACTGTGCGGAACGTTCCAGCCCTGGGCGCGCAACGCCTCAAGCACCCTGGTGCGCTCCCGGATCAACGACTCGACCCGCGCCTCCAACTCATCGAAGGCGTCCAGGCTGGCGATGGCGGCCTGCTGGGCGATGTCGGAGACGCCGAACGGGGTTGCCGCTTTGCGCAGCGCCGTCGCAACCTCTTCCGGAGCGATTGCATACCCCACCCGAAGGCCGGCCAGACCGTAGGCCTTCGAGAAGGTTCGCAGCACCGCCACGTTCGGGTATTCGCGATAGAGGGCCAACGCATCCGGAATGTCGTTGCCGGTGGCGAACTCCAGGTATGCCTCGTCGATCACCACGAGCGTGTCGTGCGGGACCTCGTCCAAAAATTCGCGGAGCTCGCCACCGTGTACGGCGGTGCCGGTGGGATTGTTTGGGGTGCAGACGACAACCAGGCGGGTGCGGGCGCTGATCGCATCGGCCATTGCGGTTAAGTCATGGCGTGCGGCCGAGTCGAGCGGCACCTGCACCGAGGTCGCCCCGGCCAGCGCAATCACGATCGGGTAGGCCTCGAACGAACGCCAGGCGTAGACGACCTCATCGCCAGGATCGCAGGTAATGTTGACCAGTTGAGTCAGCACACCAACGCTGCCGGTTCCGGTCGCGACGCACTCCGGTGGCACCTCGAATCGCTGCGAGATCGCTTCGGTCAGCGCCGCCACCGACATGTCCGGGTAGCGGTTCATCTCGCGAGCGGCCTCAGTGACGGCATCGAGCACCGACGGCAACGGCGGGTAGGGATTCTCATTCGAGGAGATCTTGAAGGAGGCCTGATCCCCACCGCCCGCGGCCGGTTTGCCAGGCTTGTACGCCGGCACGGCGTGCAGTGTCGTGCGCAACCGGACGGGGGAGTCATCGGCCTGCCAGCGGTCACTCATCACCTCACCCTAACGGGGGTCGGTACCCCCGCAACGCAGGTTGGCTCTGCAGTCTCCTGCTCGGCCGTTTCGAGTCGGTGACTTCAGCGTTCTCTCAGGGTCAACGTGCCACGATAGGCCGCATGCAGTTGTTTCTTGTACGTGTGGTCGCCAATGGGCTCGCCTTGTGGGTTGCCTCGCTGATCGTGCCGGGGATCAGTTTTTCCGGCAGCAGTTCGACGCTGACCATGATCATCACGATCGGGGCGGTGGGACTGATTTTCGGTGTCCTCAACGCCATCGTGAAGCCGCTGCTGTTTCTGTTGTCGCTGCCCTTGTTGATATTGACCCTTGGCCTGTTCCTGGTCGTGCTGAACGCCATCATGCTCAGCCTGACCTCGTGGGCCAGTGGCGTGCTCGGTCTGAATTTCGTCGTGCAAGATTTCTGGTGGGACGCAGTGTTCGGGGCGCTGATCATCAGCATCGTCTCCGCCATGCTCAGCCTGTTCGACCGCCCACCCAGTTGAGCACGAAGTTGCCGCGGTTTTCAGCCAGTTGAGCACCAAGTTGCCGCGGTTTTCACCCAGTTGAGCACGAAGTTGCGGCGATTCTCACCAGTTGAGCACGAAGTTGTGGGAACCTTCGGCCACCTACGCGCGGTGTCGCTGCTCACGAGTGAGCGTCGCGTGCCTGACCGTCTTCGAGGTATGGCGCGGCCTGGGCGGACGCGGCGCGCTCAGTGGCATGATCAAAACCAGTCGACCACAGGTGGGTCAACAGCCGTCCTACGTAGGGTGCGGCGCGTTGCTCGACCTTCGCGGCGTCGCACCAGTTCAGGGACGCAATCTCGGTGGGTTGTAGCCGGGCATGTTCGGGCAGGTCCGGGTGCACCCCCAGGTCGAAGACCAAGAGCACGGCGTCATCCCACTGCCGGTAGGGGGGCAGCCAGTTCGTCGCCAGCAGCTCGCCCACCTCAATGCTCACGCCCAGCTCTTCGCGGCATTCGCGCTTCAGCGCAGCGGCCGGAGATTCGCCCGGGTCGACCACCCCACCGGGCAAATCCCAATCCTTCTTATAGGTCAGCCCACACATCAACACCTCGTCGCGCTCGTTGCGGATCAGGCCCTGTGCGATCACACGCTTCGTGGGCAACGTGGCGTTGAGCATGGCCAAGAAGGCCGGCGGGCTGCCAGGCGGCGGGTCGCTGGCCAGTCGCGCCAGCCGGGTGACATCGACAGGTTCGCCGTCATCGAGATGCTGCCCCCGGGCGATGCCTTCGGGGCGCAGACCGGCCCGTTGCAACGTCCGCCGCAAGGCGACGTTGTCGACCGACACCTGCGCCTCGACCCGGTGTAACCCGTTGGCGAGCGCCTCGGCCACGAATTCTGCCAGGGCCCCGGCGGCCGCAGGTTCCAGCCACCACCCGCCAGACTCACTCCAGGTCAATTCCCCCACACCCGGGCTGCGGTGTTGCATCGTCCAGAGACCCACCGGCTCAGCGTGTCACAGCCTCTTCCCGAGCTATCGGGCGAGTCCGAATACGTAGCACGGCGTAGCCGAAGCCACTGGCCGCTCGGCACCGACCAACGCAACGGCGACGTGGCCGGTGGGTCGCGGGTGACTAGGTCGTTGCCGGTTCCTTGCCTTCCGGTGTCCCCTTGCCTTCCGGTGTCCTCTCGTCGTGCTCAGCAAACCATTCGTCGCCTTCTATCGACAGCGGCGGTAGCGACGTATTCAGCCACTTCGGGTTCCACCACCCGGCGCCTCCAACCAGGGTCATGAAGGCTGGCACAACCAAGCACCGGACGACCGTGGCGTCCACGGCGACGGCAACCGCCATCCCCAGACCGAACTGCTTGATGGTGGGGTTGCCGTTCATCACGAAGGCCAGGAAGACGAAGAACATGATGAGCGCGGCCGAGGTGATCACCCGTCCAGTACCTGCCAAGCCGAGGACCATCGCCTCATGCGGGTCACCGGTCTTGGCCCACTGCTCGCGCACGTGGTTCATCAGGGAGACCTCGTAGTCCATCGACAGCCCGAACAGCACCGCGAACATCATCAGCGGAACGTAGGAGACGATCGGGACGCTGCTGCTCAAGCCAGTCAGGGTGGCGGCCCAGTCGGTCTGGAAGATGAAGGTGACCACGCCGAAGGCAGCCAGAATTGATAGCACGTTCAGCACCACGGCCTTCAGGGACACCAGTGGCGACCGGAATGCCATCAGCAGCAAGAAGAACGACAGCATAAGGACGATCCCGATGACCAGCGGCAGTTTGTCGCCGATCGTACTGGCGAGATCGATGTGTGCAGCGGTCGTGCCCCCCACGTATGCCGTCATGTCCTAGCCCGTGGTGGCATCCGGAATCGTGATATCACGGAGCCGGTAGACCGTGTTGGTCGTGGTCTGCGACGACGGCGAGGTGGTGGGGATCAGGGTATATACAGCGTCATCACCGCTTGAGGTGACTGCAGGCTCTGACACCGAGTCAACCCCGGTGGTCTTCTGTATGTCGGTGCGCAGAGTCTGCAGCCGTGGGTCCGAGCTCTTGGACTCCAGCAGCGCCTGCTCCTGCGCGTCGGCTTTCGAGGGATCAGCGGCGACCGCTTCGTTGTATTCGTCCAGCGAGGACTGGTCGTTTGCGGCTGGCGTGCTCAGTCTGACAGCGACCAGCATCGGACCGTTGGAACCGGCGCCGAAGCCTTCGGTCATCAGGTCGTAGCCGTTGCGGATCTCGGTGTCCTCCGGCATCTGGGCGTTGTCGGGCTGCCCCAGACTCATCGTCAGCACGGGGGCGGCGAGAAGCAGCAGAATCGCGACGCCGCTGACCAGTGCTGGCCAGGGGTGCTTGCCACCAAGACCGCCCAGCGCATCCAGCCGCGCGGTCTGCCGTCATCCGAGCGGACCTTGCGCGGCAACGCGAGCCGGTTGATCCGCGGTCCGAGCAGGCCGAGCACCGCCGCCAGGACCGTCAGCGCCGACAACACGGCGAGCAGGACGACGATCGCTGAGGTGTATCCCAGCGCTGTCACCAGGGGGATGCCGGCTGCGGCCAAAGCCACTAGGGCGATGATGACTGTGCCCCCGGCAAAGACGACGGAGCCGAAAGTGAACAACAACACGACGATGGCCGCGCCGATCCCGACAATCTCGAAGACACGAGTGGACGGCTTGGACACCTCGCTACCGAGATACCCACCCGCGCCGACATCGAGACCGGCCTCGGTCAGCGGCTTGGCGTCGTCGATCAGGCTTTGCGCGGCATCGGGGCTGAGCGTGCCCTGGCCCTCTTTGAGGTTCAGCGCGATGTAGCCGATCGTCTTCTTGTCGTTCAGCTGCCCCGAGCCATCGGAGTCAAAGGGACCAAGCCCCACAACCAGCAGCCACACGACGATGACGACGATCCGGTGTCTGACACAAAACCGCCCCAGGCCGTACAAGGCGGGTGTCGTGGCTTCTCCAACCGTTCGCTATTCGTCACAGGACGCCGAGGAGGATTCGGCTGACACGACATTCGCTACCTCGCCATATAGAACTTTTCGGAACCCTGACGCAGATCTAATGACCCCTGAGAGGACCCGCGAGGCGTCCCGGCCGCCCTTTGCCGTTGCCGCTCCGAGGTCCTTCAGCCTATCGCGGTGGTCGGTGTGATCCAGATGGGTGAAGACCACGCCATCTCCCCGTCTACGAGGTAGGCCCGCACGTAGTAGAACGTGGCCAGCCCGACCTGAGCGGCGTGTTCGGGACGGTCGTCGGTCCATGACGTCTGCACCTGTCGCGAGCCCAAACTCGTGAGCCCGCCCACCGAGTGTTGTAGGCATACCGTCCCGGCCAGACCGGGCGGGCCTGGAATGTTCACCGTTTGGCCACTGGCGAAGGCGGCCTTGATAGCCCCGAGGGTCGTGACCAGCGAACGCTCGCCAATCATGACCTCGACCCGAGCTGTGGCCGGGCCGACCAGCGTGAGCTCGACGGCTCCGCGCTGCGCGCCATACGGCTCACCGAAGCTGTAGGTCGAGTTCTGCCACGCCAGGCTGTGCTCGTCGGCGGCGATCACGTCCGGGCTCCACCACGGCGTCGCCAACACTCGACCACCGTCCATCGACAACGCACCGTCCCAGACCGTCTCGCCCTCACCCTTGCCCCACTCGACCCGCATATTCACGGCAATCTCGCCGGCCGCGGCCACCTGAGGGCTGATTTCGTGCACCGTCACCCCATCGCGCACGACCGCGAGTCGCGCCAGGTCGGCATACCCGGTGGCTGCGATGTGGATCGTCGGCTCCCCAACAATGTGGGCCTCCTCGCCCATGAATGCCTCGCCGCCGTCGCTACCGCTCAGCCGAACATCCAACGTCACGTCCCGAGTGCTGGCGGCGAAGGTGCGCCGGGCCTGCAGGGCCTCGAAGACTTCGGCACGCTCCAACGAGCGCGCCCACGCCCCGACGTAACTCGCGCCGTGTCCGTGGTCAGAGGAGCCGACGAAGCCGAAGCGGTGCCCGCGCAGGAGGCCGTCGATGGTGAACGTTCCAGTAGCGGTGCCATCGGAGTACTGCCGGAAACTCCCTGGCCCCTCGTAGTTGCCGCGGCAGGCCTGGAAGATCTCGACGAGGCGCGAATAGGTCGGGTCGTGGTAGTCCCAGTCGTTGTAGACCATCGCCGCACCCGGGTGGTGCGGGATCGTGATCGCCGGGTATGCCGGGTGCTCGCCCAATGCCTTCCACAGCCCGGCCGGGTCGGTGGTGCCCTCGGCGAAGGCGGAGAAAGTTGGGGCTCCCCGCTCGACATCGCCGAAGATCACGTTTTGGTGGCCGGTGTCGGCTGAGGTCCACTCGAAACCGTAGAACGGCACAAAGGCGCCCGGGATGTGGAACAGGTCGGCGATTTTCTGGATGCCCCACCATTGGTAGTCCGAGGAGTTCTCGGCGTGATCGGTGACCGCCCAGAAGTCATAGTCATTGACGTCCCAGGCGTAGCGGTAGAAGTCATCCAAGCTCGGCTCGTCTCCGGAGGTGCATCGGCTGACGAGGGAATGTCGGTGCAGATCGCCCCAATACAGGTGCATCGTCTCCGAGCCAACCTGCGTGCTCGGTCGCTCTAGGCGCCTATCGTGTCCAGCTATCTTGTGGCCGCCCTTGAGTACCCACCGCCGAGACTCTGTCCGAGTGTCCGACTGCACCAGCTCCGCGATTTCGCTGGCCTGCACTTCTAGTGCTGGGACACCAGAAGTGCAGGCCATCACCTCGGCGGTCGCTGGGCCCGGTGACCAGACAGGCCCCGATGAGGCCAACCGTGCCATCACGATCTGGCCCAAGCCGTGAGTGCCGTGCCAGATGATCGAACCGTGGTGCTCATACAGATAGGGACACTCCCGACCACCGAACCCCTCGGTCCACGTCAACGCCCGCTCCAGGCGCCGATCCATCTGCGCAGCAATCCGCACGCCATGGCCTACAGCGACGATCGAGACTTCCTCCAAGGTGCCGTCGGTGCCGCTATAACTCGTGGGCGGCTCCCACCCCGACAGCCCCAGGGATTGCGCAGCGATCTCCCAGTAGTAGGTCATCAGCGGGAGCCGTCGATGCACCCGATAGGCCACGACCAAGCCACCGTCGGCAGTAGCCGCCAACTTCGGCAACCCCGAGGGCACCACATCCAAGCCTGCCGTCAACTCCCCTGGTGCCGGGCGCACTCCGTCGGCAAGCACCTCCACCACCTGCACCCCAGCGGCGACCTCGGGGATCAACTCAGCGGGCACGCTGTCGCCCGAAGGCCGCACTCCTGGGATGTACGTCGGGTCCGCGCCGACGTCGGCGGCCGCCCGCAATCTGGTGGGACCGCTTCCGCCGTGACCGTGCATGACGATCTGATCAAAGGCGCACCACAACCGGCCATCGGCGGTTACCGCCAGGCTGGGGTGCAGCGCATAGTCCGACCCGGCTGTGATCGGCCGCGGATCACCCCACTGCCCGGCCGCCGAGCGTTCACGGACCTGGATGCGGTAGGACCCGTGGGCATACTCCGACCAGGCAAACACGGTGCCGCCATCGGGGCGCGTTGTCAGCGCGGGGTCCCAGACGTTTGCGTCGATCCCAGCGGTCACGATCTCGGTGTTGCCCCAACCCGCAGGCGTGTGTGTCCGGGTGAAGATCGCGAACCGCGACTCATGCCGCGCCTGCCAGCACAGCACCATCGACCCATCCGCGGCGCGAGCCACCTCCTGGTTGAAGCTCGGATGGGCGGTGTCACTGATCCGCTCCAACGGCGACCAGCCGCTGTCGAGTCGACACGTCCCCCATATCGCCACCGGACTCTTGGGGGTGTCTCGACGCCCGACGAACGCCCAGCACCTGCCGTCGCCGTCGATCACGGCGCTGGGGCGGAACAAGTCAATGGGATCGGTCGAGATGTCCTCGACGACGAAGGAGCCATCCACTTCTTCGCGGCGCGCGCGCAAGATTTCGCCGCGCTCAGGAACCCACTCCAGCCATACCGTCAGCGTGGTCCCGTCGGCGCCGGCGGCCATTGAGGGTCGAGCCGCCCGGGCCGACTCCTCAATCCACTGCACACCGTCCCGGGATTTTCCAGGCAGGGACGCAGCGGCGGCGAGCACCTCATCGGCCGCGGTAAGTTGCGCCTCGATCTGACCTTGCCCCTCATCGACCCACATGTAACGCAGCGGGTCGGGGTCAAGCGCGGCTTCAGTGGCCGCAACGTCGAGGCCCGCGTTGATGGCCTCGCTCATCCGACGATTGAAGTCCAACACCAACTCCAAGTCGTGGCGCTGGGCTGAGGTGTAGTTGCCGTCGTGGTGATCCAGCCCCCCGCAAGCTCCGCCGTGGTGGTGACCGCCCTGCTGGTGGTCGTGGGCGTGCGGCCGCATCGGGCCTCCTCGGCGTTGCTGCTGCGGGTGGTCAGCCGAAGGCTACCGCTGTGCCGGGACGCGACGGCCCACCCCGGTCAGTGGCCGAGGTGCCCAGCGCAGCGCCGCAAGGATGTGCTCGCACCGGCCTGGATCAGGTCTCAGATGTGGCGCCTGGAGGTGACAACTCGGAACCGGCTGGCCACAAAAGCCGCATCGGTATACGCGGCGTTGGCTGCTGGGTTAGCGCCGGTCGCGTGATAGTCGCTGAAGGCGGCCGTCTGGTTCACGAAGACCTGCCCGGTCAGATTCTCCGAGAGCGCCACCCCAGCGCGTGCTGCCGCGTCCCGAGCATGCTCTAGCACGGTCTCGTCGCTGGCATACACGGCAGCGGTGATCGCGCCGTGGGCACTCACGGTGTGGGTGAACTTCTGCAGCGCCTCGTCAGTGGAGTCCACCCGAATCAGGAAAGCGACCGGGCCGAAACACTCTTGGGTGTATGCAGTGTCGTTACCTGCCTCGACCGCGATCATGGCCGGGGTGCGGACGTCCGCGTCGGGGAACTGCCGATGGGTGATCGGCCGCGAGTCGAGGATCACCGTGCCGCCGAGGTCATCGGCCAACTGCTGCACCCCGGCTGCCCGGCCGCGGACGCCGTCATTGACCAAAGCGCCCAGGATCTGCACGGCCTTCTCGGGGTCGGCGGTGAAGGCACTGATCGCCCCGGCCAGGCGCCCGGCGAAGTCGTCGAAGTCCAACTCGCCCTCATCGGTGGTGATACCGGAGGCTGGAACGTAGATGTTCTGCGGCGCTGTGCACATCTGACCCGAGTACAACGAGAACGAGAAGGCCAGATTGCCCAGGGTGCCTTTGAGGTCGTCAGTCGAGTCCAGGATGACACTGTTCAAGCCGGCCTTCTCGGCATACACCTGGGTTCCGGGCCCGGCGACATCCCGCTCCAACCACTCCCCGAATGCTGGACCGCCGGTGTAGTCGACGATAACGATTTCTTCGCGCAGCGCCAGCGTCTTGGCCAGCGTGCCACCAGGATTCTCGGGAGCAAGCTGCACCAGAGCCCGGTCGAATCCAGCCTCTGCCAACACCTCCCGGGCGATCGCCGTCGTGAGCGCCAGCGGCAAGATCGCCCCAGGGTGCGGCTTGATGATCACCGGGTTGCCGGTGGCGAGCGAGGCGAATACACCGGGGTAGGCGTTCCAGGTCGGGAAGGTGTTGCAGCCGATGACCAGTGCTACTCCACGCGGCACGATCCGATAGTCCTTGGCCATCCGGATCGGATCTTTGCGGGTGGGCTTCTCCCAGATGACATGCTCGGGGACGCGCTGCTGCTCGACGAGTGCCGCGGTGACGGCCTCCAGCGCCCGATCCTGGGCATGCGGGCCACCGGCCTGGAAGGCCATCACGAACGGTTGACCGCTGGTGTGCATCACTGCGTGAGCCATCTCGTGCGACCGCTTGTTGATCGCCTCGATGATCTCCACGCATACCGAGGCCCGGGTTGTGGCGCCCGCGTCGCGCCACGCGGGGATCGCCGATCGTGCCGCGCCGATGGCTGTATCAACGTCGAGTTGCGGGTAGCTCACCCCCAGCGGCGGACCGTACGGCGAGACCTCGGCGCCGACCAATTCGCCGGTGCTCGGTTGGTCGGCCAGGGCGGAAAAGTCGGCGTGACGGGCGGACTCGAAGGCTTGTTCGCCGGCGTCGGCTGCTTGCTCGCCGTAGACCCTGGGCGACGGTGACTCCGGGTAGCGGCTGTAGTAGATGCGGCGCGCCAAGGCGTCTGCGGCATCGGCCAGGGTCTCCCGGTGTGCCTCGACCAGCGGATGCACCTGCTCGGATTGCGTTTCGGCATCAGGTCGATGCAGATCGATCTCAGTCATCTCTTCACGATATCCCCGCAGCCAATGCCCCGCCGAAATCCAGCGTGGCGCTGCTTTTGGGCCCGAAGTCACTCCTGGGCCTGCATTTCTGGTGCCATGACACCAAAAATGCAGGCCCAGACGTGTGGAGCCGGCCGGCTGGTCCACAGCACGACGAGTGTCCACAGGGCTTTCCACGATCCTCGCCCCCGGAGACACAGTTGACCGATGCGTCACCCTGCCGAGCGGCCCGCCGCCTACCGCCCCGGCCAGGCCAATGACTCCTCGGTGGACCGTCAAGGGGTCGCGCGCCTGATCGCAGCGGACTACGGCGGGGTCGCAAGCCGTCAAGCTCTGATCACGTCGGGTATGTCCACAGGCACCATTCGCGCCGAGGTGAACGCTGGGCGGTGGTGGCGACTGGGAGTGCACACGATCGGCATCGGCGCCTCAGCGATGACCCAGGCTCCTGCTCTGTGGTGGTGGGCCGTCTGGGAGGCAGGTCCCGGCGCCATGCTCGATGGGGCATCCGCTCTGCAGGCGTCGGGACTGACCGGCTGGGAAGAGCGGGATGTCCACGTATCGGTTCCTCACAAGAACGCCGCCCATCCGCGCAACGGCCTCATCGTTCATCGCCCTCGATGCCCCGGCCCGGCAATGGGCGCTGGGGTTCCCCGGGTGCGACCAGAGGTCGCCGTGATCCGGGGAGCGCAATGGGCGAGGACCGACCGGGCAGCCGCCACCCTCGTTGCGATGGCGATTCAACAGCGCGTCACCTCACCGGATCGAGTATTGGCCGCCTGGGCCGAGATTCGTCGGTCCCGTCGCCGTGTGCTGTTGAGTGCCGTCATCGGGGATGTATGCGACGGAGCTCAGTCGCTGGGTGAGCTCGACTTTGCCGCGTTGTGCCGAGCCCGAGGACTCCCCCAGCCGACCAGGCAAGCAGTATGCCGTGGCCCCAAAGGCCGCATCTATCTCGACGCCCTCTGGGAAGACATCGGGCTGCACGTCGAGATCGATGGCGTTCAGCACTTTCAGGCTTTGGCCCCGGTCGATGATGCCCTGCGCCAGAACGCTGTGGCGCTGCAGGGTGCGATGACGCTGCGCATCCCGGTTTTGGGACTGCGACTGCAGCCAGGCGCCTTCATGGACCAGGTCGGCGCAGCGCACGCAACAGCCTCTCTTCGCACTCTGGGCCTGCGCTAGTAGCGCCATAGCGCCACAATCACCGGCCCAGGCCGAACTGGCTACCTCATGCCACGATGCGCCCATGGAGATTTTTTCGATGGCTGTGATCGGGACGGGCACGATGGGCGCAGGCATAGCCCAGGTGGCCGCGAGTGCCGGGCACGATGTTTACCTGGTCGACCGCGACGAGGGTGCGGCCTATTCGGCAATCGAGAGCATCGCGTTGCGGTTCGACCGTCTCGTCGTCAAAGGCCAGATGACAGGCGCCGACGCCGCTGCGGCCGCCGGCCGACTCCACGTCAGCGGCGGTGACCCTGCCCGCTTGCCTGCGGTCGGCCTCGTGATCGAAGCCGCCGCCGAAAACATGGCGGTCAAACACGACATCCTCGGGGCGTTGGACCACTCCCAGCCGGCTGACGCGATCATCGCCAGCAACACCTCCAGTCTGGACATCTCGCAGCTCGCCGCCGGCATCAGCCACCCCGGCCGGGTGATCGGCCTGCACTTCTTCAACCCACCACCGTTGATGCGCTTGGTGGAGGTGATCCGCGGGGAGAACTCCGCCCCCGATGTCCTCGACAACGCGTCGGACCTGATGCACGCCTGGGGCAAGACACCCGTGCGTTGTGCGTCTACCCCCGGTTTCATCGTCAACCGCGTCGCCCGGCCGTTCTACGGTGAGGCCCAACGGATGGTGGCCGACGACATCATCGACCCGGCGAGCCTCGACGCCGCCCTGCGTGAGCACGGTGGATTCGCGATGGGACCGATGGAGCTGACCGATCTGATCGGTCAAGACATCAACCTGGCTGTTGGCACCAGCGTCTGGGAGCAGACCGGCCGGGACCCGCGCTACGAGCCCACGGCATACCACCAGGATCTCGTCGGGCAAGGTCGTCTCGGACGCAAGACCGGGCGGGGTGTCTACACCTATGACAGCCAGGGCAAGGCGATTGACGCGCGCCCCGACCCTGACGTGATCGACGCTCTTGTGGGCGGCGATCCGGTCATCGACCCGGTCGCTCGAACCATCGCGATGATCGTGAACGAGGCGGTCGACCTTCACCACCGAGGCGAGGCCAGCGCCGACGACATCGACACCGCGATGCGGCTGGGCGCCAACTACCCACAGGGGCCCTTCCAGTGGCTTGACCAGCTCGGCGCCTCGCACGTCGCGCAGGTGTTGGCCGCGCTGGACCACGCATACCCCGGTGGTCGCTATCGCCCAAGCCCGGGATTGAGTTAGCCCCGGTCGGACACGGCCCGCCGCCAGCAGGCCAGCAGGTCTTGCTCGCGTGGTGCCCAGTGCGATCACGGAAGTAGGGGGCCTTCTCGACGAGTTGGCGACGGCTCTGGACCACTGACTCCTGCCATACTCCTGTGTCATGCGTGTTCTCGTGACCGGCGGCGCCGGGTACATCGGATCTCACACCGTGGTTCAACTCCTGAACGCTGGGCACGACGTCGTCGTGGTCGATGACTTCAGCAACGCCAAGCACGCGGTGCTCCCCCGCATCGCGGACCTGACCGACACCGTCGGCGGCTCAAGTGGCGCCCTGACCTTGCACGAGTTCGACTTGGCCGACACTGACCGCCTCGATCACCTCTTTGCCACCGAGGACATCGGCGCGGTGATTCACTTTGCCGGTTCCAAGGCCGTGGGCGAATCCGTGGCAAAGCCACTGGCGTACTACCGCAATAACGTCGGCTCGACGTTGTCGCTGGCGCAGGCGATGGCCGACCACGGCGTCTATCACCTCGTGTTTTCGTCATCGGCCACCGTCTACGGCCCCGATGCCCCAGTGCCGATGACCGAGGATCTGCCGACGTCGGCCACCAACCCGTACGGCTGGACCAAGGTGATGATCGAGCAGATCTTGCGCGATCTCACGGTGGCAGATGATCGCTGGCGGATCGGCCTGTTGCGCTACTTCAACCCGGTCGGCGCTCACCCGTCCGGGCAGATCGGCGAGGACCCCAGCGACATACCGAACAATCTGATGCCGTTCATCGCTCAGATCGCGGTCGGCCGCCGAGAAAAGCTGTCGGTCTTCGGCGGCGACTATGACACCCCGGACGGGACGGGCGTGCGCGACTACATTCATGTGGAGGATCTGGCGGCCGGGCATCTTGCCGCGTTGGAGTGGATCATCGAACATGACCGCTCGGTATCGACCTGGAACCTCGGCACCGGCCACGGCACCAGCGTGCTCGAGCTCGTCGAAGCCTTCGGCAAGGCGAGCGGCCAGGAGATCCCGTATGCGGTCGGGCCCCGTCGCCCCGGTGACATCGCCAGCTCGTATGCCGATCCGTCAAGGGCTCAGCGCGAGCTCGGCTGGGCGGCCACCCGCAGCGTGGTCGATATGTGTGCGGACACGTGGCGCTGGCAGCAAAGGAACCCCCAGGGTTACCCGGAAGACTGAGCAACCAGATGGGCGCTGCACATCGTACGCATCCGCCCGACAACTCCGCGCTCAAGTCGACCGAACGCCGACAACTTCACGCTCAACGCGACTAAACGCCGACAACTTCATGCTCAAGTTGCGAGAACTGCCGACAACTTCATGCTCAAGTCGATAGGGCTCACAGGTTGCATTCTGCCTGCAGGCGTACTATAGGAAGATGCCCAAGCCATTTAGCGGTCTCGGCGATCTAGAGCGCGCCGTGATGAGTGTGCTCTGGGATCACGGCGACGACCAGAGCGTCCGACAGGTGCTGACTCATTTGTCAGGCACCCGCGATCTCGCCTACACCACTGTCATGACGGTGCTGGATCGGCTATCGAAGAAGGGCCTCGCGCACCGCACTCGATCGGGTCGAGCCTGGTTGTATTCGGCCGGAGCGTCCCGCGAGGAACTCACCGCTGCCTCGATGCGCAGCGGATTGGACACCCTTGACTCCGGCGACCGGCAAGCAGCCATGCTGCACTTCCTCGGCCAAGCAGATGCCGGGGAGATCGCCGACCTGCGCGCGGCGTTGGCCGAAGTCGAGCTCCAGCACCCGTAACTCACCCTCTCCATGCAGACTGCGGCAGTTGTCCTGCTCTGCCTGAGCGCCCCTGTTTTCGCCGTGCTGGCGCCGCGACTGATGGCCACTCTCTCGCTCTTACGTCGCTGCCCGGGGCCGGCCTTGCTCGCCTGGCAGAGTGTCGCGTTGGCTGGCGTCTCCGCGGCGCTACTCGCAGCGCCGGTCGCAGCCTGGGCTGTCGGCGGGCAACACATCGGGTTGCTCCTGGCGGCGGCCACCTTGAGCACAGCGATGTTGGCCCGACTGTTGATCAGTGGGCACCGGGTGGGGACCAGTTTGCGGGCGCTGCGCCGCCGACACCGGGAGTGGGTAGATCTGCTGGCTGGTGACGACGACGCCACGGGCGCAAAGATCTTGGCTCACCCTGGCCCCACCGCATACTGCATCCCCGGCGACTCACGCCACGTCGTGCTGAGCCAGGGCACGCTACACGCCCTGCGACCCGATGAGTTGGAAGCCGTGCTGGCCCACGAGCGAGCCCACCTGCAGGCCCGGCACGATCTGGTGTTGGAGTTCTTCAGTGTGCTGCACTACGCCGTGCCCCGGGGAGTGCGCTGCGAGGCGGCGCTGACCGAAGTTCGGCTGCTGGTCGAGGCACTAGCTGACCGAGCGGCGCTGCGGCAGACCGGCGCTCGGCCATTGGCTCGCGCCCTGGTGAGAATGCACGCCGCGCCAGGCGCACCACGAACGCCACATGCCGAAGAGCTCGGGGTAGTCACCGGCGCCGAACAGGCTCGCGTCCGGCTTCTGCTGATCGCCGACGCCGCCACACCCCGCCGCGGTCAGGCACTCGCGATGCTCGCCTGTGCCCTCACGGCGCTGATCACGCCCTTCTTACTCGCCGGACTCGGGGTGTAGATTTTGCTACGAGAAGTAGTAAGCCGACTGTGAGGATCTGCCCGTGGAAGTTCTCGACCTGGCGCGTTGGCAGTTCGGCATCACCACCGTCTACCACTACTTCTTCGTACCCACCACGATCGGGCTCTCGCTCGTGGTGGCCATCATGCAGACCCAGTGGATGCGCACCCGCGACGTCAAGTGGCTACGACTGACCAAGTTCTTCGGCAAGCTGTTCACGATCAACTTCGCGCTCGGCTTGGTCACCGGCATCGTCCAAGAGTTTCAGTTCGGGATGAACTGGTCGGACTACTCACGGTTCGTCGGTGACATCTTCGGAGCGCCGCTGGCGATCGAGGCCCTCCTAGCGTTCTTCTTGGAGTCCACCTTCCTCGGCTTGTGGATCTTCGGTTGGGGCCGGATACCGGAGAAGCTGCATGCCGCCTGCATCTGGATGGTGCACATCGGCACGGTCTTGTCGGCCTACTTCATCTTGACCGCGAACTCGTTCATGCAGAACCCCGTCGGTTACCAGAACAACCCCGAGACGGGCCGCGCCGAACTGGTCGACTTCGGCGCGGTCCTCACCAACCCGGTGCAGTTGGTGACCTTCCCGCACGTCATTGCTGCCGCATGGATGACCGGTGGCGGGTTCGTGCTGATGATCGCGATGTGGCACATATGGCGCACGGCGACCCCGGCCGCCGACAAACCGATGTACCGCAAGGCCGCGAAGGTGGGCGCGATCACCGTGCTGGCTGGTGGTGTGGTCACCGGTATTACCGGAGATATCCAAGGCAAGATCATGACCGAGGTGCAGCCGATGAAGATGGCCGCGGCCGAGGCGCTGTACGAGACGGTGCCGGAAGGCGAAGGCGCTCCGTTCTCGATTATCACCATCGGCACACCGGATGGCGGCGCGGAGAAGTGGGCCATTACGGTGCCCAAGTTGCTGTCCTATCTGGCCACCGGCACCTTCGACGGCGAAGTGCAAGGCATCAACAACTTGAACGAGGAATACCAACTTACGTATGGCGGTGCGGAGTTGACGGCCGCCGACGACTACCGCCCGGTCATCCCGGTCACCTATTGGAGTTTCCGCTGGATGATCGGTCTCGGTATGGCCGGTGCCGCGATCGCTGCCGCTGCCCTCTGGGGCATGCGCGGGGGAAGGGAGCTGAAGTCCAAGGGATGGTTCTACGCCTCGCTCGGTGTCTTCTTCATGCCGCTGTTCGCCAACTCCTTCGGCTGGATCTTCACCGAGATGGGCCGCCAACCGTGGCTGGTCTTCGGGGTCATGACCACGGCGAACGGCGTCAGTCCAGGCGTGAGCGCCTTCGAAGTCGGGTTGTCGCTGACGGTTTACACGCTGTTGTATGCCGCCGTGGCGGTCGTGATGTTCGGGCTCACCGTGCGGTATGCCCGAGCTGGCGCGGACCCGGTCGCCGAAGACGCCTCGTTCGATCCGAACGATCGCACAGACGATGAGCCATACGTCTTCACGTACTAAACGCCCAGATAGGCCAGCCCTAAGTCACCGCGGCGCTGCTGGTCCTGACCGGCGTAACGCAGTGTCATCAACGACAGCACCCGGCATACGAAAGGAGCAGGGCGCATGGAACTAGCAACCGTGTGGTTCATCGTGATTGCGATCCTGTGGATCGGATACTTTGTCCTGGAGGGTTTCGACTTCGGCGTCGGGATGCTCTTTCCGGTGCTCGGACGCGGCGATGAAGAGCTGGACGGTGAGACCCGCAAGCGGGTGATGCTCTCCACGATTGGACCGGTGTGGGACGGCAACGAGGTGTGGCTGCTCACCGCGGGCGGTGCCACCTTCGCCGCCTTCCCGCACTGGTATGCGACGTTGTTCTCCGGCTTCTACCTGCCGTTGCTGCTCATCCTGGTGGCGCTGATCCTGCGCGCCTTGGCTTTCGACTACCGCGGCAAGGTCGACAGCGACGTCTGGCGCGCACGCTGGGACGCCTGCATCCTCTGGGGTTCGGCCCTGCCGGCACTGTTGTGGGGAGTCGCGTTCACCAACATCGCGGCCGGCGTGCCCATCGACGCTGACATGGAGTACACCGGCACGCTGTTCACCCTGCTCAATCCGGTGGCACTGCTGGGCGGGTTGGTGACCGTCACGCTGTTCTTGACCCACGGCGCACTGTTCTTGGCGCTGAAGACCGACGGCCCGATTCGCCGTGAGGCACGCGGATTGGCCCTCAAGATCGGTGTCGTGGCGGCGGCGTTAGCCGTGGCCTGGCTCGCCATCATCCAGGCTGACACCGGCGACACCGTCTCGTGGATCGTGGCCGGTCTTGCGGCCCTATGCTTGGTGGCCGGTTTGGCGATGGCCGCCCGCGGCGCGGAAGGGTGGGGCTTCACCGGCACGTTTGCGGCGATCGGCCTGGCCGTTGCCTCACTGTTCATCGCCATGTTCCCCGACGTGATGCCGAGCACCACTGACCCCGCGTTCTCACTGACCACGACCAACGCAGCTTCCACCGCCTACACCCTGGGCATCATGACCTGGGTGGCGGTCATCTTCTTCCCGATCGTCTTGGTGTATCAGGGCTGGACCTACTGGACCTTCCGTCAGCGTGTCTCGGGTCACCACATCCCCACCGAGGTCGCCGTCGCCGCGCGTACCGAGCGCCAGCAAAGTTCGCCCGGCGCCGGCGGCGCACCCTAGGTCCGCGCTGCTGAGCCTCACCGACCATCAGGCGCGTTTCGCACACGGGATGAGCGGAAGGGAGACTGGGATCGTGCAACCACGTCCTGACCGATCGCTGCGCCGACCCCCGCTGCCCTGATGGCCCGCCCAAAGCCCGGACTGCTGGTCCGGGTTGCTCCGGCGACACGGCCGGCACTGATCGCGTTGGTGAGCTTCGGCATACTGTCCGGGATCTCTGCCCTGACGATCGCGTTGGGGATGGCGTGGCTGGTCACCGCCGTTGCGAGCGGAACCCCGATCACCGCGCCAGCGACCCTCGTCGTTGGGGCGCTGCTTGCCCGGGGACTCCTCACAGCAGGCGGTGAGTACGCGGCTCACCGGGCCGGGCTGGCGTGCGCCACTGCGGTGCGAGGGGTCGTGTTGCGCCGTTGGCTCGGCCTGCCGGTCGAATCGCGCCCCGAACCCAGTGAAGCCACCACCTTGATCGGCGACGGCGTTGCAGCCATCGAGCCGTACGTCGCCCGCTATTTGCCCGCCTTGGCCACCTCCGTCATCGTCCCGGCACTGACCTTGCTGGTCTTGGCCGTCGTGGACATCTGGAGCGCGCTGATTGTCCTGCTCACCCTGCCGTTGCTACCGGTCTTCGCGGCCCTGATCGGGATGCACACCCGCGATCAGACCCGCAGTCGAATGACCGCACTGACCCGCATGGCCGGCCACTTCGTGGACGTGGTCCAGGGGTTACCGACGTTAGTCGCCTACGGACGGGCGGATCATCAGGTCACCGTGGTGGCCGAGGTCGGTGATCAGCACCGGCGGGCCACTGTGCGCACTCTGCGCACAGCGTTCATGTCGACGGCTGCATTGGAGTTGTTGGCGACAATATCGGTGGCCCTGGTGGCAGTGTCGGTCGGCTTGCGGTTGGCCTATGGGACGATCGACCTCCAGGTCGGCTTGACCGCCATCTTGTTGGCGCCCGAGGCGTATTGGCCGATCCGGCGGGTCGGTGCCGAGTTCCACAATGCGGCCGCTGGCGCCGAGACGCTGCAGGATTTGAGCGCCGACCTCGACGGGCCCACCGAGAGTCCCACCGAGAGGCCTACCGACTGGCCCACCCCGAGGCCCAACGACGGGCGAGCCCGAGACCAGACCGTGCCCCCGTCTGCGTCGACCATCGCGGCCTGCAGGATCACCTACGGCTATCCCGGTGCAGACCCAGCCTTGTCCGACGTTACCTACACCACCCAGAATGCACCTGGCCTGACGGTGCTCACCGGACCGTCGGGTGGTGGCAAATCGACGTTGCTGGAGCTACTCGCAGGGCTGCGGACCCCTTCTACCGGATCGGTGAGCTGCCCGCCGACGCACCTGGCGACCCAGCGACCGCTGCTGATCTCGGGCACCGTGCTGGACAACCTGGCCCTGGGCGCTCCTGCAGTGACTCAGAAGGCCGCGACCGAAGCGTTGATCGCGGTCGGGCTATGGGGCGCGGTGAACCCGCGAGGTGGCCTCGACGCAGTGGTCGGCGACGACGGATTTGGCCTATCGGCGGGCCAGCGGGCACGGCTAGCGCTGGCCCGAGCCTTCCTCAGCGACGCGCCGGTACTGCTGCTGGATGAGCCCACCGCACATATCGCTGAAGACTCGGTCGGTGACATCCGCCAGTTGCTGACCGCTCAAGCCACGCAGCGCCCCGTGATCGTGGCGACTCACGACAGCGAATTGGTCGCGGTCGCCGATCAACACTGGCGGGCGTCGCTCGCTTCGACCCCACCGGTCCCTCCGCCCGCGCCCGTTGGATCGACCGCTCCGAGCGAGCCGGCACCAACTACTCCGCCCGCGCCCGTTGAATCGACCGCTCCGCCCGGTCCGGGTCGTGCTCCCAGCGAAACGAGGGCAAGCCCGGACACGCAGCCCGTAGCCACGGTGACCGCCGAGCGGGCCTCGAACCTCGAAGACGGCGGTGAGCGGGTAGCCGGAGGTGGCCGGGTGGCCCGCGGTGAGCGGGTAGCCGGCGGTCAGCGGGTCGCCGGAGGTGAACCAGCCATCTGGTCGCTGATCGGTCAGACCGACCGGCTGCGGCTAGCCTGCTTGCTCGGCGGTTTGTCGGTGGCCTCCGGCGTCGCGCTGACGGCGACCTCTGGGTGGCTCATCGTGCAGGCCTCGTTCCAACCGGTCGTGTTGACGTTGCTGGTGGCTATCGTCGGGGTACGCACGTTCGGCCTCGCCAGGCCGTTGTTGCGGTATGCCGAGCGGGTCGTCTCCCATGACGTTGCACTAGCCGACCTGTCGAGACGTCGAGCAGACCTCTTTGCTCGGTTGGTCCCGCTCACCCCAGCTCGATTGGGTCGGCGAAGTCGCGCCGACTTCCTGACGGCGTTAGTGCGCGATCTGGACGATGTCGTGGACCGGCAGGTGCGGGTACAGGTGCCGTGGGTCGGCACAGTCATCGCCAGCGTGGTGGCCGTGGGGGTGCTGGCCTGGGCCTTGCCGATGGCTGCCGCCGTGGTGGCGGCGGGGGCCGTAGCCACCCTGGCGGTGGGTGAGGTGACCTCACGCTTAGAGCAGGCGCGCCAAGATGTAGCCGTTCAGGAGCGAGGAAGGGTGCTCGCCGCTGCGACGACGTTGACGACGCAGATTGACGCCATCCAAGCCGTCGGCGGCTGGGTTCATTCCAGCATCGACGCTCCAGCCGCAGGTGGGGGGAAACGCAGCGACGGTCAGCTCGACGGCGCGGGGACAGCAGCGCCCTACCCACGGGTCTTGGCCAATCTAGCGGCGCGCGAGGCAGCATACGCACGGGCCGAAACGAGACTGATCCTGGTGCGGTGCGTGGGCATCGCTGCGTCGTGGGCGGTCATCGCGGTCGTCACGGCGTTCGTCGGCTGGCTGGCGGCGACCGGATTCGCCGGTGCAACGCTGTCGGCGCCCTGGGCTGCCCTGGTGGCCTTGACCCCGATGGCGTTGGCCGAGTCCTGGACCGCTCTGCCCGACGTCGGGGGCGCCAAGGCTCGGGCGCGATCTGCACAGGCACGATTGGATGAGGTGTTGAACCAGCTTCCGGCGGTGTCCTTGGAGTCCGACACCACGCTCACCGACGCAGCGACACCGGTCGAACTTCACAACATCAGCGCATCGTGGTCCGCGATGCCCCGGCCGCGGCACTCATCGGCCCCTGGGGTGAACGGCCCGCAGAACGACCCCGGTGCTGACCGGCAACCAGGCACCCTGGACCTGGCCGCGCTCACGTTACCGCTCCTGCATACCGGCGATCGGGTGCAACTGACCGGTCCCAACGGGGCCGGAAAGTCGACCGCGCTCGCGGTGTTGGCCCGAGACCTCGACCCCGTGCAGGGGTCCTACCGGGTGGCCGGTCACGACACGTGCCGCCTCAGCGTCGACTCGGTGCGGGCACGGATCGCTGTGATCGACGACGAGCCGCATGCTTTCGCCGGGACCGTGCGCGCCAACCTCGCGCTGGCCAACCCGGGGGCAAGCGACGAATCGATCCGCGCCGCGTTGCATACTGTCGACCTCACTCGGTGGCTGGACGCCCTGCCGGCCGGATTGGACAGCTTCCTCAGCGGGCTGTCCGGGGGCGAACGCGCACGGCTATCGATGGCACGCGCAGTGCTCTCGCGACGCCCGATCGTGCTGATGGACGAGCCGGCTGCCCACCTCGACGACGCCACGGCGACTCTCGCGGTCACTGGGGTATGCCGGTCGGTTCCGCTCGACGGAGCCGGCCCGCACCGCGAGCAGGTGTGTGCGGGACCGACGGTGATCGCGGTCAATCACCGACCTCAAGCCTGGACTGGCTTTCAGACATTCGACATCACCCAGAGTGATCCGGGTGATGATGCTGGTGCGGCTCATGACATGGACTCGGCGCCGATGTCACCATGAGAACGTCCCTCGCCAGCGTGAAACCATTGCTCCGATGAATCAAACGAAGCGGAGTACGGTGCGCGGTTGGTGGCGCCTGGCTCTCGGGATTGCTTGGCTGGGCGTGAGCGCCTGGTCGTGGTTGACCCGCCCCGACACCTTGCTGGCCGGACACCCGGCGCTTCCGGTGACACTCGTCGTCGCTGCCGCGGTCGGGGTGCTGTTGATCGTCCTCGGTGCTCGGGACCTACGTGGCCGGACACCTCGACCGCGCCGACGCTGGCTGGCCATCACGCTGGCGGTCCTTGGAACCGCGATCAGCGCAGTCGTGCTTGGCTCCCTGGTCTTTCTGCGTCCGTTCAGCGCAACACGAGATGCGATCGAGGCCATGGCCGGTTGCAGCGAGGTAGCCGTCAGCGATTCGGCAACGCGGATCACCTTAACGACGTCGGGCGACAACCATGCCCCGTCGACGGGGCTGATCTTTCAACCGGGTGCCCGGGTGGACGCTCGTGCCTACGTCCCGCTGCTGGACGACCTAGCTACCCAGGGGTATCTGGTCGTCATCGTCAAGCAGCCCTTCGGGATCGGTTTCACGGCAGTGAATAGACCGTCAGCGATCATCGAGGATTATCCGGAGATCGAGCACTGGGCGCTGTCTGGGCACAGTCTGGGTGGCGTGGCCGCCGCGACCTTCGCTGGCGATAACGCCCAGGATGTCGACGGCGTTGTGTTCTGGGCCTCCTACCCCTTGGGGTCACTGAGTGACACTGACCTGGCGGTGACCTCCATCGCGGGCAGCAACGATGGCCTTTCCACTCCGGCCGACATCGAAGACAGTCGCGCTGACCTGCCCGACGACGCGAACATCGTCATGATCGAGGGAGCGGTGCACGCCCACTTCGGTGACTACGGCCCACAACCGGGAGACGGAGAGCCGACCGTGCCCCGCGAGTCGGCACAGGCCGACATCATCGAGGTGAGTCTCGCGGCGGTAACGGCCCTGGGCAACTAGGCACTCCTCGCCTGTCGCGCCGACCGCGCGGTCTGGATACGCTCAGCACGGCAGCCGGTGGTTGCTGTCCCTGCGACGAAGGAGAAGCTATGGGCGACCAACCGTGGATCTGGTGGGTGATCGCAGCGGCGGTCCTCCTGATTGCCTTGCTCATTTTCTTGTGGGTGAATCGCCGCAAGAAGCGGGCGCGCGCCGTCGAGTTGCGCAAACAGGCCAAGGCCGATGACCCGCGGATCACCGAGCAAGAAGCCATCGCCAAGGACGTTCACGGTGCGGCCATCATGGCCAGGCGCGAAGCCGATGAGCTCCAAGAGGAAGCTGATCGCGCGGAAGGTCGAGCCCAAGCCTTGGAAGAGCGCGCTGCGCAAGCGGTGAGCGAGGCGCGGGCTCAGCGCGATGACCAAATGGACACCTACCTGGACGCGGACCGGGTAGACCCTGACTCCAAGCGCTGACTCGAACCGCTGACTGCGCGGCACGAAAGATGGCGTTCTTGGCGTTGGGCAGGCATACCGGGTAGCCGACAGCTCCCCCTTCGAGGCTCATGATGTTCGGACTGGGCCGCAGACTGCGGGCTCTGGGAGGATGGGCGCCATGGCCTCGTTGCTCGACATCTCGCCTCCCCCTGCCCTCGGCGCGCTGGACGGGCGCTATCGCCGCGTGGTCGGCAGACTCATCGAGCATCTCTCGGAGCCGGCGCTGAACCGGCAGCGGCTGCACGTCGAAATTGAGTGGCTGATCTACCTGTGCACCCGCGGCGTCATACCCGGCTCCGGGAGGCTCAGTCCAGCCGAGAGGCAGAGTCTGCGGGCACTGATCGAGGAGTTCGACGCGCCGACCATTGATGAATTGGCCGCCATCGAGGCCGTCACGGTGCATGACGTGAAAGCCATCGAGTTTTTGTTGCGCCGCCGATTGACCGACCGTCTCGACGGTCGCGAGGACCTGGCCGAGTTGGTGCACTTCGCTGCCACGTCCGAGGACATCAACAACCTGTCGTATGCCTTGATGGTGCGGGGAGCAGTTCGTGAGGTGTGGCTGCCGGCCGCCCAGGCGCTCGTCGATCAGGTCAGCCAGATGGCTCGGGAACTGGCCGACATACCCCTGTTGGCACATACTCACGGGCAACCAGCGACGCCGACCACGATGGGCAAAGAACTGGCTGTATTGGCGAGCCGATTGCACCGCCAACTGCGGCGGATCGAAGCGTGTGAGTATCTAGCCAAGTTCAACGGAGCAACAGGCACCTATGGCGCTCATCTAGCCGCGGTGCCCGACGCCGACTGGCAACAGATCAGCGAAGAGTTCGTGACCGGCCTCGGGCTTACCTGGAATCCACTGACCACTCAGATCGAAAGTCACGACTGGCAAGCCGAGCTGTATGCCGACATCGCCCGGTTCAATCGGGTGCTGCACAATGTGTGCACGGATGTGTGGTCGTACATCTCGATGGGCTATTTCGCTCAGGTGCGCGGCCAGGGCAGTGTGGGGTCTTCGACGATGCCGCACAAGGTCAACCCGATTCGGTTTGAGAACGCCGAGGCCAACCTCGAGGTCTCGAACGCCCTGCTCGATGTGTTGGCGACGACGCTGGTGACCTCCCGGTTGCAGCGCGACCTGACCGATTCCTCGATGCAACGCAATATCGGCACGGCGCTCGGCCACTCGCTGCTGGCGATCGACAACGCGGGCAAGGGCTTGGGCGGTTTGGACGCCAACGCCGACGCGATGGCCGCCGACCTGGACGCCAACTGGGAGGTCCTGGCCGAGCCGATCCAGTCGGTCATGCGCGCGGTGGCCGCTCGGGGCGTCGAGGGCATGGCCAACCCCTATGATCGTCTCAAGGAACTGACCCGTGGTCGCCGGATCAACGGGGAGGATCTGCGCGAGTTCGTCCGCGGCCTGGGGTTGCCGGAAGTCGAAGAGCAGCGGCTGATCGAGATGACTCCACGTTCATATGTCGGCCTGGCTCCCCAACTCGTGGCACACCTGTCCACGGACACCGGGGAGTGAATGGTGGCTACCTGGGCGGACGTCGAGCGGATCGGACTGGCACTGCCCGGAACTTCGCTGGGCACTTCGTGGCACCGACCTACCATCCAGGTAAAGGACACATGGTTCGTGCTGGATCGGGGGCCGAGGCCGGACGCTGTCGATGACGTCGGCGCGCGGATCGAGGGGCTCGTCGTGCTCTACGTGGAGGACGAGGAGGCCAAATTGCAGTTGGCCGCCGACGACTCCGGCTACTTCTTGACCACTGCGCACTTTGCGAACTCGCGAATGATCTTGGTGCGGCTGGCTCAGATTCCCGCTGAAGAACTAGAGGAAATGATGATTGAGTCCTGGCTGATACGGGCACCCAAGCGCATGGCGCGTGCCTATCTGGACACTCTGAACCCGTGATCCCAGCCCCCACATGGTCGGTAGCTAGCCGTTTCCTGAGTAACTATTGAGCCGACTACTATCTCCTGGCTCACCGTCTCGTCCCTAGCCATCGGGCCCCTAGCCATGGGGGAGTTCACACGTCAACACGCTCCGCAGCCACCCCGCGTCGCCCGCACAAGGCCCCATCATTGAGGAGATATGTCCACACCAACTGCTCAGCGCAAGACGGTCGATCTGGCCATCACCGGCATGACTTGCGCCTCATGCGTGTCCCACGTCGAGGGCGCTTTGCACAAGCTCGACGGGGTGAGTGCCACCGTCAATCTCGCCACTCGGCGAGCACGCGTAAAGCACGACGGCCAGCACGACGTCGGTGACCTGATTGCTGCGGTAGCTACCACCGGGTACACCGCGAGCCCAACGTCAACCCGGGGGTTAGCGGCAGACTCGACAGGGCAGAAGCAGACAGACGATGCCCGGCTGGGTGATCGCGCCTTGCGCCTGCGAGCGCTCGTGGCCTCGCTCCTTGCCGTCGTCGTATTGCTAGTCGCGATGGTGCCGTCGATCCGGGAAGCCACCGGTGCGGCGAATCCGTGGCTCCAGTTGGCGCTGACCACGCCGGTGTACTTCTGGGCTGCATGGCCCTTCCACCGGGCCGCTGCCGTCAACGCTCGGCACGGTGCCTCAACGATGACAACACTGGTCTCGATCGGGATCACGGCGGCCTACGGTTGGTCGCTCGTCGTCACCCTGACCGGGTCGGCAGGCTCAGACTCGACAGGCTCAGCCGGGCACCTCTACTTCCAGACCGCAGCCATCGTGACGGCCCTCCTGCTCATCGGCCGCTACATCGAGTCCCGCGCCACAGCGGCCGGGCGCTCCGCACTGACCTCGTTGGTGGAGTTGGGGGCGAAGGACGTGGCGGTGCTGCGGCACGATCCGCGCAGCGGGGCCTGGCGCGAAGAGCGCGTTGATGCTGCGCGCCTCGATGTGGGTATGCGGTTCGTCACCCGGCCCGGGGAGAAGGTCGCCACCGACGGGCGCATCATCGACGGGCGAAGCGCCATCGACGCTTCGCTGGTGACTGGCGAGTCGACGCCGATCGACGTCAAGGCCGGAGATGAGGTCACCGGGGCCACGCTCAACACGCACGGCAGAATCATCATCCAGGCCACCCGCGTCGGGGCGGATACGACGCTGGCCCAGATCACGGCGCTCGTCGAGGAAGCGCAGACCGGGCTTCCACCAGTGCAACGGCTGGCCAACCGGGTCTTAGCCGTCTTCGTCCCGGCGGTGCTGATCATCGCTGCGCTGACCCTGCTTGGGTGGCTGCTCAGCGGCCACGATCTCGGCACCAGCATCGAGCCGACCGTCGCGGTCTTGATCATCGCCTGCCCGTGTGCCATAGGCCTGGCCGCCCCGACCGCGCTGCTCACCGGGACGGGGCGCGGAGCACGACTGGGCATCTTGATCAAGGGGCCACAGATCCTGGAAAGCACCCGCCGGGTCGACACTGTCGTGTTGGACAAGACAGGAACGATCACCACGGGGCAGGCCACGCTGACCGACCTGACCGTTGTCGGTCGGCTCTCCCCGGATGCCGCGCTCACCGCAGCGGCTTGCGTCGAGCAAGGCTCCGAGCACCCGATCGCACGGGCGATTGTCCAGGCGGCTCAGGACAGGTTGCTGCAGGTCCCCCCGGTCGAGGACTTCGTCAACCTCCGCGGCGCCGGGGTGCGGGGAAGGATCAAGACCACCGAGGTGTCCGTCGGTAGGCCGAACCTGTTCGATCACGTGCCAGACGCGCTGCATACCGCACTGGCCGGTCCCGGGACCACCGTCCTCGTGGGTTGGGGCGGACACGCTCGGGCTGCCCTCACGGTGGCCGACGAGGTACGGGCAACAAGCCGCGTGGCTATCCAGCGGCTCGGCCACCTGGGTCTGGTGCCACACCTCGTGACCGGTGATGACGCGCAAACGGCGCATTCGGTCGCTGAAGCGGTGGGCATCGACAGCGAGCACCTCAGCGCCGGAGTATCGCCCGCAGACAAGCACGCCGAAGTCACTGAGTTGCAACGCGCCGGGCGAGCGGTGGTCATGGTCGGCGATGGGGTCAGCGACGCGGCGGCTCTCGCTGCCGCCGACCTGGGGATCGCCATGGGAGGCGGCACAGACGTGGCCATCGAGTCCGCGGACATCGTGCTGATGCGCTGCGACCTCGGAGCCGTGGCCACCGCCATCGCCCTGTCCCGCCAGACGCTGCGCGTGATCAAACAGAACCTCGGCTGGGCATTCGGCTACAACATCGCGGCGATCCCGTTGGCCGCATTCGGTCTGTTGAACCCGATGATCGCCGGTGCCGTGATGGCAGCCTCATCGATTTTGGTGGTCCTGAACAGTCTGCGGCTGCGCGACTTCGAAGGCTGAAGCACATCCAGCAACATCGCGCGGCCGGTGCGCTGTTAACGGGCTCTTCGCATTTGAGGGTGTGGACCGTGTCTAGTGCGCCTTCTTCGATCTCGTGCTGCATTGCAGCAGCGCACGAGATACACAAACGCGCACCAGACGGGGAATGAGCGTGGTGTGAGGCGGCGTGACCCGCGATGCGTCGAAGGTGCCGGGCCTGTGCGGGGTCTAGATGGTGACGGTGCCAGCGGCAGTGTCGAAGGTCACCGCGTCCAGGGCTGGGGTGAGCGACTGATCGAACTCGACGTCGATGTCACCCTCCCACAAGCAGTCGACGGTGGACGTGCCCAGCCATCGCTGGATCCTGACCGGGTCGCCAGCGATGTGCAGGCCGACCAACTTCGCGCCGTCCGTACCCAGCGTTGACGGGTGGTGTTCCATCGAGTCCCAGCGCACGAAGAACGGCAACTGCGGGTCCTCGATCAACGACTTGATCCCGATCTGGCGCCAGGTGAGCTCGATGCCCTCGGGGGTATGCCGATTGCCCGGCACCGCCTCACGACCTAAGCGCTCCTCGATGTCGCCGAGGTCATCCACGGCGACAACCCAGGCCATCCAGCCGCCGCCCTTTTCTGAGCGGGCACGCACCGCCTGACCGAACGGCGCCTTGTCCGAGGCCGGGTGATCAAGCACTTCGACAACCTCGAGATATCGACCCTGCGCTAGCGGTAACACCATGTTGCGAGTGCCGAAACGCGGATGCACACCTCCGTCGTGCGGACTAACCTGAAGCTGATCGGCCAACCTCGTGGCCGTGGCCCTCATGCCCTCTGGCCCCGCTGCATAACAGACGTGATCGATGCGCATAGTCTTCATCGTGACACAGATTATGAGGCGCTTTTGACCACGCCAGGCCCGGCGAGGGTGCTCGCCGCGCCGCGCTGTCGCACGGCCTCGTAGACGATGATCGCTGCCGACGTCGACACATTGAGCGAGTTCGCTTGTCCCACCATGGGAATGCGCACCCGGTGCGCTGCAGCGCGCAATACCTCGGCAGTCAGTCCGTGTTTCTCAGCGCCCACCGCAATGGCCAGCGGTCCCACATAGGAGATGTCGGTATGCAGCACCTTCGTGTCCGGAGTCGCCGCCACCAGCGGTATGCCGTGTCGGGCGAGCCAATCCAGCGTCGTCCGGGCGCTGTCACTGGCCACCTGGACGGAGAACACCGTGCCCTTGGATGACCGGACAACGTTCGGGTTGCCCCAGTCGGTGACCGGGCCGGCAGCCAGCACCGCGCTCACCCCGGCCGCGTCGGCGGTCCGCAACATCGCCCCCAGGTTGCCCGGCTTCTCGACTCCCTCGCAGAGCAGGATCAACGCATCCGAGGGGACATCGAGGTCGGCGCATCGGCGGCTAATCGTGTCCACCACGGCGAGGAAGCCGTCTGGCCCCCCCCGGTAGGCCGCCCTGGCAAACGCGGCCTGCCCCAGCTCGAAGATCTCCGCGCCAGCGGCGGCCGCATCGTCAATGACGTGTTGTTGTGCAGCGAGATCGGCCATCAGAGCCGGGCAGTAGTACAGCGACCTAGGCCGTGCTCCCGCGGCCAGCGCCAGCTTCAACTCCTCATACCCCTCGACCAGGGTCACCCCTCGGGACTCGCGGGTGCGTCGACGGCGCAGGCTCGCCAGCGCTTTGAGTCGCGGGTTCGCCGGGGAGGTGATGACTAACGGTTCGACCGATCCGCTCGGGTCCATCAGGCCACCCAGCGCAGCGAAGTGGCCACGTCTTCGAGTAAAAGGGCCAGCCCGTCGTTGGTCACGTCGTCGGTGACCTCATTGGCCACCGCCACGACCTCGGGCGGCGCTTGGCCCATCGCCACACCACGCCCAGCCCACTGCAGCATCTCGATGTCGTTGCGTTGATCTCCGACCGCGATGGTGTGCTCGATGTCGACGCCGAGTGCGATGCGGATGGACTCCAGGCCCGAGGCCTTGGAGACTCCCTCGGGCGAAAGGTCCAACCAGGAGGAGAAGCCGACCGCATAGTTCACCCCGTGCAACCCGATCCGATCGATCTGGGCCGCAAAATCCGG
>JBARZG010000067.1:0-25582 GCA_049649785.1 Ornithinimicrobium sp. | reverse complement strand
GTTCGAAGGCTGGCTACCGACGCAGATCCTGTGGCGGCGCAAGGAGCAGTTTGGCGACGGCTCAGGCACGGCCGATGTGATGGCTCGGCAGGCGGCGTCGTTCGTGCCCGACGAGGACTGGGCTTCGCTGCGGATCGAGGGGCTACCGGCGGCTCGATCGCGTGAGGAGTTGGGATATCAGCGGATCTTCGCCGAGCGGCTGAGCGGTATCCGCGCCGAGTGGGTGCTTGGTCGTTTCGCCACCCCCTAGGCACGCCACCGGAATCACCCTCCCGATGATCGAGACTGCCGTCGGGGTGACGTTTGCTGCTCGGCAGGCGACCCACACCGTCCTTACGTCCCCAGTGCTAGCGGCCAAAATGCGCCGGGCAGCTCGCATCCTCGGCTCAAATACGGAGCCATGACTCACCGTCCGGGGGGACGGGTGATCGTATGCCAGTCGGCCCGAATGCGCGGGCCCCGCCCAGCCACCGGGCGGTTGCGGTCGTGCCGAGGAACTTCGTCGGGAAGGCTGCGCTGGCGGCTCGACGCAGCAGCGCCGACTCGTGCAGCGTCTGGTGGCTGGCCAACACCACGAGGTTGCCGAAGCGTCGCCGGTTGAGGACCTCGTTCAAGGCGATGAGGCCGACCTGCGGAAACACTGCCGCCAACGTCGCCACGACTGCGCGAGCATGCTGCAGACCCGGCTCGTCACAGGTGTTCAGGGCCAGCAGACCGCCAGGGACGAGCACCCTCGACACCTGCTCGGTGAAGGCGGAGCCGAGCAACTCGCCCGGGACCCGTCCCCCCTCGAAAGCGTCCACCACGATGACGTCGGCACTGGCGTCGCGTAGGGCAGATACCCCCGCCAAACCGTCGATCGCTCGCACTCGGATGGCGTGCCTGCGCGGCAAGGGCACTTTCTTACGCACCGCCGCGGTGAGTTCGACATCGGGTTCCAAGACAATCTGCGCAGAGCCGGGTCGAGTGTGCTCGACGTACCGCGGCAGGCTCAGCCCGGCGCCGCCGACATGGGTCACCCGCAGCCGTCCCGGCGCGAGGACGTCGAGGGCCATAGCCATGTGCTGCACATACTCGAAGGTCAACAACCCAGGGTCTTCGAGGTCGACGTAGGACTGCGGGTGACCGTCGCGCATCACCGCATACCCACCGCGCTCGTCCCGGCTGATGTCAAAAGACACCTGCGGCTCGCGGATCTCGTTGGCTCGCTGCCGCCCGTCCTAGATGTCGCGGAAGGTCTGGATCCCTGCCCCGAGCGCGTTCAACCGAGCGGCCAGGTCCTCATACCCGCGGTTGATGACATACACGTTCCGCAGCACCGACACGCCGGGCGCAGCGAGCATGGCGAGCAGGATGACAACCCCCGGTCGCAGCGCAGGCGGGCACATGATCTCCCCGGCCCGCCACTTAGTAGGTCCTTCGATCATCACTCGGTGCGGGTCCATTAGGTGTACCCGTGCGCCGAGGGTGGTGAGCTCGGTGAGATAGATGGCGCGGTTCTCATACACCCAGTCGTGGATCATCGAGGAGCCTTGGGCGCAGGCAGCGATGATGGCGAAGAACGGCAGGTTGTCGATGTTGAGACCTGGGAAGGGCAACGGGTGGATCTTGTCCAGCGGCGCGTGCAACGGCCCAGGGTCGGTATGCAGGTCCACCAGCCGGGTGTGACCGTTGTCCGAGGTGTACTCCTCGCTGAGGTCGTATCGCAGCCCCATCGTGTCCAAGACCGCCAGTTCGATCTCCATGAACTCGATCGGCACCCGCTTGATCGAGATCTCGCTCCCGGTGACCACCGCGGCCGCAAGCAAGCTCATCGCCTCGATCGGGTCCTCCGAGGGCGAGTACTCGATGTCTTGGTCGATCTCCGCAACGCCGCGGACCGTCAAGGTGGTGGTGCCCAGGCCATCGATCTGCACGCCCAGTTGCTGCAGGAAGACGCAAAGGTCTTGGACCATGTAATTCGACGATGCGTTGCGGATCGTCGTTTGCCCGGTGTAGCGAGCCGCGGCCAGCAGCACATTCTCGGTCACCGTGTCACCGCGTTCGGTCAACACGATCGCCTTCTGCGGCCAACGGTGCTTGTCGATCGTGGCGTTGTAGGCGCCTTCGGTGGCCACCACGTCCACCCCGAACTGGCGCAGCGCAATCATGTGCGGCTCCACGGTGCGTGTCCCCAGATCGCACCCTCCGGCATACGGCAGTTCGAAGTGGTCCAGCTCGTGCATCAACGGACCGAGGAACATGATGATGGTGCGGGTCCGACGGGCGGCCGCCTCGTCCATCCCGGCTAGGTCGAGGGTCGCCGGGGGCACGATCTCCAGGTCAGAGCTCTCCGGAAGCCACCGAATCTTGAAGCCGATGCTGGTCAGCACCTCGGTGATCCGGTTGACTTCCTCAATCCGAGCGAGGTTGCGCAACGTGGTGCGGCCTTTGTTGAGCAAGGAGGCGCAGAGGAGGGCGACGGCTGCGTTCTTGGAGGTGCGCACGTCGATCTCGCCCGACAGTTTGACGCCGCCGGTGATCCGCAGGTTCTGCGGCACCGCGCTGCCGACCGAGACGATCTCGGAGTCGAGGCTTTCGCCGATGCGGGCCAACATCTCCAGGGAGAGATTTTGCTTGCCTTGTTCGATCCGGGCCACGGCGCTTTGGCTCGTGTTCAGCAATCCGGCCAACTCGGACTGGGTCAGGGCCTTGTGCCGGCGGGCGTCACGAATGAGGGTCCCGATCCGGGACAGGTAAGGCTCAGTCATGAGCCAAGAGCCTAGATCATATGTGAGATATCATTGCAATGTGGCGTGTCGCTGGGGGTCGAGCACCTGGCTGATGAGCGGTGCCAGCAAGTGACACTGCCACGGTCGTGCCCCGAGTCGTGTCAACGCCTCCATGACAGCCTCGGGGTCAGTCTCACCCGGTGGGTCCCACAGGAGGATCCGCAACACCTCGGGAGTGAGCAGATTCTCGACCGGGATCTCCACGTGTTCGCTGATCTCGGCGAGGCCGACCCGAGCAGCTGTCAGTCGCTCAGCGGCCTCCGGTGAGCGATCGGCCCAGGAACGCGGCGGTGGCGGACCGATGGCGGGTCGAGACTTGGGGGGCAGATCGCTCTCGGGCAAGCTCTGCGCTTGGCCGATGGCGGTCAACCAGGAGCTCTTGTATCGGCGCAGACCCTGGTGGGAACGGCGGGCCCGAGAGGGTCTGGCGTCCGGCGTGCCGGTCAGCAGCGCGGCTTCCTCGCTCGGGCCGCGTTGGGCCAGGTCGATCAGCGTCGAATCGGGCAGGATCCGTCCCGGTGTGACGTCGCGTTGCTGCGCAATCCCCTCACGGGCCTCCCACAACAACCTCAACCGGGCTAAGGCGCGGCGATTCCGAAGTTTGCTGGTGCCGGTCACTCGTCGCCACGGGTCGACCTTGGCCTTGGGCCCGGTGAAGGCGGTCAGAGCAGCGAACTCCTGCTCGGCCCATTCCAACTTGCCCTGCTCCCGCAGATCTTGGGCCATCCGGTTTCTGAGCGGGACGAGCAGCTCCACGTCGAGAGCGGCATAGTTCAGCCACGCCTGCGGCAGCGGCCGCGTCGACCAGTCGACCGCCGAATGCTCTTTGGCCAGCGTCACCCCGAGGTAGTACTCCAAGACCGAGGACAGGCCGGCCCGTGGCAGGCCGGCCAATCGTGCCCCGAGCTCGGTGTCGAACAGGCGCCGAGGCGTCATACCCAGGGCGGTCAAGCAGGGGATGTCTTGGGTGGCGGCGTGCAAGACCCACTCGGTGTCGGCGAGCGCCTCGTCCAGGCGGGAGAGGTCGGGGCAGCCCACCGGGTCGATCAGGTGGGTGCCGCTACCCTCGCGGCGTAATTGCACCAAGTAGGCGTCCTGTCCGTAGCGGTATCCCGATGCCCGCTCGGCATCCACAGCTACTGGGCCGGTGCCTTGGCCGATGGCAGCGATGACCTGGCTCAGTCCTGCCTCGTCGGCAACTACCTCTGGCACGCCTTCTTCCGGCGTCTTCAGAACGTCGAAGACCTCGGCAGCCGGCTGGGCGAGCTCGCTGCCGGCAGGGTCCGCGTCGTTCGTTGTGCCCTCGGCCACCGGTCAGCGACGGATTCCAGGCAGGGCGACGACACCCTCGGGCAGAGGTGGCAGGCCGGACATCACGCAGAGCAGGTCGCCCCACGCCTGCAGATGGCCGGCGAGATCTCTCGGCTCGTTCAGCACCGGCGTCCAGGATGCTCGGATCTCCAAGTCCACGTTCGTCTCACGATCCGCGAGTGCGCCAAAACTGACCGAAGTCACGCTGGTAACAGTTCCGGCCGCAGCCGCCCAGCCCAACGACCGGCACTCCAACGCCTCGGTCAACCACGACCATCCCACCTCGCCGGCCAAGGGATCGGCCCCTACCTCGGGCTCCATCGTCGTCTTGGCATAGGTCACTGCCCGCCAGACACCTTCCCAGGGCTCGGGGCCCTCGGGGTCGAACAGCAGAACGAATCGGCCAACACCGATCGGCTCATCGGCCGGGTCTTGGGTGGGGATAACCTCACCGGCCACCGCTACCGAATGGGGCGCGAGCCGGGTAGGTGCCGGGACCTCCTCGATCACCAACTCGGGACGAAGCGAGGCCGAGCGCAGTGCAGTGAGCGCGTCAGCGAAAACTCCGACATCCGCCGACGAGCCCATGGTGGGGGCACGATGCCCGTTCGGTATGCGACTGGCCACCTCGTCAGCGTAGGCGGCGCCCTGGCCCACAAGCGGCACCGAAACGCCGCCGCCTCGTGGCGATACCAGCGGCGGCCAGTGACCACGAGGCTGAGCGTGCGAGGATTCGGCCGTGGATACGGACCTCGTGCAGGACCTTTCGCAGGGCCCTTTGCTGATCGCCGCTCGTGGGGGGCGACCCTCACGTACCCCCGTGTGGTTCATGCGCCAGGCGGGCCGCTCCTTGCCGGAGTACCGCGCGCTGCGCGAGGGCACCTCGATGCTCGCCGCCTGTCGGACCCCGGATCTGGTCACGGAAATCACGCTCCAGCCGGTCCGACGACATGGGGTGGACGCTGCCATTTTGTTCAGCGACATCGTGGTCCCGCTGCAGGCGGCCGGCGTCGACGTCGAGATCGTCGCCGGGGTGGGACCGGTGATCTCGGAACCGGTCCGATCCCGTGCGGATGTGGTTCGCATCGCCGAACTCACGCCGGACATGATCAGCGACATCGAGACCTCGGTGCGCCAACTGGTCGCCGAGTTGGGCGCGACGCCGCTGATCGGCTTCGCCGGAGCACCGTTCACCCTCGCCTCATACCTCATCGAGGGTGGGCCATCGAAGAATCATGAGCGCACCAAGGCACTGATGCATGGTGACCCCGACCTCTGGCATGCCCTGTGCGCGCGGCTCGCGCAGATCTCGGCCCAGTTCCTGGCTGTGCAGGTGCAGGCAGGTGCGAGCGCTGTGCAACTCTTCGATTCCTGGGCAGGGTTCTTGTCGCGCCGCGACTATCTGCGTTTCGTCGAGCCCCACTCACGGGCTGTGCTGGCAGCGATAGGGGAGCTAGATGTTCCTCGGATCCACTTCGGCGTCGGGACCTCCGAACTCCTCGTCGATATGGCCGCTGCCGGGGCTGAGGTCATCGGGGTGGACTACCGGACGAACCTGGGCGAGGCCATCGCCCGCACGCAGAGCCGGTATGCCGTCCAGGGGAACCTCGACCCGGCCCTGCTGTTTGCTCCCTGGGAGGTGATCGAGGACGAAGTGTTGCGCATTCTGGATGAAGGACAGGACGCGCCCGGACACGTCTTCAACCTGGGCCATGGTGTCCTACCGCAGACGGATCCGACCGTGTTGACCCGCATCGTCGACCTCGTGCACCAACGGTCAACAGTGTGACTAAGGACACAGTGGTAGGCGGCACAGGCTAAACTCGAGGGTTGTCGGCGCCCGCCGGCAAGCAGAGCCTGTCCCAAGACGAGGTGAGCGATGTCCGATAAGCCGTCGAGTAACGGGTCCTCAAAGGACCCCCAGTTGCACCCACCCAAACATTCTGCCATGGCGAACGCCGCCGAAAGAACCAAGTCTGCGGCTCACAAGACCGCCGATTCCGTGCGTGAAATCAACTATCCCCATGGAATCCACCCGGCACTTGTTCCAGGTGTCTCGATTGAGGACCAACGCGTCCGCTATGGCACCGATAAGGTGGTTTTCGGGGTCACGGCGGCAGTCATCGTCGCCTTCATCCTCTGGGGCACGCTGAACACCGAGAACCTCACGTCGGTCTCGGACGCTGCGCTGGCCTGGGTGGTCAACAACGTCGGCTGGCTGTTCAACATCTTCGCGATCGTCGCGGTGCTGTTCATGCTTATCGTCGGGTTCTCCCGCTTCGGCAAGATCAAGTTGGGGTTGGACGACGAAAAGCCCGAGTACAACCGGGCCTCGTGGTTAGCCATGTTGTTCAGCGCCGGGATGGGTATCGGCTTGCTCTTCTTCGGGTCTTATGAGCCGATGACCTACTACCTCGCGCCACCGCCGGGCACGGTCGAGCCCGAGACCATCGAGGCGATGCACACCGCTTTGGCTCAGACGACCTACCACTGGGGTTTGAATGCGTGGGCGATGTATGCCGTAGTCGGTGGTGCCATCGCCTACGGCGCCTACCGCCGCGGACGGGTGCCATTGATGTCCAGCATCCTGGAGCCGTTGTTCGGGGCCAAGCACTCTCGCGGAGCAGCGGGCAAGGTCATCGATATCTTTGCCATCATCGCCACCCTGTTCGGCACCGCGGTCAGCCTGGGCATCGGTGCCCTGCAGATTGGTCGCGGAGTCGAGATTGTCGGCGGCGTCGGCGAGCTAGGCAACGCAGCCATCATCGGGATCATTTGTGTGTTGACCATTGCCTTTATCGCCTCGGCCGTGAGCGGCATCGGCAAGGGCATCCAGTGGCTGTCCAACACCAACATGGTCTTGGCCGTCCTGCTCGGCCTGTTCATCTTCATCGGCGGACCCACCCTGTTCCTCCTCAACTTCGTGCCCTCGGCGCTGATCGAGTACTTTAAGGACCTGCCGCAGATGCTGGGCCGGTCTTCCTCGCGCGGCGATGAGGCAGCAGACTTCGTCAACGCTTGGACAGTGTTCTACTGGGCCTGGTGGATCTCTTGGACGCCCTTCGTCGGCATCTTCATCGCCCGCATCTCGCGCGGCCGGACGCTGCGCGAGTTCGTCACCGTGGTGCTCCTCGCGCCCACCCTGGTTTGCTTCCTGGCGTTCGCCATCTCCGGCGGCACGGCCATGAAACTGCAGATGGACGGGGTGGCCGATATCGGCGGAGCAGAGTCGCCGCAGGACATGCTCTTCTTGATGTTGGACGCTTTGCCGGCCAGCAGCATCACCTCGGTGGTCGTGATGTTCATGCTGGCGATCTTCTTCGTCACCAGCGCCGACTCCGGCTCCTTGGTGATGGGGATGTTGTCCCAACGTGGCAAGGCCGTGCCGGACACCTGGGTGATCATCTTCTGGGGCATGTGTCTGGCTGGGATCGCGATCGTCATGTTGCTCATCGGCGGCGATCAAGCCTTGGACGGCCTACAGAACCTGGTGATCGTCTCGGCGCTGCCTTTTGCGTTGGTGCTGTTCATGATGCTCTTCGCCTTCGCCAAGGACCTGAAGACCGACCCGATGATGATCCGACACCGCTACAGTGAAAAGGCCGTCGACGAAGCCGTTCAGTCCGGAGTGCGCACCCATGGTGACGAGTTCGGGATCTCGGTCAGCAAGGCCCAAGAAGGCCGCGGGGCCGGGTACGACTTCGACTCCAGCTCGAAGGAGTACACCTCGTGGTATCAGCGGCATGACGAGGACGGGAACCCGATCGACTACGAGTACGACAGCGGGAGTTTCTCGACTCCGGCGTCCGAGGCGGTCCACGACGACGAGAGCGTCCGCACCATGGTCGATGAGGAAGCAGAGGCTGAACGTGAGCCGACCCGCCGAATCCAGTAGTTGAGAGCTCCGTAGTTGAGGAGTCACTGCGTCATCGTCGGCGCCGGGATCAGTGGGCTGGCGGCGGCGTGGCACCTCAGTAGTCGGTATCCGCAGGTCCAGGTGACCGTTGTGGACTCCAGTGATCGCGTCGGCGGCAAGATCGCCGCCGACGCGATCGGGGAAATGCAGCGGATAGACACCGGGGCCGAGTCAGTCCTGGCCCGGCGGCCCGAGGCGATCGATCTCATCGACAAAGTCGGCCTTGGTCCGGACATGGTCCACCCCGCCACGTCCACCGCGTCGATCTGGAGTAGAGGATCGCTGCGGCAGATGCCGCCCCGGACCCTACTCGGCATACCGAGTGATCCGCAGACACTGCAGGGGTTGCTGACTGCAGCCGAGATCGAGCGCGTGCGGCATGAGGAGATGTCGGGTGAGGGCACCTCGGCGCGGGTCGCCGCAGGGGCCGCGGCGCCCGCCCCGGCGGATGAGAATGAAGACATATCTATCGGTGACCTGGTGGCGGGCCGGCTCGGTGACGCGGTCGTCGATCGACTCGTCGAACCGCTGCTTGGCGGGGTGTATGCCGGTCACGCGCGGAGCATCTCGGCGGCTGCCGCGCTCCCGGTGGCGTTCAACGCATACCGCACCGGCGAGTCCTTGATCGATGCTGCGGCGCGCACCATGCCTGCACTAGCGGCGGGCTTATCGCCGCCGCCGGTTTTTGCCGGAATTCGTGGAGGGCTGCACCGGCTGCCTGCAGCATTGGCCGCACGGCTGCGTGAGCGCGGGGTGGCCGTCCGGCTTGGCGTCACTGTGCGTTCTGTACGTCGAGATGGCTCCGGATTTGCCCTCGATTGTGGCCCAGTGCCGTCCCCGGAGACCATCGACGCCGACCTGGTGGTGCTGGCTACTCCCGCCCCTCCTACCGGCCGGATACTCGAGCGGATCGCGCCGGATGCTGCCCGAATCCTGGCCGGTGTCGAGATGGCGTCGATGGCTATCGTCAGTCTGGCTTTGCCCTCGAGCCGGCTCGGTGAGCTTCCTGGATCCGGAGTCTTGGTGCCTCCGGTCGAAGGTCTCAGCGTCAAGGCAGCAACGTTCAGTTCCAACAAATGGGAGTGGGTCAAACGCGCGGGCGCCGAGCGCGGGCCGGCCGGGGAGGAGCGTACCTATGTTCGCGCCTCCATCGGTCGGCATCACGAGACTCACGTGTTGCGCGGGGCCGATCGTGACCTCATACAGATCGTGCTGGAGGACCTTCGCCAGATGGGGTTGGCCCTGCCAGAGCCGGTGGCGTGGCAGGTGAAACGGTGGGGCGGCGCCTTGCCGCAATATGCGCTGGGCCATCGGGCCAAGGCAACCGAGATCGTCAGCTCGGTCAGGGCGCTGCCTGGACTCGCAGTGTGCGGAGCCACGTATGAGGGTGTGGGCATCCCGGCCTGCATTGCCTCGGGGCGTGCGGCTGCCGAACAGGTGGCTGCGTCACAATAGGGGGCATGACCACCACCCCCGCCAGCGATCCTTCCCACCCGGCGCCGGAGACCGTCGACGCGATCAACGAGGGCATCCGCTACGCCATGTACTCGGTTTTTCGGTTCACGCAGCCCCTCCCGCAGGACCGTTCCGGGCTGGCCGACGAACTTGCGGCGCTCGTGCAGGATCTGGAGGAGTCCGGCGTCGTGGTGCGCGGCTTCTACGATGTCTCGGGGCTGCGAGCCGATGCCGACGTCATGATCTGGTGGCATGCGGCGACAGTCGAGGCGACGCAGTCGGCATACCAGCGGTTCCGTCGCACGGTGGTCGGTCGGCACACCGAACCGGTCTGGTCACAGGTCGCACTGCACCGGCCGGCCGAGTTCAACAAGGGTCACGTGCCAGCCTTCCTGGCGGGTGAGGAACCCCGCGGGTACGTGTGCGTCTATCCGTTTGTGCGCTCGTATGAGTGGTATGTCATGGACGAAGGCGAGCGAAAGGCGATGCTGCGCGAGCACGGCCTCGCCGCACGCGACTATGGGGATGTGCGCGCGAATACGCTGTCATCGTTTGCGCTCGGCGACTACGAGTGGATCCTGGCGTTCGAAGCCGATGAGCTGCATCGGATCGTTGACCTGATGAGGGCGTTGCGAGACACGCGCGCCCGGCTCCATGTGCGCGAAGAGATCCCGTTCTACACAGGCCCCAAGGTCACTTCGGCACAACTCGTCGCCTCCGCCCCCTAACCCATCCCGGTTGAGCGCGGAGTTGCGGCTCACAAACCCCGGTTGAGCGGGGAGTTGCGGCCTCGCAACCCCGGTTGAGCATGGAGTTGCTAACTATTCGGCGGGCTCTAGTGTCACGCTGATCGAGTTGATGCAGTACCGCTGGTCGGTAGGGGTGTCATAGCCTTCGCCCTCGAAGACGTGACCAAGGTGTGACCCGCAGTTGGCGCAACGCACCTCGGTCCTGGTGCGTCCGAATGACCGGTCCTTGAGGTACTCCACGCTGTCTCCCGCCAGTGGGGAGTAGAACGAGGGCCAACCGCAGTGGCTTTCGAACTTGGTGTCGCTGCGGAAGAGCTCGCTGCCGCATGCGCGGCAGTTGTACACGCCCTTGGTGGTGGTATTGGTGTATTCACCGACGAAGGGACGCTCGGTGCCAGCCTTTCGCAGCACGTCGTACTCGGCCGGGCTGAGCTGTTCACGCCATTCTTGCTCGGATTTCGCTATCGGATAGCCTTCGCGCTTCGTATCCTTCATACCCACAGCCAACACCTTCACAGCCCCTGATCTTCCCGCCTTCTCCGACCTCCGTAGCGGTCAGCATCGGCCGCGGGTAACGTGCTGAGCATGGTCAAGCCCGTAACGCTGCAGGTGCCAGGGCCGGACGGGTCGGAGCGCTCGGTGCGGCTCAGCAGCCCGGATCGTGTGCTGTGGCCCGCCCACGAGGCTGGCGCAGCTATCACCAAGGCCGATCTCGCGGCATACATCGAAGCGGTGGGGACCGGTTTGCTGTCCGCGCTGGGCGATCGCCCGGTGACGTTGCAACGGTTCCCGACGGGCATCACGGGGGAGGAGTTCTACTCCAAGAATCCGCCGCGGGGAGTGCCCGAGTGGGCGCGTACGACGCTCTGCACCTACCCTTCTGGACGGCAGCATCCCCAACTGGTGATCGATGAGGTGGCGACGGCGCTGTGGGCGGTGCAGATGAACACGATCACCTTCCATCCGTGGCCGGTTCGTACTGCGGATAATGACAACCCGGACGAGATACGGATTGACCTTGATCCTCAGCCGGGACGCATTTTCGCCGACGTCATCGAGGTGGCCTTGGCGTTGCGCGAGGTCATGATCTCTGCCGGTTTGGCGCCGCTGGTCAAGACGACGGGCAATCGCGGCGTCCACGTGCACGCAGCGATCGAGCCATCCTGGGAGTTTCTGGTCGTTCGGCACGCGGTGATCGCGATCGCCCGTGAGGTCGAGCGAGGTATGCCGGATCTGGTCACCACGGCATGGTGGAAGGAGGAGCGCGGCGACAAGGTCTTTGTCGACTTCAACCAGGCCTGTCGGGACCGGACCCTGGCCGCGGCATACAGTCCACGACCGTTGTCTGGCGCGCCGGTGTCGACCCCGGTGACCTGGGAAGAATTGCCGGGTCTAGACCCGACCCAGCTCACGGTTCACTCGGTGCCGGAACGGGTGGCTGCGCGTGGAGATCCCTGGAGTCACTTGCACGACGAGCACGCCGACCTGGGCCCGGCGCTGGCCTTGTGGGAGGCCGACGTGGAGCGAGGCTTGGGCGAGATGCCGTTCCCGCCGGACTACCCGAAGATGCCCGGAGAGCCGCGTCGCGTGCAGCCGAGCCGGAAACGTCAGGACTGACCGGGATCGCCGGTGCAATCTCGTGCTCAACGCCGGCTGGAGCCCAACAACTTCATGCTCAACGCGGGCTGGAGCCCAACAACTCCATGCTCAACGCGGGCTGGGAGGCAACAACTTCGTGCTCAACGCGTTGTTAGCATTCGGTGACGTTGACGGCCAGGCCCCCGGTCGATGTCTCTTTGTACTTGTCCGACATGTCTGCACCCGTCGTGCGTAGCGTCTCGACGGCCTGATCGAGGCTGACTCGGTGCGTGCCATCACCCTGCATAGCCAGCCGGGCGGCCATCACAGCCTTGACAGCACCCACGGCGTTGCGCTCGATGCAGGGAATCTGCACCAAACCGCCCACTGGGTCACAGGTCAGCCCGAGGTTGTGCTCCAACCCGATCTCGGCCGCATTCTCAACCTGCTCGGGTGTGCCACCCAGTACCTCGCACAGGCCCGCCGCCGCCATGGCACATGCCGATCCCACCTCGCCTTGACACCCCACCTCGGCGCCAGAGATTGAGGCATGTTCCTTGATGATGATCCCGATTGCGGTGGCGGCCAGCAAGAAGCGGATCACACCCTCGTCGTCCGCGCCGGGGACGTATTGCCAGTAGTAGTGCAATACCGCAGGAATGATCCCGGCAGCACCGTTGGTCGGCGCGGTCACCACCCTGCCGCCTGCGGCGTTCTCCTCGTTGACGGCGATGGCGTGCACGCTCAGCCAGTCCATCGCTGAGAGCGTGTCGGTGCTCATCGGGCTACGCCGACTCACGTCGATCAGGTCTTGGTACAACCTTGGCGCGCGCCGGGCGACCATGAGCGAGCCTGGAAGCACGCCGTGGGCCGAGCAACCAGCGCTCACGCATGCCTGCATCGCCGCCCAGATGCTGAGCAGAGCGGCTCGCGTTTCATGTCGTGGACGCTTTGAGTCTTCGTTCAACGCGACCAACTCGGCGACACCGACCGCGTCCGCTCGGCACAGGGTAAGGAGCTCGGTCGCACTGTCGAAATGTCGCGGCGGGGTAGTTGCAGAGGTCAATCGGTCCGCGCTCACGTCGCTATCGTCGACGACGAAGCCACCGCCGACGCTGTACCGGGTCCGTTGCAGCAGCTCCACGTCGCCCAACCCGTAGGCCGTGAAACGCATCCCGTTCGGATGTCCCGGGAGCATCTCTCGTGGTCGCAGCACCAGGTCCCGCTCGGGGACGAAGTCGACCTCGTGCTCGCCGCCGAGCCGCAGGCTGTGCTCGCTATGCACGTGGACGGACCGGGAAGCGATCCAGGACGGGTCGACGGTCTCCGGCTCAGCACCTTCCAGCCCCATCATCACCGCACGGTCGGTCCCGTGCCCGATGCCGGTCGCCCCCAACGAACCGAAGAGGTCGACCTGAATTCGATTGACCCGCAGCAGGAGATCAGCGCCGGTCAGGTCGGCCACAAGCATCCGTGCAGCACGCATCGGGCCCACGGTGTGTGAGGAAGAGGGACCGACGCCGATGGTGAACAGGTCCAGCGCGCTGAGTGTCACGTTTCCAGTGTGCCCGATCTCGCGGCCGGGGGTGCTGAGGTGCCGACACGATGTCGTTCCTCCGACAACGTACGTTTGCTGCAGAGGCCGACATCGTTGTCCACAAATCGCCAATTAATGGCCGATCTTCCTCGACGTGACCTGTCACAGTGTCACCGTGGTTCAAGACAAGCTTGTCTATCTGGGACAAACGTCGTCTCTCCACGAGGTCCTGATGTCCCCATCCAAAACAGTCCGGCCCAACGCGCTCCTAGGAGTGAGGGCCACGCTGGCTTTGACTTTCCCGCTGGCAGCCTGCGGAGACGACGGCGGGGGCGGCGGCGGCAGTGGCGAAGCGGGTGAGGACGAGACGATCGGTGTCTCGCTCATCACCAAGACCTCGACTAATCCCTTCTTCGTCACCATGCAGGAGGGGGCTGAGGAAGAGGCCGAGGCCAACAACATCGACCTCACCTTGGCTGCCGGCAAGGAAGACGGCGACGAGACCACCGCTGATGCCGGGCTCAACGGCGACGAGGAACCCACCGGCATCTATAGCGGCGGATCCGGAGGCGGCTACGAGATCGTCTGTAACGAACCGACGAATGGCGCCGAGGACGAAGGCCGCACCGCGATGGAGAACTGTTTGACCATCAACGGCGACATCAACGTCGTGTACGCCATCAACGAGCCGGCCGCGATCGGTGCCAACAATGCACTTGAGGCGGCTGGCATGACTGACGACGTCATTGTCGTCTCAGTGGACGGCGGCTGCGCCGGGGTCGACGCCGTCGCGAGCGGCGTGATCGGTGCAACGTCCCAGCAGTACCCGTTGGACATGGCCAGCAAGGGCGTCGAGGCGATTGACTCCATCGCACGCGGTGGCGAAGCGCCCGAGACCACCGAAGGACTCGACTTCTTCGACACCGGCGTCAAGCTCGTGACCGACGCGCCTGTCGAGGGTGTGGAGAGCATCGACACCACCGAAGGCACCGAGCTCTGCTGGGGCTGAAACCCGAGCTTCATACATCCAGATAAGAGGATCACATGAGCACTTCAGCCCCCACTACTCCATCGACTGCGGCCAGCCTGGGCGGTCGGCGACAATCGCCGATCCAGCGACTACAGCACCTCTTGCACGCCCACCCGGCGTTAAGCCCGGCACTGATTCTGGTGCTGACCTTCATCGTCTTCAGCATGCTGAACGGGCGCTTCGCCAGCGCGGCGTCGCTGTCCCTGATGATCCAGCAAACGGCCGTCATCGCCTGTCTGGCCGTGGGTCAGACGTTGATCATTCTGACTGCTGGTAGTGACCTCTCGGTCGGCGCCATCGCCATCTTGTCAACGATGTTCTCCGCCACCCTGGCCTACGAAAACGGGTTGCCTGGCTTTTTGGCCGTCATGGTCGGCCTGGCGGTCGGTACGCTGTGCGGTGCGCTGAACGGATTCCTCGTGACGCGGGTCAACTTGCCGCCCTTCATCGTGACATTAGGCACGCTGAGTATCTTGAACGCGATCGCCCTGCTGTACTCCGGTGGGCAATCGATCCAGGGCAGTGACCTCCCGGAGTTCTTGAACTTCACCGGGAACACGATCTCGCTGGGCGGGTTCACCGTGACCTACGGCGTAGTCATCGTCGCTTTCGTCTATTTGGCTGTTGGCTTCGCGCTCAGCCAAACCGCCCGGGGCAGACGCGTGTGCCGTCGGTGACGACGCGGAAGCGGCTCGGCTGTCCGGTATCGCCGCCAAGCGGGTCCTGCTCAGTGTGTATGCCGCAGCCGGCTTCATCTACGGCATAGCCGCCTGGGTGCTGATCGGCCGGGCCGGGGCAGCAACCCCCAACTCCATCACCGACGCCAACCTGGAGCGCATCACCGCCGTGGTTATCGGTGGCACCAGCCTCTTCGGTGGACGTCGTGGCGTGCCCGGGACCTTGATGGGAGCCCTCATCGTGCAGTCCTTCACCACCGGCTTGTCTTTGGCAGGCGTCGACGAGCAGTACCGACTGCTGGCCGTGGGTGTCCTCGTCATCGTCGCTGTCTCCGTCGACCAATGGATCAGGAAGGTCAAAGCATGAGCGCCACGGCCACAGAGTCAACAGCAAGCACGGCTCATCCCGACCGAGAGCCGATCCTCCGAGCTCGAGGGCTCAATAAGTCGTTTGGCCGCGTCGTGGGGCTGGACAGCGTGGACCTGTACCCAGGTGAAGTGCTGGCCGTCATCGGCGACAACGGCGCGGGCAAGTCGACGTTGATCAAGTGCCTATCCGGCGCCTACACCATCGACTCCGGCGAGTTGACCTTGGATGGTAAAAGGTCAACTTCAAGAAGCCGCAGGACGCGCGCGACTCGGGATTCGAAACGGTCTATCAGCAGCTGGCCGTCATCCCGGCCCTGGACATTGCCAGCAATATGTATCTTGCTCGGGAGCAGCGGCGCCCTGGTCCGCTGGGCTCGGTCTTCAGGATGCTGGACAAAAAGGGAATGATCGACCGCGCACATCAGTCGGTTCAGGACCTCGGATTCAGACGATTCAGAACATGGGTCAGGCGGTGGAGACGCTTTCCGGTGGCCAGCGCCAGGCGGTGGCGGTCGCCCGCGCGGTGGTCATCACGCCGACCAGTCACACCATGAACGACGGGGTGGCCATCATGACCGGCGCCTTGGTGGTCGACGACGACGGCAACCCGGTGGAGGAAGACTCGTGACGCCGAGGTAGCCCATGATCGCTTGGCCGGTGGCGCGTGGGCAGGGTGAAGGATGTGGACCTGCCTGCCGTCTCCGGCCAAGTTAGTACTCCGAGGTTATCGGCGCTTGCCCCGGCTCAAGACCCGATTGACGATTCCACCGATACCGCCAGCGCCGCCGGTCGAGGCCCCTGGACCGGGCGAGCTAGTGCGTTGAGCGCCCCGGCCACCAGTGAAGCGGCGTACCAAACCTGAGACCATTCCCATGTTATTCCTCCTCGTGATCGCGTGTCTCGACCGTATCCCTGGTGAGGGCTGGGCGCAGGTCGGATGCGGGATACGGCAGGATGAGGGGGTGGACCTGCCAGTGATGCCACCGGTCAAGCCAATGCTGGCTAAGCCGGCCGAGACGATACCGGCTGGGCAGATGTATGAGCCCAAGTGGGACGGCTTTCGCGCAATCATCTTCCGGCACGGCGACGAGGTCGTCATCGGCAGTCGCAACGAGAAGCCGATGACGCGGTACTTCCCCGAGGTTGTGGCTGCAGTGATGGCCAACTTCCCCGACCGGGCCGTCATCGATGGGGAGATCGTGGTGGCCAACCTTGAGGCCAACCACCTCGACTTCGAAGCTCTACAGCAACGCATTCACCCTGCAGACTCCAGAGTGCAGATGCTGGCACGGACGACGCCAGCGGGGTTCGTCGCCTTCGACCTGCTGGCGCTCGGTGAGGAAGACCTGCGCGATGAGCCCATGAGTGTCCGTCGGGAGACCCTGCAGGGTGCCCTTGCGGGCGCGCAGCCGCCGGTCTATCTGACCCCTTTGACGCGCGACGCACAGGAGGCCGCGCAGTGGTTCGAGAAGTTTGAGGGCGCCGGCCTGGACGGGCTGATCGCCAAAGCTCCGGACTTGGTCTACACCAGTGACAAACGGACCATGACCAAGATCAAGCACGTGCGCACCGCAGACTGCGTCGTCGCCGGCTACCGGGTGCACAAGTCCGGCCCGGATGCCATCGGGTCGTTGCTGCTGGGTCTGCACGATGAAGATGGCACACTGGCCAGTGTCGGTGTTGTGGGAGCCTTGCCGATGGCAAAGCGCAAGGCACTGTTCACCGAGTTGCAGCCCTTGATCGCGCAGTGGGACAACCACCCGTGGAATTGGGGTGCGCACGAGTCAGGGGAGCGCACACCGCGCAAAAACGAGACGTCACGATGGAACGCAGGCAAGGACCTGTCGTTCGTCCCGTTGCGCCCGGAGCGGGTGCTCGAGGTCAAGTATGACTACCTGGAGGGTGCACGCTTTCGGCATACCGCGCAGTTTGTCCGGTGGCGACCAGATCGTGAGCCCGCCAGTTGCACCTACGGCCAGTTGGAACGCCCGGTCGACTTCGACCTGGCCAACGTGCTCGGTCAGCGCTGATGACTGGTTTCAACGCCAAGACGGCCACCGCGACGGCAATCACCGGGCTCAGTCTGGGGGTGCTCTCGGCGGTTAGCTCGCTGAGCATTGCCACCTACTTCGCCCGCCGGATCATCACCCCGGAGTTGGAGAAGCCCGACAACGTCGACATCGTCACTGTCAGCGAGGACGTGAGCACGGTGACCCTGCGTGCCGAGCCGCATACGACGGCTGCTGGCCGATACGGCCTGTGGCTGGACGGTGGCACCGGCCACGTTCGCCTGGGAGAAGTGCTCGATCAGGACACCAGCTCAAAACGGATCAGCGAGCACACGGTGACCCGCGAGGTGCTCGGGGTCGATGCGGGAGTGATGGCGCCGGGCCCGGCCCGCTGGAACGCCTACTTCTACTGCGGCACCCCCGGCTCGGCGCTCGGGTTGGCCTATGACGACGTCCTAATCCGCAGCGACATCGGCGATCTACCGGCCTGGCGCGTCCGCCCGGACAGCGATGACGGGCGCTGGGCGATCCTGGTGCACGGCCGAAGCGCCCGCCGGGAGGAAACGCTGCGCGCCATACCCGAGCTGCACCGCCTCGGTTTCACCGCGCTGGTGCCGATGTACCGCAACGACGAGGGTGCCCCGGCCAGCATCGACGGCCGCTACAACTTAGGACTCTCGGAGTGGCGCGACATCGAGGCTGCCATCCGGTATGCCGCATTGCACGGAGCCCGCGACATCGCGTTGGTCGGCTGGTCGATGGGCGCGGGGATCGTTCTGCAGATGCTGGACCGTTCGGCGATGGCGGGCTGGGTGGATCGGGTGGTGCTGGATGGCCCGGTGATCGACTGGGGCGACGTGATCTCCTACCAGGCCGAGGTCAACAATCTGCCCCCCTTGGTGGATGGTCTGGCGAAAATCCTGCTCGGGCGCCGCGTCACTCGCCGACTAGTTGGCATCGCCGAGCCGATCGACATCGGCGTGACCAACTGGGTGTCTCGGTCGGCGGAGTTGGCCCACCCGATTCTGTTGATTCACTCGGCCGCTGACGACGTGGTGCCACACGGACCGTCAGTCGAGTTGGCGGCTGCTCGACCCGACCTGGTGCGCCTGGCACTCTGGGACGAAGCGCTGCACTGCCGCGAGTGGAACACCGACCCCGGTCGGTGGGAGTCGTTGGTGGCCGACTTCTTGACCGCGGCCGATGGCGAAGTGGATGCCCGATCCGGGCGCACGGGCACGTCGAGCACGGCTATGCCACGATGACGCGATGGGCAAAGACATAGCGGACGAGAAGCCGGGTACCCCGTTCAGCGATGCGCTGAGGGTGGGCGAGGGCTTCGACCTGAGCGAGATCTCACCGCGCAGCACGCCGGCCTTCGAGGGCAGGAAGAAGGACGGGAAAAAGCTGCTGGCTCAGAACGATGCCACCATCGATGAGTTGCAGGAGAAGCTCTTTGCGCAAGGGAGCAGCGGCGGCGACAAGCGGGTCCTGCTGGTCATCCAGGGGCTGGACACTGCCGGCAAGGGCGGCATCATGCGCCACGTCGTCGGCATGGTCGACCCGCAGGGGGTCTCCATCACCGGATTCAAGGCACCCACAGCCGAAGAACAGCGACATCCCTTCCTGTGGCGGATCCGCAAGGCCCTGCCGGAGCCAGGGATGATCGCAGTCTTCGACCGCTCACACTACGAGGATGTGCTGATCGTGCGCGTGCACGACCTGGTGCCGCCAGCCCAGTGGAAGCGCCGCTACGCGACGATCAACACCTTCGAGGAGAAGGTAGATGACGAGGGAACCACCATCATCAAAGTGATGATGCACATCAGCAAGGAAGAGCAAAAGGAACGCCTCGGTGAGCGGCTGGACCGGATCGACAAACACTGGAAGTACAACCCTGGCGACATCACCGAGCGCGGCCATTGGCAGGACTACCAGGAGGCCTATCAAGTCGCTCTCGAGAAGTGCTCGACGGACTATGCGCCCTGGTTCGTTGTCCCGGCAGATCGCAAGTGGTATGCCCGTCTCGCGGTCCAGAACCTGCTGTTGGAGCACCTGCGGGCCCTTGACCTGACCTGGCCCACGGCCGACTTCAACCTGGCTACTGAACGTGCGCGACTGGCGAAGAGCTGAGGTTCGATGGCTCAGGTCGGTATGCGTTCGGGCTCCGAGCAGAGGGAGCCGGCCGATGTTGTGATGACCGGCGGCGCCATCCGTACGATGAATGAGGCTCAGCCGCAGGTGGAAGCCGTCGCGATCCGCGGTGGACGCATTGTTGCTGCGGGGTCGCGGGCCAACGTCGAGGGGCTGCAGGGTCCGGGTACAGAATCCGTCGACCTGGATGGGCGCACCTTGTTGCCGGGCTTCATCGACCCGCACATGCACACCAACATGGTGCAGTTCGCCGACTGGACCGACGTCAGTCCGATGGCGACCCCCACGACGGACGCCGTGTGCGAGGCGCTGCGACAGGCGTCCGCGACCTCGACCGGGTGGGTGCTCGCCCGGCAATTTGACCCCACCATTACCGCCGGCGAGCCGCAGTTGGACCGTGCGTTGTTGGACCGGCTCGTTCCGGACCGTCCACTGCTGGTGATGGAAGGCAATACGCACGTCGCCTATGTCAACTCCGCGGCCCTCGCCGCGGCGGGCGTCGACCGTGGCACGCCCGACCCGCCAGCTGGTCGCTACGTGCGCGACGGCAACGGCGAGTTGACCGGGCGCTTGGAGGAGGCCCCGGCGTTCATGGCCTTCGCCGCCGGTATGCCGATCGTCACCGGAGAGGCCTTGGCGGCACGGATCCGTGATCTGCTTTGGCATGCGGCCAGCCAAGGCGCGACGATGCTGCACGACTGCGGCATCGGGTCGATGGCGGGCCCTGCCGACTTGGAGGGACTGCAGCTGGCCTGCGATGCCGACTCCCCGGTGCGGTGTCGGGGCATGCTGGTCTCCAGCGACTACGACACCTGGGTTCAGATGGGTTTGCGGCCAGGTTTCGGCGACGTGCGCGGTGACGGCCTGTTTCGCATCGACGGAATGAAGGCGTGGTCCGACGGGTCCAGCCAAACTCGGACGGCCTTTCAACGTGACCCCTATCTGGGAACGGATTCTCGTGGCGCATTGAATTATTCGGCCGGCGAGTTGGCCGACACAGTGCAGCGAGCCCACCGTGACGGGTGGCAGGTAGGTGTTCATGCCAATGGCGACGCCGCGATCGACGTGACATTGGCTGCCTACACCGCGGCACTGCAGGCGGATCCGAAGCCTGATCACCGGCACCGTATCGAACACTGCAGCGTGCTGCGCCCCGAACAGATCGAAGCCATGGTGGCCCTCGGCCTGTCGCCGTCCTTTCTGATTGGGCACATCCGGTGGTGGGGCCGGGCCTTTCAGAGGCGAATCATCGGCCCGGAACGGATGCGGTTCTACGATCCGTGCGCTTCGGCGCTGCGCGCAGGCTTGCGCATTTCGTTGCACAGCGACTGGAGAGTCACCCCACTGGAGCCGCTGCGGTATGTCGAAGACGCCGTCACCCGGATCATGGTGGAGAACGGTGAGATGCTGAACGTTGACGAGCAGATCGGCGTCGAGGCCGCACTTCGGGCAGTGACCATCGACGCGGCCTGGCAGTGCCGGGCCGACGATCTCACCGGCTCGATCGAGGTAGGCAAATCGGCGGACCTGGTGATCTTGGAGCAGGACCCTCTGACGGTGGAACCGACCGAACTGTCCTCCATCGCCATCTCGCAGACCCGCCTGGCCGGTGCGTTGAAGTTCTCGGCGCCCTGATCCGTCCTACTGCCCGTTGCGGGGCTCTCCGGTCAGGACCACCACGCAGCGGGGCGGCAGGGTGTGGGTTGCCCCGGTGAGCACCGGAGCCTCATCGTCGCCGAGGGTTCGGCTGGTGTCGAGGACCACATCCCAGGAGCGGGCATCGATCCCGTCCGGCACCGTGAAGTCGACCTCCTCGTGCCAGGCGTTGAACAGCAACAGGAAGTGGTCGTCAACCACGGCGCGGCCCTTGGCATCCGTGGTCGGGATGGCTTGACCGTTCAGGAACACCATCAGGGAGCTGCGCGAGTTGTGCCAGGCCTGCTGGTCCATCTCGTTGCCTTCGGGGCCGTACCAGACGATATCGCCCAAATCGCTCTGTCCGCCGTGGTCGGCGTCACCGGCGAAGAAGCGGCGCCGGCGGAAGACCGGGTGATCGCGGCGGAGTCGGATCAGTGCGGAGGTGAAGTCGAGAAGTTCTTGCTGACTGTCCTGCAGGTCCCAGTCGATCCACGACAACTCGTTGTCCTGGCAGTAGACGTTGTTGTTCCCTTGCTGGGTGCGCCCGAGCTCGTCGCCGTGCAGCACCATCGGCACACCCTGACTGAGCAGCAGCGTGACTAAGAAATTCTTCTGCTGCCGAAGCCGCAGGGCGCTGACCTCCGGGTCGTCGGTGGGACCCTCGACGCCACTGTTCCACGACCGATTGTGACTCTCCCCGTCGTTGCCGCCCTCGCCGTTGTCGTCGTTGCGCTTCTCGTTGTACGAGACGAGATCACGCAGCGTGAAGCCGTCGTGGGCGGTCACGAAGTTGATCGAGGCATACGGCCGCCGACCGGAGTGCTCGTAGAGGTCTGAGGAGCCGGTCAGTCGCGAGGCGAACTCGCCCAGGCTGGCGGGGTCGCCGCGCCAGAAGTCGCGAACGGTGTCGCGGTACTGACCGTTCCACTCGGTCCACAGTGGGGGAAAGTTGCCGACCTGGTAGCCGCCATCGCCCAGGTCCCAGGGCTCGGCGATCAGTTTGACCTGGGAGATGATCGGGTCCTGCTGGATGATGTCGAAGAAGGCGGACAGTTTGTCGACCTCGTGAAACTGCCGGGCCAGCGTCGCGGCCAGATCGAACCGGAAGCCGTCGACGTGCATCTCGGTGACCCAGTAGCGCAGCGAGTCCATGATCATCTGCAGGACGTGCGGGCTGCGCATCAGCAGACTATTGCCGGTGCCCGTGGTGTCGTAGTAGTGCGACTTCGCGCTCTCCACGAGCCGGTAGTAGGAAGCGTTGTCCAGGCCGCGGTAGGCGAGTGTCGGGCCCATGTGGTTGCCCTCGGCGGTGTGGTTGTAGACCACGTCGAGGATGACCTCGATATCGGCGTCGTGCAGTGCTTTGACCATCGACTTGAACTCGGTGACCTGCTGACCGCGCTGGCCGTATGCGGCATACCCGTTATGCGGCGCCAGGAACCCGATCGTGTTGTACCCCCAGTAGTTACTCAGGCCGCGCTCGATCAGGTGGGAGTCTTGGACGAACTGGTGCACTGGCAGGAGTTCAACGGCGGTGACGCCGAGCTCGGTCAGGTGATCGATGATCGCCGGGTGAGCCAGCCCGGCATACGTGCCGCGGATCTCATCCGGTAGGTCCGGGTGCGTCATGCTCAGACCCTTGACGTGGGCCTCGTAGATGATGCTGTCGTGGTACTCGTGCCGCGGTGGGCGATCGTGGCCCCAATCGAAGAACGGGTTGACGACCACCGAGTGCATGGTGTGCCTGGCCGAGTCTTGAGTGTTGTACGACGTGGGATCCCCGAAGTCATACCCGAAGAGCCGCTGTCCGCCGTCGGCTTGGCCCTCGATGGCCTTGGCGTAGGGGTCGAGCAGCAACTTGTGCGGGTTGCAACGGTGGCCAGAGGCAGGGTCGTACGGTCCGTGGACGCGATAACCGTAGCGCTGGCCCGGTTGATAGTTGGGCAAATAGGCGTGCCACACGTGGGCATCGACCTCGGTCAGCTCGACGCGAGTTTCCGCGCCACGTTCACCGAGCAGGCATAACTCGACGCGCTCGGCGACCTCGGAGAAGATGGCGAAGTTGACGCCAGTGCCGTCGTAGGTGGCTCCCAGGGGGTAGGGATGACCTGGCCAAATGTCCATTGTCTCTTTCTTTGTGGCTGGTAACGCTGCCAGCGTCGCTGGTGACGACACTCATTGTGACGCATCGGGGGCCGCACGCCGCGCGTGCGGCCTCCCGATGACCTTGCCCGTTACGGTTGGGACGTGACCTTTCGGCGGCAAGTGCGCGCGGTGCTCACGCCCATTCCGGGCGCGATGCCGCTCGCGCGAGCCGTCGTGGAGACGGTAGCGATCTGCTTGCGTTATCGCGTCACCGGTCTGGCGTCGGAGGCGGCCTTCTTCACGCTCCTGTCCTTGCCACCGCTGTTCTTGGGTGTGATTGCCGGGGTCGGTTTCCTCGGTCAGCAGTTGGGTGCCGACACCATCGGCACCGTGACGTCGGCGATCGAGAGCTACTCGCGGCGATTCCTGACCGAGCAGACCGTCGCCGAAGTCATCTCCCCGACGATCAGGGACACGCTGGAAGGCGGTCGCGGGGACTTGCTGTCGATCGGCTTCTTGCTGTCGTTCTGGTCCGGGTCGCGCGCGCTGCATGTATTCATGGACACCATCGGGATCATGTATGGACAGAACGGGGAGCGGGGCATCCTGAAGGCGCGGGCGATGAGCTTGGCGCTGTACGTCGGGTCCATCTTCGCCATGGGAATCACCTTGCCGTTGGTGATCTTGGGGCCCTCACTGCTACGCGACCTGATCCCCCCACCATTCGACTTCGTCGTCGAGCTGTACTGGCCCGTTGTCGCGGTGCTGGGGTTGATCTCGTTGACCGGGCTCTTCCACTTTGCCACCCCGATGAAGTCGCCGTTCTACCGCGACCTGCCAGGGGCGATCGTCGCCATCGTGATTTGGGTGCTGGCTTCGCTCATCTTGCGCTCGTGGGCCACTCAGGCGATCGGCGGTACGTCGGTCTACGGGCCGCTGTCGGCCCCGATCGTGTTGATGATCTGGTTGTACTTCATGGCAATCGCCGTGCTGATCGGAGCGGCGTTGAACGCAGCACTCAGACGGCTATGGCCCGCGGATGACTATCGCGGCCCCGTCTCGCGCGCCACCGACTGGTGGGACGCCAACGTCACCCAACCCATGCAGCGCAGGCCGCTCAGTCCAGTCACCTTTCCCGAGGAGGAGCGCAGGCAACGACCCCCCGAAGAGCCTCCGGAGTCCAAAGCAGGCTGACGGCGTTTCGATTTGGTGAGGCCTCGGCGGCTGGGATAATCTCACCTGACGTCGCAGCGGGAACGGTGCGGTCGTGTGCGGACATAGCTCAGTTGGTAGAGCGCAACCTTGCCAAGGTTGAGGTCGCCGGTTCGAGCCCGGTTGTCCGCTCTGAGGCTCAAGACCACATGCCTCTTGCGGTGGAGTGGCCGAGAGGCGAGGCAACGGCCTGCAAAGCCGTCTACACGGGTTCAAATCCCGTCTCCACCTCGCAGCACGCGGGTGCTTCACGCCCGGGCGATTGGCGCAGCGGTAGCGCGCTTCCCTGACACGGAAGAGGTCACTGGTTCGATCCCAGTATCGCCCACCAGCACGAAACAGCGTCTGACCAGGGGAAACACAGTCTAAGCGTCCAAGAATTTAGGTCCCGTGCCAAATACGTGCCAGATACGGGGTGGTGCTTTAGCGTGTCTGTCCGGTGAGTTACGTCGAGGCGAGGATCCGTAGCGCTGCCTGAGCGTTGGCGCGGGCTGGCCGGTTCAGCGTCAGCCAGGCGAGTTTCTCGACTCCTTCGAGAAACTGGACCGCTTCGTAGTCGTCGATTGAGTCGTTCTCGCGGCGCTGATGGAAGCGTCGTACTCCGTCCGGGTCGATGCGGAATCCGTAGACGTAGTGGAACAACGATCCCTTCACTCCGATCTTGCCGTTCAAGGTGCGGCCCTGGTTGTTGAAGTGTGCGGCGATTCCTCCGGTTGAGAAGAGTCCGGTCCGGCGGTCACGCATTTTCCAGTAGGTCACCATGGTTCCGTTCCTCAATGTGGTTCGGGTTCGCGTCGAAGCGCTCGATCCATTTTCCTGCGACTTCGCGGAGACGGTCTGTGTGGAGGCGGTAGTGCCGTTCGCGGCGATCGTCGCTGTCGATTAGGTCGATCAAACCAGCCTTCTGAAGGGTCTTGAGATGACGACTGACGGTGGCCCATGTGGTGGAGAATCGTTCGGCGATTTCTTTTGAGGTCATCGATTCCCCTCGCGCGTGCAGCACGAGCAGGATCTGACGACGATCGGCATGAGCAAGGGCCTCGAACACGATGGCGACCGTGTCGAGATCGGCCAGTGGTGACGGTGAGGTC
>JBARZG010000066.1:0-13345 GCA_049649785.1 Ornithinimicrobium sp. | reverse complement strand
ACGCCGACAGCGACCGACCACTGCCCATCGGGTCGGGAGCCACAAACTCACAACCCACCACTGTCTTGAACATGCTGCGTATGCTCGACGCGCGTGAGGGTCACCGCATCCTCGACGTCGGCTCGGGCTCGGCCTGGACCACGGCCATACTCGCCCATCTGGCCGGCCCTATGGGCTCGGTCCGCGGCGTCGAGATCGAGCCCGACCTCGTCGCCCAAGGTCGGGCGCACCTCAAAGTCAACGGGGTCACCGGGGTGCCGATTCACCCGGCCGCGTCGGGGACCTTGGGATGGCCCGATGAGGCTCCATACGACCGCATACTAGTCAGTGCTGGGGCCCGCGAATTGCCCCGGTCGCTGGTCGAGCAGTTGGACGATCACGGTCGCATGGTCATTCCAGTGGCGGGCGAGATGGTCATCGTCGAGCGCGAAGGGGCGGGGTTACGCACCACCAGGCAGGGGCGGTACCGGTTCGTCCCGTTGCGTGGGGGCTGAGACGATCCTGATCCGACCGTCGGCACGGCAGCTATGCGGGAAATCTCTGATGAGTCAACGCGCGCGCTTGACGTGAGGGCAATCGTGCCGCATAGTCATGGGGTGACCTTCTCGCTCGTACTTATTGCCCAGGACGCGCCCTGAGCTACTAAGTTCGCGCGCGTCCTCCCCTCCACAGCCTCATGGCGGAGGGGTTTTTTGTTGCCCGACCAGATGTATGCAGGACCGATGACCAGCACTGCAGATGACTTGCACGACAGATGACATGCACTACAACGGATGAGGACCTCGACGACATGAGCACGGCGACCCGCCCCGAAGCGAGCCAGGCCCCGTCACAGACGCCGCTGACCGGCGCTGAGACCCTCGTTTCCGCCCTGGAGCGTGTCGGGGTAGAGCATGTTTTTGGACTCCCCGGTGGCGCGGTCCTCCCGCTCTACGACGCGATTTACGGCGCAAAGACGTTACGGCACATCTTGGTCCGCCACGAGCAAGGAGCCGGCCACGCAGCCCAAGGGTATGCCGCAGCAACGGGGCGAGTCGGTGTCTGTATGGCGACCAGCGGTCCCGGAGCGACCAACCTGGTGACTCCGTTGGCTGATGCCAATATGGACTCGGTGCCGCTGGTGGCGATCACCGGCAACGTGCCGAGCGCCGCAATCGGCTCGGACGCCTTCCAAGAGGCGGACATCCGCAGCATCTCGATGCCGATCACCAAGCACTCCTTCCTCGTGACTGACCCCAACGAGATCGCCGCAACGGTCGATAGCGCCTTCCACTTAGCATCCTCAGGCCGCCCCGGGCCGGTGCTGGTCGATGTGGCCAAAGACGCCCTCGCGGCACTGATCGACCCGGCGAACGCCGTCCAGGTGCCGATGCGCGGCTACCAGCCGGTGACCGCGCCACCGGCAGAGGCGGTCCGAGACGCCGTCGAGTTGATGCTGTCCGCCAAGCGCCCGGTGCTTTATGTCGGCGGCGGCACGATCCGAGCACATGCCCACCAAGAAGTTGCGGCGCTCGCCGAACTGACCGGCATACCCGTGGTCACGACGTTGATGGCACGCGGAGCCTTCCCCGACTCCCACCCGCAACACTTGGGCATGCCCGGAATGCACGGCACCGTCGCCGCCGTGGCCTCACTGCAGAAGTCGGACCTGTTGATCACTCTGGGCGCCCGCTTCGATGACCGCGTCACCGGGGCCCGCGACTCGTTCGCGCCGCACGCCAAGGTGATCCACGCTGACATCGACGCGGCCGAGATCGGCAAGAATCGCGGTGTCGATGTGGCGTTGCACGGCGACGCCAAGATCACCATCACGGCGCTGATCAGCGAGTTCACGTCTCGCACATCCAGGGGTGACGAGCCGGATTACCACGACTGGGTCGATAACTGCGTGCGCTGGAAGGCGAAGTACCCGGCGGGCTACGACACCCCGGCGGACGGCTCGCTCGCCCCGCAATACGTCATCGAGCGGCTCGGTGAGATCGCCGGACCCCAGGCGATTTACACCTCTGGTGTCGGGCAACACCAGATGTGGGCCAGCCAGTTCGTGAAGTACGAGCGCCCCCGCGCCTGGCTCAACTCCGGCGGCCTGGGCACGATGGGGTATGCCGTCCCAGCCGCTATGGGAGCCAAGGTCGGCTGCCCGGACAGCACCGTCTGGGCGATCGACGGCGATGGCTGCTTCCAGATGACCAACCAAGAGTTGGCAACCTGCGCGGTCGAGGGCATCCCGATCAAGGTGGCCATCATCAACAACGCGGCCCTGGGCATGGTGCGCCAGTGGCAGACGCTGTTCTTCGCCGAGCGTTACAGCGCCTCACGACTGGACTCGATGCAGGTGCCCGACTTTGTCATGCTGGCCCAGGCCTACGGCTGCGCCGGTCTGCGCTGCGACAACCCGGCCGATGTCGATGCCACCATCGAGAGAGCCATGGAGATCAACGACCAGCCCGTCGTCATCGACTTCCGAGTGCATCAGGATGCGATGGTGTGGCCGATGGTCCCGGCCGGCACCAGCAACGACGCGATCCAGTACGCGCGCGAAATGGCGCCCAACTTCGAGGATGACGAATGAGTATCCATACGCTGCCCTCGCCCACCGAGCGCCGCGAAGCCCGCGAGCGCAGCGACACCTTCGAAGACCTGCCGGTGTGCAGCCGGTATGCAGTGAAGGCACCCCCGACCGAAGTCTCACACCTGACCGCGCAACCCAACCGAAAGGTGACTCCGATGAGCCGCCATGCATTGTCCGTCCTGGTCGAGAACAACCCCGGAGTGTTGGCGCGGGTGTCCGTGCTGTTCGCGCGGCGCAGCTTCAACATCGATCATTTGGTCGTTGGCCCCACCGAGGATCCGAAGGTCTCCCGAATGACGATCGTCGTCAACGTGGGCGAGGAGCAGTTGCACCGGGTGACCAGCCAGTTGGACAAACTCATCGAGGTCATCCACATCGAGGAGTTGGAGGATGCCGCCTCGATCCGCGAACGACTGTGGGCAATCAACGACAACGGCCCCAAACCGGTCGGCGCTATGGCTGCCGCCTGGGGCTAAGAACCAATACGCTATTGCCGCACTGACACCGCATACCTGCACTGACGCCGAACCCGAGGAGCACTGCCGTCCATGGCCAAGATGTATTACGACGACGACGCCGATATGAGCCTCATCCAAGACCGTGCGGTGGCCGTTCTCGGCTACGGCAGCCAGGGCCACGCTCACGCGTTGTCGCTGCGCGACTCGGGGGTCGATGTCCGTGTCGGGCTCAAGGAAGGCAGTGCCTCACGGGCCAAGGCCGAGGCCGAGGGGCTGCGCGTCACCACACCCGAGGTTGCCTGCCAAGAGGCCGACCTGATCATGCTGCTGGTGCCCGACCATGTGGCTCGACACGTCTACGCTGAGTCGGTCGAACCGAACCTGGAGGACGGCGACGCATTGTTCTTCGGGCATGGCCTCAACGTGCGCTTTGGCTACATCACGGCGCCGAGCAATGTCGACGTCTGCATGGTTGCCCCCAAGGGCCCCGGCCACCTAGTGCGTCGCGAGTATGTCGACGGTCGCGGCGTGCCGGTGCTCGTCGCGGTGGAGCAGGACTCCAGCGGGCACGCCTGGGACCTGGCGCTGTCGTATGCGGCGGCGATCGGCGGGCTGCGCGCCGGTGGCATCAAGACCACCTTCGCCGAGGAGACCGAGACCGACCTGTTCGGTGAGCAGGCGGTGTTGTGTGGCGGGCTGTCCTCGCTGATCATGAAGGGCTTCGAGACGTTGACCGAGGCTGGCTATCAGCCAGAAGTCGCCTACTTTGAGTGCCTGCATGAGGTCAAGCTCATCGTCGACTTGATGTATGAGGGAGGCATCGCCAAGCAGCGTTGGTCGGTTAGCGACACGGCCGAGTACGGCGACTACGTTTCCGGGCCAAGAGTCGTCGACGACCGGGTCAAAGAGAACATGCAGGCCGTCTTAGAGGATGTCCGCAACGGGTCCTTTGCGCGACGCTTCATCGATGACCAAGAGGCTGGCGCTCCGGAGTTCAAGAAGTTGCGCGAAGTGGGTGCGGCACACCCGATTGAGCAAACGGGGCGCGATCTGCGCGGGATGATGGCCTGGGTTCGCTCCGACGACGACGACTACACCGAGGGGTCAGCTGCCAGATGAGCGAGACCGAGCCCATCCCAGCTGGCGCCGCATCTGGTGCCGGCGGCGTTGACATCAAGCCCCAAAGTCGCGATGTCACTGATGGGCTCGGAGGCACCGCGGAGCCTGACATCAAGCCGCGCAGCCGCGACGTTACTGACGGCCTCGAGCGCACCGCGGCGCGTGGCATGTTGCGCGCCGTGGGCATGGGCGACGAGGACTGGGTCAAGCCGCAAATCGGCGTCGGCAGTTCCTGGAACGAAATCACGCCATGCAACCTGCCGTTGGATCGGCTGGCCCAGTCGGTCAAGGACGGCGTGCATGCTGCTGGCGGTTACCCGCTGGAGTTCGGCACGATTTCGGTCTCGGACGGCATCTCCATGGGGCACGAGGGGATGCACTTCTCGCTGGTCTCCCGCGAGGTGATCGCGGACTCGGTCGAAACAGTGATGGGTGCCGAGCGGTTGGACGGCTCGGTGTTGTTGGCCGGCTGCGACAAGTCGTTGCCAGGAATGCTGATGGCGGCGGCACGGCTCGACCTCGCTTCCGTGTTTGTGTATGCCGGCTCGATCCTGCCGGGTCAGGCCAAGCTCTCCGACGGGTCCAGCCGTGAGGTCACGATCATCGATGCCTTCGAGGCGGTCGGTGCCTGCTCGCGGGGTTTGATGTCCCGAGAGGATGTCGATGCGATCGAGCGGGCGATCTGCCCCGGCGAAGGCGCGTGCGGCGGGATGTACACCGCCAACACGATGGCCGCCGCCGCGGAAGCCCTTGGTATGGCGCTGCCCGGGTCGGCCGCGCCCCCTGCCACTGATCGACGCCGGGATGGCATCGCGCGCAAGTCCGGTCAAGCGGTCGTTGAGATGCTGCGCAGGGGTCTCACCGCACGGCAAATCCTGACCAAGGCGGCGTTCGAAAACGCCATCGCTGTGGTGATGGCCCTTGGCGGGTCGACCAACGCGGTCCTGCACTTGTTAGCGATCGCCAACGAGGCCGAGGTCGAACTGACGCTGGATGACTTCGCACGGGTCGGCGTCCAGGTGCCGCACCTGGCCGATGTGAAACCGTTCGGCTCTCACGTGATGACAGATATCGACCGGATCGGCGGCATACCAGTAGTGATGCAGGCCCTGCTGGACGCGGACCTGCTGCACGGCAGCGCGATGACGGTCACCGGCAAGACGCTGGCCGAGAACCTGGCCGAGCTGAAGCCTCCGCAGCTGGACGGCACGGTGCTGCGCGAGATGAGCAACCCGATCCATGCCACCGGGGGTCTCACGATTCTCAACGGGTCGCTGGCGCCCGAGGGGGCGGTGGTGAAGTCGGCCGGTTTCGACTCGGATGTCTTCACCGGCACCGCGCGGGTGTTCGACGGCGAGCGGCTGGCCATGGATGCGCTCGAAGACGGCACGATTGCTGCCGGCGACGTCGTCGTGATCCGGCGCGAGGGACCACGCGGCGGGCCCGGTATGCGCGAAATGTTGGCCATTACCGGCGCAATCAAGGGGGCCGGCTTGGGCAAAGACGTGTTGTTGATCACCGACGGCCGGTTCTCCGGCGGAACAACCGGCCTGTGTGTCGGGCACATCGCCCCGGAGGCAGTCGACGGGGGGCCGATCGGGCTGATTGAAGACGGGGATGAGATCGAGTTGAACGTCGCCGAGGGAACGCTCGATCTCCACGTCGACGAGCAGGAGTTGTCGACGCGGCGCGAAAACTGGAGCGCCCCCGACCGGCCGGAGCGAGCCCGCCGAGGAGTCTTGGCCAAGTACGCCCGGCTCGTCGGCTCCGCCGCACACGGCGCTGTCACCCACTAGCCACCCGGCCACCACCCGGTTGAGCACGAAGTTGTCGAGGGTTTCACGCCTTTGAGCGCGGACTTGTTGAGGTTTTCACAGCGTTGAGCGCGGAGTTGTGTGCTGAGATGACGGCTTGCGCTGGAAGTTGTCGGGCACCTCGTATTTTGAGCGCGGAGTTGCTGTTCAGGGGTGCGCAACTTCGCGCTCAACTGGGCGGAACGGGGCGCAACGTCGCGCTCAACTGGGCCGATTGGGGCGCAACTTCGCGCTCAACTGGGCTGTCTGCCTGGGCCTAACCCGAGCGTCGGCGCAGGGTTGCCGCCCCGAGGATCAAGGCGCCCAGCGCAAAGGCCGTCACGATCAGGGCATTGAGGGTCAGATCGGCGGTCCACGTTGGGTCGGCCGTCACGTCGTTGATGGCATCCACGGAGTAGGAGAGCGGCAGCACGGCTGAGATGGCGTGCAGCACGTCCGGCAACTGGTCGCGGGGGGCAATCAGCCCGCATAACAAGATCTGCGGCACCACGAATGCCGGCATGAACTGCACTGCTTGGAAGTCGGTCTGGGCAAACGCCGAGACCAAGAGCCCCAAAGCGGTCCCGAGGACAGAGTTGAGCACCGCAATCACCATCAAACTCAGCACACTGCCAGCGACGGACAGATCGAGCAGCCACACGGCCAACGCCGACGTTAGGGCCGACTGGGCCACCGCTACGACGGCGAACGCCAGCGCATATCCGAGCAAGAAGTCGACCTTGTTCATCGGCATGGCCAACAATCGCTCCAGGGTGCCCGAGGTGCGTTCTGCCAAGGTCGTCACCGAGGTGATCAGGAACATGATGGTGAATGGGAAAACCACCAGCAGCGGCCCGCCTACCTGATCGAAGACTTGCGGTGAGTCGATGTAGATCCACCACAACAGCGTCATCAGCAGACAAGGAACGACTAACAGCAGTGCCACGGTGCGCCGGTCGTGGCGCAACTGCTGCAGCACGCGCACAGCGATGGCCGCAGTGATTCGAGGGCTCATTTCTCGCTCCCGTCAGCGTCGCGAATCAAGGTCAGGAAGGCATCTCCAACGTTGTCGCTGCCGCTCGTGTGACACAACGCTTCCGGGGTGTCCGAAGCCAGGATCTGACCCTCACGCATCAGCAACAATTGGTCGCACCACCCGGCCTCGTCCATCACGTGGCTGGAGATCAGCAGGGTTGAGCCTGCTTGCGCCAGGGTGCGGAACATGTCCCATAGATCGACCCGCAAGACGGGGTCGAGGCCGACTGTCGGCTCGTCCAGCAACAGCAATGGTGGATTTCCGAGCAGGGCCACCGCCAAGGACGCTCGGCTGAGTTGGCCCCCGGACAGGGTCGCGGTGAGTGAGCCTCGATGCGAGCTGAGGCCGACTTGCTCGATCACAGTGTCGACATCGTCTGCCGGTGCACCGAGGACCCGGGCAAAGAAGGCCACGTTGTCGGCGACCGAGAGGTTCCCATACACGCTGGGAGCCTGGGTCACATAGCCGACGCGGTCGCGCAGCCCAGCCGACCCGGCCGGCTCACCAAGGACGGTCACCGTGCCGGACTCCACTTTCTGAACGCCGACGATCGATCGGATCAAGGTGGACTTGCCGCACCCAGATGGGCCCAGTAGGCCGGTGATCTGCCCGCTGGGCAACTCGCAATCAAGCGCGGAGAGCACGGTGCGCTTGCCGCGCACCACCCGCAGGTCCTCCACTGACACCGCAGTATTCCTCATGCGTTGAATTATCGCCATGCATCGATGGATCTGTCAATATGCAGGCCTCGTTTTGCTGACTGCCAGCCGGCACTCAGGAACCGTGGGGCCGGGTGAGACCTTGCTCACCCGGTGAGCACAGCCACCGCGCGGTGGCTTGATTCCGGCGTTTGTGAAGCGAATAGTTAAGGCAGTGAGTACGCAAGAAAAAGAACGTCTGGAAATCAACTGGTTCAACTCCGCGGGAGCAGCATTGGGGGCGGTGTCCGCCGCCGTGGTGTTGTCGAGTCTCGGCGCGGCCGGGACGCTCGTTGGCGCTGCGATGGGTAGTTTGTGCATCACCATCGGTGGTGCCGTCTACGCCCACTCGATGCGGGTCACGAAGGAACGAGTTGCCGCGGCCAAGGCACTGGCCTCGAAGCGTAAAGCGCGTGCGCAGGACACCGTGTTGATTGGTGCCTCGACCCCGCACACGTCGGCTGAGCCCGACCCCATCGACCCGGCCGATGCCCTCGAGCCCACCAAGGCCTCAGGGGATGACGAGTCTTGGGTAGATGTCTCGCGAGGTCTGCCGTGGAAGCGCATCGCTGCCGTGTCCGCGGCGTTATTCGGCGTCACCATGGCCATCATCCTGGCCTTTGAGCTGACGACGGGCCGTGCGGTGTCCACCTATACCGGTGGGACCAGTGACACCGAGGTAGGGACGACATTCTCCGGCCTCGGCGCTGAGGTTACCGACTCGAGCAGTGGCAGCGACGCAGACGATCCGTGGCAACAGAATGAGGATCAGCCACAGCAGGAAGACCCTGCGGATGTGCCGGCGCCGGAGGATTCTGACGAGCAGGCACCCGATCAGGAGGACCCGGCACCGGCTGAGTCAGAGAGCGAAGAAGAGGCACCAGCTCCCGCCGAACAGCCAGAGCCTGCCCCGGCTCCCGCCCCAGCACCCGCTGAGCAAGCCCCCGGCGAATAAGTTGTAGCACCTGACCTGGCCTTCGTCGGATTCGACGAAGGCCAGCAGGAGCTAACGGAGATCAATCGGGTAGTTCGACAACCTCTCGGGACCGGTCTCGGTGACCAGATACTGCTCTTCCAACTTCACGCCCTCGCCTCCGTAGCGTGACCCCACATACGCCTCGGTCGTCAGGACCATGCTGACTTCGAGGACTCCGTCATAGCCCACCGATTCCCACTGGTTGGGCAGCACGATCTCGGGGTATTCGTCGCACTGGCCGACCCCATGACAGCTGACCGAGTAGTGCCGGTATTCATCGACCGCCGGCATCCACGTCGCCTCGCAAATCTCCCGAAAACTGCCACCAGGTATGAGGAGTTGATGGTTGCGCTCGATCTGCTCCTGCGCCAGCGCATGCAACCCACGTTGGGTCGCGGTGGGCTTCGCGTCGCCGGCCACCCAGGTCCGCGAAATGTCGCACATCATCCCGTAGCTGCCGACCAGGTCGGTGTCATAGCCGACCATGTCGCCGTTCTGGATCACCCGGCTGCTGGCCTCTTGCATCCACGGATTGGTGCGTGGGCCCGACGACAGGATTTGGGTCTCGATCCACTCTCCACCGCGACGTATATTGCCCGCGTGCAGCAGAGACCAGAGGTGGCGCTCCGTCATACCCGGAGTCATCGCCTCCCGCATCTCGCCCATCGTTGTCTCACACGCTGCGATCGAGCAGCGCATCGCGCGGATTTCATCGTCGCTCTTGATGGATCGCGCCATCTCCATCATCTCGGTGCCATCGCCTAACTCGATACCCGCGGCGATCAGCATCTGCACTTCGATCGGTCGAGCGGTGTCGACCGCGATGCGGGGCCGAATGCCCGCGTGGGCACGGATCACGCTGAGGATCTCGTCGGTCCACGCTTGGGCACGTTGGCGATATAGGGGGCCGGCCAAGAAAAAGAACGAGCTGATCGCCGGCCGGACCTCATCGATGATCGCGTTGTGACCAGATAAGAACTCACAATTGGCGAACTCCCACACGATGACCGAACCGTCGGCGCCCACCCAGGCATACCTGGCCGGATTGTGCATCACCCAGACCTGCATGTTGGTCGAGTCGGTGGCATACCGGACGTTCATCGGGTCTCGCAAGATGGCGCCGTCGTAGCCCATCACGATCAGTTGGCGTCGCACCCGCCCGATCCGATACGTCCGGATGGCGTCCACATTCGGCAGCACCAAGCCTGCCGCCAGCCATTCTGCTTCGACGTCCGGCCCGGGGCCGAGGGTGATGTGATGCAGTTCTTGCCCAGCCGCTCGCTCCTGCGACGCGCTGGCCTTCATGCTCGCGGCAATCTTGCCGACCATGGGGCCCACCAGTGTTTCTGTGCTGCGGAATCCGTGTCCCGTTCAGCGCAATCTAGACCGTCCCCAGCGTCGCGTCTATAGGCTCATCCTCCCGCGCGGCGATGGCAGACTGACGCCATGCCCGTGACCTACCCGCTGCTCGACGCTGTCCTCGCCGACCCAATCGGGCAGTCGTGGGCAATTTTGATCCGCGAAGGCCACGATGCGGCCGAGGTCGTCGTGGGGGAGGTCACCGATATCGACCTCCTGGCTCACATTCCGCCGGCTCGGGAAGGCCTGCCGATCTTAACCCTCGTCCCGTTCCGCCAAATTGCCGAGCGCGGCTTTGACGCCCGCAACGATGACACGCCACTTCGGGTGTTGGCTGCCACCTCATACGAGCGGGTCGAGCTGGACCACTTGTTGGTGGCGCTGTCCGTGGCCGGGCTCCCTGCCGACGAATTGATGGTCCACGATGAGCGCTTCAGCGTCGATGACGAGGACTACGCAGCAGTCGTCGAGCGCGTGATCGAGGACGAAATCGGAAACGGTGAGGGCGCCAATTTTGTGATCCGCCGAGACGTGCTGGGCCGCATTGAAGTGCCGCCGGCGCACGCTGCGTTGACCTGGTTGCGCACCTTGTTGACCGACGAGCGCGGCGCCTACTGGACGTTTGCCGTGCATACTCCCGGACACACGCTGGTCGGCGCGACCCCGGAGCGGCATGTGAGTGTGCAGGAGGGGCGGGTGCGGATGAACCCGATCTCGGGCACCTTCCGACACCCCGAGGATGAAGCCGAGGTCGAGCCCAACTTCCGAGCATTCATCAAAGACACCAAGGAGACCGAAGAGCTCTTCATGGTCGTGGATGAAGAGATGAAGATGATGGCGCAAATCTGCACCCATGGCGGCCGGATTACGGGGCCGTACCTCAAGCAGATGGCCCACCTGACGCATACTGAATACCTGCTCGACGGACGGGCCGAGTCCGACCCACGCGACGTGTTGCGGCTGACCATGTTCGCCCCGACCGTCACCGGGTCTCCGATGGAGAACGCCTGCACCGTCATCAAGCGGTATGAGGAGGCTGGCCGCGGGTACTACGCCGGCGTGCTTGCGTTGCTCGAGCGAGACGCCGACGGTGTGGAGAACCTGGACGCCCCAATCTTGATCCGCACCGCCCACATCTATGGCGAGGGCGTCGTCAAGATCAGCGCCGGGGCGACGTTGGTGCGGCACAGCGACCCGGTGTCCGAGGTGGCCGAGACCACCGCCAAGGCCAGCGGCATGCTTGCTGCCCTCGGCCTGCGACCCCGACGCGAGTTGGCGTATGCCGTGCAGCTGGTTGACCTCGAGGGGGTCGCCGAGGCTCTGGCCGAGCGCAACGAAGGACTCTCGGCATTTTGGCTCTCTCCGCAAGCCGAACAGCCTGACCCAGATCTGGCTGGGTGCACGGTGTTGATCGTTGACGCCGAGGATATGTGGACCCACATGCTGGCCCACCAAGTGCGCCACTTCGGGATGATCGCTGAGGTCCGCCGGTGGAGTGAGGTGCGGGCTGAGGATCTGGGCGCTTTCGATGTGGTGCTCTTCGGGCCCGGACCGGGTGACCCGCAGGACACCAGCGAGCAGCGGATGGTGGCGATACGCGCTTTGATGCAAGCACGGTTGGATGCTGACCTCCCGTTGCTCGCGGTCTGCCTGAGCCACCAGGTGCTGGCGTCCCTGACCGGTCTGCAGATCGAGAAGCTGCAGCGCCCCAATCAAGGCGTGCAGATCCCCGTTGGCCTGTGGGGCACTGCGGCCAGGATCGGTTTTTACAACACCTTTGTCGCTCGGCCCGGCGAGTCTGCTCCGGTGCTGCAGGCCAGCGAGGGGAGCGCGGCTCTAGAGGTTGCGACCGATTCGATTCACGATGCGGTCGTCGGGCTGCGCGGCAGACACGTCGCAAGCCTGCAAGGTCACGCCGAGTCGGTGCTATCCAAAGACGGGCTGGTCACATTGCACGGTTTGATCCGGCACAGCCTGCTTGGTTGAGCTCGTGGTCACCGCCGGATCGGCGCGGGCCGCGGGGCCTGGGGCTCGACGAACGATGCCTAACCACCGGGTCGGATGATCGGCATGACTGCGGCACGCGCGGCGTTCATCGCCACTGCCGAGCCGTGGTCGTGCTCGATGAGATGCAAGCACAGGTCTAATCCAGCCGAGGCAAGGACGGATGTCGCAATCAGTCTTGGTCCACGTAGAGGGCTGCGGCCTCGACCGTGACCCTCGGGGTAGCGGCTGGCCAACCCCGAACGTCGCGGCATTGTATGGCGCAACGTCGTCCACCAGCCGGTGGCGGTATGAACTCGCCGGGAACCCCAGCCATCGTCGGGGCTGGCCGTCTGCCATCTTCTACGGTGAACGGTGTGCGCATCCGCGATCGGTGGGCCTGAGTTTTCGCAGGCGGAGAGGGGTAAGCGCTCGCTCAGTCCTCCAAGAAGCTGAGCAGTCCCAGGTTGAACTCCGCGGCATGCGAGACGTTGATCCCGTGCGGACCCTGGTCGATCACGTGAACCCGCGTGCCCTCAATGGCCTCGGCGGTGCGCATCCCGGAGTTCTCAAAAGGCACGATCCCGTCGGCTGATCCGTGAATCACCAAGGTCGGCACGCTGACGTGAGTGAGGTCGTCACGGAAGTCCGTCGCCGCGAAGGCCTCAATGCACTCCACAGCTGCGGTTTCGTCGGCTTGTGCGCACAGACGGCGAGCGTCGGCCAACTGCTCCTCGCTCACCTTCAGGTTCTCGCCAGCGGTGAAGAAGTTCGTCGTGAACTCGGCGTAGAAGTCCTCCCCGCCTTCACGCACGCCCTGCTTCATACCGTCGGCGCCCTCGCGGTCAAGCGGACCCTGCGGGTTGTCGTCGGTCGACAGCAAGAACGGCGGCACGGCGGCTGCGAAGACGATGCTGCGCAGGCGATCTTCGCCATGGCGTGCGACATAGCGGGCGACTTCGCCGCCGCCCATCGAGAAGCCGACGAGCGTCACGTCCTGCAGATCCAAGTCTGCCAAGACACCGGCCAAGTCGTCGGCCAGCGTGTCGTAGTCGTATCCGCTGGCCGGCTTGTCGGAGTTGCCGAAGCCGCGACGATCGTAGGCCACCACCCGATAACCCGCCCGCTCCAGAGCGGGAACTTGCTGGGACCACGACTGGTGGCTCATCGGCCAACCGTGAATCAGCACGACCGGTCGGCCACTCCCGCCGGAATCGGCGACCTCGAGGCTGATCTGGGTGTCCTGAGTCGTCACGGCGATCTGGCTCATGGTTGCTACCTCCTGCGTCGTGGGTCTGAACTGGCGTGCACCACGGTACGACTTTGGGTCGCGCGACGCCGGTCGGGGGAG
>JBARZG010000065.1:0-22517 GCA_049649785.1 Ornithinimicrobium sp. | reverse complement strand
GTCGACCGGTAGAGCGTCAAATTTTCGCTGGAAATGGGACAGTCGGCGCAGGCGCTCGGCGCGACTTCGACGCAACTGGCATCAGTCTTATCAAATCCATGGCAGTGAATAGTTTGAGGATCCTGCTCCGGGGACCGATCGGCTACTGACCGGCGCCAGTTGCTCGGCCTCCAGGTCCTGGCGGCGCAAGCCGCCACGGCCGGGGCGGAAGGGTCAACGCCAGCACATGGGATCCATGTTCGATGCGCCATAACCCGAGCAGCAGGTTCCTCAGCGGAGGCTTCTTCTGCCTGTGTATGGGTGCTGCAATCCGGTGGAACCGGACGGATGTGATTCACGTCATACCCACATCAGTGACCATCCGTCCGCACCGTCCGCCATTGGAGTGATCGCCATGCGACACCTACCCGCCCTCCTCGCGATCCCGCTGCTCGCCGCCGGGTGCAGCGTTGATACGACTGGCGCTCCGATCATCACGACGACCGGGGCAGTGTCGATTACGCCGTTCACCGACTGCGACGAATTGCGCGACTACTACGTCGAAGGCGCGCTTGAGATGGTCGGGCCGTACGGCTTGGTCTCGGGTTATGACGGCGACACGGACGACTCGGCGATCGCCGAGTCGGGCGATGCGGCCGGTGATAGCAACTCCGCGGAGGCTGGCGGCGACTCTTCGACAGGATTGAGTCTCGACCAAGGCGTGGCAGCACCGAGGGGCCAGGAAGAGGGTACTAAGTTCTCCGGCACCAACAACCAGGAGCGCGGCGTCGACGAGGCAGATCGGGTCAAAACGGACGGCTCGATCATCGCTGCGCTCATCCAGGACCGTCTGCAGTTCGTGGACGCCGAGTCAGCCGAGGTTGTGTCATCGCTCCCGCTCAGCAAGATCGCACCAGGGGCCTACAACGCCGAGTTGCTGCTGAACGGCGACACGTTGTTGGTGTTGTCCTCCGGAGTTGTCGACACTGGGCCCTTCTGGCCGGAGGGGGGTAGCGAAGACTGGGATTCTGACGGTGCGGACGGATTCGCCGAGGACATGATGTTGTCTGACGGCGGCTACGGCGGCGGCGCTGCACGCACCACGATCAGCCGGCTCGACATCAGCGACCTGGCAGCCCCTGACCTGCTGGGCTCGACAAGGATCGAGGGTTCCTACCGTTCGGCACGAATGATCGGCGACAGTGTGCGCCTGGTGATGCAGAGCGAGCCCAGCGGCTTGCGATTCACAGCTCCCCGCAATGGGTCACTCTTTGCCGAGCGCGATGCCGCCGAGGCCAACCGCACGATTATCGAAGAATCCACGATCGACGATTGGGTGCCGCACCTGGAGACTATCGACGCCGGCCAATCGCGCGGCGGCGTGCAGCAACTGAGCGACTGCGCAGACGTGCACCGGCCGGGAGATTTCAGCGGACTGTCAACTGTGAGCGTCGTGACCTTAGACGCCTCGACTGGTGGGCCCGACATCCAGGGGGTCGGGCCCACCTCTACCGTTTCGTTGGTGGCCAGCGGCGAGACGGTCTACGCCTCCACCGACCGGCTCATCGTGGCCACCAGTCCGTGGGGTGAGTGGGCCACACAGTTTGACGACATGCGCCCAGACGGCGAGGTCAGCACCGCGCTGCACTCCTTCGACATCTCCGACCCCGAGGAGACCGACTATGTGGCGTCGGGGCGGGTCAAGGGCACCCTGGTCAACCAGTTCGCACTCAGCGAGCGCGAGGGAGTCATCCGCGTGGCCACGACGAGCGAGCCGGCGTGGAGCAGTGGCGAGGACTCGGAGTCGGCGTTGGTGATGCTGGCCGAGGAGGGTGACGAACTGCTGATGACCGGCGTGGTGGACGGACTGGGCGTGACCGAGCAGATCAAGTCGGTACGCTACCTCAGCCCGGATCTTGCCGCGATTGTCACCTTCCGGCAGACCGACCCGCTCTATCTGGTCGACACCTCCGACCCGACCGCGCCAATGGTCATGGGGGAGCTGAAGATTCCTGGCTACTCCGCATACTTGCATCCGTCGGGTGAGGGCTATCTGCTCGGCGTCGGTCAGGAAGCGGACACCGAGACCGGGATGGAGGAGGGGTTGCAGGCTTCGCTGTTCGACATCAGTGATCTCAGCGACCCGCGCCGGGTGGACCAGTTGACCTGGCCCGGTGGCTATTCGCCGGTCGAGTGGGATCACCGCGCCTTCACCGCGTGGGCGCCGACCGGGCAGTTCTTCGTGCCTGCTGAGATCTATGGCAACGCGATCTGGGAGTGCGAAGGCGAAGGCAACGACGATGTATGCGCGGGGCTAGAGCCCGGTATGCGCGAGTTCGCCGGGGTCGTGACTGGTTCGATCGAAGGTGATGAGCTGATCGAGGGAAAGCGGCTGCCTACCAATGATTCTGCGCGCGGTTGGTCACCTGCCACCGAGCGCACCCTGGTGATTAATAGCAACCTGTGGACGGTGCACCCCGAAGGGATGAACCGTTACGACCTCGATTCGCTGGATGGCGGACCTGTTCTCAGTTAGGAATCCGAGGATTCTTCGTCATCATGGTCTGAGTAAACGTAATCTTCGTTCACATCCTGTTAGAACCCCGCTCTGACGAATTGACTTCGGTCGAAGCCGGGTGGTGTACTTCAGGTATGCGTCTGCCGACCGAGGAGATCCACGTGACCCTCCGAATGTGTTGCCGCTGAGGCAGCGGCCCCTCGCGGGCCTCGATTCAGCGCCCCGGCGAGCGCCTCGCTCGCGTTGCTACCCGCACATTCCGCCCCGAGCGGCCTCGATCATTCGATAGCCCTAACACCTTGGAGTCACCCATGTCTTGGTCTTTTTCCACCCGCCAGATCCACGCCGGTCAAACACCCGACCCGGCCACCGGCGCCCGCGCGCTGCCGATCTACCAAACCACCTCATACGTCTTCGACAACGCCGAGCAGGCCGCGAACCGGTTCGCGTTGTCCGAACTCGGCCCGATCTATACCCGGATCACCAACCCCACCACGGAGGTGATCGAGAATCGGATCGCCGACCTTGAAGGTGGTGTCGGGGCGCTCGTCGTAGCCTCCGGGCAGTCCGCCGTGACCCTCGCCGTCCTGAACGTCGCCGAGGCCGGCGATCACATCGTGTCCTCCCCCAGCCTGTACGGTGGCACGCAAAATCTGTTTGCGCACACGCTGCCCAAGCTCGGCATCGAGGTCACCTTCGTGGAGGACCCGACCGACCCGCAGCAGTGGAAGGACGCCAGCAACGAACGCACCAAGGCGTTCTTTGGTGAGACCATCTCGAACCCGAGCTCGGACGTCTTCGACATCACCCCGATTGCCGACGCCGCGCACGAGGTCGGTGTCCCGCTCATTCTGGACAACACCGTCGCCACGCCCTACCTGTGCCGCCCGATTGAGCACGGGGCCGACATCGTGGTGCACTCCGCCACCAAGTACATCGGTGGCCACGGCACGTCCATCGGCGGCGTCATCGTCGACAGTGGCAACTTCGACTTCGCCGGTGACCCGGAGCGGTTCGCGAACTTCAACACCCCGGACCCGAGTTACAACGGCCTGGTCTACGCCCGCGATTTGGGTGTCGGTTGCGCGTTGGGCGCCAACCTGGCGTACATCCTCAAGGCTCGGGTGCAGTTGTTGCGCGACTTGGGACCGGCGGCCTCGCCGTTCAACTCCTTCCTCATTGCTCAAGGGTTGGAGACGCTGTCGCTGCGAGTGGAGCGCCACGTCGAGAACGCGAACACGGTGGCCAACTGGCTGCTGAAGCACGAGCAGGTCGAGTCGGTGGCGTATGCCGCACTGCCGGGTCACCCCTCCAACGAGCGCGCCGAGCGCTACCTGCCGGCCGGCGCCGGTGCGGTGTTGGCGTTCGAGATCGCTGGCGGCGCCGAGGCCGGAAAGGCGTTCGTATCCGCCTTGGAACTGCACTCGCTGGTCGCCAACATCGGTGATGTCCGCTCATTGGTGATCCACCCGGCCTCGACCACGCACTCCCAGTTGACCCCCGAGGCCCAATTGGCCGCCGGCGTGACTCCCGGTCTGGTGCGTTTAGCCGTTGGCCTGGAGCACATCGACGACATCCTGGCCGACCTCGACACCGGATTCATCGCCGCCAAAGGCTCCTGATGTCTCTGCCCGCCTATGCCGACGCCAGCTCCGGATCACCGGAGTCGGGCGGCCAGGCGGGCGCGTCTCCACCACCGCGCGTGCGGTCGGTCTCGATCGGTTCGTTGACCACCGAATCAGCTCAGACACTTGTTGACGCACGGATGTCGGTGCACACCTGGGGTCGCCTGAACGAGGCTCGCGACAACGCGATCCTGGTGTTGCACGCCCTCACCGGCGATGGGTATGTCGTGGGTGAGGCCGGTCCTGGTCAGCCCACCCCGGGGTGGTGGCCGGGCCTGATCGGGCCGGGTCGGGTGCTCGACACCGACCGCTACTGCGTCATCGCGCCGAACGTGCTCGGTGGATGTCGGGGGTCAACCGGGCCGAGCAGCCCCGCACCGGATGGTCGGCCCTATGGCTCGAGTTTTCCGCACCTGACGATCCGCGATCAGGTCGCTGCCGAGGTGAAGCTTGCCGACGCGCTGGGTGTCGGCAGTTTCGCTGCGATCATCGGCGGGTCGATGGGCGGCATGCGCGCCCTGGAGTGGGCCACCGGCCACCCGGGGCGCGTGCGCCGATGTTTGGCGCTGGCAACCAGCGCGATCGCCACGGCGGATCAAATCGGCTGGTCCACCCCGCAACTGCAGGCCATTCGCGGCGATGCCGGCTACCTCGGCGGGGACTACTATCCCGGCCCCGGCCCGCGCAACGGCCTAGAAGTTGCGCGCCAAATCGCCCATGCGACATACCGATCCGCCGTCAACTTCGACGACCGCTTCGGCGCCAGCCCACAACTGGGCGAGGAGCCTGCCGCTGGTGGCCGGTATGCCGTGCAGTCCTATCTGCAGCACCACGGCCGCAAGCTGGTGCGACGGTTTGACGCCAACACCTATGTGGCGCTCACCGAAGCCATGAACAGTCACGACATCGGCCGCGGGCGTGGCGGGGTGGAGTCGGCGCTACGCCGGATCACCGCCGAGCTGACGGTAGCCGTGGTCTCCAGCGACCGGTTGTTCACCCCGGCTGACGGTGCTGTGATTGCGCAAGCGCCCGCGTGCCGCCAGTTGAGCACCATCGAGTCGCCGTTTGGCCACGACTCGTTCCTGATCGAGACCGGGCAGGTCTTCGCCATCATCGCCAGAGCACTTGACGCCGAGAAGCCGCCGACGCGGTCAGCAGGCCAAGGCGCATCGGCGGGCGTCACGGCGATCCCGCGCCGGCTTCAAGCCTCCGGTCTCTGGTAGCCGAGATGGGCCCGGTCAACCCGGCCAGCTCCGTACGCGATCGGGGTCGAGTGACGGGGAAGGGCTGCTTCATCGACATCAGACCTTGCCGCAACATGAAGTCGACGAGGTTGACCGAGGCGGCTTTCACCACCATCCGCACCTCGCCGGGGCCGGGCTCGGGTGTCACTATCTGTCCAACGCGCAGGACTGCAGGTCCTCCGGTGCGGTCCTACGGGGCCGCCGCGTGCATGGTTCTCCTTGGTGAGTCGTACGTTGCCGATCCGCGTCGCAATTGTTGAAGCGGGGGCCTCGAAATTATCGCCCGGGGGCTACATGTCATCAAGGTGGGAGATGACTTCCTGATCGCGATGAGCTTCCCACCGTCTGCGGTGCTCCAGTCGACGCCTAGTTGCGCGATGAGTTGATTGGTCGAGGTGGTCACGACGCCATAGCTTTCCCAGCGTCGACGAGCGGCGTCCTCGCCGATGGTGTTCGGTGAGCCTCCAGCGTCTTGAACAACCTGGACCCGGAAGCTCTCCTGCACCATCAAGATGGACGGGAACACGATGCAGACGTCGTTGGTCAGCCCAGCCATGATGATGTTCCTCCGGTCTCCCGCTGCGTGGCGAACCGCTTCTTGGTAGTGCGGGTCTGACCAGGCATTCGCCAGACCAGGCTCTGCGCGGCATACCTGAGGATGACCAACCCCGGCTGCGCCAGATGCTCGCCGCGGTCATCGACAACCTGACGGCCTCTGCTGCATTGGTCGACCGACCCCCGAGCACGTAATGGAACAAATCTAGGGGCCTAGTTGTAATACTGTAATCAAGTAATCAACCAGGAGGAAAGATGAACACCGAACACAGAGATTCAGCAGACGGTGCCGAGCAGGCACCAACCGAGGAGGGTCATCACGCCCACGAGGGCCGACGCGGTCGACGCGGACGTGGCAGGCCAGGTCCAAACGGCGCAGGCCCCGGAGGTCGAGGTAATGGCGGTGGAGGACCCCGCAGCCGAGGTCGCGGACGACGAGGCCCTGGCTTTTCCGGGCGCGATGTCGAACCCCCACCCGCCAGTGACGCCGCCGATTGGTTCGCTGGGCGACTGCCCAGCGAGTGGTTCGCCGGAGCCCCCACCATCAGTGTCGACCGCGAGGAGATTGTCGTGCGAGGCGAACTCTCGCCTGACACCAATGGCGACGACGCTCTGTCGCCAGCCGCTGCCCAAGGCCGGATCAGTCGTTGGCGTCAAGACACCCGTGAGGATCGCGTGGCCATCGCTGCCGAAGCCCAGGCCCGGTATGGCCGCACGGTCAGTTGGGGAGCATCGTTGGGTGCGGAGAACATGCTGTTCACCCACTTGGCCGTCCCTACGATGACTCGGTTGCGACAGCCCGAGCGGCAAGTGCTAGACACACTGGTCGACGCCGGAGTTGCCCGCTCACGCTCCGAAGCCGTCGCCTGGGCTGTGACGCTGGTCGGCCAGCACTCGCAGGAGTGGCTGGATGAGCTGCGCGAAGCGATGTCGCAGGTCGACAAGGTGCGCGAGGCGGGGCCACAGGCCTGACATCTGCGGTGTCGGTTGCCAGAATGGAGGCAGCCGATACCAAGGAGCGTCCATGAGCACCGCCATCCCGCACTGGTCCAACGGAACGACCTTCTCGGGAAGGTCCGGCCAATCGGCGGACGTCACCAACCCCGCCACCGGTCAGGTGAGCGGAGCAGTGGCACTCGCCGACGCCGACGACGCACAGCACGTCATTGCGGCTGCTCGGACTGCGGCTGGCCCCTGGGGCAAGACGTCGCTCGCGCGGCGCACCCAGGTGCTGTTCGCCTTCCGCGAGCTGCTCAACTCTCGCAAGGGCGAGTTGGCCGAGCTGATCACCGCCGAGCACGGCAAAGTTCACAGTGACGCCCTTGGCGAGATCGGCCGAGGTCAGGAGGTGGTCGAGTTCGCCTGCGGCATCTCGCACCTGCTGAAGGGCGGTCACTCGGCCGGCGCCTCGACCGGAGTCAACGTGCATTCGCGGCGAGATCCCCTGGGAGTGGTCGGGATCATCAGCCCGTTCAACTTTCCGGCTATGGTGCCGATGTGGTTCTTCCCGGTGGCGATTGCCGCTGGGAACACCGTGGTCCTCAAACCGAGCGAGAAGGATCCCTCCGCGGCTTTGTGGCTGGCCCAGTTGTGGAAAGAAGCTGGCCTCCCCGACGGTGTATTCAACGTGCTTCAGGGGGACAAGGTCGCCGTCGACGCGCTGCTGGGCTCGCCCGAGGTCGCAGCCATTAGTTTTGTCGGGTCCACGCCCATCGCGCGCTACGTCTATGAGGAGGCCAGCCAGCGTGGCAAACGGGTGCAGGCGCTGGGCGGCGCCAAGAACCACATGGTGGTCCTGCCGGACGCAGACCTCGACTTGGCAGCAGATGCCGCAGTGAACGCGGGGTATGGCAGCGCTGGGGAGCGGTGCATGGCGATCAGTGTGCTCGTCGCTGTCGATCCGATCGGTGACGACCTGGTTTCCCGGATCGCGGAACGCACCGCCACCTTGGTGGTGGGCGAAGGCGCCCGCGACAGCGCAGTCACGGGCGAGGGACGCGGCGACAGCCACGGCGAGGGCAAGGGTGCAGGCGAGGGCGTGGGCGTGGGCAAGGGCAAGGGCAAGGGCAAGGGTGCAGGCGTGGGCGAGGGCAAGGAAGCCGACATGGGCCCGCTGGTCACGGCCGCGCACCGCGACCGAGTGGCAGCCTTTATCGATGCCGGTGAAGCTGCCGGCGCTACGGTGGTGGTCGATGGTCGGCAGGTGCAGTCCCGCGGCCCTGAGGCGGGCTACTGGTTGGGCCCCACCCTCTTCGATCACGTCACGCCGGACATGGTGATCTATCAGGACGAGATATTCGGGCCCGTGCTCTCGGTGGTCCGGGCAGCGTCCTACGACGACGCGCTGGCGTTGATCAACAACAACCCGTACGGCAACGGCACGGCGATCTTCACCAGCGACGGTGGCGCGGCTCGGCGATTCGAGGACGATGTCCAGGTCGGCATGGTGGGCGTGAACGTGCCGATCCCGGTGCCTGTCGCCTACTACTCGTTCGGCGGGTGGAAGCGCTCACTGTTCGGCGACACGCACGCCCATGGCACTGAGGGCGTGCACTTCTACACCAGGGGGAAGGTCGTCACTTCCCGGTGGATCGACCCGGCCACCCGTCCCACCGGCGGCCTCGAACTAGGGTTCCCTCGCAATGACTGAGCCGCCACAGACCCAGACCACCCCCTCCAACGCCGACGCCGACGCCGACGCCGCCAGCGCCTACGAGATTGCCAGCGCCCACGACGCCGAGCGCACCTACGACCTTGATCGGGCGCACGTCTTCCACTCCTGGTCCGCGCAAGGCTCGCTGGACCCGATGGTGATCACGAAGGCGCAGGGCTCCCATATGTGGGATGGCGAGGGCAATCGGTTGCTCGACTTCTCTTCGCAGTTGGTGTTCACCAACCTCGGGCACCAGCACCCGCGGATCGTCGCCGCTGTCCAAGAGCAAGCCGGGCTACTGTGCGCCGTTGCACCCCAGCACGCCACAGCTGCACGCTCCGAGGCCGCCCGGCTGATCGCCAAGCACACTCCCGGGGACCTGAACCGGGTGTTCTTCACCAATGGTGGGGCCGACGCCAACGAGCACGCGATCCGGATGGCTCGGCTGCACACCGGTCGCCACAAGGTGCTCTCGACCTACCGTTCCTACCACGGCGGCACCCACCTAGCGATCAACATGACCGGTGACCAGCGGCGCTGGGACAGCGACACCGCGAGCAGCGGTACGGTGCACTTCTGCGGCCCGTACCTCTACCGCAGCCCCTTCCACGCCAACACCGAACAACAAGAGTGCGACCGGGCCCTGGAGCACCTCGAGCAGGTCATTGCCCTCGAAGGCCCAGCGACGATTGCCGCGATCATCCTGGAGCCGATCCCCGGCACCGCCGGGATCATGATCCCCCCAGTGGGGTATCTGCGGGGGGTGCGCGACCTCTGCGACCAGCACGGGATCGTGTTTGTCGCCGATGAAGTGATGGCCGGCTTCGGCCGCAGTGGGCGCTGGTTCGGCGTCGATCATGCACCGGTCGTGCCCGACCTACTCACCTTCGCCAAAGGCGTGAACTCAGGCTATGTCCCGCTCGGCGGGGTAGCCATCAACGAGGAGATCTATCGCACGTTCAACGACCGGGCCTACCCCGGCGGCCTCACTTATTCGGGTCACCCGTTGGCATGTGCGGCTGCTGTTGCCACGATCGAGACACTCGAAGACGACCATCTCATCGAGCACGCAGCCGCCCTCGGTGAAGAAGTGTTCAGACCGGGCCTAAGCGACATGGCAGCTCGACACGAATGGATCGGCGACGTGCGCGGCACCGGCGTCTTCTGGGCCATCGAACTGGTCCGCGACCGATCCACCAAGGCGCCGCTCGCGCCATACCCCTCCAGCAGTCCGGAGATGGCCGCAATCGTGAGTGCGTGTCGACGCGGCGGAATGCTGCCCCTGAGCGTGAACAACCGCATCCACCTGGTGCCACCGCTGACCTCGAGCGCCGAAGAAGTCCGCGAAGGTCTGAGCATTCTCGACGCCTCCCTCACCGAGGCACGCGGTTCCGTGTAAGACCCAGCCGTCGCGCCCTGCTGAGCGATCTAGTGCTGCGCTGTGCATCTGGTGCGCTCTTGTAACGCAGCACCAGATAGACAACGCAACACCAGATAGGCAACGCAACACCAGCGAGGCCCCGCCTCCGACTGTCGAGCCGGGGGCTGGCCTGTGGGCGGTGGTTCGGCGCGTGCTGGGTGGTGGACACGGTGACGGAGGAACACTTACTCCTTTGCAAGGATGGCCCATCAGGTGACCGAGCATCGAGGGCATTGGCTTGCAGTCGAGCCGGGCGGCTTACCATGAGTGGGAGCAGTGAAGGAGGCAGACGATGGAGTGGTTACGCGAAACGCAGTGGTTGTGGTGGACCGCCGCGGCGTTGATCCTTGGCCTGATCGAGATTGCCTCGTTGGACTTGGTCTTCACCATGCTGGCCGGTTCGGCGCTCGTGGCCGCCGTCGCCGCGTTCTTGGGGGTCCCGTTCCCCGTGCAAGTCATCGTCTTCGTGATCACCGCGGTCCTGCTGCTCGCGCTGCTCCGCCCGCTACTGCTGCGCCGGCTCAATCTGACCGGCCCTCCTCCGACGACCAATGCCGACGCCAATGTTGGGCAACGCGCCGAAGTGCTCAGCGCCGTGACCGACCGAAGCGGCACGGTCAAACTGCGCGGCGAGGAGTGGACCGCGCGGGCCGCCGAGCCCGACCAAGAACTCACCCCGGGACAAATGGTCAACGTCATTCGTATTGATGGTGCGACCGCTGTGGTGAGTGCAGAAGCGCCCGACAACACCTAAGGAGCCCGACATTATGGATCTCGACCCGGCACAGATTGCCTTGTATGTCGTTCTGCTCCTGCTCATCTTGTTCGTCGCCACGGCGATTGCTAAGGCCATCAGGATCGTTCCGCAGGCCACTGCGGTCATCGTTGAGCGGCTCGGCCGGTACAGCCGAACTCTCGACGCCGGGCTGCACATCCTGGTGCCATTCATCGACAAGGCCCGGGCCAACGTCGACCTCCGCGAGCAGGTCGTCTCCTTCCCGCCCCAGCCGGTGATCACCAGCGACAACCTGGTCGTGTCCATCGACACCGTGATCTACTTCCAGCCCACCGACCCCAAGGCGGCGACGTACGAGATCGCCAACTACATCCACGGCATCGAGCAGTTGACCGTCACCACGCTGCGTAACGTCATCGGGTCGCTCGATCTCGAGCAGACGCTGACCAGCCGGGATCAGATCAACGGTCAACTGCGCGGAGTCCTCGACGACGCGACCGGCCGATGGGGCATCCGCGTCAACCGGGTCGAGCTCAAGGCCATCGATCCGCCCGCCAGCGTTCAGGATTCGATGGAGAAGCAGATGCGCGCCGAGCGCGACCGGCGGGCCACCATCTTGAACGCCGAGGGGGTCAAACAATCTCAGATTCTGACTGCCGAGGGCGAGAAGCAGGCACAGATCCTGCGGGCTGAAGGCACGGCGCAGGCGGCCATCCTCGAAGCCCAGGGTGAAGCCCGAGCCATCTTGCAGGTCTTCGACGCTATCCATAAGGGCAACCCGGACAGCAAGCTGTTGGCCTACCAGTACCTGCAGATGCTGCCTCAGGTCGCCCAAGGGGAGTCCAACAAGATGTGGATTGTTCCGGCCGAGCTGACCAAGGCGCTCTCGGGCATCGGCTCAGCGCTTGGTGGCGCCGGTGGCCAGGCCGCCGACTCCTCGTTCGACGCCCCGTCGGCGGGGCTGCGCGAGGACGCAGAGAGCCCCAGCTCGGGCTTCGACCAAGAGATCCCCGACCTGGAGGACCCGAACGAGGCGCTGCGACGAGCCCGTGAAGAAGCCGCCCAGGCCACGGCCGAGGCTGAGCGGTCCACCCGCACAGCCCGCGGCCGCAGTGAGAGGCCGGAGGCCTAAGCCGCGGTATGCCGTCCGGTTCAGTCCTGGTGCGTCGGTGCCGCCCGTGGGGCGGCCTCTTGTCCGATATCCGCGTTCGCGATGGTGTCATCACCGAGGTGTCGGCATACGGGGCTGGCGCCGACGAGGACGTGACAGCGCAAACCTCGACCTCGACCGAGCCCACCATCGATGGCCGCGGCCGGTTGGCATTGCCGACCTTCGCCGACGTTCACGTGCACCTGGACTCCACCCGGCTCGGTCTTCCTTTCCGTCCGCATACCGGTGCTCCCGGAGTCTGGGCGATGATGCTCAATGACCGTGCCCACTGGCGTGACGCCGAGGTAGGGATCACGCAGCGTGTGCGCGACACACTCGGGCTGATGATCGCCCGCGGAGTTACTCGCGTGCGAAGTTCTGCCCAGGTCGACGTGGACTGCGGCCTTGAACGCTTCGAAGCGGTGCTGGCCGCCCGCGAGACACATCGAGGGCGGTGCGAGATGCAGGTCATCGCCTTCCCTCAGGCGGGGCTGCTCCGTGAAGACGGCTCGGCACGGGTCCTCGAAGATGCCCTCAGGGCCGGGGCGGACGTGGTCGGCGGGATCGACCCCTGCGGTCTGGACCGCGACCCGGTGCGGCACCTCGACACGGTTTTCGGCTTGGCCGAGCAATACCAGCTCCCGGTCGACATTCACCTACACGAACCAAGTGATCTCGGCCGCTTCAGCGCCGCGCTGATCATCGAACGCACCAAGGCCCTCGGTATGGAGGGCAATGTCTTGATCTCGCACGGCTACGGGCTGTGGGACGGCACCGAGTCTCAGGTGGCTAGCCTCGTGCAGGCCTTTGCCGACGCAGACGTTGCCACCGCCACGGTCGCTCCCGGCGGCGGGCGCGGCATACCGGTGCAGGCGCTGACCGACGCCGGAGTTCGCGTGGGGTTGGGCCAAGACGGGCAACGCGACTACTGGTCGCCCTACGGCAACGGCGACATGCTGGACCGCACCTGGCAGTTGGCCTTCACCAGCGGCTTCCGAGCGGACGACCTGATTGAGCACTGCCTCGCCGTAGCCACCCAGGGCGGCGCGGCCATCATGGATCGCAACCTGACGCGGTTGACGTCGGTTCTGGACCGCCCCGGGCTCGATGTCGGGGACCCGGCTCACCTCAATCTGATCGACGCGGAGAGCGTGACATCGGCCGTGATGGATCGGCCCATCGACCGCACCGTGGTTTTCGGTGGGGAGATCGTCGCCGACCGTGGTGCCCTCTTATAGACACGGCGCCGTGCTGAAGCGATACGCAAGGTCAAGAAGTGAACACCAGAGCACAAGAGCACAACTGAAGGAAGCGGCAAACGCGCGCAGCCGAGCGCTCGACAACCTCATGGCAGGCGGCGCTGACGGTAGGCTCATCGCGAATGTGTCCCACGACGCGAACGCGCCTAGCCTGGAGCCTCATGACCAACCCTGTGCCCGAAGATCAGCAAGCCCTGCCCCACACCGAGGCGGGCGCCACCGATGCAGCCGCTGGCAGTGACCCCGACTTCGATGTCGTGCTGCTCGGCACCGACATCGGGATCTACGCCTTGGCCCGAGCTTTCCGTGAGCGCTACGGCATCAAGAGCACGATCATCTCCCGGGTTGTCGCCGGTCCCATCGCCGACTCCCAATTCATCGAGACCATCGAGTTGGGTGAAACCGCAGAGCGGCAGGACACGCTCAACGAACTCGAAGCCCAGGGACGCAAGCGCAAGCGTGCCAACCCCGACCGACCGGTTCTGTTGCTGTCCAACGCCGACTCGTTTTCCCGGATGCTGAGTGACCAAGAGGAGTGGCTCTCCCAGTGGTATGTCGTGCCGGCGGTGACCAAGAACGTGCTGGACATGGTCGCCGACAAGATCGAGTTCGACCGGGTCTGCGCCGAGCTCGGGATCCCGACGCCGCGGACCCTGATCCAAGACTTCTCCGGGGCCGATGACCCGCAGTGGGCACCGCGGGACGTCGATCTGACGTTCCCGGTGGTTGCCAAGCCGGCGGTCGGCGCGGCATACGAGGGCTTGCGGTTCGAGGGCAAGAACAAGATTTACAAAGTGGACTCTGCAGCCGAGCTCGTCGAGATCTTCGAACGGGTCAAAGGTGCTGGTTTTCGAGACCGGTTCGTGGTGCAAGAACTCATTCCCGGTGACGACACCGCGATGCGCTCGATCACGGCATACGTCGATGGTTCCGGGGAGGTGACGTTGCTGGCCACAGCTCAGGTCTTGCTGCAGGAGCATCAGCCGCTGGCCATCGGCAACCCGGCCGCGATGATCACCACCGCGTACCCGGAGTTGATGGATCAAGCAGGGCGGTTCCTGCAGCACGTCGGCTACCGAGGATTCGCCAACTTCGACGTCAAGCTCGATCCGCGTGACGGCGTGATGAAGTTCTTCGAGATGAACCCGCGGATCGGTCGCAACAACTTCTATGTCACTGCGGCCGGCGCCAATGTTGCCGAGTTCATCACCACCGACCTGATCCAGGGTGAGCCGCACGAGCAGGTCGTGGTGCGCAACGAGATTTTGTACTGCGTGTTGCCGATGTTCCTGCTGCGCCGCTATCTCGATGCGGACCAGAAGGACTTGGTCAAGCGGGTCGCACGCAAAGGCGTCTTCCACCCCTTGGTCACCAAGGACTCGTTCAAGCGCAAAATGTACGTCGCCGCGGCCAAGGCCAACTACGTGCGCAAGTACGCCCGCTACTACCCCAAGCAGACGGAGTCGGGCTTCTGAGCCGCGCGCGTCGAGGCGCGTCGTGGCCGTTTCCTACACTGAGCAGATGAGTGGTTCTTGGCGCGGGGTGATCCGCGCACTGGCCGGGTCCCTGGCGGCGCTGACCCTCGTTCTCCTCGGTCCGGTGTCGGGAAGTTATGCCCATGACGAACTGGTTGAGTCTGAGCCCGCCGCGGGGGTCGAGGTGCAGACCTCCCCGGAGGAGGTAGTGCTCGAGTTCTCCGGCGACATTGCGCCGGTAGGCACGCTGATTACCGTGGTGGGTCCGGGTGAGATGGGCCCGGTCACCGATGGTGATCCTGACGTAGACGGCACCTCCGTCAGCCAACCCATGTCAACCGACCTGCCCGCTGGAAATTACACCGTGACGTGGCGGGTGACCTCCTCGGACGGACACCCGATCTCTGGTGAGTTCGACTATTCCGTGGGTTCGGCCGGGCCAGAAGCGCAAGGGTCGGAGTCTTCTGATGCTGCCGAGGGGGGCACGACTCGCGACGATGCCGCCAGCACTGGCACTCAGCGCCCCCCGCCGCCCGAGAGCGCAGACAGGACCGGAGCTGACCGAGCCGCCGATACTGCCGCAGCGCCAGCCCAGGGCGATGCATCCGGGGGCTCCGGCACCGCCTGGTGGGTATGGTGTGTCCTCGCCTTGGCGATCGTCACAATCGGCGGCCTCGGGGCAGTGGCGATTCGCCGCCGCTGAGGGGCAATGCGGCTGCACCGCAGATGCTCATGTACCGTAGGGTCCACGATTCATACACATTCCCGGGCCTGCTCCGCGGTCTGGTCGGCTTTCCACGGTCGGCCGGCAGCGATGCCGCCCCGGCAGACGCACGAGGGGGTCACGCCATGGGGCGCGGCCGGGCAAAAGCCAAGCAGACCAAAGTCGCCCGGAGACTGAAGTACTACTCTCCGGACACCGACTTAACCGCCCTGGAGCAAGAGTTGAAGGGCAGCGAAAGCGATACGTACGCATCGCGGCCCCCACCTGCCCCGGTGGATGACGAGGAGTTCGCAGATACCTACCGGCGAGGGAGTCACTCGCCGAACGGTGGCTCGCGGGCAACGTCATCGGAGGCGGAGGACCTCGACGGGGACAAGAAGGTAGCGGCCAAGCCGCCCCCCCCGCCGTCGATTACTCCCGGATCCTGGGTGAAGAAGCAGTCCTGACCTGACGGTGATCAGGTATGACGGGCAGCGCGCTCGCTGGATGCCCGCATTCGCCCAGAACTGATCGGCGGTCCGTCGGCGGTAGTCGCCGTGGTTCGCGACTAGCGAGTCGCCGTAGGTCAGCGGTAGTGGCCGACCAGGCTGACCGAGCCTCCATCAACGCCTTTGGCTCCGTGACCCTCGGCGCCTGTCGGCACCGCGTCAATGTCCTGAACGCTGCCGAGCACCCATGATGGCCAACCCGCATCTGCACAGTGCTGCATCACCGTCGTGCTGTGCGCACTGGGAGCGATGACGACGAAGCCGATCCCCATGTTGAGGGTTCGTTCCAGATCGGCGGCCGGCACGTTGCCCCAGCGCTGTACCGCGGCGAACACCGCGGGGGGCGTCCAGGTCGAACGCTCCAGTACTGCGTGCAGGCCGGAGGGCAGCACCCTGGCCACATTTGCGGCCAAACCGCCGCCGGTAATGTGTGACAACGCGTGGACATCGGCGTCCGGCGCGGCGATCATCTTCAACAGCCCGGCGGTGTAGACCCGGGTCGGCTCCAAGGCCTCCTCACCGAGCGTCCGGCCAAACTCCGGTACGTGCTGATCCCACGACGCTGCGACGTTGGCCACGACCTTGCGGACCAGCGAGTACCCGTTCGAATGCAGACCGGAGGAGCCCACCGCTATCACGGCGTCGCCGGCGCACACGCGATGAGGCCCTAGTAGGTCGTCATGCTCGACGACACCGGTGGCCGCGCCGGCCACGTCATACTCATGCGGCTCCAACAGACCCGGGTGCTCGGCGGTCTCGCCGCCGACCAACGCCACGCCGGCCAGTTCACAACCCCGGGCAATGCCGGTCACGATGGCGGCTATCCGTTCGGGCACCACCTGTCCGCAGGCGATGTAGTCGGTCATGAACAGCGGCTCGGCCCCGCATACGACGATGTCGTCGACAACCATCGCGACCAGATCGATCCCGATCGTGTGGTGGATGTCCAAGGCTTGGGCGATGGCGACCTTGGTGCCCACTCCGTCGGTGCTTGTGGCCAGCACGGGTCGTCGCATCCCCTTCAGCGCCGAGGCGTCGAACATCCCGGCGAAGCCGCCGAGGCCGCCCAACACTTCCGGGCGGCTCGCGCCAGCGGTGGCCGCCTTCATCAACGCCACTGCACGATCGCCGGCTTCGACGTCGACACCGGCCCCCGCATAGGTGGTCACGGGCGAGGTGCGGCCTCCCGGTAGCGGCGTCATGGGTGGGTCAGGGCCCCCGAGCCCCCACGAGCCGAACTAATAGAAACACCTTCAACGTCGACCATGCCCTGGTCCCCCTGAGCCTGGGCCAGATCTAACGTGCCAACGTCGGTGGAGTCGCTGCCGATCGCCACCGGGAACTCCAACTCCAACACGTCCTTGCCGCGCTGCTCCTCCTCCGGCATACCGATCGGGTACACGCCGGAAAAGCACGCGGTGCACAGTTGGTCGTCGGCCTGCTCGGTCGCGGCCACCATGCCCGCCTCGCTGATGTAGCCCAGCGAATCGGCACCAATGGAAGCACAGATGTCGGCTGTGTTGAGCCCGTTGGCGATCAACTCTGCACGGGTCGCGAAGTCGATGCCGTAGAAGCAGGGCCAGCGCACTGGCGGGGAGGATATCCGCACGTGAACTTCGGCGGCTCCGGCCTCCCGCAGCATCCGGACCAAGGCCCGCTGGGTATTGCCGCGCACGATCGAATCATCGACGACGATGAGTCGCTTGCCGCGAATGACGTCGCGTAGCGGGTTCAGTTTGAGCCGGATCCCCAACTGTCGGATCGTCTGGCTCGGCGCGATGAAAGTCCGGCCGACGTAGGCGTTCTTGACCAAGCCCGCGCCGTAGGGGATGCCGGAGGCTTCCGCATACCCAATTGCTGCCGGCGTGCCCGACTCGGGCGTGGGCATGACCATGTCTGCGTCAACCGGGTGTTCGCCGGCCAGGCGACGGCCCATCTCAACCCGGGTTTCGTGCACTGAACGACCATTCAGCGATGTGTCGGGCCGAGCCAGGTAGACGTATTCGAACACACAACCTTTGCGGGCCGACTCGGCGAACCGGCGCGACCGCAACCCGTGCTCATCGATCGCGATCAGCTCTCCGGGCTCGACCTCCCGGACCAGGCTGGCGCCGACGATGTCCAGTGCTGCGGTCTCCGAGGCGACCACCCAGCCCCGCTCCAGCCGGCCCAACACCAGGGGACGCACCCCTTGCGGGTCGCGGGCGGCATACACCGTCTGCTCATCGCAGAAGACGAGCGAAAAAGCGCCCCGCAACATCGGCAGGACGTCCATCGCCGCCGACTCCAGCGTCTTGTCCTCATCGGCCGTCAGCAGACCGGTAATCAGGGCGGTGTCGGTGGTGTTGCCGCGGCGCACCTCCCCCGAGGCATAGCGCAGGTCCCCGCCGTGCATCTCGGCGAGACGGTCCCGCAGTTCGCCCGAGTTGATCAGGTTGCCGTTATGCGCGAGCGCGACGGTGCCACCGCTGGTGCCGCCGAGGGTGGGCTGGGCGTTCTCCCAGTTGCTGCGACCGGTCGTGGAGTAGCGGCAGTGGCCGATCGCCAAGTGCCCCTTGAGCGAAGCAAGCGAGGCCTCGTCGAAAACCTGTGCGACGAGGCCAACATCCTTGAAGACCAGCAGCGACCGGCCGTCGCTGGTGGCTATCCCGGCGGCCTCCTGACCGCGGTGCTGCAGCGCGTACAGACCGAAGTAGGTCAGTTTGGCGACCTCATCATCCGGCGCCCATACACCGAAGACACCGCAGGCGTCTTGCGGGACAGATTCGTCGGGAAGGAGGTCATGCGACAAGCGGCCATCGGGGCGTACCACAGTGATCAGTCTTCCACAGTCACCGGCGGCGCAAACTTCTCCACTCGACAATCAAGTACACGACCGCTCCCACCATCCCGAAGACCAAGGCTCCGGCTCCGCCGAGGACGATCATCTCCTGGCCTGCCGACGCCACCCGACTGGCTGGCCCGGTCAGCGACAACACGACCCCGAATACTCCGCCGATGATGGCGAAGGTCATCAAGAAGGGCACCATCCGGGGTTGATGTCGCCTGCGTGGTCCATCGACCGGGACCACATGCTCCCGATCCACCCGAGGGTCGGTGCCAGGCTGCTCGTTGGTCATCCCACCAGGCTACGCCGCCGCTGCCGAGCAGCCCCGCTGGCCCAGGGATCCGTGGGTTGTGGCGCTGCTCAAGATCAGGCTGACCTGGGTGCGGCTCTAGCCCTAGAAGGCGCTATCAAGGTCACGGGAGAACAGTGACTGGCTGACCCGTCGGCAACCGAAGCACATCAAAATGCCGCCGATCCAGTGTCACAACCGTGCTTGTCCCATAGCGATCCGCCAGGACAACGTTAGACGCGTCAGCCACGCCGATCGCCTGATCACGATATCTGGCGATGACTGAATGGGCCTCTTTGAGGTCGGCGACGCCGAACGATGCCAGCTCCCATGCACCGCCGGTGAGTTCTTCCAACACGGCCATCTCGGCATCGACCCCATGCCGGGTGGAGACCAGATAGTCCAGCTCAGCCACGACATACGGCGAAACAACGAGATGACCGCGGGTGGCCGTGATGGCCTGGCCGACCGAGGCATGGTCCGGCTCAGAGGCGTCAAAAAAGGCGAGGAGCGCGCTGGTGTCGACGATGGAGGCATTGTGCTTCACCGATCCCCGAAGCCCCCAAGGAGCTCATCCGCGCGCCGTGCGATCGGGTCGCTCCCGGCGAAAAGCCCTCCGGTTGGGCGAGGCCGCCCATCTCCCAGCATCGCGCGCAAGGACTGGCGAATCACTTCGGCTTCGGAGACATCACTCTTCGCGGCCGCGTGCTTGATCGCTGACTTCAGATCCTCAGACAGATAAACGGTCGTCTTCTCCATGAACGTATGGTACCACCGGTGGCATACCTATCTCAGAGTCGGTGGCTCACCTGTCCCGGCGTCGGCGGCTCACCTATCTGCGCGTCGGTGGCTCAAACCGTCGAGCTTGAGGCCGCCAGAAGTTCGTCGTGTTCGGCATGCGTGAGGCCAGACCGTAGACCGGCGCTCAGATAGTCCGGCGGCAGAGTTGCCAACTCATCGGCAAACGTCGCTTGCAGATCCCTGCGGCGCAGACCCAAACCCGCTGCCCGAGAGCCCGCTCGCCGCATCATCGGGTATGCCGCGACGTCCGCCCCTATCCACAAGGGCAGTGAGCGCGGCCCCGCCCACGGGTTAACCTCGTGGTCGGCCAGCCACGCTGAAGACGCCGGAACCAAACGGCCCTCGCTGCCGGTTACGCCGCTCACCGGTATCGCCGGCGATCGAGCGGCGCGCTGGGCTGCGTGAAGGGCATCCCCCAGGGTGGTCGGCGCACCGACAACATCGACCGGGCTACGTGGCGTGGTGTCGGCAACAACGAGCGTCACCACGAATGCGGCCACATCGCGAACATCGATCATCTGCACCGGCTGGTCCGTAGTGTCAGGCACCAGCACGTCGCCGTCACCCAAGCCGGCCTGGGCGAATCGCGATGGCCAGTATGCACTTCGCCCCGAGGTATCGCCGGGTCCGCCGATCAGACCTGGTCGGATCACCACGGCGCGATCTGGACCGAAACCAGCCAGGGCGTGCCGCTCACAGGCCACCTTGGCTGGGCCGTAATCCTCAGGTCCGACCATGCGGTCTGCCTCCAGCGCAGGCAACAAGGGGGTGTCGTCCTCGGTGGAGTGGTCTCCTCCGGCTGAGGCGCCAGGATCTCTGTCCACCGGTGCGCTGACCTCATGGACACTGACGTCGTCGGCCCCGGCGTCGTCGGCACCGAAGTCATAGACACTGATCGAGGAGACGAACGCATACCGCCCGGCCCGGTCTCGCAGTTCGCGGACGGCATTGGCGACGTGGCCAGGTTGTCGAGAGATGTCCACCACGGCGTCCCAGGTCGATGTGCCGACTTCGGCGAAGACACCGGAGTCGCTGCGGTCGCCGCGAACGAAGGTCACGCCAGGCGGCGGGGTGCCGGAGACTCCGCGGCTCAGTGCGGTGACGTCGTTGCCCTGCTCGGCGGCGACACGGCATACCTCGTAGCTCAGGAACGCGGTGCCGCCCAAGACGAGGAGTCGCATGGTTCAGGCTCGCAGGTCAATCTGGTCGAGCACAGCGAGGTCCGCCTCGTATGGTGGGCTCGCTCGCGGCCAGTGCACGACCACATCGGTGAAGCCCAGGTCAGCGGCGCGTTTCGATTGCTCTGCGAAGAAGTCGGCGCTGCTCAGTGCCATCACTCCGCACGCGTCGAGTGAGAGGTAGCGGTCCAGCGCCGTGGAGGCCACATCTGAGGACTGACGGGCCGCGGCTTCGATGGCGTCGAAGCGGTCCACAGTCTGCGCAAGCCCCTCCCACCACTGCGCCAAGGACTCGGCGTCGCCCTGCGCGGCGGTGCGCCCGACCGGTCCAGACAGTGGACCGGTGGTGAGCCACCCTTGGCCATAGCGCGCGGCGAGCGCCATCGCGCGGGGTCCGTTGGCAGCGATCACAAAGGGGGTACGCGGAAGCTGGGTCGGCCCCGGTTGGTTGCGAGCATCCGCGGCGGTGAAGAAGTCACCGGTGTAGTCGACGTGGTCACCGCGCAGCAGCGCGTCCAGCAACTCGACGAATTCGGCAAAGCGGCGGGTGCGCTGGCCCCGGGTCAGTTCCTCGCCGAGTATTTCAGCGTCGCGGTCGGCTCCCGTGCCCATTCCGAGCAGGAGCCGACCGGAACTGATGTCATCGAGGGTGACGGCATCACGCATGAACGTGACCGGATGTCGGAAGTTGGGCGAGGCGACGAGCGTGCCGAGCCGAATTCGTTCGGTCACCATCGCGGCTGCGGTCAGGGTGGCGACAGTGGAATGCCACGGCGCATCGGGCAATCCGGCCCATACAAGGTGGTCGTAGGTCCAGGCATGATCGAAACCCAACTCCTCGGCTCGCCGCCAGATCGGCTCAGCCTGCCGCCACGGGTACTCGGGCAAAATACACACGCCGTATCGCACGTTCCCACCCTAAGTCTCCTTCCTTCCCGGTTGAGCATGAAGTTGCGCCCAGATCCCGCCGTTGAGCGCGGAGTTGCGGCCATATCCCCCGGTTGAGCGCGGACTTGCGGCCAGATCCCCCGGTTGAGCGCGGAGTTGCGGCCAGATCCCCCGGTTGAGCATGAAGTTGAACCCGACACCGGCGGTTGAGCGCGGAGCCGCAGCGAGATCTCCCGGTTGAGCTTCAAGTTGCGGCCGGACGAAACAGATCGACACACCGGGCGGGTCCCACAGGTGAGCGCGGAGTTGCGGGCGCAACTCCATGCTCAAGTCGTCGAAAACGACCGCAACTTCGTGCTCAAGTCGTCGAAAACGACCGCAACTTCGTGCTCAACCGGGGAAGAGCGGGAGGTGGTCGGTCAGGTCGGCGCGCAGCCCACTGGCGCGCACTGTGCCGGATTCTCGTGCGTCCGTCCAGGTATGCCGTCCGATCGCCAACAACAGCCACGTGGCGGAATCGGTTTCGATCACGTTGGACGGGGTGCCGCGTGTGTGCGTCGGCCCACCGAGGCACTGGACGGCCCCGAACGGCGGAACCCTGACCTCGACAGAGCGACCGGGCACACTGGCCGCCAACTCCTCCAGGGTGTAACGCACTGCCGTCGCGCGAACCTCTCGAGGCAGCGCATTGATGGCCTCTGTCGCAGA
>JBARZG010000064.1:0-24444 GCA_049649785.1 Ornithinimicrobium sp. | reverse complement strand
AGCACCACCGTATTCGGTGCCCACGTCACCTTGCGGGTCGGTGCTCGGACCGCCCAACAGTTCCTCCATGACGTCCTTGTCCGGCTCAGGCGACTCGAGCGTCGCCACATCCGGGTGGTGCAAGTCGAACGCGGGGCGCTCGGAGCGGATCCGCGGAATCGATTCGTAGTTGTGCCGCGGCGGCGGGCAAGATGTCGCCCATTCCAGCGACATCCCGTACTCCCATGGGTCATCGACCTCAACCTTGGGACCCTGGAAACTCTTCCAGACGTTGTACAGGAACGGCAGAGTGGAGACCGCAAGAATGAAGCTAAAAACCGTGGATATCTGATTCATCCACGTGAAGTCATCCTCCACGAGGTAGTCGGCATAGCGGCGAGGCATGCCGTAAACACCTAACCAGTGCTGAATCAAGAAGGTTCCGTGGAAGCCGATGAACAGCAACCAAAAGTGGATCTTGCCCATCCGCTCATCGAGCATGTGCCCGGTGAACTTCGGCCACCAGAAATAGAAGCCAGCGAACATTGCGAAGACCACAGTGCCGAACACCACGTAGTGGAAATGCGCCACCACGAAGTAGGAGTCGCTGAGATGGAAGTCCAACGCCGGACTGGCCAAAATGACTCCGGTCAAGCCGCCGAAGAGGAAGGTGACCAAGAACCCGAGCGCCCAGATCATCGGCGTCGCAAACACTATAGTTCCGCCCCACATCGTGCCGATCCAGTTGAAGAACTTCACGCCGGTGGGGACGGCGATCAACATCGTCATGACCGCGAAGAACGGAAGCAAGACCGCGCCCGTGGCGTACATGTGGTGGGCCCACACACTGATCGACAGTGCCGCGATCGCGATGGTGGCAAACACCAGAGTTTTGTACCCGAACAGTGGCTTACGGCTGAAGACCGGGATGATCTCGGAGATCAAGCCGAAGAACGGCAGGGCAATGATGTACACCTCAGGGTGACCGAAGAACCAGAATAGGTGTTGCCACAACATCGCCCCGCCGTACGTCGGGTTGAAGATCTGGGCATCCAACATTCGATCCGCGGCCATGCCGAACAGCGCGGCCGCCAGCACTGGGAAGACCATGATGACGAGCAGCGAGGTCACCAGGATCGTCCAGGTGAAGATCGGCATCCGGAACATCGTCATGCCGGGGGCGCGCATACAGATGATGGTGGTGATGAAATTGACCGCACCCAAGATGGTGCCGAATCCACCGAGGGCAAGCCCCATCACCCACAGGTCGCCACCCAGTCCCGGGCTGTGCGCAGCCCCAGCCAAGGGCTGGTAGGCGAACCAACCGAAGGAGGCCGCACCGGACGGGGTCAAGAAGCCGGCCGCCGCGATCAGACCACCAAAGAGATACAGCCAGTAGGCAAACATATTCAACCGAGGGAAGGACACATCCGGCGCGCCAATTTGCAGCGGCATCAACGCGTTGGCGAAACCGGCGAACAGCGGCGTGGCAAAGAGCAACAGCATGATCGTGCCGTGCATCGTGAACATCTGATTGTACTGATCGGCATTGTCCACAACCTGCAGGCCGGGCACGAACAACTCGGCTCGGATCACTAAGGCCATCAAGCCGGCGAGCATGAACCACACAAACGACGTCACAAAGTACAGGTTGCCGATTATCTTGTGATCCGTCGTCGTAATGACTTTGACGAACATCGCTCCGTAGTTACGCTTCGGAGCTGTCGGGGGTGGCCCGGAGTCGGGCTCGACGCGGGTTTCAGGCCCAACGATAGTGACCATCAGTTACTCTCCTCCGGAAGCTTCTCGTCTTGGTCGATTTGTAAGGGGTACAGATTGTTATCCAGGCCGATCTGCCCGGAGTTGCCGCTACTTCGTAGGTCAGCGATGGCAGTCTCATACTCAGCCTGCGACACGACCTCCACCTGGAACAACATCTGCGAGTGGTACGCACCACACAACTCGGCACACTTGCCCTTGAACACGCCCTCTTCGGTGGTCTCCACCTGGAAGACGTTGACACGCCCAGGCACCATGTCGAGCTTTCGCAGGAATTGAGGGACCCAGAAGGAATGGATGACGTCACGGGAGGTCAGCACGAACTCGACCCTCGAATCCACGGGAAGCACCATCGTCGGCAGAGTGTCGACCACGCCCGGGAGCCCGTCGTCCAAATTGGCCGCTTGCTCACCCTCGACGTAGACGTCTTCATTGATGTAGTTGAAATCCCAACTCCATTTCTTACCCGCGACGTTGACGATGACATCGGGCTCTTCACTCGTGTCGAGCAACTCATTCTCGAGCTCTACGGTCTTGCCAAACAACACTGCCACCATCAGCAGCGGCACCACGGTGTAGAGGATTTCCAGCGGGACGTTGTAACGAATCTGAGGCGGCAGCGGCTGATCTACCGAGCGCCTACGGTAGGCCACCATGCACCAGAGGATGAGGCCCCACACCAACACACCCACGCCCATCGCAGCGATCCACGTGCCGTTCCAGAACGTAATGATGTCCGAGCCCTCACTGGTGATGGCTTCGGGCAGCCAGCCCCGTTCCGCCGACGTTCCGCACCCCGACAGGATGGCAACGAGGGCCACGACCATGGCGATGACCGTCCACGGACGACTTTGGCGGCGTCCAGCCACGTCACTCGCTTTTTGCACAGCGCACCTCACAGTCGTTGCTCAGATAAGTCTGTTCCGATGCTACCCCTCTTGGCCAACGTGCGGGCCGGTGGGTGCGGCGGGTCGCCTAGAGCGGCGGCCAACGGTGATGCCCTGCGGTCAGCGCAGGCAGACCCTTAAGATACTGCTCCCGACCGACCTCGCGGGCGCCCATCCGGGCAAGGTGTTCGGTGCACCACTGAACATCGATCAGCCAACGCGCATCAGGTGCGCTGGAGGCCATGTCGCCAGATGCCTCCAGATGACGCACCAGCGCTACCAGCGCGGCCTTCGAGGCGTCGGTACGTCGACGGAACATCGACTCCCCAGCGAACAAGCCGCCGATAGCGATCCCGAACAGACCGCCAACCAACACCTCGTCCTGAAAAATCTCCACGCTGTGCACGTATCCCAGTCTGTGCAGCCGCCGGTATGCCCTCAGCAGGTCGGGAGTGATCCACCCGCCGGCTCGACGCAGATCGGCACATCCGGCCATGACCCCCTCGAGGTTTGTATCGATGCGGACCTCGAACCGGCGCATGGCTCGCGACAGCGACCGGGATACGTGCACATCACCGGGACCGATCACTCCCCGTGGGTCAGGGGACCACCACCCGAGCGGATCACGGCCGCCTTCGCCCACCCCCATCGGGAACAAACCCGATCGATATCCGGCAAGCAGCGTCCCAGGCTCCAGGTCGGCCCCCACGGCGACAAGGTCCTGCCCCGGCGCATCAGCCGGCACCTGCAGCCGCCATCGACTCGGCTCAGGCTCGGTCGTGGTCCCGAAGGCCCGTCGCTCAGCGATCACTGCCCAGATGTGGCTCGACCTCATCGGCGGCGACTGCTCCATAGCAATCTTTCATCCGGGCCAGGAAAGCCGCTCGGTCGACGTCGTACTCTTGGGTTCCGACTGTGCTCAGCACGTAGGAGGCGACGGTCGATCCAAGTTGCGCGCACCGCTCGTGCGGCAAGTCCCAAGCGAGTCCGGACAAAAAGCCTGCGCGGAACCCGTCCCCCACCCCGGTCGGGTCGACGAGGGTCACCGGACCGGCGGCGGCGACGTCGATCCGCTCATGGTCGGCGCTGATGACGCTGCAACCGTCCTTGCCACGAGTAATCACCCTGGTGCCTACGCGACGCAAGATCTCATCGGCATCCCACCCAGTCTTCTGTTCGGTCAACACCGCCTCGTAGTCGTTGGTGAAGAGGTATGACGCCTGGTCAACCAGTCGGCGGATCGCTGCACCATCCATGAACGCCAGTTGCTGCGAGGGGTCGGCCGCGAACGCAAGACCCCGGGTGCGGCATTCGGTGCTGTGTCGCAACATCGCCTGCGGATCGTCCGGGCTGATCATCACCAGCCCCAATTCGCCATAGGTATCCAGGATCGGGCCCAGTTCGATGTTGCGCGCCTCGCTCATGGCTCCGGCGTAGAAACTGGCGATCTGGGCCATGGCGTGGTCGGTGGTGACGATGAAACGCGCCGTATGACGTACCTCCGAGACCAAGAGGTGGTCACAGTTGACCCCGTGCCGTTCTAGCCAGGACCGATATGAGGTGAAGTCTTCTCCGACCGACCCGACCAGCACCGGCTCGTGGCCCAACTTGGCCATACCGAAAGAGATGTTGGCGGCGATCCCCCCGCGTCGCACCTGGAGATCGTCCACCAAGAAGGACACCGAGATCTTGTCCAGCTCTTCGGGCACCAGCGAGTCAGCGAACCGACCGTCGTAGGTCATCAGATGATCGGTCGCGATGGACCCACACACGGCGAATTTCATGAGGGCGAACCTACCCCCAAGCGACGAAGGTCAGCTGAACGAGTCGCCGCAGGCGCACGAACTGCCGGCGTTCGGGTTGTCGATCGTGAAACCCTGCTTCTCAATCGAGTCCGCGAAGTCGATCGTGGCGCCGTCCAAGTACGGGGCGCTCATCCGGTCTACGACGACCTCAACGCCCTCGAAATCGCGCATCAAGTCGCCATCCAGCGTGCGCTCATCGAAGTACAGTTGGTAGATCAGCCCCGAGCAGCCGCCAGGCTGGACGCCGATTCGCAAACGCAGGTCATCGCGTCCCTCCTGTTCCAGCAAGCTCTTGACCTTGCCCGAAGCAAGATCAGTCAGCAACACGCCGTGGTCACCATCGGTGGCCGCGGTCGGGGTTGGGGGGTCGACCTGGGTCTCCTGAACGCTCATGGCGCACTGTCCTCACTGATCGGTAGTGATCTTGTCACTCGGTATGGGTCGGTGTCTGCGGTGGACCTTCGGCAACCCTCTTGCGTTGCTGTTGGACCCACCATTGTGGCTGCTCAACGTTGCGGGTATGGGTTGTTGTTCCCATTTCGCAACTGTGGCACCCATGGTACGCACCTGCGCCCCCGGACATGGCCTGCGCGGCGAAAATCGTCGACACACTCTGGTTCGCGGCGGGGTGTGGATGGGGCCTGGTCGTCACGATGTCGGTCGCATCGCCACCAGGACTCACTCACCTAGGGGCGAGGTGGCGGAGACCAGGTTCGCGCCACCCGGGCGCCGAGTTCGGTCGCCGACTCACCAGGGCGCCGCGCGTAGGTGCTGCTGATCCCCAGCGACATACCTTCCCGGCGACCGACCATCACCTCATCGGCCAGCAGGACGGTAGGGGCTGCCACGGCCAGCGCGGCTGAGGCGGCCTCGGCGACCACGCCGCTGGAGACGCTGCGCCAGTCGTAGCACTGGGTCACCAGCACCACGAGGGCTCCGGGCAGTCTGCGGTTCACGCCCACCTCCTCCAGCATGAAGGTCGCGCCCGGCACCGTGGAGGCCCCGAGCAGTTGCAGCGCATAGCCGATGCCGCCGCCCGCCCCGGCCCCCGGGGTCCGCTCTCGCCGGACCGATGATCCCGTCAGCAGATCCGTCTGGCTACTGCGCGAGGCCCGCAGCGCGGCATCCACGCTGTCGACAAACGAACCGATCTGCGCCTCATACTCTTGGGCGGTGGTCGGGTCGAGGCCGCGATCGCTCTGCAGTGATGCGCTCGCCCCGCCAAACCCAGTCAGTGGCACCATCGAGGCGGTCGCCAACACGAGGCTCAGACCCGACCATTGTTGGATCACTTGAGGCAGATCGACACAATCGGGCCCGGCACCTAGCGCCCGCAACAATCCTTCCCCCCCGTCGTGGCACGAGACATCATCTGCAACACCCACAACGATCCGTTCGGCTCCGGTGGCGCGCGCCGCCAACAGCAGTTCGCCGACCGCTGCGCTGTCCTTCCCCACCTGCGGCTGACCAACACGGTCTTGCTCGCCGATCCCGCCGAGGTGAGTCCCCACCACTTCAGCCGTGTCGGCGTAGCACGTGGTGCCGGAGCGAACCAACTGTGCCGGCATCTGGGCCCCACCGGGCCCCTCAATCACAACGGGCGCAGTGCCATCCGATATCGGGGCCAAAGCGTCGGTAAACCCAGCTCCCCCAGTGGACACGAGGTGAGTCTCGACCTCGTCGTGCGGTGCAGCTCTCTTCCATCCGTGGGCAACCTCAAGGCCGCGCTGCGACTGGCTGGTCCCACGTTCTGGTGCCCCAGCAGCGTGCTCGGCGATGATAACGACGCGCATTCGCCCGGCTCAGTAACGCATCTGCATGGCGTCGCGTACCTGGTCCAAGGTGGTCACGGCGACACTGCGGGCACGTTCGTTGCCCAGCCGCAAGACCTGCCTCAGGTATGCCGGATCGGCGGCGAGTTCCGCGCGCTTGGCCCGGATCGGGGCAAAGTGGCTGTTAACGGACTCCGTGGCCATCCGCTTCAACGCTCCTGACCCCCCGTCGCCGATCTCGTCGGCGACCTCATGCGGGTCGCGGCCGGCGGCGAGCGCAGTCAGCAACACCAGGTTGGACACCTCCGGACGCCGGACCGGGTCATAGGTGATCCGGCGGTCGGAGTCGGTGACCGCCTTCTTCAGTGCGGCAGCCGTCATGTCCGCATCCATCCCCAACTCAATGGTGTTGCCGCGTGACTTGCTCATTTTGGAGCCATCGGTACCCAGCAAATTCGTCGCCGTGGACAACAGTGCCTCCGGTGCGCGGAAGACCGGCCGCAGCGGGTCGACCCGTCCATAGCGCTCATCGAATCGCCGCGCAACCACCCGAGCCTGCTCCAGGTGAGGTAGTTGATCCTTGCCCACCGGCACCAGGTTTGCCTGGCAAAACAAGATATCTGCTGCCTGGTGCACCGGGTAGGTCAACAGCAAGGCCGACATCGGACGCCCACCAGTGGCCTCGGACTCTGCCTTGACGGTCGGATTTCGTCGCAACTCTGCCTCCGTCACGAGGGACAAGAACGGCAACATCAGTTGGTTGAGCTCCGGAATTGAGGAGTGAGTAAAGATCGTGGTGGCTTCGGGGTCTAACCCCACTGCCAGGTAGTCGGCGACCAAGGAGTAGACCCGCTCGCGCAGCGGGCCGACCGCGTCGCGGTCAGCGATGACCTGGTAGTCCGCGACCAGCACAAACGTTTCGACGCCGCGGCGCTGCAGCGCCACTCGACTTGCCAGGGTTCCGAAGTAGTGGCCGAGGTGCAGGTTGCCGGTCGGCCGGTCTCCGGTGAGGATCCGAAACCGGGACGGGTCGTCGGCGATCTCTTGGTCGATCTGCGTTGATCGGGTGAGTGTGCGTTGCAGGCTGGCATCCGAGGATGAGTCCGCCAGCGCCTGCGCATCGGAGACGGCAGCGATTGGCTCGTCAGTGGCGGCAGGAGATAGCGCGGCGCGATCATGGGACACAACGGGCAAGCGTAGTTGCTGGGGACGGTACTGGCTCGATCAGGCGTCCGCGCTGGTCCCCCCAGCGCTGCCCAGACTCGAGGTCAGGCACCGCACAAAATAGTTGTCACCCTTCCTCGGACCGAGTCACGGCCCCGGCCGCTAGGCGTTCGAGCAGGATCGCCTCGGCGAGACAGACCTTCTCAAATTCGGCCAGGTGCAAACTCTCATTCGCAGCATGTGCTCGCGTGTCCGGGTCCTCGACGCCGGTGACCAGGATCGCCGCCTCCGGAAACCGCTCAGCGAAACTTGCCACAAACGGAATAGATCCACCCACACCGATGTCCACCGGCTCGGTCCCCCAGGCGTCGGTGAATGCCTGCCGCGCCTGCGTGTACACCGGACCGCTGGCGTCGGCACTGAAACCCGGTCCTGCGTCCTCCCACGCCACGTCGACCTGGCACCCCCACGGCGCATGCGCCAACAGGTGGTCCCGGAGGGCGAGAAAAGCCACCGCGGGGTCTTCGTCGGGGTGGATCCGCATCGAGAGTTTCGCCCGGCCCATGGGTGTCAGCAGGTTTGCAGCGGCTTCCACGCTGGGGGCGTCGATCCCGATCACCGTCACCGCAGGCTTGGTCCACATCCGGGACAGAATCGAACCGGTGCCGATCGGCTCCACCCCGGGGGCCAACGAGGCGTCGGCACGCAAGTCCTGCTCTGTGTACTCCAGGTCGCTGGCCGCCGAACTGCGCAATCCCTGGACGGCGACGTCTCCTGCCTCATCGTGCAAGGTGGCGATGAGGCGGGCGAGCGCAGTCAACCCGTCCGGAACGGCGCCGCCATACAAACCGGAGTGAACCCCGTGATTCAGTGCGCGGACGCTGACCACGACCCGCACCAGCCCCCGCAGGGTGGTTGTCAGTGCTGGTATGCCGACCTTCCAGTTGTGCGAATCAGCCAGCACGATGGCATCGGCGCGCAGTTCTTCACCATGCCGTTCCAAGATCGCCGGGAGGCTGGGCGAGCCGACCTCTTCCTCCCCCTCCACGAAGACTGTCAGCGCGACCCCGGGCGATCCGTGATGGGCGCGCAGGGCCGCGACGTGTGCCATGACACCGGCCTTGTCGTCGGCGATGCCTCGACCATAGATCCGCTCGCCTCGCATCGTCGGCTCAAACGGCGGGCTGTCCCAGTCGGCTTCGTCGCCTGGGGGTTGGACATCGTGATGTGCATACAGCAGCACTGTCGGGGCACCTGCTGGGCCGCTGCGATGACCGATCACAGCGGGGCGCCCGCCCTCGGTGATGATCGCCACCTCCATCCCTTCCCCGCGCAACAGGTCGGCCACCGCAGTCGCGCTGGCCCGGACGTGCTGCTGATCGAAGGAATCCAGCGACACCGAGGGGATCCGGGCGAGATCGGCCAGGTCACTCATCACGCCAGACATGAGTCCGCTCACCTGCTCGCGAAGGTCATCGAGGCGCTGGGCGTCGGGTTGGGCTGTGGGGGTCGAGTGGCCGTGATTCACCCCTCGAGCCTAGTAGGACGGCCCATGACGTAGCGAGGAGCGCATACAGTGGTGGGGTGAAGTGGTCGAAGAAGACGAGTGCCCCGGATCAGGAGTCAGTCCCGGTCCCGGAGCACGCCGGGCAAATCAGCACTGGCAAGGGTAGGCCCACCCCCAAACGACGTGAGTCCGAAGCGGCTCGCCGCCGTCCGCTGGTCGTGGATACCCGTGGCATCAGCAAAGACGCCAAGCAGGAGCAAAAACGCAAGCGTCAGCAGGCACGCGCGGTCGCTCGCGAAGGGATGATGCGAGGAGATCAGAAGTACCTCGCCGCGCGAGATCGCGGTCCGCAACGCCGATACTTGCGAGACGCAGTCGATCGTCGTTGGAACATCGGTGAGATCTTGCTCCCGACGATGCTGCTTATTCTGGCGGCTTCGTTGGTACGCGTGCCAGGGGTTCAGCTGATGATGTTCGCCGCCGCCTACGGCTTGATCCTCTTTGGTTTGCTCGACGCCATCTTGCTGTGGCGGCGCACGAAGTTGGCCTATATCCGTGAGTTCAACACAGACACGCCGCGCGGTTCTGCCTCATACGTGGTCTTGCGGTCCTTCCAGATGAGACGTTCTCGGGTCCCCCGGGCTCAAGTCAACCGGGGCGAAGAGTTGCGGCGACACTAACTGCTGAGGCTCATCGGGCCGTAGACGCGGTCACCGCCACACATCAGCGTCACCGCAGCGACCCCCTCCTGCACCAAGGCTGGCCACTCGTCACCCAGCCATGCTTCCGCCTCTGCCTGCGTGGGGAACCGCTGCCCATCTGCATCCGACTCAATGGCGCTTGCCTGGGCGCTTTCAGAGATCCATCGATAGTCACTGGCCATGGAGGTCAGTTTAGTTGTTCAGTTTGCCCCGCCCGGACGCCCAACCCGTTGCAGCAGCCGCCACCTCTGGTCATCTCTGAGGTGGCGGCTGGAATTGAGCCGAGGAGGACAAGAGGGCTGGGATCAACACCCGGATCGATCGACTACCGGGTGTGTACGTCGACGAAGGGCGGCTTGGCCACCGTGGCAGGAATGCGCCGGCCACGCACGTCGATCGCAACCTCGTCATCGAGCTGAACCTTGCGATCCAGCAGGGCCAACGCGATGCCGTGTTTGAGGGTGGGGGAAAAGGTGCCCGAGGTGACCTCGCCGACCTGCGTGCCGTGCGCATCGAAGACATGACACCCGGCACGTGGGACGCCCTTGCCCGTGACGATCACACCGCGCGAGAGTGGACCGGCCTTGGCGGCGCGTTGCTCGGCTAGCGCGGCCTTGCCCCAGAACTGCGGCTTGTCCCAGCCGACTGCCCAGCCGGTGCGAGCCATCACCGGCGTGATGTCGGCATTCAACTCATGTCCGTGCAGTGCGTAGCCCATCTCGGTGCGCAACGTATCCCGGGCGCCCAGCCCACAAGCCCTCCCGCCGAGCGAGCTAACGCCGGCCAACACCGCCGACCACAGCTGGTGCGCGTGCTCGGCGGCAACCACGAGTTCAAAGCCCCGTTCCCCGGTATAACCGGTGCGGCATACCCTGACCGGCACGATCGAGCCCTGCGGTGACCTGAACGTGGCGTCCACGAAAGACATGAAGTCGTGGTTTGTCGGTAAACCCAGACCGCCGAGCACGTCCTCGCTGCGGGGACCCTGCACCGCTAGCACCGCATAGTCATCGTGTGCCCCCTGAACAGAGACGCCATCAGGAGCGGCCTCGTTAAGCTTGGCCACGACACCGGACGTATTTGCCGCGTTCGGAATCAAGAAGACTTCGTCGCTGGACACCCGGTAGGCGATCAGGTCATCGATCACGCCTCCGTCGTCCGAGCAACACATCGTGTATTGGGCTTGCCCGTCAGCAATCCGATCCAGGTCGTTGGTCAGTGCCGAGTTGATGAAGTCGACGGCACCCTGACCAGTGACAAGTGCCTTGCCGAGGTGCGACACGTCAAAGAGGCCGACGGCCTCGCGCACCGCCTTGTGCTCGGCGACCACGCCTCCCCCAGCATACTCAATCGGCATGGACCACCCGCCGAAGTCCGCCATCTTGGCGCCCAAATCCAGATGCGCTTGGTTCAACGGTGACAACTTGGCCTCGACCTTGCTCATCGTCGCACCCTAGCGGCGAGCGGTTCGTGCCGACAGTCCGTTAGGGTCGTGTCACCCGAATTGGTCACCCTCAAGGAGCAACATGCCGAAACCCTGTACGGCTCTGTCCTTCAGCTCCGGTCGACCGACCACGCTGCATTGCGACGCTCTGGTGCTGGCAGCACAGTCCAGCCATGGGAAAGCCGAACTACGCGAAGACATCGACCTTCCGCGGGGGGTACGCACAGCTATTAATGCATCATTGACCGCTCTTGGCGCAGATGGCTCGACCGATGACCTCGTGAGACTCGTAGGCGTTGACAAAGTCGCCGCACCATTGGTTCTCGTGGTCGGTATGGGGGCCGCGGAGCCGACATCAGCCGACGCCGGGCCAGATCAGAATGAGCGGATTCGACGAGCGGCAGGCCGTGCGGCACGATCATTGGGCGGCAAGGACAAGGCTGCCTTCGCCCTTGGCATCACGACGCTCCAGGGCGCGACGGCGGCTGGACAGGGGGCCCTGCTGGGTAGTTACGCCTTCCAGACCTTTTACGGCGCCGGCAAGTCCGCCAGAGCCACCCCGGTGCTGAACTCGGCCATTGTGGTCGGCGCGAAGCCTCGCGCCCGGGAGCGCCGGGAAATGTCGCGCCAGATCACCGCGGAGGCCCGCGCCGTCTCGTACGCGCGGGACCTGGTCAACACACCGCCCAACGAGTTGTACCCCGAGTCCTTCGCCACCTCCGTGACCCGCCGTGCGGGCTCTGAGGTCAGCGTGGATGTCTGGGACCCCGAACGCCTAGCCACCGAGGGATGCGGTGGCATCATCGGGGTGGGCCAAGGCTCGGCACGTGGACCGCGATTGGTCACGCTGCGGTATGCGCCCAAACGCGCGAAAGGCCACCTTGCGTTCGTCGGCAAGGGCATCACCTTCGATTCCGGCGGGCTATGTATCAAGCCGGCCGGAAGCATGATCACGATGAAGTGCGATATGGGTGGGGCCGCTGCCGTCGCGGCCGCCATCTGTGCGATCGCCGAGCAGCAACTCCCGGTGGCAGTGACCGGCTATCTGTGCCTGGCGGAGAACATGACCGGCGATCTGGCGCAACGCCCTGGCGACGTGGTCACCATGCGGGGCGGCACAACGGTCGAGATCATCAACACCGACGCAGAGGGCCGCTTGGTCATGGCCGACGGGTTGGTTTTGGCCAGCGAGGAGCAGCCGGATGCGGTGATCGACATCGCGACGTTGACTGGCGCCGCCACGATTGCCTTGGGCGAGCGCACCTTTGGCGTCATGGGCAACCACGCCGCGACCATCGACCGGATGCTGCAGGGGGCCAGTACAGCCGGAGAGTCCGCCTGGCAACTACCGCTGGTCGAAGAGCTCCGAGCTCAAATGGACTCTCCCGTGGCCGACATCAAGCACACCGGGGATCGCTCGGCCGGCGCCATGATCGCGGCGACCTTTCTCGCCGAGTTCATCGGCACGGACAACACAGGCGCCTCGTTGCCCTGGGTCCATCTCGACATCGCCGGCCCAGCCTTCAACGACAAAAGCGCCTACGGGTATACCCCCAAGGGGGGCACCGGGGCAGGTGTTCGTGCCTTGATCGAGTTCGCTCGGAGCCACGCAACGAGGATCTCGTAGCCACCGCCCTTCGAGCACCGGGTCGGTTCCGCGGCGGGACAGGCGGACTCTGCGGGAGGCTCAGCCGCTCTTGCGGCGGAACATCTGCTGAGCCCCGCTGGTCTTGGCCTCTTGCGACCCGGCCACCTTGCCCTGATCCCCGCTGTCGGAGACATCGGCTCCGCCATGCGCGTGCTTCTTGTCCAGCGCCTCGCGGAACTTGCGCTTCACCGCCGCGCGTTCATCGCTTTCGTTAGGCTGTTCCGCTGCCATGGAGTGACCCTTTCGACGGTTGCAATGGCATCAGTCTGACAGCCTTGGCAGGGCTGGGCCAGGCTTTATTCGTCACGCTGGCGACGTGACCACTCTCGCATCCGCGCCGGGTAGCCGATCTGGTTGACGTCATACACCGGAATTCCCAGCTCGCGGCACAAGCCGAATCCGGCCGCCGGACTTCCGACCGCTCGCCGCGTCCATTCACCGTCGTGGGCGATCAGGACCAATGTCGTGGTGCTGATGTTGGTGGCCGGCTCCACGTAGCCTTCGACGCCCCGGCGGCTACTGACAAAACTGGTGGCATACGTCCGCACTGCTGACAGATCGATGTTCATATCGGGCCCGTCGGTGCGCCCGCGGAGCCCACCACTTCCAGTCGAGCCCGCCCCAGGCCCACCGGCGCCTCGCTTGCGTCGCCACCACGTCATAGGTCGCAGGCTAGACCACTGACCTTGGCATAGCACAGAGGCGCCGCGCCTGTGCCGGTGCCCATCACGGGCACGGAGATGACAGGATGCGGCTATGGCCACCTCGACCGGATCGTCAGCAATGTACGACGTGGTGATTCTCGGCGGCGGCAGCGGCGGATATGCCTGCGCACTCCGCAGTGCCCAACTCGGACGTCGCGTGGCGCTGATCGAGAAGGCCGAACTGGGTGGGACCTGCCTGCACCGCGGGTGCATCCCGACGAAGGCTATGTTGCACTCCGCGGAGGTTGCCGACCTGGCGCGCGCGGCTACCTCGTTCGGCGTCCAAGCGCAGTTGGAGGGCATCGATATGCCTGCGGTGCACCGTTACAAGGATGGCGTCGTCGGGCGGCTGCACAAGGGCTTGCAAGGTTTGGTGGCCTCGGCGGGCATCGAGATGGTGAGCGGTCACGGGCGACTGACCTCCGCGAACACGGTGCACGTGCAGGGGCGGGATATTCAGGGCAACGTCATAGTGCTTGCCACCGGTTCGCGAGCCCGACTCTTGGCAGAGATACCGATAGGTGGTCCGGTGGTCACGAGCGATGAGGCGATGACGGTGGGGAAGGTGCCGGATCGTGTGGTCATTCTCGGTGGCGGCGTCATCGGAGTCGAGTTCGCGTCGATCTATCGTTCGTTCGGCGCCGAGGTCACCGTGGTTGAAGCTGCCGAACACTTGATCCCGAACGAGGACATAGCACTCAGCCAGGCCTTGCGCCGGGCATACCGCAAGCGGGGCATTGCGGTGATGACCGGTGTCAGTGCTTCCTCCACCGAGACGACGAACGACGAGGTCAGCCTTACCCTCAGTGACGGATCGGTTCTGAGCGCCGATCTCCTGCTGGTGGCGATCGGCCGAGCCCCCGTCACTGACGACATGGGTTTCGAGGAGGTGGGCGTGCACCTGGACCGCGGCTTCGTGCGCACCGATGACCGGCTGCGCACGACGGTCGAGGGCGTCTACGCCGTGGGAGACATCGTGCCCGGCCTGCAGTTGGCTCATCGCGGATTCGCCCAGGGCATCTTTGTGGCAGAGCACATCGCGGGAGGTGAGCCCACCCCGATCAACGAATCAGGGATCCCACGGGTGACCTACAGCGACCCCGAGGTGGTGTCCGTAGGGGCGACGGAGGCTGAAGTACGCGCAGAGTTCGGCAACGCGCACGTTGCCGAACTCAATCTAGGGGGCAATGGGAAATCGCAGATTCTGAAGACCACAGGATTCGTCAAAGTGGTATCGGCCACCGCCGGAGGCCCCGTGTTGGGGGTCCACATGATCGGCGCTCGGATGTCGGAGCAGGCTGGTGAGGCTCAGTTGATCGTTAATTGGGAAGCCCTGCCTGCCGAAGTGGCCGCGTTGGTTCATGCCCATCCGACTCAGAACGAAGCTGTGGGTGAGGCGCACATGGCGTTGGCCGGAGCGCCGCTGCACTCGCACAGCTAAGACGCATGCACAAAACCCGAATGCACAACTAGACTGCCAATCCCCACCAGGAGGAGACCTGAAATGTCCGAACGCGTGAGCATGCCGGCCCTGGGCGAGTCCGTCACAGAAGGCACCGTCACCCGATGGTTAAAGAGCGTCGGCGACGAGGTCGAGGTCGACGAGCCATTGCTCGAGGTCTCGACGGACAAGGTCGACACCGAAATTCCGTCGCCCGTGGCCGGCGTCCTGCAAGAAGTCCTCGCCGAGGAGGACGACGTTGTGGAGGTCGGCGGTGACCTCGCTGTCATTGGCGATGGCGGATCGGGTGGGGAAAGCGGCGGGGGCGACGCGAGCGCAGACGAGTCCGAGGCCGAGAATTCCGGCAGCGACGGCGGCGATGACGGCGACGAAGAAGAAGACGACGGCAGCGGCGAAAGCGACGAGGGCAGTCGCGATGCCGACTCCGGCCACGATGGCGGTTCCTCGTCCGGCTCGGGTGGTGGCGGCGACGGGGAGACGGTCACCATGCCCGCCCTGGGTGAGTCTGTGACCGAGGGTACGGTGACTCGTTGGTTGAAGGAAGAGGGTGACGACGTCGAGCTGGACGAACCGCTCCTCGAAGTGTCGACCGACAAGGTGGACACCGAAATCCCCTCGCCGGTGGCCGGGAAATTGACCAAGATCCTCGCTGCTGAGGATGACGTCGTCGAGGTCGGCGGAGACCTCGCGGTCGTTGGAGGGGAGGCCGCGTCTACCGGCGATAGCGCGAGCGATGCCGACTCAAGCAGTGACACCGAGGCCGACGACAGCGGTTCCGGCAGTGACGTTGAGGCCGACTCTGGGGATGAGGATTTGGCCTCCGAGCAAAAGTTGCATGAAGAAGCTGGCGAAGAGTCGGCTGAGAAGAACGCCGACAGCGGCAGTGCCGACAAGGGTGGCGCTGAGGGTGCCGACAAGGCAGAAGTCGAGGGCGCCGACCAGGGAGAGGCTGAGACCGGCTCAAATGAGAGCTCAGCGGACGTCAGCGCCTACGTAACTCCTCTGGTCCGTAAGCTGGCAGCTAAGCACGACGTCGACCTGGGCAGCATCGAAGGCACCGGGGTCGGTGGTCGGATCCGAAAGCAAGACGTTCTGGATGCAGGCAAGGCGGCCGAGACCGCCAAGGCTGAGTCGGACAAGGCTGAGGCTGAGTCCGCCAAGGCGTCTGCGCAGTCGGCTGCTTCGGAGTCCACCAAGAGCGCGCCCAGCTCGAGTGGGGGCAGCGCGCAGCCGAGCTCTGCCGCCGCGGCCAAGCGCGGCAAGACGGAGAAAATGTCTCGCCTGCGCAAGGTCATCGCGACGCGCATGGTTGAGTCCTTGCACGTCAGTGCTCAGCTCACGACGGTTGTCGAGGTTGATGTCACCAAGGTGTCCCGACTTCGCGCAGCGGCCAAGGCCGATTTCCTGGAGCGCGAAGGCGTGAAGCTGTCGTTCATGCCTTTCTTTGCCTTGGCTGCGATCGAGGCGCTGAAGCAGCACCCCACGGTCAACTCCAGCATTGACGGTGATGAGGTCACTTTCCATGCTCGTGAAAACCTGGGCATCGCGGTTGACACCGAAAAGGGACTGATCGTTCCGGTGATCAAGGACGCCGGTGACCTCAACATCGCCGGGTTGGCCCGCAAGATCGCTGAGTTGGCCGAGCGGACCCGGACCAACAAGATTGGACCGGACGACTTGGGAGGCGGCACCTTCACGCTCACCAACACGGGAAGCCGAGGAGCGCTGTTCGACACTCCAATTCTCAATCAGCCGCAGGTGGGTATTCTCGGAACGGGCTCGGTCGTGAAACGCCCGGTCGTACACACCGATAGTGATGGGCAGGAGGCGATTGCAATTCGCTCCATGGTCTATCTGGCCCTGACCTATGACCACCGCATCGTCGACGGCGCAGATGCGGCCCGCTTCTTGACCACCATGAAAACGCGGCTCGAAGATGCCTCGTTCGAGGTGTAGAAGCTCCGAGCAAGCGCAACAGAAGAGTGAGTCATGAGCCAAGAGCGAGATGATCGTCGCTGCGTCGCCATCACCGGCTCGTCCGGGATGATTGGGGCTGCGCTGTCGAAGGCACTTCGAGATCGGGGTGACCGGGTGGTGCATGTAGTACGTCGCCAACCCCGTGCCGACGGACTGGAGGACGGCGTGCGCGAGGTCCAATGGGCCCCGGAGCAGCGAGAGTTCGACACCGCCATCCTCGACGGGGTGACCACCGTGGTCCATCTTGCCGGCGCCGGTATCGGTGACCACCGATGGACGTCGAGTTACAAAGAGGCCATCCGAGCCTCGCGGGTTGATGGCACTGAGGCGGTGGCTGCAGCGGTGGCCGCGCGACCCGCCGTTCGGCTGATCTCTGGCTCAGCGATTGGGTATTACGGGGACCGAGGTTCCGACGTGCTGACCGAGGACTCAGGGCTGGGCGAGGGCTTCCTCGCTGAGGTATGCAGAGACTGGGAGGCGGCCACGTGGCGCGCGCGGCAAGCCGGCGCCTCGGTGGCCCTCGCTCGCACGGGCATCGTGCTCTCGCCATCAGGTGGGGCGATGGGAAGAATGCTGCCACTGGCAAAGTTCGGGCTTGCCGGTCCGTTGGGATCTGGCAAGCAATTCTGGGCGTGGATCACCCTGCACGATCAGATCAGGGCTTTGCTGTTCCTGGTGGATCGCCCCCAGATCTCGGGTCCGGTCAACCTCACCGCACCGACCCCGGACCCTCAGGTGGATGTCGTGAAGGCGTTGGGGGAAGCCCTGCGACGCCCCACCGTCCTGCCAGCCCCGACCATTGCCCTTCGAGTGGCGCTGGGAGAGATGGCAGGCGACATTCTCGGCAGCCAGCGGGCGCTGCCCACGGTGTTGTCCGAGGCCGGATTCAGATGGGATCACGCCGAGTTGGACGCTGCGATGGCATGGCTCACTGAGCAAACCGTGAAGCGGCCCGGCGACTCTGATGGCACGGTCGACTCTGATGACACGGGCGATGCTGGTGGCCTGGTCGACTCTGATGGCGCGGGCGATTCTCGTGATTACGAGAACTCAGTGCCGACGAACTCGGAGTCCGAGCCCGACAAGCGCCAGGATGCCCCCGGCTAGAGGCCATGCGATCAAGGGCAGTCAACGCAGTCGTAGGCAACGAAGGGCTGTCGCTGTCAGCCTCATCACGTCCACTCAAAGAACCTCCACACCCCAGCTTGCCGGACCACTGTCACGGTGACGCGGTCCGTAGCGGCAGGCACGGTGGTCTGCTGGCCGCCTGCTGCAACGACTGTTACGGCTTCCCGATCCACCGTCAGGAGCATCGCGAAGGACGTCGGGGCATCGCTGGCCATTCGCTCCGGTCCGCCGAGTTCCGGCACCGATGATGCAGCGGGAGCCATCGGCAGCACCATGCTTCCCCGCGCGGTGAAGCGCACATCCTGCAGGCGGTCTCCGCTGGATGTGGCGGCGCGAAGGCGCTTCGTATCGGCAGCCATCGCGGGCGAGCCGATCGCGTGCGCATCCGCCAACTGCTCCACATCACCGCCGATCCAGGCTTCAGCTCGGGCATCGAGAAGACCTTGGACGATCGCGAGCGCCCGCCTGTCGGCGATCCCATCGGCAGTTTGCGACAGAAAATTGCCGTCGGTCTCCGGCGTCTCCGCGGTCTCCGGGGTTTCCGGCGTCTTCGGTGTCTTCGGCAGGGCACCCTGAGCGACCATCGAGACCACGTCTGGCTGAGCGGTCGAAGAATCTAGCTGTGTCCAAGCAACCGCGCCGCCGACCAACAGCATGATCAGAGCAATGGCTCCAACCCCGGCCCTCGTCCAGGACCGCGGCTGACGATGACGGGCAGCGGAGCGCGCGCGGCGCCCCGGTGCGCGATCGGCGTTCCGCGCCCCCGCCCTGATCTGACCTGGCACATCTCTGGCGACATCCACAGCGGTCATCTCGATCGGCGTGGGGCGCGCGAGTCCGTGAAGACACCGCAGCAACTCTTCCATCGGAGCCCGCTGCGAGGGATCGGGCGATAGAGCCCGACTCACGGCGCGGCTGAGGGCCGGTGAGGTACCGGGTGCGACCTCCTCCAGCTCCCCCCGAGCTCCCACCCAGCCAGGATGCTCACCCGTCAGCGTCGTCCAGATGAGTGCGGCATAACCATAGCAATCCGACTCCGGAGTTGCTTCGAAACCTTCCATCACCTCGGGGGCAACACATCCATCGCCCTGTCTTGACTCCCGTCCCCCCTGCGTCTCATCCATCCATGGAGGCGCTAGCAACGGCATACCTTCTGCAGTGAAGACCACGACCTCGGCAGCAAGCCAGCCATGCACATGGCCCTCTTCGTGCATCGCGGCCAGCGCCTGCCCAATGGGGACCAGCGCTGTGACGGCCTCCCCTGCCGACAGCTGGCCCCGGGCCGCCAAGGTCGTCATCAATGACCCACCATCGATCGTGGCCGTGACGATCACCAGGCAGACATCGCCGTGAGGCCCTCGGACATCGGGGATGACGTCGTGCAGACCGAGCAGGTGGCGATGGTGGACGCGCGAAAGCGCTGCGGTCACGTCCAGTGCCTGTTGCTGACTTCGGGCGTCCCAACCCTGGGTGGGCAGGCATATCAACGCCACGCTCCGTCCATCGCCAACGCGTCGACCGTGCCAGCGCAGCGGCGAGCCGCGCTGCTCGAACACCTCATACCCCGGCACGACCAATGCGGGGCCGTCATCGCGTGCACTGACTTCGCCGCGGGAGAGCATGAGCAGAGCATGGCGCACTGACGACCAGCGTCGCAGAAGTTATCCACAGGCTCGATGGTCGTAGGGTTGGTGCATGCGATGTGAGCACGTGGGCTTCTCGCCCCATACGGTGGACTACACGGCGGGCTGGCAACTACAGCGTCGTGTGCACGCCTCGGTTGCCGCCTCACTCCAGGAAGATACCGTGCTGTTGCTGGAGCACACGGCCGTCTACACCGCCGGTAAGCGCACGCAGGACCACGAACGGCCACGAGACGGTACGCCGGTCATCGACGTCGACCGCGGCGGCAAGATCACCTGGCATGGACCTGGTCAACTGGTGGGCTACCCGATCGTCCGGCTGCCCTCACCCGTTGACGTGGTGGCTCATGTGCGCCGTCTGGAAGAGGTGATGATGGGGGTCTGTGCTGACTTCGGGCTCGAAGCAACGCGGATCGATGGACGCAGCGGGGTCTGGGTGATCGGTGCCGGTGGTGAACCGGATCGCAAGGTCGGCGCGATCGGCATCAGAGTCAGCCAAGACGTCACTATGCACGGCTTTGCGTTGAACTGCGATTGCGACCTGGGGTGGGCCGAAGCGATCATTCCCTGCGGGATTCCGGACGCGGGTGTCACGTCACTGACGCGGGAGATCGGCTCTGCGGTCAGCGTGCACGATGTGTTGCCGCGGGTCGAGCATCACCTGCGGCGGGTGTTGGACGCCACTGAGCGTAGCTCCCCGCGTGGGATACCCGCCGCTGAGGCAACGGCCTAGCCCAGGGCATACCCTGGTCTGGGCCGGTGTTCTCAGTGGCAGCATCACATCGGTTCGCCCACACTCATCGTTCAGGAGGCAGCACGTGACCGTCGCACCCGAGGGGCGCCGTATGTTGCGGGTCGAGGCTCGCAACAGCGAAACCCCCATTGAGCGCAAGCCCGATTGGATCCGGACAACCGCGAAGATGGGGCCGGAGTACACGACGCTGAACTCACTGGTCAAAGGTGAGGGCCTGCACACCGTTTGCCAAGAGGCTGGGTGTCCCAACATCTTCGAGTGCTGGGAAGACCGTGAAGCCACCTTCCTGATCGGGGGCGAGCAGTGCACCCGCCGGTGTGACTTCTGCCAGATCGACACCGGGAAGCCAGCCGATTTCGATGCCGATGAGCCGCGGCGGGTCGCAGAATCAGTGGCTAAGATGCAGTTGCGGTATGCCACCGTGACCGGAGTCGCCCGTGATGACCTCGTGGACGGCGGAGCGTGGCTGTATGCCGAGACCATCCGATGCATCCATGGGTTGGGTAACGGCACTGGTGTGGAGATCTTGATCCCGGACTTCAACGGAGTGCCCGAGCTGGTGGGTCAAGTCATTGAGGCCGCCCCCGAGGTGTTCGCGCACAACGTGGAGACTGTCCCCCGGATTTTCAAGCGGATCCGACCGGCTTTCACGTATACGCGTTCCCTCGACGTCATCACGATGGGCCGCGATGCTGGGCTGGTCACCAAGTCCAACCTGATCTTGGGCATGGGAGAAGAAGAGCACGAGATCGAGCAAGCGCTGCGCGACCTGCACGAGGCGGGCACTGACCTGATCACCATCACGCAGTACCTTCGTCCATCGCCGCGTCACCACCCGGTGGAGCGTTGGGCCAAACCGGAAGAGTTCGTGCACTGGAGCGACGTCGCCACGCAGATGGGATACAAAGGAGTGATGGCTGGACCGCTGGTTCGGAGCAGTTATCGCGCAGGACGCTTGTGGGCTCAAGCCATGCGTCAGTGGGGCCGTCCGATACCCGAGCACTTGTCGCATTTGGCCCTGAAGGCAGATTCTCCAGCCCGGCAAGAGGCGTCAGCGTTGGTAGCCCGTCGCGCGACCCCCGTATCCTGAGCCGCATGGCAGCACGCTCCGCGAACGCATCTGGCACCCCGCCGACCCCTGACCCCAAGCGCCGCCGCTTCGGAAGGCGACGCAAGAAGAACCCCGACAAGGTCGGGCGCATCGCGCAGATGCGCCAAGTCTTCACCATGACCCGCAAGAACGACCCGTCTGCGGTGTGGTGGATGGCGTTGGCCTCGCTCGCCGTGGTTCTGGTGTCGCTGCTGGCAGGGTGGTACTTCGACCAGGTCATCTACTTCCTCATCCTGGGGATCCCCTCGGCCCTCCTGGCAGCCTTGATTGTGCTGAGCAGACGTGCGGAGAAGGCGGCCTTCGCGCAGATCGAGGGACAGCCCGGAGCCACCGGGGCCGTGCTGGGTTCGTTGCGTCGTGGCTGGTTCTACGACAAGGAGCCGATAGCTGCGGAGTCCGGGGGCAAGGTGCGGGGTATGCGCGATCTGCACAACGCAGCCATGATTTTTCGTGCCGTCGGCCGTCCCGGCGTGGTGTTGATCAGTGAGGGTCCCAAAGGCCCGGCCCTGCGCCTGTCTCAAGCCGAGAAGCGGCGGGCCACGCGGGCCACGGGGGACGCGGTGCCGGTCCATCTGATCCGCGTAGGTCAGGGGGAGGAGGAAGTGCGCTTGTCCAAGCTGGTCCGGACCATGAACAAATTGGACAAGAAGATCAGCAAGGATGAAGCGATCGCCGTGCAACGCCGCCTGAAGGCGATCGGTTCCAGCAAACCGCCGGTCCCTGCCGGGGTTGACCCGCGTAAGGCTCGGGTCGATCGCAAGTCGATGCGGGGCCGCTGAACGGCTTCCCTTCGGCAAACTTGCGCGGGGCTACCGACGACACGCCCGCCCAGAACGGCTCACGGGTTCACGTGCACCCCTGAGCCGCTTGAGCTCGGGCGTGGCGCGGGACCAAGCGCCCCCGCATGTGCAGGATTCACATTAACCGTTGCACTAAGACAGGGTAGATCAGCGTGTCTGCGGCCGACGCAAAATCAGCGTGCCAGCGGCGCGGTCGTGGTAACCGCGACCGTCCCGGTCCCAGATCAGCGCGGGCAGCACCAGGCATACCAAGGCGGTGCGCACCATCGCAGCGACAAGCCCCGGAATTCTCGCCAGCCAGGCTTGCGGGTGGCTCGCGTCGTCGACGGCAAGCCGAACCACCTGTAGCCCGAGGAGGCGATGGCCCACGGTCGCGCCCATGAGTGGAATCAGCGCGATATTGAGCACCGCAAAGGCCGCAAGCGGGGCAAAGGCGGCTGACCCGGTAGCACCCCAGCCGATGCCGAAGAGCGCCAGCACAATGATCTGCGCGAGCGTCCAGTCGATGAAGATCGCGACCAGTCGGCGCCCAAAACTCGCCATCGAGCCAGGCCCGACCTCGGGCAGACCGAGGGCTCGGCCGGGGTAGTCCTGCGTATCGCTCACCAGCTGAGACTAGCTGTGCGTAACACTCCGGAAACACCTGGGTGATGGGTGTGAAATGCCTCATACATAGGGTTGTGGCTGCAGGGCCGCACGCCCGAAGGCCCGACGTCCACTCATAGGAGGATCGATGTTCAGCAGCGCCCAGGAAGCCCTCGACTTCATCAAAGAGGAGGACGTCAAGTTTGTTGACGTGCGTTTCTGTGACCTGCCCGGTGTGATGCAGCACTTCAACGTCCCCGCTGAAACCTTCGACATGGATGCTTTTGAGACCGGCCAGATGTTCGACGGTTCCTCGATCCGCGGCTTCCAGGCCATCCACGAGTCGGACATGAAGTTGATTCCGGACGCGACCACCGCGTACGTAGACCCCTACCGGGTCAACAAGACGTTGATCATGAACTTCTCGATCGTCGATCCGTTCACCGACGAACCGTATGCACGCGATCCCCGTCAGATCGCCCTGAAGGCCGAGGAGTATCTGCGCTCCACCGGCATCGCCGACACCGCGTTCTTCGGAGCGGAGGCTGAGTTCTACGTCTTCGACGATGTGCGCTTTGAGACCAAGCAGAGCGCGAGCTACTACTTCATCGACTCGGTGGAGGCCGCCTGGAACACCGGTCGCGCCGAGGAAGGCGGCAACCGGGGGTACAAGCCCCGCTACAAGGGTGGCTATTTCCCGGTTCCCCCGGTCGATCACTTCGCGGATATCCGCGACGAGATCGTGCTGAAACTCGCCGACGTCGGCCTCTCCGTGGAGCGCGCCCACCACGAGGTCGGCACCGCGGGCCAGCAGGAGATCAACTACAAGTTCAACACGCTGCTGTTAGCAGGCGATGACATGATGAAGTTCAAGTACGTCATCAAGAACAGCGCCTGGGCTGCAGGTAAGACTGCCACCTTCATGCCCAAACCGGTCTTCGGGGACAACGGCTCGGGCATGCACACACACCAATCCCTGTGGAAGGACGGCGAGCCGCTCTTCTACGACGAGTCCGGTTACGGCGGCCTCTCCGACATGGCGCGGTGGTATATCGGCGGTCTGGTGCGGCATGCTCCGTCCTTGTTGGCCTTCACCAACCCGACCATGAACTCCTATCACCGGTTGGTGCCAGGGTATGAAGCGCCGGTCAACCTGGTCTACTCGGCCCGCAACCGTTCGGCATGTGTTCGAATCCCGATTACAGGGGACTCCCCCAAGGCCAAGCGGGTCGAGTTCCGCGTGCCAGATCCGTCCTCGAACCCCTACCTATGCTTCGCCGCCCAGTTGATGGCCGGCCTGGATGGAATCAAGAACCGGATCGAGCCGCCGGAGCCGGTGGACAAGGACCTGTACGAACTGCCCCCGGCCGAGCTGGAGAACATCGGCCAGGTCCCCGCATCACTGGGTGAGGTGCTCGACTCACTCGAGGCGGACCACGCCTACCTGACCGAGGGTGACGTCTTCACCGAGGATCTCATCGCCGCCTGGATCGACTACAAACGCACCAACGAGATCGACCCGATCCGCCTGCGCCCCCACCCGCACGAGTTCGAGATGTACTTCGACCTCTAAGCCCTATGGGCTGTGACCTGC
>JBARZG010000063.1:0-8294 GCA_049649785.1 Ornithinimicrobium sp. | reverse complement strand
AGGCACGTTCCGCTCGCGGTGCATCTGGCTGCTGCAGAGCCTGGACGCGCTGTCTTCGTCCCGGGGGACCTCGTCGGGATCGTGTGTGTAGACGCGGTGATGCTCGAGGTGGCGGAGGCCAGCGACTGCCCAGTCGTGCTGGTTCGCAGGTCTGAAGGCCGCAATACCGATGCGCGCGTGGCCCGCGCCGACGGATCCCTCGGGACCGGAACAGGCGCAGGGGTGTTCAAGTGGGCAGGAGGCGACATCGGTAGCGCCGCAGCCGATGACCTCGGCGCAGACGGCGTGTGGCTGTTCGTGCCCGTCGCCGGGAATGTGCACGTTCCCGCTGGCCTGACGTGGGTCAGCGCACAGGAGCGCATTGATGCTCGGGCGGCCGCGGCCCGTGAAGGCCGCTTGATCACCGGTGAGGCATGGTGGGCACTGTATGCCGCATCCCGCCGGTATCTCGTGGGCGCCTGACGCTTCTGCCCTGTCCTAAGAATCCAGCACGGCTGGATCATGAGCGGCGGGGTTCACTGACCTGGTCAGGGTGTGCGCCCAGCACATCTGTGGTGTCTTGGGTGCGGATCCATTGTGCGAACGCGGCGGCGGCGCCGCTCAATTGCGAGCCGTCGTCCCGACGCAGGAGGTAGTGGCTTTGGCGCATCGGGATCAGCGCATCGAGCGCCATCGCGACCCTGCCTTCGTGCACTGCTTGGCGGGCGAAGCGCTCGGGGACGATAGTCCAATAGCCACGGTCGGCGATGGCCGCGATGGCGGCGATGGAGGTGTCCAAGGTGAGGACAGCTTCTGGCCGATCGTCCCATTCGTTGGTCGACGACAACCGGCTCCAGAGGTCGTCGAAGCCAAGCACGTGCACCCGTCCGTGCTCTCGCAGTTCGCTGGCTGAGCTGAGCGTTGGGCCCCCTTGCAACAACTGTGGATCGCAGATGACCACGGCAAAGTCGTCGTGCAGTTTAGTCGCGATGAACCCGGGCCAGTTTCCGTTGCCCTGGCGAATCTCTAGGTCGATTTCGTCCGGGGGCAGCGCATCGGCCCATACCGCGCTCAACAGGCGAAGCGAGATGTGGTCGAAGGTGTCGTTGAAGTCCCGCAGTCGCGGCGCGAGCCAGGTGGTGGCGTATGACACCTGCACGCGAACCGTCAGTTGGGTGTTCTTGGAGGCACCGAACAAGCCATTGGTTGCCGCGGACAACTCCTCGAAGATGTCGCGGACCGCCGGAAGGTAAGCGTGACCGAACTCGGTGAGTCGTAAGCTCCGCGGTAGGCGCTCGAAGAGTTGGACCCCCAGGTGGGCTTCCAGCGTGCGTACCCGTTGGCTGACCGCCGACGGAGAGAGGTGCAGCTCTTCGGCTGCCAACGCGAAGCCTCCACGACGGGCGGCCGCCTCGTAGGCCTGCAGGCCGAGCAACGGTGGAATGGACGTCGTCATGTTGAGCCACACATTTCGGACCCCTTAGTGGAGAAAACAGTCGTTTGATTCTTGCTCACTGGCTAGGAACACTAGATATAGCACCGTTTCCTCGATGCCGTCCCCTGATCAGGAGCCCTCATGTCGATCACCGCCACACCTACGTCAACGTCGTCGGGTGTCTGGCTCGCCGACCGATACCTCACGATCAGCATCGAGGGCGTCGAGATGTACTTCCACTACGTGTGGCTGCGTGACAACTGCTGGTGCGCCGAGTGCAGAGTCGCCCAGTCTGCCGAGCGCCGCTTGTTTACCGCCCACATCGCAGACCACATCGAGCCGAGCTATGCAGCACAACACGATGACCAGGGCCTTGTCGTTCAATGGAGCGACGGGCACAGTTCGACCTACTCGGCTCAGTGGCTGCGCACGCATGACTATTCTGAGGCGGCTCGTGCCAGCCGCCGACACGATCCCACGCTGTGGGACGCCAGTTTGAGTCAGGTGCCTCGGTTCGAGCACGCCGACGTGGTCGGCACCAACGAGGGTCAACTGGCCTATCTGGATGCGCTGCGTGATTATGGCGTCGCGGTGGTCAGCAACACGCCGTCGATTGACGGTGAGGTCGAGCGCTTTGCCGAAACCATCGGTCACGTTCGGGAGACGGCCTTCGAGCGCATCCACAACGTCCGGCACGACCCTGCCGGTTACAACGTTGCGCATACTCCCCTGGAACTCAAGCCGCATACCGACCTCCCCAGTTACCACTGGCCGCCAAGCATCCAACTGCTGCACTTTTTGGTGAACGAGGCCGACGGCGGGGAGAGCACGGTGACCGATGGGTGGGCGATCCTTGCCGATCTGCGCCGCGACGACCTCGCCGCGTTCGACATACTGACTCGTGTTCCGGTGCGTTGGCAGCTCTTCAGCGACGACGAGGACACCGGCGCCACCGCACCGCTGATCCAACTGGACACCGACGGGCGGGTGCGGACATTTCGCTACTCCAACCAGCTCGCGCAACCCCTCGACGTTGCCTTCGATGACGTGCAGCGGTTCTACGACGCATACCAGCGGCTGGGTAGGATGATCGACAGTGACAGATACAAGGTCGCCTTCAAGTGCCGCACCGGGGACCTACTCACGGTGCACGGGCACCGGGTGATGCACGGCCGACTCACCTACGATCCCGTGAGCGGTTCCCGACACCTGCAGGACGTCTATATGGAGTTCGATGACATGATGGCTCGTCGCCGGGTGCTGGCCGGCACCCACAAGCCCGTTGCGGCGCAGGATCTGACCTGATGCAGACCGTGAGCTTCACCCAGATGTCCGACGGAACCGCCGAGGAGTACGAATTCCTCGAAGAGTTCGAACGCGCCGAGTTGGCCACCTTCCCGGACCGGGTGCTGCAGTGGCTTCAGACCATGGACGAACCCACCGGATACCAGATCACCCGGTTCGAACACTGTCTGCAAGCGGCGACTCGGGCCCATCGTGCCGGGGAGGACGAGGAGACGGTGGTGTGCACGCTGCTGCACGACGTCGGCGACTACCTCGCGCCGGCGAACCACTCAGAGGTGGCCGCGGCGATGTTGCGACCCTACGTCAGTGAGAAGAACTACTGGGTGATCAAGCACCACGGGGTGTTCCAGGGGGTGTACTACTTCCACCACCAAGGCCAAGATCCCAACGCCCGGGACCGGTGGCGCGACCACCCCTTTTACCAAGCGACCGTGGACTTTTGTGCCACATACGACCAGTGCTCATTCGACCCGAGCTACCAGTGGGAGCCGCTGGAGTTCTTCGAGCCGATGGTTCGGCGGGTGCTGTCCGCCCCGCGTCCGGTGGACGCCGAAGCCGACGTGTAGGGATTTCCCTCTTCAATGTTGGTGGGGCATCGGCGAGGGCTGCCGAGTACTGATGGTGCTGGTGAACAAAGCCTGTTGCCTGCGCTGACCCAGCACGCGCCAGGTACCCCCTGCGGCTTCCCAACGTTCGAGGATCACCACCGGATCCTCAGCGGGTTGCGGGTGCTGATCGTGCCCCACCGCTCAGCCGCTGCGTCGGGCTCGGCTAGTGTCCAAGACCAAGGACTGGCGGCGTTGGTGCACGGTGAGGTAGCGCAGGCCCTGCGGTCCGGCGTCGAACTGACGGCGGGATCGTCGAGGCAGCCACAGCACCGCTCCGGGCTGCAGGTCGAGGACGCCTGCCTCCCTGGTGAGCCGACCTTGGCCGGCCAGGACGTGGATGAGCACGTCAAGATCGGGGCCGTCATAGGCATCGATACCACCGCCCGGGGGTAGCGAGACGATGTTGGAGTCCAGATCACGCTCCCGCATCGTCAGTTTCCACAACACACCTCGCGCATCCGTTGGGTCCACCAGGTCGTTGATCTCGGCGCTGTTGATCAGCACCCTGGGGAGCGCGGTGGAGGTGATCTTGGTGATCCTGATCCGCCAGTCCCTCGGCTGCTCACTCAGATACTCCCACTGGTAACTGCCGGGCAACTCGGTCTCGAATTCTTCGTGCAGGTGAACCGGGTCGTGGTCGTTGACCAGCACGAATGAGGATCCGACCGCGAGCTCGTCATACCTGGCGAAGATGGTGGGGTGTTTGTCCGGCTTGCGCAGCGGTCGGACGTCGAGCTCCACCTCTTCGACGTGTGGGTGAGTTGCTTCATCGTGGGCCGGCATCGACTGTCCTCCAGAACGCGTTTATACAAGTTGTAATTGTGTAAACTCTAGGGCATGTCCGATGCCGACGGCCACAGCTCCGGTGCAGGTCGCCGGGGCGAGGTGCTGCAGGCGCTTAAAGCGGCGCCGGAGCCGCAGAGCATCATCGACCTCGCCGAGCAGTTAGGTGTGCACGCCAACACCGTGAGATTTCACCTGACGCGGCTGCTGGCCGCCGGACAGGTGGAGCGGGTGGATTCGATACCCCGTGCCCCAGGGCGTCCGCCGCAACTGTTCGGTCCGATGCCGGGGATGGACCCCGCTGGCCCGCGGTCCTACCGGATGCTGGCCGAAGTGCTCGTGGCCGCCCTCGCTGATGGTCCCGACCCACGCACGAAGGCTCTCCAGATCGGGCGGACGTATGGTCGGCAGCAGGCGCAGACCCGCCACGATTCCCGGGACGCGAGCGCAGCTGACGCGGAGAGCCCGGTAGATGCGTTGGTGAGTTTGCTCGATGAGATCGGCTTCGCCCCAGAAGTTGATGACACCGACGACGTAGCCCCCATCAGGCTGCGGCACTGCCCGTTCCTGGAGCTGACTTACACCCAGTCGAAGGTCGTCTGCTCGATGCACCTGGGCCTCATGCAGGGCGCCTTGCAGGTATGGGGCGGGCCGGTCCAGGTCGGCGGCTTGGACGCGTTCGTCGAGCCAGACCTCTGCCTGGCTCACCTCTCAACCACAGGAGCATCGTGATGGGGGAGGCCACGCTGCCCCCAGCCGTTGGTCACACCCGCAGGTATCGGGACCCGCCATCGATCCTGGTGGCCAGCGCGGCCCTCAGCGTGATTTCCGGTGGTTTGGTCGCCGCCGTGACTGGGCCTCTGGGGCTGGATCGGGGCAGCTGGCTTGCGGCATACCTGGTGTTGGTGTGCGGGGTCGGTGGATGGTCAGTGGGAGTCATGCAGCGCGGTGGCGTTGCGGGTATGTCGCCGCTCTGGGCGCGAGCGCAACTCGCCGCTTGGGCCGTGGGCAATACAGCCGTGATCATCGGGTCGCTGTCGTCGACAACGCTGAGCGTCGACGCGGGGGTAATGCTGCTGGAGATGGCGCTCCTGATCGCATTCATCACGGCCCCGGCCGTCGCAGCGGTTGGCCGGGCCAGCGGCTGGGGTTATCGCGCCTTACTCATCCTGCTGATGGTCAGCGCTCCAGTGGGGTCTGTCCTGTCCCGCCTGTGATTTCCGGCAACTCCGTAGCAGTTTGCCCGTGATTGCACTAGGACAATTCGCACTCATACCGTGGGTCCGGTTCGACTCTATCCTGAGCGTGGCCTCGGTGATAGCGTACAAAACTGTCTGAGCGTTCGAGAACCAAACCCCAGGTCGTACCCACGCCTCGGTGCCCGCGGTGCTCGATATCGCCCAAAGACATCTGAGTGTCCTGCAACAAGTGCAGGCCAGGCGAAGAAGGAGCAGTGGAGTATGGCAAGTTTGACGGTGTGGAAGTTTGATTCAGCCGGTGGCGCCGAGCAGGCTGAGGAGACGCTGGGCACTCTGGTCAGTCAGGAGCTGATCCAGGTGCACGATGCGGCGATCGTGTCGTGGGTGGAGGGTAAGAAGCGGCCGAAGACCCGCCAGATGCACAACATGGCGGCGGGTGGTGCGCTGGGCGGTGCCTTCTGGGGCATGCTGTTCGGCCTGATCTTCTTCGTCCCCCTGCTCGGCCTGGCGGTGGGTGCCGCCACAGGTGCCATTACGGGCTCGCTGCGCGATGTTGGGATCGATGACGGATTCATCAACAGGGTCCGCGATGAGGTCCAGCCGGGAACCTCGGCTCTGTTCGTCATGACATCCGATGCTGTCGTTGACCGGGTCAAGGAGGCCTTCGCCGGACAACACATGGAGTTGATCCACACCAACCTGTCCGAAGAGCAGGAGAACTCGCTGCGCGAGGTATTCGGCGAGGAGTGATTTTGTAGGAATGAGATCAGAAGCGGTCAATCACCTCACAGGGTAGTTGACCGCTTCTGCTATTCCGGGAGCGGTGCCGTTTCGGCGTCGGTCCCGGTGGAACGGAGCAACAGCCAGGCACCGGCCAAGAAGCACCCGGCGCCGACGAAGGTGGCCGAGTTCACGAGCGCGATGTTGAGCGTCTCACCTGTCGTCGGCAGGGTCACGGCTGCCAGCGCCGAGACCATGAAGAAGATCGATCCGACATAGTTGAGCGCCGCCATCCACCAGTCAGTGGACTCACGTTTCACGCACCACAGACGTCCGCAGACGTGCAACCAGGCGAGGTGGCTCGCGATCAAGAACGCGATCGAGCCGTACACGTCTGGGCCCCAGACGAGCCGATTGGCCTCTTGGTAGGTGTCGATGGCTTTGGCCATGGCTGCCACGGTGCTGATGTTGAACATCACCGTGCCCACCAGTTGCACGGCGACGGCCCACCAGGCCGCGCTCCGCATCGACGCGGCGACAGAGCGCCCAGCCGCGTCGGTGGGATCATTTCTGACCTGCAGATACTGGCCGATCGCGGCCGCCGTGAACAGGATGGAGCCAATCACGAACGTCACTCCGACCGCTCGCGCGTCTACCCGGGCAGCGTAGGCCGGGAGGGACGCGATGGCGAAGAGCGAAGATCCAGCAATAAAGAGCAACGCGATCGGCCGATCGCGGTGGGTAGGAGTTCGGCGGTGCCGAGCCCGTCGGGCCATCGACCGCATCCGCTACATCACGTGTGGCTGAACGGGGCTGGCGCCGGTGGATGTGCGGGCGGAAACTCCTCGAGGTGGCGCACCGCATCGCGAAGGCTCTTGAGCAGCGATTCTGCGAGATCCAAGCCAAACCCTTCGCGCACCACGATCCTCAGGACGGCAACCTCAGTCGCATCGGCCGGCATCGTGTAGGCGGGCACTTGCCACCCGCTTTGGCGCAGCTGGTCGGAGACGTGGAAGACCGTGAACGGTTGGTCGGCGCTCATCCGGAACGTCAGCACCGGGATAGCCGAGCCATCACTGACGATCTCGAACTGCTCCATGTCCCCGATCGAACTGGAGAGGTCCATGGCGACGGCGCGCAGTGACTCCATGATCCTGCGGTACCCCTCGTGGCCGAGGCGGATGAAGTTGTAGTACTGACCGACGATCTGGTTGCCGGGGCGCGAGAAGTTGAGGGTGAACGTCGGCATGTCGCCGCCGAGATAATTAACGTGGAAAACCAGGTCCTCGGGAAGCTCCTCCGCGGACCGCCACACGACGAAACCGATACCTGGGTAGGTCAGGCCGTACTTGTGCCCGGAGACGTTGATTGATTTCACCTGAGGGAGACGGAAATCCCACCGAAGGTCGGGCTGCAGAAACGGTGCCACGAACCCGCCGCTTGCGGCATCGACATGAATCGGGATGTCCAGGCCGTGCTCGGCGTTGTGGGCGACGACGCGGTCGTGGATGTCTTTGATCGGCTCGTACTCGCCTGTGTAGGTCGTGCCGAGGATGGGGATGACGCCAATGGTGTTTTCGTCGACGCGGGCCATGACCTCGTCCGGGTCGACAACGAATCGAGTCGGTGTGACCGGGACGTAGCGGGGCTCGACGTCCCAATAGCGGCAGAACTTCTCCCACACGACCTGAACGTTCGAGCCCATCACCATGTTGGGCCGATCCGTCGACAGACCTGCTGCCTCTCGACGGGCACGCCAGCGCCACTTCATCGCCAGTCCGGCCAGCATGACGGCTTCGCTTGACCCAATGGTGGATACACCGATGGCATCACCGTCGTCCGGTGCATTGAACAGGTGCGCCACGATGTTGACGCATCGCCGCTCTATCTCGGCGGTCTGCGGATACTCGTCCTTATCGATCATGTTCTTGTCGAACGTCTCAGCCATGAGGCGCTCGGCCTCCGGCTCCATCCACGTTGTGACGAACGTCGCCATGTTGAGACGCGAACTGCCGTCAAGTAACAACTCGTCGTGGATCATGCGATACACGGCTTCGGATCGCGACTCAGCCTCGGGGAGTTGATGTTTCGGAATCCGCTGCTGGTTGAGTCTTCCAGCGTAGGCGGGTGCCAGAAATGCGTCGTCGGGCGTGTGTTCGTAGATCATGGTTGTCTGGTTCCTCGTTCTGGTTGGGATGCCGGGAGGTCCCCTGGAACAGTATCGGCTCAACACGACTCAAAAACACCACCCGCATCGGGTGATCA
>JBARZG010000062.1:0-29328 GCA_049649785.1 Ornithinimicrobium sp. | reverse complement strand
CACCGTGAACAATCAACCACCAAGCGCGACCCGCACGGCCAAACACCCCACCACCGTGAACAATCAACCACCAAGCGCGACCCGCACGGCCAAACACCCCACCACCGTGAACAATCAACCACCAGGCGCGACCCTCACCGGAGGGCGTGAGATTTCTGAGCGGGCGGCGCTATGAATCCTCGCTGTCTCGGCTGAGGGACCGTCGTTCGGACTCCGCGCGGCCGCTTGCGGGCCGGATCTGAAGGGTGGCGCCCAGCACTGCAAGGCCGGATGCGTGTGCAATCACCGGGTTGAGGCGGGCCGCGGTGATTTCGGGGTGGTCATCGCTCAACGCGGACATTCGCGCGATGAGATCGTGCAAAGCCGTGTGGTCAACAACTTCTGCGCCGCGATATCCGCGCAGCAGTGGGGCAGCCTTGATGCCGGTGATCATGTCGTCGATGTCGCTGGTGCGCAGCGGCGGGAATCCGTAACTGACGTCGCTCAGCAGATCGGCTGGGACACCGGCGACCGCAAAACTGACCACTGGGCCAAACAGGGGGTCTTCAGCGGTGTGAATCTGCACGGCGGTGCCTTGCGAAGCAGCTGCTTGCACGACGATGGCATGCCTGCCCTCGATCATCAGGTGGTCGAGGTCGGCGCTGAGAAGGTCGGCGACCAGATCACGGTATGCCGTGACGCACGCCTCGGGCGACGTCAGACCCATCCTCACCCAGCGCCGACTAGGTTCGTGGCTCAGCTCAGGGGCAATGGCCTTGACCACCACTGGTCGATTCAATCGGTCGGCGGCCTTCTTGGCCTGCTTGGACGTAGTGACTGGGTGGCGTGGCCAGAGGTCGATGCCGTAGGCAGCCAACAGCGCGTGGGCTTGCTCGTCATCGAGGTCGCCGCCGTCCGGGTGGCTGCTCAGGAAGCTCTCGATCACGTTGTGCGCGGTGCGCCGGTTGACCCCGTCGGGTTGCTCGGTCCAGCCGTGATCCCGCAGACGCCACTGGGCGTGCCGCGTGGCGGCTGCCAGGGTTCGCACGGCGTCTTCGGGCATCGGGTATGTCGCCAGGTCGGGGTGCGGATGGCGTTCGCCGAGGAAGGTGGTGGCGCACGGCTTGTCATGTCGGGCCACGACATCTGCCACCGCCTGCATCACGGTTCCGTCGGTTTGGGACGTGCCGAGCGCCGGGGCAAAGCAGGTCACAACAGAGTCCACGTCGGGGTCTTCGAGGGCTCGCTGCACGCCAGAGGCAAACATGTTGGCGGGGTCATCCGCTGACGAGGTCTGGCCGTCGACGGCGGTGGCGTCGCCGTCGACAGCGGTGGCGTCGCCGTCGACAGCGGTGGCGTGGCCGTCGACAGCCGTGGTGTCCACGAGCCTGGTGCCCGCGAGATCCAGGTGCCAGAACTGACACGCCTGGGCCGCCAAGGAAGCAAGCGCCGTCGAATTGCTTACGATGGCTACTCTTTGGCCGCGCGGCAACGGGCACCGGGTGACTAGCGAGGCTAGGTCGAAGAGGTGATGAGCGTTCGCCACTTTCATGACGCCGGACTGTCGCAACATGGCGTCGAAGGCCTGGGGTCGTTGGCGGGTTGAGCGGGTGACCTGTCCGGGCGTGGTGCTCACGGTGCTGATCCCAGAGGCGACGACCATCACAGGTTTAACGGATGCCAGGGCGCGGGCGATACGAGTGAACTTGCGGGGGTTTCCGATGGACTCCAGGTAGAGACCGACCGCTGTCGTGGCGTCGTCATCGAGCCAATGCTGCATCAGATCGTTGCCGGAAATATCGCACCGATTGCCAGCCGAGATGAAGGTGGACACCCCCACGTCACGGCGCTCGGCCCCATCAAGCAGCGCGATGCCCAGGGCGGCCGATTGGGTGAAGATGCCCAACCCCCCACGCGGCGGCAGACGTGGTGACAGCGACGCATTCAGGCTGTGTCCCTCGCCTATTTCTGAGTCCTTGTCGGTGGTGTTGGCGCTGCCATGGCCTGCGGTGTTGGCGCTGTCATGGCCCGTGGTGATGGCGCTGCCATGGCCTGCGGTGTTGGCGCTGTCGTCGCCCGTGGTGATGTCGCTGCCTGTGGTGATCATGCCGAAACAGTTCGGGCCGAGCAGGCGCATACCGCGGGCCCGGACAGCCGCGAGGACTGCGGTCTGTCGAGCGATCCCGGCCGCAGTGCCGGTGTCGGCGAATCCGGCAGACAGCACGACAAGCGCCTTGGTCTGCGTTCGGCCGCACTGATCGACGACATCAAGCACCTGGTCGGCCGGGACCGCGACCACGACGAGGTCCACCGGGGTGGGGAGGTCTTCAAGACCGCCGTAGATCGGTTGCCCGTCGATGCGTTGGCCCAGGCTGGCGGCGCGGCGACCTACGGCATACAGCGTGCCGGCGAAGTTGCCTTCGCGGATGTTGCGGTGGATCACGCGCCCGAGCGATGGCTCACTGCTTGAGAAGCCAACAACGGCCACGCTGTCGGGGCTCAGCACTCGCCGCATACTGCGCGACTCGGCGCGGTGCTCCCTGGAAAGACGCACGGCGCGGGAACGATCGGTCGGCTCGATGTCGAACGATACGACAATCAACCCGTCGTCGAACTCGTGGCTCACCTCATAGCCAGCGTGGCGGAAGACGCCGAGCATCTTGCGGTTTTGCGGCAGAACATCGGCGAGGAAGCGCTTGATGTGCCGCTGCGAGCCGATGTCGGCCAGATGCTCCAGCAGGACCGAGGCGATCCCTCGACCCGCGTGAGCGTCGGAGACGTTGAAGGCGACTTCGGCGCTGGACGCCTCGGGCTCAGGCAGCCGATCGTAGCGGCCGATGCCGGCGATCTGCTCGTCGATGACGACCACCAACGCGACTCGGTCGTCATGATCAACGTGGGTAAAGTGGCGCAGGTCGCGATCGCTGATCTTCGGCAAGGGCGCGAAAAAACGCAGGTAGATCGACTCTGCTGACTGTCCGGCGTGGAATGTTCGAATGCCGTCGATGTCGGCTGGGGTAATCGGGCGGACCAGGGCGACCGCCCCGTCACTGAGCACCACGTCGGCTTCCCAGGAACTCGGATAGGTCGGACGGTCCGGTGCCGGGGTCGCAGAGTCGGTCTGCGATGCCATCGATCTGCCCCTTTCCGTCGCCGTGAGAGTCACCACCTGCTGTCCACGATAGTCAGTGGATGACCACCGACGACATCCGGAGCACGCCGGCTCGGATCGCTCCTGGTAGGCGTGCTCGGCTGGGTTGGGGCCTGGCTGGGTGTACCACTGGACAGCCATTTCAAACTGCGACACGCCCCCACTTCCGGTACGTTTTCAAAAGGTCACTCGCCGGAAAGGCAAGAGTGTCACGAGAGGACGTAACGTGAAGCAGAAACACTCGGCGATAGGCATCGTATTCTATGTGTCCGTGGTGTTCGCGATAGCTTTCCTAGCGTGGGGTGCGTTGTTCACCGACAATCTCGCGAGTGTGACCTCTCTGATCCTAGACTTCGTGATTTCTAGTTTCGGGTGGTTGTATCTTATCGCTACCACGCTCTTTCTTGCCTTTCTGGCAGTTTTGGCGTTTAGCCGTTTCGGTAAGGTCCGGCTAGGCAAAGACGATGAGGAACCAGAATTCGGTAGACTGTCCTGGTTCGCCATGCTCTTTGCTGCAGGTATGGGAACCGGCCTGGTCTTTTGGGGCGTTGCCGAGCCCATCTCCCACCTCTCCACCCCGCCGTATGGCATGAGCGAGGCAGGAAGCCCCGAGGCCGCCGAGTTGGGGATGCGCTACGCGTTCTTCCACTGGGGCTTGCACCCCTGGGCGGTCTACGGCACCGTCGCCCTGGCGCTGGCCTACTTCAACTTTCGGCGGGATGGTGGAGGCATCATCAGTTCGACCTTCCGCCCTCTCCTCGGGGACCGCGTGGACGGGCCCCTCGGAAAGGTCATAGACATCCTGGGGATCATTGCAACGCTTTTCGGCGTCGCCGTCTCGCTAGGATTCGGATCCCTGCAGGTGAATGCCGGACTGAACTATCTCTTCGACGTGCCAGACAGCGCCGGCGTCCAAATCATCATCATAGCCATCATCACGGTGCTATTCATGATTTCGGCGATGACCGGCATCGGGCGCGGGATTCGCTACTTGAGCAATATCAACATGGTCCTGGCGGCATTTCTGCTGCTCTTCATCTTTATCCTGGGGCCGACGGTCTTTATCGTCGATACCTTTACCCAACTTCTCGGCAACTACGCCGGCGCCTTGGTGCCGATGAGTTTCAATCAGAACGTCTTCGAAAGCGACGGCACCTGGGCGCGGAACTGGACCCTGTTCTACTGGGCAACGTGGATCGCCTGGGCACCGTTTGTCGGCAGCTTTATCGCTCGCATATCGCGGGGACGCACGATCCGCGAGTTCATTATCGCCGTGCTCTTTGTGCCGAGCATGGTCAGTTTTTTCTGGTTCTCCACGCTCGGTGGGACGGCGATTCGCCTGGTCCGTCAGGGCGGCGCAGATTCCATCACCACGGCGGTTGGGGACAACGTGGCGACGGCATTGTTCGTCATGCTCGATGAACTACCGTTATCGCTGCTCACCTCTCTCGTGGCAATCTTTCTGGTCAGTGTGTTTTTCATTACTTCCGCTGATTCCGCGTCGTTTGTGTTGGCCAGCATGTCCACCGGCGGAGCCTTGAACCCGCCAACCTGGGTCAAGCTCGTTTGGGGGGCCGTCATCGCTTCCTTCGCCGGCGTGTTGCTGCTCGCGGGCGGGCTGGATGCGCTGCAAAAAGTGGCAATTATTGCCGCCGTGCCGTTCGCACTCATCATGATTGCGATGTGCTTCTCTCTGTATTTAGCGTTGTTGAAGGAGCCAAAACCGGATAAGGAAGAGACCCCAGTCATTGAGGACCTAGGAGACCGGCTGAAAGAGAACATGCCGGGACTAACCGGAACAGGAGCCAAGGAATAGCATGCTGCGGAACAGCGCGGAGGGCGGTTCCGCAACCCCCGGGCACGTGCGCTCGAGTACGTTTACGGCGGTCGCGCTCGGCGCCGCCTTGGTCCTTACCCTTGGTGGCTGCGGCAGCAGCGGCGGACAAGGAACCATCGCCGATGAGTTTGAACTGAGCAGTCCGCAGGGAACGGTGAGGCTGACGGTCGGGTCCAAGGACTTCACGGAGCAGCAGATCTTGGGGGAAATCACGATTCAGGCGCTAGAGGCCGCGGGGGCCGAGGTCATTGACAAGACGGCGCTGGGTGGAACCGAGGAAGTTCGGGTGGCACTTGCCTCGGGGGGTATCGATATGTACTGGGAGTACACCGGCACCGGATGGTTGGTCCACCTGGCCGAGCCGGACCGTATCTCCGAACCCGAAAAGCTGTACGAGGCGGTCGCCGGCGAAGACTCGGATCAGAACGGCATCGAGTGGTTGAAGCCTGCGCCGGCCAACAACACCTACTCCATCGCAGTCCGGGAAGGAACAGCCGAGGACCTGGGCGTCGAGAATATTTCGGACTTGGGGGCTCTGATCGAGGAACGCCCCAAGGAGGCGACCCTCTGCGTGGGACCAGAGTTCGACAGCCGCGCCGATGGCTTGCCAGGCCTGCAGCGACACTATGGTTTCGAGTTTCCGGAGGACCAAGTATTCGAGATCTCGGCGACAACGGTCTACGGAGCAGTCGAGAAGGGAGAAACCTGCACCTTCGGCTCGGTCTTCCGGACGAATGGGCGCATCGGCGAACTTCGGCTACAACTGCTCGAGGACGACGAGGGCTTCTTCGCGGCCTACAATCCCGCCCTCACCATGCGGAAAGAGACGCTGGAAAGGTACCCAGAGCTAGAGGATCTTTTCGCCTCCATCTCCGAGAAGCTCGACACCGAGGCCCTCAGGCAACTGAGCGCGGGCGTGGAGGTGGAGGGCAACCGACCCGCCGACGTCGCCGAGCGCTGGCTTCAGGACAACGGCTTCACCAGTTAGCCCGCAGCAGGCGATTCACTCCAAAGCTGGCAACCCTCGGGTCAAGTCCGCAGCCGACCGCGTCGTGGCCCCCCTTCTTGAGTCCGTCGAGACTGCGGATCGGGGCAACGTCGATAAGAACATCGCCGACGACCTCGCGGCTCAGTGCACAGCGAGCTCTTTGTACAGCCACTCCCAGGGCCGCACCTCCTCCACCGCACCGCACGCGGCGATGACGTCCGCGTCGGCGCCGAGGCGCCCGACCACCTGCATCCCGACGGGCAGCCCGTCTGCCATGCCGGCTGGGACGGAGGCCGCGGGGTGTCCGGTGAAGTTCAACGGATACGTCAGGCACCAGCCGATGCTCGGGTCGACGGCCACACCGTTGACCTCACCAGGCCCGATCGTCTGCCCGTTGTCGGAGTTCAGCACCGGCGGACAGGCCAGCGTCGGGGTGACCAGGAGGTCGTGCCCAGTGAAGAACGATTGGACGAAGTCGTAAACCTCGGTGCGTGCCACCTGAAGCTGGCCATAGTCCCGCACACTTGTCTGCGCTGCCTCGTCGACGAATCGCAGGAATGGTGCCGGCAACTGGTCCCGCAGGGTGCCGAGAAGGTCGATCCCTTGGGCTGCCAAGCCGTCCAAGGTCGCTAGGTTCAAGGGCGCGATCAGCCGGCACCACAACTCGCCTAGCGCGAACTGGTCTCGAGGCAGCCGGGTGTCTACCTCCTCGACCTGGGCTCCGGCCTCCTCAAAGGCACGCACTGCTTCGTCGACCACAGCCGCCACACCTGGATCAACCGGGAATCCCCCAAAGTCACGGCTGTAAGCGATCCGCATCCCTGACACGCCGCGCCGGTGAGCGTTGACGTCGGTGAAGCGATCTTCCCGCACGTAGGGGTCTCCCGGGTGAGGGCCAGACAGGACCGACAGCATCGTGCCGAGGTCGGCAGCAGTGCGGCTCAGGACTCCCTCGAAGACGAACGGGTTGGTTGCGGCGAAGGCGTTCGGCCGCATCACCATCGGGACCCGTCCCCACGACTGTTTGAAACCCAGCACTCCGCACCACGCTGCCGGTATCCGCACAGACCCGCCACCGTCGGTCCCCTCAGCAAACGGAATCATGCCACTTGCTACTGCCGCGGCTGAGCCGCCCGAGGACCCGCCCGAATTGCGGATCGTGTCAAATGGGTTGCTCGTCGGGCCGAACAACGGGTTGTCGGTAGTCCCACGAAAACCCATCACCGGCGAGTTCGTCTTCCCCAGGATGACGGCCCCCGCCTCCTCCATCCGCTCCGCCCACATACACCTAGCCGGCACCACGTAGTTCTCTAGTGCCGGGATGCCGCCCATTGTCGCCGGCCAGCCAGGCTTGAAGTCGAACAGGTCCTTGATCGCGGTCGGCACCCCATGCAGCGGGCCGAGCTCTGCGCCGGAAGCCACTGCAGCATCGGCTGTCGCGGCACATTGGAGGGCTTCATCGAAGGCGGTATACACGAAGGCGTTGAGTTGTGGGTTCAGCCGCTCGATTCGTGCAATCGCGGCTTGGGTCGCTTCGGTTGCCGACACGTCGCGGTCGCGGATGGCGTGAGCGGTTGGGACGGCAGCGGCGGTGGCGAGGTCGAAGTCTCCCATCGCCGCAGTATTCCACCGCCCTGCTGAGGTCTTGCCAGACCTGAGTCCGCGGCCCGCAGTGCCCATCGGAATTAGATCGTTGGCGCATACGTCGAACGGCTGGCCAGACGGGCCAGGTCGATGCGGTTTCGCGTCCCAGTCTTACGGAGCAGATTGGAGATGTGAGAGCTGACGGTTTTCTCGCTGATGTGGAGTGCTCGAGCGATCTCGCGGTAGGTGCGTCCCGCAACGATGTAGGGCAGGATCTCGCGTTCACGCGACGTCAGTCCGGGCAGTTCGGCAATGTCGTCGGCCGCACGGTCGCCCACCCCGTCTATCCTGATCCGCGCACTGGTGGCCAAAGCCATGATTTCTCTGCGGATGGGCTCGGCCCCTAGCTCATCGGCGAGCGCCAGCGCGCGTCGAAGTGTCGAAGCGAAGTGATCTGCGCGGGTTGGACCACGGGATAGCAGCGACTCAGCCGTTCGCCAGGCGGCATAGGCCTCCTCCCACGGCATGGTCGCCGTGTGGCACGACTGCGTCGCGCGAACCCACTGCTCGCCATTTTCCGGAAGTTGGCGTCCGCGCCCGACCTCCGCCCGGTACAGGTCTTCCAAGGCGGGGGCGAAGAGATCGCCCGGGTCGGGCTGAGACTCGTCCCAGAAACAGGCAGACGCAAACTGCTCGGTCAGATCGTCCAGCCTCCGGATGTTCTTGTCCATGTCACGGCCTGCAGCGCGATCACTGTCGACGAGGTCGGCGAGCGCTCGTGCGGCGAGCGGCACCAGCCAACCGCCCATATGTGGTGGATCGGGAGAAGCGGCCCCCACCAAAGCTGCAGCAATCGCACCCTCCGGGTCACCGGAAGCAAGCGCAACGGTCGCACGAGTCACGTCGAAGCACAACGGAAGATAGCTGGAGCCATCTCGATACAGTTCATTGGCGCGGGCCAAGTGGCCGCGTGCCTCAGCAGATCTTCCCTGCCATGCAGCGAGCCGTGCCGCGGTCAGTCGCGCATTGACGTCGGCGAGCGGTCCCGGGTGTGAACCCAGCGCATCTCTGAGGCGTTCCTGGCAGGTGCGCCAGTCGCCGAGCGTGAACCAGCCGTCGGCCTCAAAAGCTGAGAGCACTGCCAATTCGGCAGCAGGTGGGTCAAGGGCCGCCCATTGTTCGCGTCGGCGGGCCGCGTGCGTCGTCGCGACGTGCCTCGACATCTGCGCATTGAGTTCCCAGATCGTGCCGCAGAAATAGGCGTAGAAGTCCTGGGCTTCCACCGCGACGGCCACCGCTTCGGCGGCCAACCGGGTGCACTCTGCATATTCACCGCGCAGACAGAGGACCGCCGCTCTCCCACTCAGAGCGAAGGACAGAGCCAGTGAGTTGCCAGCTTCTCGGGCCACCTTGAGCGCCCGGTCGGTGAGCGTCTCCGCTTGTGGGTCGCTGTGCCAAGCTACGTATTCGCCCAGCCCAGCGAGCGCGTATGCGTGTTGCCAGCTAGCCGGATCAGTGGCGGATATCTCAATGGCCTTCTGAAAGTCGCTGCGCAGGTCAAAGCCCCGGCCGGTGAGGAACCGCAGATTCGCGCGACGAACGAGCAGCTCAGCAACTATCAGCGGCTCTGTCGCAGTGTCCAGGACCGCGAGAAGCGCCTGGGTTGCCTCGAGTTCTTCGCGGTGCGCGGCAGCGGACTTGGCGGCCGACACCACACGTTGCAGCAGATATCGCTCGCTTTCGCCCGCATACGGTAGGCGGGTCCGCAGCGTGATCGCGCGCCGCAACAGCCTGAGCTCTTCTGCCGTGCCACCAGTTGACCCGGCCGCATCAGCAGCGCGCAACGCCCATCGGTAGGCGTCCCACACATGGCCAGCTCGGTCGTGGTGGTCCGCGGCCGCAACCATCAGTTCCGGAGTGGCCGAGGTGTTGTCTTCGATCAACTGCTCCGCCCTCTTGGCGAAGGCACCATGCCATCTGACCCGTTCGTCATACGTGAGGTTGCGCTCGAGGACCTCGGCGATCACCGGGTGGTGAAACCAGAGGCGACCGTCGCCGGCCATGTCGAGGACTCCTGCGTCTATGGCCTGCCTCAGGAACCTGCCAGCATCACCCGGATCGATCTTCAGTGCCGAGACCGCCACGAGGTCACCGACGCTCAGAGGGCCTCCACCTGTGGCCAAGATCTGAGTCAGTTCACGCGCCCATTCCGGCAGGGCGCGCCAGGACTGCAGGACAGCTGCGCTGAGATCTGCAGGGAGATTGGCTGGCACTGTGCGCGCATCTGGCTCCAGACCTTTGGCCAACAATTGAATGAGGTAGGCGTTCCCACAGGTGCGAGCGAAGACGTCGTCGACGAGCGACTGATGGACAGGGGTGCCCATCAGCCCGGCCAGGTGTTCGGAAGTACCCATCCGGTTTAACGGGTCGAGGCACAGCTCGTCGACTCGCGGTAGGCGTCGGACATTGGCCAACCACTGTTGCAAGGGGTGGTCGGCGCCGACCTCGCCACGACGCACCGTTGCGATCACGGACAGTGGGCGTTCGGCCGGGCCGGCAAGCACATACATCAGCACGTCCAACGTGCTCTGATCGGCCCAGTGCAAATCGTCGATCGCCAGGACGACCGGGCGCTTGTCGCATACCTCCGACAGCCACCTGTCGAACGCGAACGGGACGCGCGAGAGCCTATCCCCCTCCTCCAACATACTCACTGGCGCCGCCAGCGCAGAGTCGCTCGAACGCAGCGCAGATCTCAGCGCGAGGAACGGAACGGTCATGGCCGACAGCGGCAAAGAGCTCCCGGTAAGCACGACGACCCGGGGATCAAGGCGCGAGCAGACCTGCTCCACCAAGGCCGTTTTGCCCACCCCAGCATCTCCCGCGATCAACAGCGCACCCGCGCTGCCAGCTACGGAGCGTTCGATGACGGCTCTGACGGCGGCCTGTTCGTCGTCGCGGCCGACGAATGCCGTGATGGCCGCGCTCGCGTGAGCGTCCATGGCTCAGTTTCCCACGAACCGAATTGAGGGTCTCTGCCCGCGATCTCAGGGGGTCGTCCCGATGTTTCTGAGGTAGCGCGCGGGCCACGGTTAAAGCGGGCAACAAGTCGCTATCGCCGACTCGTAGTCCGGTCCACTGAAGCAGTCGACCCCTCGGTACGTTGGAGGGAGAAAGCAGGCGAGCACTATGTCTTACCTCACCAAGAAGTTTGCCGTCGCAGCAGTCGGCGGAGCGACGGCGTTGGCACTGCTCGGGGCACCACCGGCGAGCGCCGGCGCCGACGACAGCGACGACAGCGACGAGCGCTTCCAAGCCACGGCGCGCCCGATGATGACCAACAACTTCGCGGGCCCCGATGGCCCGACACAGTTTGTCGACCGGGTCAGGCTCGCGTTCAGTATCAAAGCCGACGGGGAGCGCCGCGGGACCGTCCGGCTGAACCGGCCGGAGGGAGTCGTGACCGCAACCTTCGACCTGGAGCCGGGGGCTTCCTTCCCCTGGCACACCCACCCCGGGCCGGTGCTCGTGAGCGTCATCGGCGGCGGAGAGCTCAACTTCGTCCGCGCCCGCGACTGTCAGCCGCGTCAGTATCCCGCCGGGGCGCTGTTCATCGAACCCGGACCAGTGCATACGGCCTACAACAAGGGCCCGGAAACGGTCACGGTCCTTGGCACCTTCTTTGACGTCGAGCCGGGCGAGGCCCTGGCCACCCCCGAGAGCGAGGCCAAACAAGTCCGTCTTGATCGCAAGTGCAACATCGGGACCGTCGTGACGCCAGCCTCTGGACCAACCGGCGGGGCCGACGCATCGTCGCGACCGATGTGACGGCGCTCGGCGGGTATGTCGCCCGTGAAGTCGGGGCGGCACACCCGCCGGACGTGTGTCGTCTCTGGTGGGGTATGCGTCATCCAGCAACTTCGCGGAGATCGCCCGTGGTCACGTCGTAGACGAACCCGCGCACCGAGCCCTTTGCCGGGATGGATGTATCAGCGCGGATCCTGGCGATGTTCTGCAACACGTCAGCATCGAGGTCAGTGAATGCTTCCGCCGCCCACATAGGCTTGAGGCCGGTCTCCTGGGCGATGCTGTCACGGAACTCATCGTCGGTGAACGTCAGCATTCCGCAGTCTGTGTGATGGATCAGGATGATCTCAGTAGTGCCCAGCAGGCGCTGGCTGATCGCTAGCGAACGCAACTCATCGGCCGTCACGATGCCGCCGGCGTTGCGGATCACGTGGGCATCACCCTCGTTCAAGCCCAACAGCCCGTAGACGTTCAGCCGAGCGTCCATGCACGCGAGCACGGCGACACGCTTGGCTGGTGGGAGCCCCAGGTCGCCTTTGTCGAACGACTCGGCATACGCTCTTGCGTTGATCAGTAGTTCATCGGTAACGGACATGGTGGGCCTTTCGACAGGGGACGGGACTGTGGGGGAACCCGCTAAGCCTGGCGCGGATTCCGTCGCCTGGGACGGTTGCTCGCTCTCAGGGAATGGCGATGGTCTGAGCACGGTTGATCTCCTCACCATGTCGGCGAGTACTTCTGGCCCGGATGCGGGCCCCCTCGAGGCGGAGCAGGCGGGACGCCTGCACGAGGAACGCGCTGCGGCCGCGACTCACTGTGCGCACCTGTGTGCGCAACGTCCATGGCCTGGGCAACTCCTCGTCGTGAGTGCTTCCGCGGCATCGCCTGCGTCACGTGCCGGAGCCCGTCATTCACCTACCTTCAACGTCGCCGCACGCACCGTGCGGCGGTGCTGGCCAGGTATGGTGTTGATGGTCGGGCGACAAAATGGCTAGTGAAGCATAGGTGAGTCGATGACACTGGCGCCCGTGGATACCCCCTTTGCCACCAAGCCCACTCTGGTGGGCGACCTGGTCACGTTGCTGCCCATCGGTGCCGACGACGCCGAAGCGATCACCCGCTTGATTCGTGAGGACGACGAGATCGCACGTCTGACCGGCTCGGTTCACAGCAGCACCGAACAAGCGCTCGACATGCCTATCGAGGATCTTCGTGAGATCTACGGTTCCTGGGCTACGGCGACCGACCGCCTGGTCCTCGGGGTCATCGACAACGTCACCGGTGATCTGATCGGCGAAGTGGTCCTGCATGATTGGGACGAGGGCGATCAGTCCTGCGGGTTTCGCATCCTGATTGGCCGGGTTGGCCGTGGGCGGGGCCTTGGCACGGAGGCCACTCGACTCATCATTCAGTATGCGCTCGGGCCGATGGGCCTGCACCGGATTGGCCTGGAGGTCTATGACTTCAATCCTCGGGCCAGGCACGTGTATGAAAAGGTCGGCTTCGTCCACGAAGGGACCGGGCGCGACGCGCTGCTGTTCGACGGCCAGTGGATCGACGTGCACTACATGGCCATCCTCGCACGCTAGCCCTCGGGGGCGGATCTCTCTGTGCACCCCCGCAGGGACGCGTGACCACGTGCCGGGGCGCGACACGGGTGTGGTGGAGGTGTCACGATGGCTCCGTGACGTCGGACACGAGGATGGTAGCTCTGGGCTTCGGCAAGTTCGCGCGCGCCGACCGTATATTCGCACTCGAGCGAATTACCGGGGAGGAACGCGGTGATGGCCGTCGGACCCGGGTGTGGATCGATGGGGTCGCCGACCCATTGATCGCTTCACGGACCGAAGCCACGATCCTCCGGGATATGGGGCAAGAGGCCGCCATAGCCGGACCTGAGTTCGACGAGGCGCTTGACTTGGCCGAGCGCCTGGCATCAGCGGCTGAGGCCGGCCGGGTAGATCTCAGCGATCTGGGTCGTCGAGCCCGCCGGCTCCTGGCCTCGACGACGTCGACTTCGTAGGCCTGTCTGCGCGACTCGAAGTCCGCCAAGCTCGGCTTTGCCGAAGCCGGCCCGGCAAAAGAGTGGCGTCGACGGCTCAGTCGGAGGGAGTGCTCGAATGATCGGCCAGCTGGGTGAACCCGTGCGGCGGGTCGAAGACGCCGACTTGATCCGGGGCTTGCGCGACTACACCGACGATGTGCGACGGCCCGATGCGGTGCACGCTGTTTTCGTCCGGTCGCTGTACCCGCACGCACAAATCACGGCGATCGACGTGACCGCGGCTCTCGCGCTTCCCGGGGTGGTCGGTGTCTTTACAGCGCAAGACCTGCCCCTGGAGCTGCTGAGTCCGGACTCTGCACCGGAGGCCATGCGGCGGCCACCCATCGCCAGCACGGTGGTGCGTTTTGTCGGTGAGGTCGTCGCCGTCGCGGTGGCCGGCACTCGTGCCGGTGCGGTGGCTGCTGCCGAAATCGTCGACGTCACCTATGAGCCTCTCGATCTGATGCTCGACCCCGAACGCGCCCTATCACCCCACGCACCCGCCCTCTTCGAAGGGGCCGAGAACGGCAACGTCGTGGCGAGTGGGACCGCCGGAAATTGCGACGGGGAAGCGCTGAGCGGCGCCGAGGTCGTGGTCCGAGGCACCTTCGTCAACCAACGGGTCGCGGCCGTACCCATGGAGCCCAACGCTGGTCTGGCGGCCCCTGACTCGGGGCGCGCGGAGTCGTTCGTGCTCTGGACTCCCAGTCAGATGCCGCATACGCACCGCGACGCCATCGCTAGCAGCGTTGGCTTGGATCCGGACTGCTTGCATGTCATCGCGCCGGCCATCGGTGGAGCCTTCGGCGCCCGGCTCACGGCATACCCGGAGACCGTGATCACACTCGCGCTGGCCCGACGCCTGGCGCGTGCAGTGCGCTTCGTGGAGACACGCTCCGAGAGCATGTTGTCGATGACCCACGGCCGGGCCCAGCGGCAAGAGGTGGCCTTGGCCGGCACTCGCGCTGGCAAGGTCACCGGCCTTGAGGTGCGAGTGGTTGCCGACGCAGGGGCTTATCCCGCGTCCGCCATGCATCCGCCCTTCTTTACCGGCCTGATGGCTTGCGGCGTCTACGACATCGCCAAGGTCGACGTCCGATATCAACTGGTCGTGACCAACACGACACCCATCGGGCCATACCGTGGGGCGGGACGCCCTGAGGCCGCCGCGCTCATCGAGCGCGCCATCGACATGTATGCCGCCGAGATCGGGATGGACCCGGCCGATGTACGCCGTCGCAATTTCGTGCGCGCCCTTCCCCATACGACGCCCACCGGTGCCGAGTACGACTCCGGAGACTATCCGGCGGCCCTCGAGGCCGTGCTCACGGCGGCCGACTACAGCGGGTTGCGCGTTGAGCAGGCGACCCGGCGCACACGGGGCGACGCCTTCCAACTCGGCATCGGGTTGTGCAGTTATGTCGACTGGACCGGGTTCGGGAGCGAGTATGCGTCGTGCGAGGTCGGCGAGCACGGCCACGTGACGATCCGCGCCGGGACCTCGGCACAAGGTCAAGGGCACGAGACGGCATACGCGCAGATCGTCTCCGGGCTGCTCGGGGTCTCGATGGAGGATGTACGCGTCGTTGCAGGCGACACCGCCCGGATAGCGCGGGGCACCGGCGCCGGGGGCTCTCGGTCGATGCAGGTCGGGGGCAGCGCGGTGAGCGGTGCGACCACCGTGATGCTCGATCAGGCGTGCCGCCTCGCCGCCCAGTTGCTCGAAGCGGATCGGCACGACGTGTGCGTGCACCCCGGTCGCGGCCTTGGTGTGGTCGGGGCGCCGGGCACTGCCATTTCATGGAGCCGCCTTGCCGCCGTCGCCGGAGTCGACAAGCTCCGAGGCGAGCAGGACTACGAGCTCGACGGCTCGACATACCCCTTCGGAGCACATGTGGCGGTCGTCGAGGTCGACGTCGAGACCGGCGCGACCCGGTTGCTGCGGTACGTGAGTGTCGATGACGCTGGAACCATCGTGAACCCACTCCTGGTCCATGGACAGTTGCACGGCGGAATCGCCCAAGGCATCGGTCAGGCATTGTTTGAGGAAATGCTCTTCGACGACACCGGCACCAACCTCACCGGGACTCTCGCGTCCTACGCAATCCCGGGGACGCGCGAGCTCCCCACTGTGGAGAGCCACCTGACCCAGACACCCACCAATCGGAACCCACTCGGGGCCAAAGGAATTGGTGAGGCCGGGGCGATCGGCTCCACAGCGGCCACCTGGAACGCCGTCGTCGACGCGGTTTCTTATCTCGGTGTCCGCTCCATTGACATGCCGACGTCCCCGCTGCGCGTATGGCAAACGATCAGGGCGGCGACATCAGGCGACTGCTGACTCCCCCGGTTTCCTTCGGGAGGCTGGCGTCGTCTTGAAGTCGCGCGCCACCGCCTCCCGCACTACCGTGACGAGCCTACCGCCGAGGAGCCCCGTGCCGGACAACGTCGAATTGATCGCTTACGCCGACCGCTTGGGTGGGGGCTTGCCCGGGCTGCAACAGGTGCTGAAAGTTCAGTTTCAGGATCTGTTCAACGGCGTGCACATCCTGCCGTTTTTCCGGCCCTACGACGGCGCAGACGCCGGCTTCGACCCGCAGGACCACACCGAGGTCGACGACCGCCTCGGCAGCTGGGACGACGTAGCGAGCATCAGCGCCGATCACGACGTCATGGTTGACGTGATTGTCAACCATGTTTCTTCGGAGTCCGTGCAGTTCCAGGACTGGCTCGCTCAGGGCGAGGACTCGGCATACCAGGGCATGTTCCTGACCTACGAGGGGGCCTTTCCGGTCGGCGCGACCGAGGAGGATTTGATGCTGCTTTACCGTCCCCGTCCCGGCCTTCCGTTCACGCCGTACACGCTCGAAGACGGCACCAAGCGACTGATGTGGACAACGTTCACCGGCGACCAGGTTGACCTCGATGTGCGCGAACAAGTCACTCGCGACTACCTGCTGCAGGTGATCGATCGCCTGGCCGAAGCCGACGTCAATCGGGTGCGACTCGACGCGGTCGGCTACGCCGTGAAGACACCGGGTTTGACCTCGTTCATGACACCGGAGACGTTCGACTTCATCGATGAAGTCACGGCGTGGTGTCACGAGCGCGATCTGACCGTGCTGGTTGAGGTGCATTCCTACTACAAGAGGCAGGTGGAGATCGCTGAGCAAGTCGATCACGTCTACGACTTCGCGCTGCCGCCGCTGATCTTGCACGCGCTGCACGCTCAGGACGCCGATCCATTGATAGCCTGGCTCGACGTGCGTCCGCGCAACTCGATTACCGTGCTGGACACTCATGACGGAATCGGGGTCATTGGCGTCGGCGCGGACGCCACCGACCGCTCCCGCGAGGGACTCTTGACACCAGAGCAGATCGATGAGTTGGTGGATTCGATCCACGACGCCAGCGGCGGTACCTCCAAGGACGCCACCGGGGCAGCAGCATCCAACGTCGACCTGTACCAGATCAACTGCACCTTCTACGACGCAGTAGGCGCCGACGACGACCGCTATCTGCTTGCTCGCGCGTTGCAGTTTTGGACTCCAGGCATCCCGCAGGTTTACTACGTGGGCCTGCTCGCGGGTCGCAATGACTCTGACCTGCTGGAGGAAACGGGAGTCGGAAGGGATGTCAATCGCCACCGCTACACAGCCGATGAGATTGACGATGCCGTGCAGCAGCCGGTGGTAGAGGCACTGTTTGCGTTGATTCGACTGCGCGGAACGCACGAGGCGTTCGACGGCGAGCTCAGCATCGACGGTGGCGGCGACCGGCTGACGATGACGTGGACCAATGGGGAGAACACCGCGGAGCTGATGGCCGATCTGGCGGCCGGGTCTGGGACGGTGCGGTGGAGCGATAACTCCGGGAGCGTCCAGGAATCCGACCTAGCTGACCTTCGAGGTCAACCGTGACTCGCTGACGCTGGTGGCCCTGACCGCAGCAGTGTGCCCCCACCGCAACTGGGAAGGGCCGGTAATTGTCCTGGAGGTGGTCTCGGTTGCCCGATGGACCCGCGGCGGAGACTCGGCGGGCGAGGTCGCCGCCTTGTTGTGGATCGTGGCTTGCTGATCGGTTGAGTAGGACAGTACGGTCCGTCGAAACAACGTCTGTGCGGCACGGCGAAGGGAAATTTTGTGGCGGAGCCCATTGGAAAGCGTGAGACCTTGCTCCGCGAAGCTCGGCGACTGTTTTATACCCGAGGTATCCGTGCCGTGGGCGTCGATATGGTCGCGGCGAAGTCTGGCGTCTCCAAGATGACGCTCTACTCCTACTTCGGGTCCAAGGACGGCCTGATCGTGGCCTGCCTTGAAAGCGTCGACGACCGCTACCGTGTGTGGCTCCAGGAGCAGGTCAGCGCAGGTGGACTGGCCCCTGAGGACCAGATCCTCGGAATCTTCGACGCGCTCCAGGCCTGGTTTGCGAAGCCGACGTTTCGAGGGTGCGTTTTTGTCAACGCCACCGTCGAGCTGGCTGACCCGGAGCACCCGGCCCACGGCCCGATCCTGAACCACAAACACCACATGCGTCAGTGGATCACCGGGCTGGCCGCTGAGGCGAAGTTGCGGGACCCTGCGGCGGTCGGATCGCACGTCTTGATGCTGATGGAGGGGGCCGTTATCACCGCCCTGATCGACCAGGATGCCACCGCCGCGGAGCGCGGGAAGGAACTGGCCGGCTACGTGATCGCGGCTCACTCTCCGGCGAGGGTTGTCGAGGTCACGTAGCTGCTGGGTAAGATGATTGACCCTGGCCCGGTGACTTGCTATACAGACCTGTACACCCCCTCGCCTAGCGACGAAGCACCCAGGAGGCAGACGTTGGCTATCACCGCCACCGAAGAGCAGGTCACCGTCGAGCGCCGGATGTCGGCCGCGATCATCACCTTGAATCTGCCTGACCAGCGCAACCCCCTGTCGGTCGACATGATGCAGGCGCTCAGCGACGAGCTCAAAGTCATCGCGCAAGACGCCGATATTCGTGTAGTCATCATCAGGGGCGAGGGGAAGATCTTCTCCTCCGGGCACAACCTCAAAGAGATGACCGATCGCGGGATCGACGAGCAGCGTCACATCTTTGACGTCTGCACCGAAATGATGCAAACGGTCCAGCAGATTCCGCAGCCGGTGATCGCCCAGGTGCACGGAGTGGCCGCCGCAGCCGGCTGTCAGCTGGTCGCCACCTGTGACCTGGCCGTCGCCGCAGACACGACGCTTTTCCTGACCCCGGGCGTGCGTATCGGTCTGTTCTGCTCTACCCCGATGGTGGCGCTCAGCCGCAATGTCGGGCGCAAGCGCGCGATGGAGATGCTACTGACCGGCGAGCCAATCAGCGCCGACACGGCCGTCGAGTGGGGTTTGATCAACAGGTCCGTCCCGGCTGAACACCTTGAAGAGGAGGTGTGGAAGTTCGTCGAGAAGCTTGCCGCGTCGAGTCCGTTGACGATGTCCATCGGCAAGCAGGCGTTTTACCAGCAGATCGACGTCCCGCAAGAGCAGGCTTACGGCCTCATGTCCGAGACGATGGCGACCAACGTCGTAACGGGAGATGCACAAGAGGGAATCGACGCCTTTTTGTCCAAGCGTCAGCCTGTCTGGCAGGGAAAATAAAGTTGGTAGAGGCCATCGGGCCGAGCATGCTGCTCTACCCCCGCATTCGTAGGTCTCCCTACTTCCACGCTGCTCGCGAGCACGGGGTCGCGATGTACAGCGTCTACAACCACATGTACATCCCGCGTCACTTTGGTGATCCGGTCGCGGAGTATTGGAACCTGCTGACCAACGTCAACCTCGCCGACGTGGGGGTGCAACGTGGGATCGAGATCACCGGGCCCGACGCATTCACCTTCACCAACCGGCTGGTCACGCGGGACCTCGGCAAATGCGACGTGGGGCAGTGCAAGTACACGTTCATCACCGACGCCTCAGGGGGGATCATCAACGACCCAGTGCTGCTTCGTCGGGGGGAGAACCACTTTCTGCTCACCCTGGCCGACAGCGACGCGTTGTTGTGGGCCAAAGGTCTGGCGGTCAACAGCGGGCTGGACGTCACTATCGAGGAGCCCGACATCGCGCCGCTGCAGGTGCAGGGACCCAAGTCGATCCGCCTGATGATCGATCTCTTCGGGGAGTCCATCCGCGACATCGAGTACTACCGCCTCGCCGAGTTCACGTTGGACGACATGCGCGTGCTCGTGTCGCGGACCGGCTATACCGGCGAGCTCGGATACGAGATCTACCTTCTCGACGCTACCCGGCACGGCTCGGACCTGTGGAAGCGCGTCACCGAAGCTGGGGCACCATACAGCCTGGCTGTGGGCGGGATCTGTCATATTCGTCGCATCGAGGCCGGCATCCTTGCCTATGGCGCCGACGCGGACCTGTCCACGAACCCCTACGAGGTGGGGTTGGGATATCCGTGGATGGTCAGCCTGGACAAAGAGGGTGGCTTCGTTGGCGACGAGGCGTTGCGCGAAATCAAACGGACGGGTGCACAGCGCCACCTGGTCGGGCTGATCATCGACGGCGCACCGTTGGGCACGTACAACGACGGGACCATGCATGAGCCGTACCGGGTGCTCCGCGACAACACCGCCATCGGCAACGTCACGTCGGCCTGCCACTCGCCGCGGCTGCAGCAGAACATCGGCATGGTCATCCTGGCCAACGAAGACGCCGTGGTCGGGACCAGGTATGACGTCAGCGTGGACGGTGAGATCCGAACCGGGGTTATCACCGAGACTCCGTTCATCGACGGCAAGAAGGAGACGCCTCGACAATCGAGCCGCGCCGAGGCCCCGATAGGCGTGTGAGGCATCGATGACGTGTGAGGACAGTGGGTGAGTCCGGTGACCCTTGGTCTCAGCAGTGAAGCAGCGGGCCGCAGCCCGCAGCCACACTTCGACGCCCTGACGCCGCTGTCCTTCTTGGAGCGGTCGGCCCGCGTGCACGCTGCAAGAATTGCCGTGGTCGATGGTGACACCCAGTTCACCTACGCCCAGTGGAACCGGCGTGCCCAGGGATTTGCCGGCTATCTGCGCTCCCTCGGGATCGGCAGTGGTGATCGAGTGGCGGTCATCGCGAGCAACAGTGAGCCGATGTTGCTGGCTCACTTCGCGATACCGATGGTCGGCGCGGACCTGGTCGCGCTCAACACCCGGCTGGGCCCCCGCGAGGTCGACTACATCATCGAGCACTCTGGCGCGAAGGTTGCCTTCGTCTCACCAGCGCTCACCACCAGCCTGGCCGATCGTCCCGGTGTGCAACGGATCGTGTTAGACATGGTCTTGTGTGACGGCTTTGAGCACCACATCGACTCGTATGCCGGGTGGCAGGTCAGTGATGAGCGTGACTCGATCGCCGTGAACTACACGTCGGGAACGACAGGCAAAGCCAAGGGAGTGATCTACCACCACCGTGGCGCATATCTCAATGCTCTCGCGATGGCGCTGGACCATGGGCTCAACGCAGAGAGCACCTACCTGTGGACCCTGCCGATGTTCCACTGCAATGGCTGGTGCTTCCCCTGGGCCACGATTGCGGTCGGCGCCCGTAACTTCTGTCTGGAGCGTATCGACCCGAAGCAGATCTGGGAGCTGTGTGCTTCCGGTGAGGTGACCCACCTGTGTGCAGCGCCCACCGTGCTGACGATGCTGGCCGAGTCAGAGTTCGCCACCACGATCGAGGGGCCGGTGCGGGTCATCACGGCGGGTGCGCCACCGGCTCCCACCATCATCGAGCGGATCGAGAGCTTCGGCTTTGTCGTTGACCATGTCTATGGCCTGACCGAGACGTATGGGCCTTTCACCGTGAACGTATCGAGCCCGGACCTCGACGCTTCAGAGGCCACAGACCGCTACCGAGTGCGCGCGAGGCAGGGTTTCGCCAACGTCACCGCTGGTCTGGTCGAGGTCCGAACCGAGGACGGGCGGCGCGTGCCCGCGGACGGTCAGACCTTAGGCGAGGTCCGGATGCGCGGAAATGTCGTGATGACCGGCTATCTCGACGACGAAGCAGCAACTCACGAAGCCTTCAGGGACGGGTGGTTTCACTCCGGTGACATCGGAGTGGTCCACCCCGATGGACAGATCGAGCTCCGTGACCGCAAGAAAGACCTGATCATCTCGGGCGGGGAGAACATCAGCACGGTCGAGGTCGAGCAGGTCGTGGTCGAACACCACGACGTAGTGGAGTGCGCGGTGGTCGCTCAACCCGACGAGCGCTGGGGCGAGGTCCCGCTGGCCTTCGTCACTCTCCGCCCCGGAGTAAGCGTCACCGAAAGCGACCTACGCGATCACTGCCGCGAGCGGCTCGCACACTTCAAATGCCCTGCGCGCTTTGTCTTCACCGACCTGCCCAAGACCGCAACGGGAAAAATTGTCAAGACGCAGCTGCGTGATCAAGCCCGCGATCTGGTCGTTGGCGCGCAGGTTAAGACGGTCGATCAGAGTCAACGGTGAAGTGTCTCTTTTGTTCACGACGCATTCCATGGCCCTGAAAGACGTCAAGAACCACCTCTCGGAGGTCGTGGACCAGGTGGAGCGCGAGCATGACCGCGTGGTAGTCACCAAGCATGGACGTCCCGCAGCCGGTCATGCTCAGCGTCGACGATCTCTCCTCCCTGGAGGAGTCGCTGGAGATTATGGGGAGACCGCGGCTTGTCGCGCAGATCCGCGACAGCCTCGCCGAGCTCGTTCAAGACCAGGCCGGCGTCCTGACCAAGGAGCAAGCACTAGGGCTGCTGCGCCGGTGCACGCCCAGGCGTTCGACATCAGCTGGTCCCCGACTGCCCGCCGTGCCCTCATCAGGTTGCCCGCCAAGGTTGGCACGGCCGTGATCGAGTTGATCTACGGGCCGTTGGCGACCAATCTCCACCGCGTCAGCAAACCTCTTCGGTTCGAACTCGAGGGCCTCCGCAGCGCACGGCGTGGCGACTTCCGCATCATCTACCGCATCACCGACGTTGTCACCATCGTAGCGATGGAGCACCGGGCCGACGCGTACCGCCCCCGCTGACAACTCGCTGCGCGGCATGAGCGGTCGCTGCCCTTATACCCGGTGGTCGCCACCACGGGTACCGCTGCGCCCTATGGCTTGAAGCTAGGACTGGTTTCATGGGCGGTATGACGCGCTCATCGCGGCCTCGGCGGATGTTCCGCAGAGGGGGTGCCCTGGCTGTTGCTGCGCCCCGGCACATGTGCGTACAGATCTTGGTGCAGGCGGTCAGACATGAAGACTCGAGTTACACCGAGTCGCGAGCCCGTTACGCAGAGGTGTTGGCCGGGGTCATCAAGGACCGCGAGGGGGTCGACATTACCCGCGCGGGCCACGAGCCGGTGGTCATTGTCTCCTTGGCGGACTACGAGTCGCTGCGGGAGACGGCCTTGATGCGCTCGCCCGCGAACGCCGGTCGACCGCTGAATGCGATGGAATGGCTGGAAGCTGGCACGGGGCGCGACCACGAACTGGTCGCAACAGACTGATCGCGTGCTGCTCATCTGGGACGAAAACGCCGGGGAAGACTACTTATGGTGGCAAGCGCAAGACCACAAAGTCCTGAAACGCATCAACCTGCTCCTGATCGACATCCAGCGCAACGGCAACGAGGGGATCGGCAAGCCCGAAGCGCTGAAGCATGACTTTGGCCGCTACTGGTCGCGTCGCATCACCGACGAGCATCGACTCGCATACAAGATCGCGGGGAAAGAAGCCCGCATCGCTGCCTGTCGCTACCACTACGGATGAGCAACGACCGGCGGTGAAACCAGACGTTCGTCGTAGCGAATCTCCGAAGGAACCCGGTCACAGGCGGCGCTATGACGCGCCTCTGATGCCACTCGATTCTTCGCTATTGCTAGTTGCTCCAGCTGAGCTTCTTCCTCCGCCGTGGTGGCTGATCGGCCGGCACTGCCTGGCGAGGTGTCTGCGACGTCACCATTCGCGTGATGGCTTCCGTGGGCGGATGCTCGGGTGACCATGTGGCCAGCCTTCCCGTTTTCCGCAGTGGGAGCACTGAGCGTATTTGCGAAAGCGTCCAGAACCGTGTCAATCTCTGCTGTGTCGTGGCCCCTGTGGACCATGACGCTTCACGGGCGAATCACTTCGGTGCTACGGGGCGCGGAAACGTCCAAACGGGGGCAGCGTAACCGTGCATCACGCCGGGGTTGAGCACCTGCCGCCCGCGCATGGCGTCGCGGTCGGCGGCGGTCAGTCGGCTGGCGTCCGCTGCTTCGTTGAAGTCGGTGCGGACGACATCGATGACTTGGTCGATGACGTGGCGCGCGCCCTTCTCGCCTAGGTTATAGATCGGCGCGCAGGCGGCCAGGCTGGCAAAGTTGGACTCGCGTTCCCCGTTCCGGCCGTAGGCCATCGCTTGGCTGGCGCTCTCTCCCACGCGCAGGCCAGGGGCGATGTCGTAGGCCGGGGTTAGCTCGAGGTCGTGTCCGTTCCAGAAGGCGGCAATGTTGCGGGCGTGGTCGTCGGTATCGCCGAGTGCGATCCGGACGGCGATCTGCTGGAACAGTCGTGGCCCGAGTTGTGAGTCGAAGGTGTGCCGGGGTCGCAGCGCGTCGAGCAGGTCGGGGTATGTGGCGTATCGGCCTTCCATTTCATCCAGGCCCAGTAAGGTCAGGCCGGAGACCATCTGCCGACGACAGGCGCCCTGACGGTCGAAGCGCCGCACCACGAGCAGGTCCCGGCCATCGCTCTTCAACAAGTGAGTGTGGGCTGTCGGCAGCCCGGCGCGACGGGCCAAGTCCATTGCGGTCGCCTCATAGCGCTCGACTGGGTAGGGGTCGGTGGCCATGGACATCTTGACGATAACGTCGCCGTCCGCGCTGCTGAGGGTGACTTTGGGCCTGGCGCCCCCGACGCTGGTGCCGTGCACGATCGCGGCTTCGACGGCCGGGTCTATAGGCAGTCCGGCTAGGACATCGCCAGCGGCGCGCAGCAGCGCCTTGAGGTCGGACGGTCGCCCACGGGCGGTGTAGGTGAGCGAGGTGGCTTGGAAGTCTAAAGCGCCTGTGCGGTTGGACTCCGAGGTGAGCATGTACGTCGGCCAATCCGGGTCGTTTGTCTCGGCGTCGCCGGTAAGCATGTAACGGATGACCCGCTGGCCCCAACCGTCGGGGCACGCGTCGCGGATGGTGCCGGGCATGGCCATCGACGGCGAGGTGGGTCCGATGAGTCCGGCTTCAAGCGGCAGGTCAGGGCCTAGGGCAACGGCCTGAGGCAGACGCAGATAGCTCTGGCCATAGACGAAACCGAAGCGGCCGTCGGCGAGTCGCTGGAGACGCCCGGCGACCACGGGGTGGGTGGCTCCGGGCGTCCAAGCCCACACGAACGGTGGCTTAGAAGTCATCGTCAACCTCTACGGTGCGGGGGTCGACACGGCGACTAAGCAGGCCCACAGCGTCGCGGTTGAGCGCCCTGAGCCGATGCAGCTCTTCGCCCTCGGCGTCAAACAGGCGCACCCCGGTCACATCGGCAGCGTTGAGTACCGTCCCGAGCGCGACGGTCGGGCTGCCGGCTTCGATAGAGTGCACGGTCTTGGCCGTGACGCCGATCCGCTCAGCAAGTTGGGCCTGAGTCCAACCACGGCGGTGGCGGCCGCGGCGAATCAGGCCAGCGAGCACGTCGATGGCGTCAGCGGCTTGGCGGGTCGGGAAAACAGGAACTCGGGCCACAATCACTCCTTTTATGACATCTAAGAGGAGTTTATCGGTAATAAAACGGATGCGCCAGCGGCGTCGTCCATAGCCCTTACGAGCTGACCGATTGCACCCCATCAGGTGTATCGGCGCTGGGCGAGGATCCCTGTAAAGCGGCTTGTCGCCCTTGCCGAGCAGATGTAGCATCCCGTGTTCGTGCAAGATGTCGGTGTAGTCCTGCGGTCCGTCCGGCGGCGGCTTGTGACGTACGCAGGGAGGTGACTCCTAGCAGCTGGGCCAAGCTGGCGTGGTGGATTTGATGGTCTAGGCGAAGTAGAGGAACTCGACAGGATCGAGCCGATCCAGCTCCCTGAGCACTGGATTCGTGGCGGCGGACCTTCCGCAGGCCTGCGTAGACCGCCGGTCCCCGGGGACCAGGCTCTCGGCATAGGCGAATCTGAAGTACCCGCTCATGGCGAGCATCGTCGAGACGATGAGAGAGCCAATGACCCAGCAACGACGAACTGGCCCTGGCATAGAGTGGGCCTGCTGGCTCTCCCCAGGCGCACAACTCATCACTGTCGCACCAAGCGAAACACTGCCTCAGCGGTCGACCTACACGCTGTCCGCCGCTGCCGACACGGTCGAGTAGCCGGACCACGTAGACGATAGATCTACTCCGCTGCGCGTGACCGCGCCCACAAGCGGCCCAATGACGCATCTTCGCAGCAGTTGGCGGGGTGGGGGCAGCCCCTTGTCATGCACCGAGCCGCAAGTTATCTTGGAATTGTGTTGGATGATCCGATCATTGCCGAGTCGGCTCTCAAGCACGGTGTGGAGGAGCACGACATCCTCCACGCCTACCGCAACCCGATCCGGATCTGGGATCTCGGTGAGGGCTTCACAATGATGATCGGCGCGAACGCGGCAGCGATCATCTTCGAAGTCGGCCACGTCCAGGGCGACACCGCCGTGGTTATCGTCCACGCGATGCGCGCCCGTGAGAAGTTCCTATAGGTGATGACAATGCCCCGAACAGTTGATGAGATCCTTGCGCACGCCGACGAACTGGCGGAGCGCTTCGAGAACTACGACCCTCGCGATGCGGATGAGTTGGATCGTGCCGCCGTAGCCGAGTTGCGTTCAGCGATACAGGAACGTTCTAGTGCCGAGCGGCACGTACTGGAGGCCGTTCGTCACGGACGTAATGCCGGTATGTCCTGGGCCGCCATCGGCGCCCTCGTCGGCACCAGCGGCGAGGCCGCCCGACAGCGATACTCCAACAAAGTCGCTTGATTCCCCCATTCACCGGCGGATAGACGCAGGTTGGGATCGCCCGTCAAGGACGGATTGGCGGCCTACGTGGTGACACGCAACCACATTGCCGAGCGTCCTGTGCCCTGCGGCTTGAGGAGCCCTTCGTCCTTCAGCTCATTGAGGACGAGTCGGATGGTGGGATCGCTGACTCCGGGTAGCGCCGCCCTGATGTCAGAGATGGCAAAGACGGGCGCACCGTGCTTCAAGACGTGCTCACGGACGCGTTCGGATTTCGTGCCTCCAGACCTATCGGCGGTGACACCCTCAGCGAACCCGTTGTAACCGCGAGCAAGGAGCTTGCCGAAGTACGCCAACCAGGGCCAAGGATCGTTGGCGTGGTCGTTCCAGTCGTGAGTTGAGTCAAGCAACGCTTGGTAGTAGTCGTCGGCTGACTCGGCGATGAGCTGTTCGAGCGACACGTAGCGGCCTACCCCATACCCGGCCTCAGCGAGAAGGGCATTCGTCAGCGCTCGTGCCACGCGACCGTTGCCGTCGTCGAACGGGTGGATGATGAGCAGATCCAAGACGAAGAGGCCGACGAGGAGCACTGGGTGGTGTTGGTTGGCCTTGACGGCATCGGCGTAGCGGTCGATGAGGTCGGCGGCGTAGTACTCGGTGCGAGTGGCGGGGACGGGCTTGAATCGGACTGTCTGGACCCCGTCGGGAGACCGGTCGACGACAAGGTTGTCGCTCTGCTTGAAGACCCCGCCGGTGGCTTTGGTGTCCGCGAAGAGCAGTCGGTGCAGGTGAAGGAGCAGGCCGACGTTCAAGGGGCGCCAGTCCTCGGCGAACAGGTAGTCGAGGGCAGCGCGGTAGCCGGCGAGTTCTTGTTCGCTGCGGGTGCGGAGTTCTATGGGCTTGCCCGCGATGATGGCGGCCGCACGGCTGCGGTTCTTGACGACGACGCCCTCCAGGGCGGACGACGCAGTGATGCTTGCGACTCGAGCGCGGTTGGCCAGCTCCGTGAGTAGGTCCGGCACCTGGTTGAGGTAAAGACCCTCGCTGCCTTGGCCGCGGTCGATGTCGCGCAAGGTCATGACCAAGGGTGCCGGCACAGCGCCGAGGACGCGGTCAAGGTCGACGAACGAGTGCACTAGAAGTCCTCACAGACGGTCTAAACTACATATTATGGCAGTCGCTTATTTAGTTTAGACCCTCTATAAGGGTTAGCGCTAGCTTCCCTGCCTGCGCGCCAGCCGCCGTCTACCTCGGCCAGCTCGATGCAGCGACTGGGCGGCTCGGAGACCACTCAAGGAGGTGACGATGACGCGCCATGCCGCGCCGGCACCGTGTCGATGGGCAATGAGGTCCTTAACGCTGCCCATCCCGGTCCTCCTGCTGTTCGTCCTCCTCATCGTCTTCATGATCATCAATGTGATCCTCAAGGTCGATTCGTATGACTCCGGTTCGACTGTTCGGGCTCGTCCGGTCAGGCCGCGACCCGGGCGGTCGACACCGGCGGAAAGACGCAGAGGTTCTGAGCGTTTGGCCATGGCGACGCGGCGGGCCGAAGCCATCAGGCGTCCCCGGCGGTTGGGAGATGCTGGCCCAGTGCCAGAAGCTGAAGATCGCTTACCAATTACAGGGCTTCGAAGAAGTCCTCGTCCAGTTTCATGAGGGTCGTCACGTAGCCAGATTGAACGCCAACGCCGTGCTTGAGCATCAGTGAGGCCATTTCTTCGCCGTCGATAGGGATGATCCGCACCCCGACTCGGTCGGCGTAGCTGAGGGCTTCACGAGTGAAACGACAGGTGGTCATAAACACGCCTCGGTCAGCTTGTTGTCCCTGTAGCGCGCCGACAAAGGCTTGCATGGTGGGTCTTCCGATGGTTCGGTCGCGGTCGTATCGCTTCGCCTGCACGTAGATGCGATCAAGGCCCAGCGGGTCCTGGCTCATGACACCATCGATGCCAGCGTCTCCGGATGCAGCGGTCGATTCGATCTGACCGGAGGCTCCGTACTTCATGGCCCTTAGGAGTCTCAACACAAGCGTCTCGAAGGCAGCGGGTGTGAGTTGCATGACGCGCTCCAGAAGCTCACCGGTCAGGGCGGCGTGTACGGTCGCAATGGTTCGAGCGATGACCTCTTCAGGCGTGCTGTCGGGATCTGGTGCATCGGCGGCCTGGCTCGCGTCTTCACCGATCGTGACGCTCGCCGGCTTGGTTCTGCGCTTGCTGCGCTTGCGGAACTCCTGAAACTCCTCGAACTGCGCAAGGTTGTCATTGGAGATGGGTCCTTGGACCGATGCAAGGAGTTCCTGGCCACGGTCGGTGATCTCCGCGACCCCCCGTTGGGGCCTGCGTATTGCACCCGCCTGGACCAACTACGTCACTGCCCAGCCAACTCGATTGACGTAGACGGCCTGGCCACTATCTATGGTGGCGGCACGATCGCGTTCCTCGATCTGCATTTCATCGGCAACGAGTTCGGCAAGTTGTCGAAAGGGCTGACGACCACGGTCAGCGAGGATCGTCAGCGCTGAGCGCATCATGGCTTCGTAGGTGGGAACTGCCATTGCCCGGCCTCCGGATATCGAGGGGTGAAGTGGATCGCCACCCTATCGGCGAGACACAGGCGGCACCTTGTTGACGCAGACACGGAAGGCACTCGGACTCGGCCGTAATTCAATGGCAAGGTGGCTAGCTCGCGGCAGACCGACTTTGCACGGGTGAGAGGCGTCGTTGCCTTCGCACGGAGCGATCCCATGAGGCGCCAAGGCGTAACAGCTTGATCGACTCGCTCGAACGCGGCAGTATGACGCTCATCGTTGCCCGTGCGGGTGTTGAGAAGAAGATTGACCGCCTGACTGTTGCTCCGCCGTGGGAGGAAAGCGTACAGTCTTCTGTACAGGAGGTCAGACATGAAGACAATGAGTTACACCGAGTCGCGGACCCGCTACGCAGAGGTACTGGACGGCGTCACCAACGACCGTGAAGAGGTCGTCATCACGCGCGCTGGCCACGAGTCG
>JBARZG010000061.1:0-4509 GCA_049649785.1 Ornithinimicrobium sp. | reverse complement strand
CTAGAAGGCGCACTTCTGGGCGCAGGGCGGCCTAAGACCGTGAAGTACTATGCCGATTCCTTGCGCTGAGTGCGCTTGCGGGGCCGAGCGGTCACTTCGCGTCTCACGATCGTGGGATTGACGTCGTCGAGGACCACCTCGCGGCTGATGACCACGCGGGCGATGTCTTCCTCCGATGGCACCTCGAACATTACCGGCACCAGCACCTCTTCCACGATGGCGCGCAACCCGCTGGACGTGTTGGTCGGGTTGCGGGCTTAGCCGAGCCCGTCACGGTGGCCCTTGTCGGTGAAGCCATCGCCCGCGGCCTCCCTAAAGACGTGGGCCTGACCGCCCATGACTGGCTCGGGATGCGCTGCCCCTGGCTATCGCGGGCTAACATCTCCGACCTCGTCACCGTGGCCGAAGCCATCACCAACCCGCGACACGTATCGATTGTGGTGGTCCCGCAACGGAGCCAGCCGGTAACTGAGGTTGACCCGTGGCAGGGCAATCAGATGGACACGGACCGCGAGCAGCCGCGCCCATGCAAACCGACGGTCCTCGTCGGCCAACGATCTCGGCCGAAAGTCTGCCATCTGCCACCCCATCATGAGCGGATGCACCCCCCCCCCGAGGCTGTAGCTTAACTCTGACGGCCAAAGCCATAGGCTGCCTCGGTGGACGGAAATCGCCTTGACGCGGCCCCGCTCGGCACGCGAGTGGTGGTGCGCTACTTGATCGAGGACGGAGAGCGGGCCACGGATGTGCTCGGCCTGCTCACCCAGCGCTCCGACACCTCGATCACCGTTGACGGTCCATCAGGCCCTATCGTGATCCCCCGAAGCGACATCGTGGCAGGTAAGCCGATCCCACCGCCACCTAGGCGCCACACGTCGAGGGACCCATCCGATCGGCAGCCACCTACCAGCGAACCCAGCGCTTAACGGCGATCGCAACGTCGTGCTTAACTATCTACGCCATCCGCCGTCCAGGTCAGTGCACTAGACCGGTTGTCGTCGATCGCCGGACCTAGTGACTTGGGGAGTCGCTGACGTGCGGGTCCTCGTCATTCTCAGAGACCATGGCCTTGTCCGCCTCGGCCCACGCCTTCATGCCGCCGTCAACGTTGATGGCGTCAAAGCCTTCTTTGCGCAGAAATTCGACGGCTTGACTGGAGCGGCCGCCGCTACGGCAAATGACGGGAATGCGTTCGTTAATGTCCAGATTGCCCAGGCTGGTGCCTAGGCTGCGCAGTGGCGAGTTGCGGGCACCGGGCGTGTGACCCGCCGCCCATTCTTCGTGTGTGCGGACATCGAGAATGCGCTCGTCCTCACCCAGATCGGAGACAGAAACAGTCGGAATGTCGGTGTTGTCGCTCATCTACCCATCCTGACAGAGCCGCATAGCGGCGCAACTTCAAGGTGCAACAGACGTCACGCTACTGAAGGTCAGCGCTCTCGCTACTTGAGCAGGCGCGACATACCGCGATCAGCCAAGGGCTTGCCCTTGGTCTGGCAAGTGGCACAGTACTGCAGCGCCGAGTCGGCGAATCGCACCTCGCGCACCACGTCACCACATACCGGACAGGCCTGGCCCGCACGCCCGTGCACGGACATACCCGAGCGTTTGGCATCCTTCAGATCGGCCGCGGGTTTGCCGCTCGCCGCCTCGATAGCGCCGCGCAACCTACCCTGCATCGCCGCGTACAACGCATCAACCTGTTCGGCGCTCAGTGAGGCAGCGAGCGCGAACGGCGACACCTTCGCGGCGTGCAGGATCTCATCGGAATATGCGTTTCCTACCCCCGACAGCACTTTCTGGTCGCGTAAGAGCCCCTTGATCTGCGTGCGTCGGTCAGCCAGGATGTCGCCAAACTGCGACCTCGTGAAAGTGTCCGCCAACGGGTCCGGGCCGAGCGCTGCCACCCCTGGCACCAACTGAGCGTCGGGCGAGATGTATGCCGCCAGTCCCTTACGGGTGCCGGCTTCGGTCAAGTCAAACCCGGAGCCGTCCTCCAACCGTACTCGCAAGGCGATCGGGGATCGGCCTGGACGAAGTCGCTTGGTAGACAACTGCTCAGACCAACGCAGCCAACCAGCGCGTGCCAGGTGAAAGACCAGATGGGTCCCGTCGACATCGATATCGATGAACTTTCCATGCCGGGCCACAGCATCGATCGGTCGTCCCACCAAGGTGTCCGGCGCAGGATCGAACGTCTTAAGCACGGCCACTGAGCCCAGTTCCACGTCGGTCACAAAGTGGCCGACTGCGCGCTGGCTCAGAAAGTCCACCAACGCATGAACCTCAGGCAACTCCGGCATGGCATCCTCCTCGTGACTACGCCGACGGCACCCATGAGGATGGCTTGAGTCGGCCCATCCGCTGTCGCGCACTCTGCACCAAAGTATGCAGCGTGAAACCGTCGGCAGCTTTGACCATCGGCACGCCAGCAGCGTGTTTGCTGGGCACGAGCTCGTCGCTGGCCACCGGCAGTCCGTGCGAGAGGACCTGCTGAGCGGGGGTCAAGCGGCGGATCGCGATGACCTCGACGGAGCCCGGATGCCGTCGCGCGAAGTCGCCGTAGAGGGCTGGGTCGTGCTGGCCGTCATCGCCCACCAGAATCCAGCGCATCGCCGGAAACTCGGTCGCGAGCCGCTCCAGCTGACTCGCCTTATGCACCTGCCCGCTACGAAACCACCCGGTATTCGTCGGTCCCCAGTCGGTCAACAGCAGCGGCCCGCTCGGGTAGTCATGTCGGCGCAAGAACCGGGTCAATGTTGGAGCGGTGTTCCAGGCACCGGTCGAGACGTAGAAGATCGGAATGCTGTCGGACTCCAACAACAGCGAGCGGTAGAAGCTCGCCATCCCCGGGACCTCCTCGCGCCCCTGCTCGGAGCGCACGAAGGTGTTCCACGCGGCAATCAGGGGCCTGGGCAGGTGGGTGATCATCACGGTGTCGTCGATGTCACTCACTACCCCCACGGGCGCTTCGGCATCCACGACGCGACACGGGATCTGGACCTGATCGCCATTGATGGTGCTCAGTTCCGCGTCGTGCCATCCGGGTTCGAGCCCGTGACCGGGCACCATTGCGTCGAGATAACCGCCGCGATCGGTGCGCAGCACGACCGAGGCTTGCCCGATCCGAATGCGTACCGGGGTATTCATTGCGGGCGCCGTAAGGAACGCCCGCCATCCGCGACGCGTCACGTCAGCTTCTTCATACTCCTGACGCGAGATTGTTGCCCCGGAGTCATCATGGCTATCGAAACCCTTCTCCTGGCTGAGGAGCACCCGAGCCATCACTCGCACCTGCCCGACCGTGCCGTACCCGGTATAGCCGATCAGCCGTTCTTGCCAGCCGCGGGCGCGCAACACCGCTTCGGTGTTGCTGAAGAAGGCGTCCTCAATCAGTGCAGCAATATGCGGGCGCGCCATGCCACCAAGCCTACGGGCGGATGCGTGTCAGTCGCGCACTGAGGAGGGGTCTACGTTGCCCCCCCGAAGGTCGGCGATCGCGCGCGCAAGTTCTTGCCCCACGTCGAGAGCGTCCCAGGTGGGACCATCCACCACGCCAGTCGGCTCGACCCCGGCCTCAGTTTGAGCCGTCCGCACCGCATCGGCTGTCTTAGGTCCGAAGATCCCGTCGGTCTCGGCGTCGACCATTTCCTGGACTATCTCGACCAGCGGCCCCCTATCGCCCTCCTCCACGGTTGTGCGCCGGTACGGCAGGGTCGGATCGCTCTGCAGTTCGAGGGCGTACCAGAGCAGCGCGCTCGTCTCTTCGCTCGGCACCAACCAGGGGTGCTCGGTCGTGTAATCCAAGAGGGCCTGGGCGGTCAGCGGTCCAAAATCCCCATCGACCGTCGTGTCGACACCCCGCTGCAGTACCTCGACGGCCGCCCCCCGCGAACCTTGCTCAAGCTCGTCGCGCAGGTATGGGGTGTACGGGGTCACCATGAACTCTTCCAGCGGCACCGGACCGAGATCCTCGGTGGTTTCGCAAGCCTCTGTCCGGGCCCCCTGAGGTGTGGCGAGCTCCTCAGCAGACGTCCCAGCACACGGGCCGAAATCAATCTGGTCCAGCGGCACGCCGGTCCACCACGAGGTCCGCATCATCGCGCCATCTCTGCTGAAGGAGAAGTGAATGTGGTCGGTGTGAGCGGATTGACCGACATACCCCTGCCAGCCGCCGCCGTTTGGCCGCCATGAGTGCGCGTTCCAGATAATCGACTGAATGCCGAAGCGCTTGGCCATTTCACCGTCGTTCTCGGTTAACCACGTCACCACCGCGTCGCCGATCCGCCGGTCGGTGGGTGAACCTGCGTCGAGTGGCCAGTCGAGCGCGCGCCCGTCGTGGTGGTCGGACTTCTGGTCGATGCACGAGCGAGATGTGCTGTAGGTCGGCCGGTCGTAGTGCTCACCGATCAGGTTGCCAAAGGCTTCCAGCCCCGGTTTGTCGACCGGATCGCACACCACTTGGCTCTGATAGGGGACGTCGATGTCGAGCTCGTCCGGCAAGGTCTC
>JBARZG010000060.1:0-29195 GCA_049649785.1 Ornithinimicrobium sp. | reverse complement strand
CACTCATAGTGCAGGCCCCCGTCCTAGCGCTGGGGCCTGCAAACCTCTCGCCTGGTGCTCCACGGGCGCGGAACTCTGAGAGTCTTGCGGTGCCGTTCATGCAGAAAATTCCGCCCGAGGGCTTACGTCCGGGTACGCGAGTGGCCCCGGACTGGATCTGGATACCACTGGTGGTGGGTTTCGTTGCGCTCCTGGCGGTGCTGGTGCCGCTGCTGGCGGGCGACCTGTCCCTCGGTAGATTTCCCTGCTGTTTCTGCCTATCTTGCCGATCGTTGCGCTGATCTGGGTGGGTCAGCGAGTCACGCGTAGTCGCCGGTAAGCCGCATCCTGTTTCACGGTGGCACGATCTTCGACGGTAGCCGGGCAGACGATCACGTCCGTGACTGAGGCGACAATCTCATGCTCAACCTCGGTTTTCAGCGACAATCTCATGCTCAAGCCGGTGTGAGAGGCGACAATCTCATGCTCAAATCGGTGGTGGGGGCGACAACTCCGCGCTCAACCTCGGTTCTCGGCGACAACTCCGCGCTCAAGCCGGGTGGGGCTCGCGGTAGCGTCACGGGATGAGCAGCGTCCTGTTTCACGGCGGCACGATCTTCGACGGCACTGGGGCCGCCCCCGCGCACGGCGATCTACTGGTGGTCGATGGCCGGATCGCCAAGGTCGGCGCCGGTCTGACTGATGACCCGGGAGTTGACGCCGACGAACTCGTAAACTGCTCCGGGGTCACTCTCTTGCCCGGGCTCTTCGACTGCCATGTGCACGTGCTGTTCGACCAGGTGAACACCCTGAAGATGCTGCAGACCCCGTTCTCCTACCCCTACTACCAAGCAATCGCCAACCTGCGGGCGACACTGCATACCGGAGTGACATGGGTCCGCGACGCGGGCGGCGCAGATCTCGGCGTGGCCCGAGCAGTGCGGGACGGGCTAATCGATGGCCCGCGGATGCACGTGGCGTTGACCATGATCAGCCAGACCGGAGGCCACGGCGACGGGGTGCAGCCTTGCGGCGCGGATGTGCCGATGTTTGGCGTCCACGCCGGTCGACCGTATGGAGTGGTCGATGGCCCCGAGGAGATGCGCCGGGTGGTGCGTGAGATCGTCCGCGCCGGCGCCGACGTCCTGAAGGTCGCCACCAGCGGCGGTGTGATGTCGCCGGTGAGCGACCCTCGCCGCGGGCACTTCCGCGATGAGGAGATCGTCATGCTGGTGGCCGAGGCTAACGCGGCAGGCCTGTTTGTGATGGCTCATGCTCAGGCCACCGAGGGGATCAAGGTGGCCATCCGCAACGGCGTACGGTCAATCGAACACGGAATCTACCTCGACGATGAAGCAATCGAGATGATGCTGGGGCGCGGAACATGGCTGGTGCCGACCTTGTCCGCTCCCCGGGCCGTGTTGGCCCAGGCCGACGCCGGCGTTCCGCTGTCCGATGCGGTGCTCAGCAAGGCCAGAATGGTCTCCGAAGCGCACGACGACTCGATGCGGCGCGCTATCGAAGCCGGCGTGAAGGTGGCGATGGGCACCGACAGCGGGGTTGGGCCGCATGGCGACAATTTGACCGAGCTCGCGCTGATGGAGTCCGTGGGGATGTCCGCGCGCGATGCATGGGTAGCCAGCACGAGTTCGGCCGCCGCATTGTTGGGAGTCGATGCGGACTTCGGTTCCTTGGAGCCAGGCAAGGTGGCGGATGTGGTGCTCCTGACGGGGGGCCTCGATGACCTGAGCGACCTGCGGGACCGGGTCCACGCCGTGTACCGGGACGGGCAGTCAGTGCATCGCTGATTTATCCATTTGTCACCTGAAAGCCGCGTTCACGATGCTCAAAATCTGCCCGAACATGATGTAATTCACAGGCTATATCCGTGTTCTGCCGTGACGTGGACCCCCTCCTCGGGGCACAATGGATGAATGACCCGTGAACTTCCTGCTTTCCTCAAGAAAGGCAGGGGCCTCGGTCTAGCAATCGCAACAGCTCTCATCACCGGGGGTCTTGCGGTCATCGGCGCGCTGGCATTGGACTTACCGCTGCGCGATCCGGACGGCTTCCTCGGCCCCAGCTGGACTCGCCTACCTGCCATTCTGTTCCTCTTCATCGCCGCCGACGTCGTGCCACGCATCGTGAGGCGTCGGCGTCAGCGCGGCGGAGTACGCCCAGCCCTACGCGAAGTCATCGCCGAGCGGTGGCCACTGCATCGCTTGATCGTTGTCATGATAGCGCTGGCGAGTTTCTATGTGACATACGTCGGCTACCGGAACCTCAAGAGCTTCCTTCCCACTGCTCGCATCCAGTCCGAAGACATGGGCCTGCGCGCCAGCGACCAGCTCTTGTCCTTCGGCGCCAACCCGGCCGAGGTCCTGCATACCGTGTTGGGCACCGGAGTCTCCGCGCACGTCCTGTCCTGGGTCTATATCTCCTTCTTGTTCTTTGTGCCGATCTCGCTGGCTGCCATGTTGGTCTGGTCCAAGAACGTCAGCCTTGGCCTGTGGTACACCACCGCCCTTTGCTTGAACTGGGCGTTAGGCACCGCGTCGTACTACTTGCTGCCAGCACTTGGCCCCTTCGCGGTCCGCAGTTGGAACTACTCCGCCCTTCCCGAGACCGGGGTGAGCCAACTGCAGCAGGGTATGTTGAATGGCCGCGCTCGCGTTATCGACGACCCCTTCGCCACCAACTCCGTGCAGAGCATCGCCGCCTTCGCCTCTCTGCATACCTCGATCATCTTCACCGCAGCGCTGATCGTGCATCTGGCCGGCTTCCCCAAGATCCTGCGCGTGACGATGTGGGTCTTCATGGTGCTGACGTTGATCTCCACCATCTACTTCGGCTGGCACTACCTCATCGACGATATCGCCGGCCTCGTGATCGGGGCAGTGTCCGTCTCGCTGGCGTGGTACGCCACACGTGACGCAGCCGATCATCTGCCTTCATTGACACCCAAGGTCAGCCCCGAGCTGGCCAGCAGTCGCTGATCGCACCACGCCCGCATAGGGTCATCTGATGGCAGGCGGTCTGGTTGCGCTTTTGGACGATGTCGCTGCGCTAGCGCGTGTTGCGGCGGCGTCTGTCGACGACATCGGCGCGGCCGCCGGTCGGGCGGGCGCCAAGGCGGCCGGTGTGGTGGTGGACGACGCAGCGGTCACGCCGCGCTATGTGCACGGCTTCACTCCCGACCGTGAGCTGCCGATCATCAAGCGCATCGCGGTGGGCTCGATCCGGAACAAGCTGGTCTTCATCCTGCCGGCGATTCTGCTGCTCAGTCAGTTCATCCCATGGATTCTGACCCCGATCTTGATGCTCGGTGGGACCTATCTGTGCTTCGAGGGCGCGGAGAAGATTTACGAAAAGGTCAGCGGCCATTCGGCGGCCAAGCACGAAGACCCCAAGGGTATGCAGGGCGCCGAGAGCGAGGAGAAGATGGTGAAGGGAGCAATTCGCACTGACTTCATCCTCTCGGCCGAGATCATGGTCATCTCGCTGAACGAAGTGGCCGGTGAGCCGTTCATCTCACGAGCCCTGATCTTGCTCGTGGTCGCCATCTTTATCACTGCGCTGGTGTATGGCGCGGTCGGCCTGATCGTGAAAATGGACGACATCGGGCTGAATTTGGCGCAGCGGAGCTCAGCCGGCGCTCAGAAGATCGGGCACGCCCTCGTCGCCGGGATGCCCAAGTTGATGGTGGCGCTGACCGTGATCGGCACCGTCGCCATGTTGTGGGTCGGTGGGCACATCTTGTTGGTCGGAGCAGAGGAGTTGGGCCTGACTGCGCCCTACGACATCGTTCACCACGCCGAAGAGTTCGTGCACGACGCCACCGGAGCGCTTGGCGGCGTGCTGGCCTGGTTGACCAATACCGCGGCTTCGGCTGCGATCGGGCTGGTCGTCGGCGCCGTCGTGGTGCTGGTGATGCACCTCATCCCGCGCAAAGCCACCGCTGAGGCTGCTCACTAGCCTGAAACGGAGTCGCCGCTATGCACGCGATGCCCGCAGGTGCCAAGTGCACAGTTTGGGGGCGGCCTTCGGTGTGGATGATGCCCAGGGGTGCCAGGTGCACAGTTTCGGGGTCGAATCCGGTGGACATTACCCCCCTGGTGCCAAGTGCACAGATTGGGGGCAGCTTTCGGTGTCGATGACGCCCAGCGGTGCCAAGTGCACGGTGTCGAGGCAGAAATTCGTGACTATGACGCCCCCTGGTGCCATGTGCACCGTGGTGGGGCAGCTTTCGGTGTCGATGACGCCCAGCGGTGCCAGGTGCACAGTTTCGGGGTCGAATCCGGTGGACATGACACCCCCTGGTGCCAAGTTCACGCGCGTCAGAGCGTCAGGTGACTTCAGCGGCCGACTTGAGCGACTCTGCGAACTGCTCGAACGACTCCGTCAAGTCGGGGATCGCCTTCATCATCAGCGGCGTCAGTGGCCCAGTGAACTCTTCGGCCATCGCGAACTCCACCCCGCCCTCACGCTGAGCCAGCGTGTAGGTCCGCGTGCCGCGGAACAGGCCGAACGGCATACCGTCGGTCCACACCATCCGGTGCGGCGCAGACACCTCGCTGACCGTGAGAGTAAACGTCCGCTTCGGGCTGACGGTCGACACCAGCGAGATGGTGCCGCCCGGCTCGAGGTCGCCACGGGCCCTCACGACGCTGCTGTTCCACTGCGGGTACGCCGATATGTCGGTCAGCAGGTCCCACACCCGCTCGATCGGTGCCGCGATCGTGCGCTCGGCGTGGTATCCGCGCACGATCACAGCGCTCGCATCCGGTTGTTGCGAGCGTTGTGCTCGACCTCGGCCAGACCGAGCGCTTCGAGCACCGGCGGGACGTAGTTGCCGAACCGCCCGCGCAGCCCCTTCTTCGTGCCGTACCAGCCACCTACCGGGTTGGCTTCGTGGCGGCCCCAGGCCTCAACTGTGCCCTCGGCAGCGACCTTCTGCTCATCGGCGTTGCCGAGCGGCACCCAGTCCCCGTGGTCGACCAGCATCGCGTGCAGATCTTCGATGCAGCGCAGGTGATAACGCAATTGAGTGGTGCCCACCTGCACGACCAGCGCAGGCGGTGTCGCCTCAGGCTCGCGGTGGACCTCGAACTCGGACTTGCCGGGGGGCGTCAACAAGATCCAGGGATCCTCGCTGGTGCCGTTGCCTTCAACGGGTGATGTGTTCATGTCTCCTAGACAACCATCTAAAGATGACATCTCTTGTCATGTTTGAGCGCATCGATGAGAATCTGGGGATGCGGGCTGGTCGATTGGTCTCACTGATGCTGATCTTGCAGCGTCGGGGCCGGGTCAGCGCCGCCCAGTTGGCGGCCGAGCTCGAGGTCAGCGAGCGCACCATCCTGCGAGATCTGGACGAACTGTCCGGGGCGGGGGTGCCGATCTACGCCACCCGTGGTCGCGGTGGCGGATTTCAGCTGCTGGAGCCGGGCCCCACTCTTCCCGGTCCCGACCAATGGCAGGCCCAGCAGCGCCGTGCCGGACGCAGCGAACGGGCATTGGTGCGTATTTCGGAGCAGGGTCGCCGGCTGGCCGCCGTGACCGGGGTGTTGCAGCCGCTGCGGGTACGGCGAATCGCCGGAACCGACGAGGACGGTTGGTCGCAGGCTACGTTCCGGGTGCATTCGCGGGAGGCGGCCGCCATCGATGTGCTCTCGCTGGCGCCGGAGATCGAAGTGTTGCAGCCGCAGCGGCTCCGGGATCTCGTGGCCGACCGCACCCGGCGCAGCGCGGCCCTATACGCGCGTGCCCAGAATCTCTAGGGTGGGCAGGCGAGCCCCAGCCGTGGCCGCGATGTGCATGGAGTCGGTCCTAGGGAGGGGTGTCCATGGAGGAACTGCCGCAGTACTGGGTGAGCGACAGAGCCGAGGCGAGGGCACCGGATGGTCGCAGTGTCTGGTTGAGCGCCTGGGGGTGGTCACGCGTGTCGATGACTCAGGCCGCCGAGGTCGCTGCGGAGCGACTGCGTTTAACGGTTGATCGATTCGGTCGGGGCACGAAGGCACCCCGCGATGAGTACTACCCGCGGACTGCGCTGCGCGAGCCCGTGCTGCATCAGATCCACGACGGCGACGTGCTCGCCGCCGAGGTCAGCCGCAACCGATACGGCGCCGAGGTGTTGAACACCGACGCAGTCTTGATTGCCGACGTGGATTTCCCCGAGCGTTCCGCGGCACCGCCGGTGGACCAGCGGCGTTCCCTGCTGGGCAAGCTGTTCGGCCGGCCGGCGCCCGAAGCATCCGCCCCGGACACCTCCGAGGCCGAGCGCGCCGCCCTAGAACGAGTCGCGGCCTTCGCCGGGCAGAACGACCACTTCGGCACCCACGTCTATCGCACATTCGCCGGCCTGCGTGTCATCGTCACCGGCAGCAACGCGCTACCGACCTCGCCGGAGGCAGCCGAAATCATGGCCGCCCTGGACACCGACCCGGTCTACGTGACGCTGTGTGCCACGCACGCCACATACCGGGCTCGGCTGACTCCCAAACCGTGGCGAGTGGGTCGTAGCGCGCTGCGGCTGAATTGGCCCTATGACAATGTTCACGTGGAGAAGGCAGCACAGCGGTGGGTGGCTGACTACGAGGCCAAAAGTGCGGGCCATGCGACATGTAGTCACATAGCCTCGTTTGGCGCCGAGCCCTCCGCGATCGAGAGCCGGGTGCTGGAGCTGCACGACCAGCGCACGTTGGCTCGCGTTGAGCTACCGCTGGCCTGACCCACTCACTTACTTGACCCACCCACTCACCTAGCCACGCGAAGCCATCCCCAGAGAGAAGTGACGATGACCGAATACCAAGTGACGTTCTGGCGGGACCTGCCCTCGATGGTCGCCGCCCGAGACGGCAACGATGTCGCCAAAGTGCAACTCGCTGGCCGCCTGCAGGGTGCCATCGACGAGGCCGCCATGCGCCTCGGCGACATCGGCAGCGATGACTACTTGGCCGGTTTCACACGCGGGCCCTGGACGGTCGCCGACGACCCCGGCACGCCAGCGGAGGTGTCACAGCGGGTCGCCGACGACTTGTCGCAGCAATGGTCCCGTGAGCGCGTCAGCGACTACCTGAACGCGATCGGACCCAAGGCCTAGTCCAGTCGTTTTGCGCCGCTACTGCTCTCGCTGGACCGGCCATTGCAACTCGGTGACCCACTGCGACTGGTCATCTTGCGGCTCGGTGTTCACGTAGTTCTCGCGCCCAATGCTGGCGGGTTGCAACCCTTGGGCCTCGATCCACGTGGCGAGGGCCTGCCAGGCGGCACCGATCCCCTCCATCGAGCCGAGATGGATGGCGCATACCGCCTGCTCCACGGCCGGCAGGTCTACCCGCTCAGCGCCTGGTAGCTCAGCGTCGTATTCATACCCGACGACGATGTCGATGCCGTCATCGCTCATGTCATAAGTGGCGATAGCGACGTCCATATGGCCAGGCCCGCTGGCTGACATGATCTCTCCGGCGAGTTGACCAAAGGACTGGCCGACGAAGGCAGAGATCTCGGGTTGGCTCTGCACGTGGCCTCGTTTGGCGGCGAGGCGGAGGGCGGGAAGGGGCTTGATGACGTACTCGGTGTCTGGCACAGCATTCTCCTTATCAATGAGGTGGAGCCGATGCTCAATATCGGTCAGCCGCGCGCCGGCAAGGTCTTGTTCCTGCTCGAGCTCTGCTCGCCGAAGCCGCAACATCCCACGAAGGTGATCGATGTCGAGGTCTTCGGCCAGAGCCGAGCCCACTTGCTCCAGCGTGAGCCCCAGACCCTTAAACGCCACGATCCGGTTGAGCCGTGCCAGCTGGGACGCTGCATAGTAGCGGTAACCGGAAAACGGGTCGGTATGGGTGGGGTGCAGCAGTCCGATGCTGTCGTAGTGACGCAACATGCGGACCGACACCTGACCGAGTCGGGCAAACTCTCCAATCGGAATCATGAGACCACCATCGGCCCTGACACGGTGTCAGGGTCAAGGATGGCAGGGGTGAGACTTTCGATATGTCGTTCATGCCGTCCATGAGCTCGCTGGCTCCCGGTGAGTTCGCCGTCCATCACCCCGTTCGCTGCCCATCATGCTGTTCGCTGCCCATCATGAGGAGCGCCGACCGTCGTGCAACTCGACGACCTCGTCGGCTCGTTCGACCAAGAGCGGGTCGTGAGTGGCTACCACTGCGGCAACATCGTGGTCGTGCACGTTCTTAATCAGCAGGTCCATGATAGCGACCGCGGTCTCGGTGTCGAGTTGGCCGGTCGGTTCATCGGCGATCACGATGTGCGGTCGGGAGACCAGGGCTCGGGCGATCCCGACGCGCTGCTGTTGTCCGCCGGAGAGTTCGTAGGGACGCTGGTTGGCGTGGGGCTCCAGACCCACCAGATCGAGTACTTCGGCGACACGCTGACCCCGCTCCTTGACGGCAATTCCGAGTAGCCGCAGCGGCACCTCGACGTTCTCGGCGGCGGACAGCACCGGGATGAGCCCGAAGGACTGGAACACATAGCCGATCGACTCGCGCCGCACAGTTAGCACATCGCGTTCCGGCAACTCCGAGAGCACTCGTCCATCTGCCAACAGCACCTGCCCGGAGGTCGGCCGGTCCAGACCGCCGAGCAGATTGAGCAGGGTCGTTTTGCCTGATCCCGACGGCCCGCGCACAACCGTGAGGGTGCCTGCAGCGACCTGCAGGTCGACACCAGCCACCGCGTTCACCTGTCCGGCGCCGGTTCCGAAGGTGCGGTGCAACTCTCGCCCCTCCAGCAGGTATGCCGCATCGGTGCTCATCCTTGCGCCTCCTGGTCATCGCCCTGGGCATTGTCGGCGTCTTCAGGCTGGGCCTCGGTGTCGTCCACAGCCCCGCGCCCGCTCACGTCGTGGGACTGCTGTGGTTGACTTTGGGCGCCGTCCACGGACCCGCTCCGGCTCGCATCGTCCGGCCAGACCCCGACGTGATCGCGCTCCAACTCCAGCCGCACCCGGTCGGCCAGGGCCAGGCGCTCCACATACGACGTCGGCAACTGCAACCGCCCGGCCCGGTCGATGACGGTGAACTCCTGAGCATGCGTGTAACGCTCGCCGCGTTCATCCACAGCCACCGTGCGCAGCACTTCCGTCGAGGTCCGGCCGTCGCGGATTTGGACGGTGCGCCGGACGTGTTCGGCGATCGTGGGGTCGTGCGTGACGATCAACACGGTCACCCCCAACTGCTGCGAGGCATCACGCATCGCCTCCAGCACTTCGGCCGACATGGCCTCGTCCAACTCCCCGGTGGGCTCATCAGCCAGCAACACCGACGGGGTGTTTACCAAGGCCGTGGCGATGGCAACGCGCTGCTGCTGTCCGCCGGACAACTCGCTCGGCCGCCGATCTCGGCAGTCGACGATATCCAGCAACTCCAGCAACTCGGCCACCCGCTCGACCCGACCCTTGGCCGAGGAGATGAGCAGCGGCAACGCGATGTTCTCGGCGGCTGACAGGAACGGCATCAGGTTGCGGGACGTTTGCTGCCAGACGAACCCGACGGTATGCCGTTGGTAGGCGATCCGCTGGCGCCGGGTCATCGATCCGACGTCGATGCCGGCGACTTGGGCGCTGCCACCGGTCGGCGTGTCCAAACCCGACAAGATCCCGAGCAGCGTCGATTTGCCGGAGCCGGATGCCCCGACCAGCGCCACGACGTCGCCTGCATCGATCCGTAGGTTGAGGCCCTGCAGCGCCTGCACTTCGATGCCATCACCGGTGTAGATGCGGACCAGATCCTGACAGACGACATCCGGCACCCCGCCGGACCGCTCGCCTGCCCGATCAATGGTGGCCGAGGTCTTGAGTGGTCCCAGGGAGGGGGAGCTTCCCGCGGACGGAGAGTCTCTCGGGGACAGCGTGTGTCCCGTGGATCGGGGGTATCCCGATGTCGAGGTGCGATCCGAAGTCATGATGTGTCCTACCTTTCCTCACCCAGGCGCTGATATTGAGCAAGATCGGTGCGGCTGGCGATGGCCGCCGAAACGAGCACGGCAGCGATGACCACGACGAGTACCAGAACAGCCATCAAGGCCAGCGACACAGGATCGAGCGCCATCTCCGGTTGCGTGGGTGAGCCGGTGAGCCCGCGCAGGTCCACGGCCTGAGCCAGCAGCCACGGCACACTCAGGCCTAGAGCCCCGCCGGCAATGCTCGCGGCCACGAGCATCGGCGCCAGCTCCCAGGCGATCAGGCTACGCGCCTGGCGAGGCCTCGTGCCCATCGTGCGAAGCAGAGCCAGCAACTGGATCCGACCGGGCGCTCCGATCGCCTGCACGAGCACGATGGCCAGCACGGTCAAACCCAAGGTCAACGCGACGGCAGCGTTGGACATCTGGCCCAGGCCAGCGGTCACTGGCGCTTCGGTAAAGGCGTCGAATCGAGCCTGCGGCGTTTCGACGCGGGAGTTGGGCACCTGCGTCGCGACTGCCTCGGCGACCTCTTCACGGTCGACTGTGGGGCTCACTGACAGCAGGACCAGGTTGCCGATCGGGACACTGCCCCCGGCGGCTTCCCACGAGGATCGGCTGGCCACAAGAAAAGCCGAATCCGGCGCCACCCCCGGCAGGGCGTCGATGTGGGCGACCTCGACGGCGCTGCCGACCCCGCCAAGGTCAATCTCCCCGTCGCTCGGGTTCAGCTCGCCTCCGGACACCACCGTGAGGCCCTCGCTGGCGTCATACAACTCTTCGGGGAGGGGGGAAACCAGGGGTGCGGCATCCTGGGCGTCGGCCAACTCGTCATCCACCAGATAGACGGTGGTCGACCGGGCATCGACGCCGGCCCCGCTGACCGCTATCGGCCGGGCCGACTCACTGAGCCGGGCGACTTCGGCGACACCGGGCACCCCGCGCAGTGTCTCGACGAGATCGTCGGTGACGCGTGGGCCGCTGAGCCGGATGTCAGCGCCGTTAGTCTCCCACGCTGCGCGCTCGGCCCCTTCGGAGATCGTTGAGGCCAGCACGGCGCTACTGGCGGCGACTGAAATGCCGACGATGACGGCGAGCGCAGGCACCAACCCACCGGCCGGATCGCGCAGCGCCCGGCTCGCTCCCAGAAAGCCCGACAGGCCGGTCCGGGAGGCAAGCACCCGAGTCAGGGCGCGCAGCGGAATCGGATAGAGCCGCAACGTCATCGCGGCGGCGGCCAGTGCAAGCAGCACCGGCGTTGCCGCCACCAAGAGGTCAACCCCCACGTCGGCCTCGGCGAGCGCCGTGCTGCTGTCCGCGGCTCCGTCAGCGGGCGAGGCACCCACCAGTCCGCGGTCCATCAACCGCCACACTGCGATCACGGCCAGCGAGATGACCACGATCTCCATCAGGACTCTGGCCCGGCCGCGTCCCACGGCTGCTCCAAGGTCCGAGCGAGTGGTCCGCAGCGAGGGCGTGGCGGGCACGATCAACAACGCGAGGGACGGCGCCAACCCCACCAGCAGCGCCACGAGGGCAGGAGCCCAGTCAGCGGCAGTCCATTCACTGGGCGGCCACGCGCCGGTGAACCCCTCGCCTGCAAGTCCCGCGCCACTGCCCTGAGGTGGCATGGTCACGTTGGCTACGACATACCCGAGCGCTGCGGCCGGCACCGCGAGGAGGGCAGCCTCGGTCGCAAGCGTTCCCCTGATCTGTGCCGGTGCGGCACCGCGGGCCAGCGCGAGTGCCAGGGTGGCCCGTCGCCGGGTGACTGTCAGCCGGGCACCCAACACCAAGACGATGACGAGGACGCCGATCGGGCCGGCGCTGAGCACAGCCAGGAGTGAGGAGGTGGCCTGTTGTTGCTGAGCCAACTCTCGCAGCACGCCAAAGATCTCAGTGATAAAGCGTGCGTCGAGGGCCGAAACACTGGGCGGCTGGTCATCCTCGGCGCTCTGGCCACCATCGACGGCTGCGTCGTCGGCCCCCACCTCACCAGACGCGCTGACCACACCGACCGATGCAGCGGTGAGCCCGCCGAGCTGAGCGGCCAAAGCGGCGACGTCGTCGCCGGCCACGTCGGTCGCGTCCAACGGATACCAGAGGTGGAACTCTCGTGAAGCACCCAACGCGGTCACCCCGGGATTGCCTGGAGCGAGGTAGGCCGCAGCAGTGGCTAGTTTGCCCCGGTCGAAGTCGTTGAACACTGCCAACGCGGCGCCGTAGGTGCTGTGCTCCCAGTGTGGGTCGTCGGGATCGAGCGGCACATAGACACCGCTGAGTCGGGTGGGCCCGGCCGGCGGAACGTCGCGAACCTCGCCGACCTCCCAATACAGCTGCCGGGCCGCATCTTCGCTCAGCGCGATGTCCACCTCGGCGACGCTGTCGACAAACGACGTGCCATCGTCGTCCTCGAACCGGGCGCCTTGCAGCGGAATCGTCGGCGCTGGCCAGTCCCCTTCGACCAGGGTGACAAGTTCGGGGAGCAACGGGTCGACTCGATATTGCAACTCGATGCTGGCGATGTCGCTCTCCGGGTCGTCCGGGGCGACCGTTTGCGGCCCAACATCGACGAAGAACTTGCCCGGTTGAAGCAGCGAACGCAGCGGCTCGGGTTGCTCGGTACGCACGTCCTCCAGGCCTTTGATCACCGGCGCCCATGTCTGCTTCGGCGGATCGAACTGCACGCCGTCTGTGGTAACGGCAAAGGTGGCGTTCTGCGCCACAACGGTCGCACGCACGTCACGCTGCAGCACGCTCAGGCTGTCCACCGTGTAGGCAACCTGCCGGGAGTTCAGATCTGTCAGGATCCGCGGACCGATGGTCACCAGCACACTGGTCACCGCTACCAGAAGGGCCAACAGCACCGAGATCCATGGGTCCACCCGGAGTTGGCGGAAGAGCAAGCTCGGCGCGCCCGCACTGCGAGCACGGTCGGGACGACGTCGAGCATGTCGCGCACTCATCGGATTTCCTCGCGGTATGTCGTATCGCCGGCTTGGGCGCGAACCAACCGGGCTAGCACGGCCAAGATCACGGCGATGACCACGGTCGTTGCCACGAGCAACGCCGACCACGGCCCGGCTTCGAGCTGCAGTGGCGCGGGCAGGCTGGCTTGACCCGGCGCGGTGGTGGACCGGGCGAGTTCGGGCACCACCGCCCATCCGACCAGCCACCCGCCGAGCAGACCTACCCCGAGCGCGGCCACTACGATGCCGGCCAACTCGGCGGCGCGGGAGCGGGCTTGGGCACCGGGCGGCATACCGAGGGCGCGCAACACGGCGACCTCAGGTCGTCGACCGGCTAGCAGGGTGGCAGCGACGGCGGCCACACCCGTGGCGGCCAAGAGCAACGACCCGGCGGACGCCACCCAGAACACCAGACGAACCGCGGCCGCCGCGTCAGTGACTGGCACCGGGGTGGCCGCGTTTGCACTGACGATTCCGTCGACCTGTGAAACTGCTTCGGCGATGTCCGAGGGATCTGCGCCGCGCACCCATAGCTGCGTGGGGTCGGGCAACACCTCATCCTTGGTGAGCATCGCTGCGCTCAGCGATCGACTATCGAGCAGCGCCACGTTCGGCGACGCGGTGCCTGGCACAGCCTCGACCACCGCGACGACGTCGGCGCTCACTTCAGTGCCGTAGACCGTGAGGTCGACTGGCGAACCGACGTCAAGGTTGTTGGCGCTGGCCAAGGGGGCGGTGAGTGCAATCGGAATGCGTGCCGTCTCGCCGACTGCTCCGGTGCCGTTCACTTCGCCCGTGACATCGGCGTCCCGCGATCCCGCTGTTGTGTCTGAGCCCTGGGCCCATGCCGACGTCATCGCCCGCAGCGCGATCTTCGAGTTCGGATCGGCCGCCGCAAACCCACCTTCAGTGGTGGCGGTCACTCGCAGACCCCCTTCAGGACCGGGTTGAAGCGTGGGAGCTGCGGGCCCGGGCGCTCCGACGTGCTCAGGCGCGTCCCGAGAAACCGACACCTGCCACGATTCGGCGGCGCGGGCATCCGGCTGGCGCTCGCCGGCACTAACGATCGCGACATCGACCGTGTAGTCGAGACCGACGGACGGTCGCCGCCGGTCGATGTCAACGCCGACCACGTCGAAGGCCACGCCGTCCGGAACCTGCACCGGCACGCTGTTCGTGCCCGATTGAACCTCGATCCCTACCTGGCCTGCCTCTTCGCGCTGCCCTCGCACCCCAAACGGCACCGACCCCGCCGCCACCCGCTGCAGCACGCCGGTGTCGCGTTCCTGCACCAAGAGCGACACCTGCAGTTTTTCGGAGCCGGTCACGCCGAAGAGGTCGATCGTGGCTTGCTCGAGTGCCTTGGCCGGCGTGACATCCAGTTGACGCTCGAGGTATGCGGCTTGACTGGCCAACTCTTCGGCGAGAACATCCTGGTCGTCCACGCTTATTTCTGCGCCGAGGGCGACCTCGACCTCGATTGAGGTGCCGCCTGTCAGCTCGATCGCTTCGGGCCGGGACGTCTCGACGGCGAGCACACCACCTAAGGCGCCGGGATCGGCCGCTCCCTGCGGCACGATGGCCACCTCCGCCAGACTGGCCATCGGCGCGATCACCAGTTCGGCGTCGGAGTCTGCGATATCGGTGTTGGCCAACCACACGGGGGCCGCCCCTTCGACACCCGGCAAGCCGGCAACGGGTGGCTCGGTGGCGATCCGTCCCGCTTGGCCCGCATCCGGCCGAGCGGCGAGCGTTGCCCTCACCTCCGCGCCTTGACCCAGGGCCGAGAGACGCGTGCGTAGGTCGGCCGAGGTGCCGGCATACAACCCGGAGAGTGTTGTTGCACCGCCGGCGAGCACCAGCAGCACGACCGGCACGGCATACGCCAGCAGTCTTCGGGAGACTTGTGCTGCGGACAGGTGGGTGGCCGCATTGCTGGCACCGCTGAGGAGGCGTTCAAGGAGTCTGGCGATCGGTCCAAGAAGTGCTACGGCGATGACGGCGGTAGCGCCGAGCAGCAACGTTGGGGCAGCCCCGGCCAGCAGGTCCGTGCGCGGCGCGCCACCTGCGCCGGTCACCAGGGGGGAGGAGTGTCGGTGCAGTTGCCACCACGCCAATGCCGCCGCACCCAGCACGAGCACCACGGTCGACACGGTCGCGACCGCCCTCGCCCGACCCGATCGGTCGGAGGTCCGCACCGCCGCGACGTCTCGCACCTGCACCACGGTGACGAGCACCAACGCGACCAGGACGGCAGCCCCGGTGAGCGATCCGAGCCCGAGGACCAGTGCGGTCTGCGCGCTCCCGGCCGGTACGGTGCGCAACACGCCCAGCGCCACGGCGATGCCAAGCGCCGTCCCGACCCCCGCCACAACTGTTGACTCGATCGAGGTCCATCCCACCACCTGGCGACGCGAAGCCCCGCGGGCCAGGAAGGTCTCCAACTCACTGGTGCGGGCCGCCGCCAGCAACCGAGCCAACTGCAGCACAGCAATGACGCAGACGCTGAAGAGCAGGATCAACGGGACGACGTTCAATGCCCTGGCGGTGGCGAGATTCTGGGCGGCGCGCGCGGCCGTGGGCGCGAGGTCGCCTATCACCGTGATGCCCCGCGACGCGACCTCGTCGGTGTCCAGTTGCGGTTTCAGGGTCGCCGCGGCGTCAGCCAGCGCGTCGAGGTCTTCGGGCAGCAGTTGGTCGGCGTTGGGTAGCACGATCCAATGGACGAATGGTGGGTCGCTGAATCGGGAGATGTCGCCGGGGCTGACGATCAGCGGACCGACCATGTCGTCGGTGCCGCCCGCGGCGAGCCGGTCACCGAACCAGAGGGGGGCATTGGGGTCGATCGGTCGCCAGGTCGCGGTGATCTCGACTACCCGGCCCCCAACGTCGAGGGTGTCGCCGATGTCGAGATCCCAGGTCGCGGCCGCCCCGGTATGCAGGGCACCCTCGGTGGTGGCTCCGCCGGTCCGTGGCCATTGACCACCCCTGACCTCGACGATGCTGCGGAACTCACTGTCCTCGGGTTGGAGCGATGCGCCGGCGATGACCTGCAACTTCTCGTCACGATCAGTGACCGGTCGAGGCTCGGAGGCCAACGTCTGCTGCACGAGCACCGGGGCGGGCGCGAAGGCCTCGGCGATGATCTCGCGCGCGGTGTCGTCTTGGGTGGAGGCAACGGTGAGTTGACGGGTGCGCACCCGCAATCCCGCCTCGGTGGGGTCTTCTGTCACGGTCAGGGCATCGCGGGCGGCGACGGTGGCAGCGGCGCGGGAGTAACCAACGGTGCCAGCGATGATCGCCGTCGCGGCTGTGACCAGTGCGGTGATGGTCAGCAGCAGGCCAATGCCGGCACGGGCGCGATGCATCATCAGCACGAATGAGGTCATCGGTAGGTGATGACCACCGGGCAGCGCACGCGATCGACCCCCTTCATACCTGTCGTCACAGCCGTGTCCAGGACATCTCCGACGACGAGCGTCGTGATTGGCACGCTACCCGTTTCTCGCCACCGTGCTACCCGTTGACCGCTTCTGGCATGGTCGATATGGCTGCGCTCTATCGGTGAGCCCGGCATCGGCATACTCTGGATGTCTCGGCGCTCACCGTCCAGCACTCACGGGGAGCGCAGGTGGCGAGCGGCAGGCGTTCGCCCGCAGACCCAGGAGGTCGACCGTGATCAACGACGACGCAAGACAGTCCGCTTCGACGCCGGGCCCGGCAGTAGTGGCGCAAGAAACGGGGCGGTACGTCGTGGTGTTGGCCGACGAGGCCGATCCGGCCCCGGTGTTAGCCGAGCTGGCCGGTATGAGCGCGGTGGCGACCTCACGCGACTTCGGCCACCAGGCTCTAAATATGGACGAGGTCAAGGGCGCCGACGCTATGGTGTTTTCCGAGCTCGGGATGGCTGTGGTAGCCGCCGATCCCGACCAGGTGGGAGCCCTTCGGACCGCTGAAGGGGGGAGCGGAGCTCGGGTGTTGGCGGTGGTGCCCGAACTGGTGCACCACGTCTTGGCCTCGCCGGACTATCTCACCGGCTATCGCGAGGGTGTCGAGGATCTGAGCCGGCGGATCGGCGCCGGCGATGGCGATGGCGGCGGGGGTGGCGATGCCGACCCGGGTGAGGAGTTCGTGGACACCGATACCTTGACCTGGGGTCTGCAAGCGATCGGCATGAGGCCGGACACACCGACTGGAGAGGGCATCCGGGTGGCCGTGCTGGACACCGGGATGGACCTGGAGCACCCCGACTTCGCTGGTCGCAGCGTGACCGCCAAGTCGTTCGTCGAGGGCGAAACTGCCCAAGACGGACACGGACACGGGACGCACTGCATCGGCACCTCGTGCGGGGGAACCTCGCAGGACGGCCGGAGGTATGGCGTAGCGCCAGAGGTCGAGATCTTCGCTGGCAAAGTGCTGGGCGACGAGGGGTCGGGGTCCGATGCCGGCATCTTGGCCGGGATCAACTGGGCGGTCGCCAACGAGTGCGCCATCGTGTCGATGTCGCTCGGCGCTGACGTCCGTGAGCCGCACCCGCCGTATACGTTCGCCGGTCGACGGGCGTTGGAGCGGGGCACCTTGATCATCGCGGCGGCTGGCAACAATGCTCGCCGCCCCGATGACCCCGGCTTCGTCGGCTCGCCTGCCAACAGCCCCGAGATCATCGCGGTCGGTGCTGTGGATGGGCGGTTGGCGATTGCACCGTTCTCGGCTCGGAGCGTGCCGTTTGCCGGTGGACAGGTCGATCTGGCCGGGCCGGGAGTCGATGTCTACTCCTCGTGGCCGATGCCTACCCGGTATCGATCAATCAGCGGCACCAGCATGGCTACCCCGCACGTGGCGGGGATCGCGGCACTCTGGGCGCAGTCCACCGGTCGGCGCGGGTTGGAGTTGTGGGCCACCCTGGACAAGCAAGCCCAGCGGATGGCGTTGCCGTCTCTCGATGTCGGAGCTGGGTTGGCGATGGTGAGCTCGTGATCGAGAACACCGGCCCCAGCGGGGAAGCATCTGCGTCACCGTCACAGTCGCGGCGCATCATTGTCAGCGTCGACGTTCAGCACCAGCAACACATCACTGAGGTGTGCGACGGCCTGGTGAGCCGAGGCGTGGTGGTCGAACAGGTGATGACGGAGTTGGGCATGATCACCGCGATGGTGCCGGACGAGGCGCACGTGGCTGCCGCTCAGCAGGTCGAAGGAGTGGAATCGGTCGAGCAGGACCGCACCTACCGGCTTCCTCCGCCGGCTTCCCCGGTGCAATAGGCGGTGTTGCTCGCGGCTCCGAAGCCTTCATGCTTCGGCCTGCACTTCTTGCGCCTCAGCACCGGTCGTCGGGGTCGTCGAGACGGGTCGGATGGCCGGGGAAGAGGTGATCTGGAAGCTCTACGTCGCGCCGGGTTTCCGGGGTGGATCACTGGGGATCGCGTTGCTTCACCTGGCGGTTGAGTCGTTGCCACCTGGCACGCAGCACGTCCTCGTAGAGCACTTCGCAGGCATCGTCCGCGCAGGTGCGTTCTATGAACGTGAGGGCTTCGCGGTGATTAAGACCGATCCGGCGACCTCAGGCGAGGTGAACGCTGGTGTCGTATGGCGTCGGTTAGACCTCGTGGATAGACGAGTGGCTTTGTCTCGGGCCTAGCCGCCGGAGGGCTCGGATACCTCCGTCTGGTCGATATCGCCCACGATGTACTGGCGCACCGCTTGGTCTAACAATGGGTCGATCCGGGGATCTCCTTTGCGCACCCGCTGCACCAAGGCTCGACGCATTCGCGGCTCCCAAAACTTCCGCAGGTGTGTCGCGATCTGCTCGGCCGCCTCAGCCTCAGGCAGATGACGCAACCCGCGAGTGATGTCTTGGCCCATCCGGATCTCCGGCGGCAACCCGGCAGTGTGCTCAGCTGGGGTCGTTGCCCGATTGACATCAACCTCGTCCGAGGGGTCAACGTCCGAAGCCTTCACACTCACACCGTTCACGTCGGCGTGGGCGTGGGCGTGGGCGTGGGCGTCGGGAGGTTTGCTCACCGGTATGCGTCCTGCAGCCAGGCATTGGAGTCGCGCCCGATGTCTACGCCGTCACCGGCATGGGCACCCTCAACGTCATGGCGCGGCTCTCCGGCGTTGGCGACCCCGACCTGAACGGCGGTCACTTTGTATTCCGGACAGTTGGTGGCCCAGTCAGAGTTCTCGGTGGTGACCACGTTCGCGCCGGTCACCGGGTGATGGAATGTCGTATAGACGACACCAGGCTGCATACGTTCAGACACCAACGCATGCAGCGCCGTGGTGCCCACTCGTGATGACAACTCCACCCGGTCGCCGGTTCGGACGCCCCGCGGCTCGGCATCCGCCACGTGTATCTCCAAGATGTCCTCGGGATGCCAGGTCGAGTTGGGTGTGCGCCGGGTCTGGGCACCGACGTTGTACTGGCTCAAAATGCGCCCGGTGGTCAGAATCAACGGGAAACGCCGGTTGGTGGTCTCGGTCGTCGGCACGAACACCGTCGGCATGAGCCGACCCTTGCCCCGCACAAACTCATCGACGTGCATGGTCGGCGTGCCGTTCGGTGCCTTGTCGTTGACCGGCCACTGCATCGAGCCCTCGGCGTCGAGGCGAGCAAACGACACCCCCGCAAAGGTCGGCGTGGTCGCGGCGATCTCGTCCATGATCGCGGCCGAGCTGTCGTAGGCCATCGGGTAGCCCATTGCCGTGGTGATGTCGCAGATGACCTGCCACTCATCCTTACCCACGGCGCTCGGCATGACGGGACGCACCCGGTTAATTCGGCGCTCGGCATTGGTGAACGTGCCGTCCTTCTCCAAGAAGCTGCTGCCCGGCAAGAACACGTGGGCGAACTTGGCCGTCTCGTTCAAGAAGAGGTCTTGCACCACGACCATGTCCATCGAGCCCAGCGCAGCCCGGACATGGTTGAGGTTGGGGTCGGACTGGGCGATGTCTTCTCCGTGGACAAAGATGCCCTTGAACGAGCCGCCGATCGCCGCGTCGAACATATTCGGTATGCGCAGGCCTGGCTCGCGGTCGAGGGTGACTCCCCACAGCGACTCGTAGATATCGCGCACCGAGTCCAAGGCGATGTGCCGGTAGCCGGGCAACTCGTGCGGGAAAGACCCCATGTCGCATGAGCCCTGCACGTTGTTCTGCCCGCGCAGCGGGTTCACGCCGACGCCGGTGCGGCCGATATTGCCGGTCAGCATGGCCAGGTTGGCCATACCCATCACCATGGTTGAGCCTTGAGAGTGCTCGGTGACGCCCAGCCCGTAGTAGATGGAGGCGTTCGGCGCGGCGGCAAAGGCGCGTGCGGCGGCCTTCAAGTCTTCGGCGGGCACGCCCGTCGAGGATTCGGTTACCTCGGCGCTGTTCTCCTCACGCCGCAGAAAATCAAGGTATCGCGGGACGTCTTCACAGCGTTCGGCAATGAAGTCCTCATCGTGCAACCCCTCGGTGACAATGGTGTGCGCCATCGCGTTGATGAACGCCACGTTGCTGCCAGGGAGTAGCGGCAAGTGGTACTCGGCCTCGACGTGCGGACTGCGGACCAAGTCGATAGCCCGAGGGTCGGCCACGATCAAGCCGGCGCCGCTGCGTAACACCCGCTTCATCCGAGACGCGAACACCGGGTGAGCGTCGGTGGGATTGGCACCGATCAATAAGATGAGGTCCGTGTCCTCAACCGAGGCGAAGTCCTGGGTGCCGGCCGAGGTGCCGAACGTCTGGTTCAGCCCATAGCCGGTCGGCGAGTGACAGACCCGCGCACACGTGTCGATGTTGTTGTTGCCGAACGCCGTCCGCACCATCTTCTGGACGACATACACCTCTTCATTGGTGCAGCGTGAGCTTGAAATTGCACCGATGGAGCCCACGCCGTGCTTGGCCTGGATTGCCTTGAAGCCTGTGGCGACGGCACCAATGGCCTCTTCCCAGGACACTTTGCGCCATTCGTCGTCGAGAGTGTCGCGCACCATCGGGTGCATCTGGCGGTCGTCGTGCTGGGCATACCCGTAGGCAAACCGGCCCTTGACGCACGAGTGACCCTCGTTGGCGCCACCGGCTTTGCTGGGGGTCATCCGGACGACTTGAGTCTCAGCGCCCGTCCCCTGAACTTCGGCGCGGAAGCTACACCCGACCCCGCAGTAGGCACACGTCGTGTCGACCGTGCGGGTCGGCATACCGAGCGAAACGACTGACTTCTCGGTCAACGCGTCGGTCGGGCAGGCCTGCACGCAGGCACCGCACGAGACGCATTCGGAGCCGAGGAAGTTGGTCGGACCCGGCGCGATACGCGAGTCAAAACCGCGGCCTTCGACGGTCAACGCGAACGTGCCTTGAGTGTCGGCGCAGGCCCGGACACAGCGGGAGCACACAATGCAGGCTTGTGGGTCGTAGTCGAAATAGGGGTTGGACTCGTCCCGTGCTGCACCCGCGTCGACATGCGTGTGGAGCGCGGAACGTGGCAGTGCGGACTGCGGTCGTGCCCCTCCCGATGGTGAACCGTCGACCGCCGCCTCGCCTCCGCTGCCCGGTATGCCGTATCGCACCTCCGCGACCCCGGTGCGCTGCGCCAGGTCCTGCATCTCGCAGTTGCCCCTGGCGCATCCGGCGCAGTCGGCGGGGTGGTCGGACAGGTAGAGCTCCATCACACCGCGGCGCAGATTGGCGACCTGTTCGGTGTCGGTGTGCACGACCATGCCGTCGGCGCAGGGTGTGGTGCATGAGGCCGGTGTGCCACGACCGTTCTCGACCTCGACTAAACACAGTCGGCACGACCCGAACGCCTTCAGGGAATCGGTGGCACACAGTTTGGGGATGTCGATGCCGGCCTGCTTGGCGGCGCGCATGACCGACGTGCCGGTCGGGACCCGCACCTCGACGCCATCGACGGTGACGGTGGCATCGGCGGGACCACTGACCGCAGGCGTGCCGAAGTCAATCTCCGGCGCATACGGTGCCCCACCGGGGGCGGCGCCTGACGTGCCGACAGCGTGGTGTGCCGGTTGGCCAATCGGGCCGGCCGGCTGGTCGATCTGCAAAGTCATGTCGTGCTCCGCTCAGGAGATGCTGTCGTGCTGTGTGGCTTGGGTTGCTCGAAGTCCTCCGGAAAGTGCTTCAGGGCGCTCTGCACTGGCATCGGGGTGAGGCCACCCATCGCGCACAGCGACCCTTTGGTCATCGTAGCCAGCAGGTCATCGAGCAACACCAAGTTCTTGTCGCGGTCCTGCCCGGCGCAAATACGGTCGATGGTCTCCACCCCGCGTACGGAGCCGACCCGACAGGGCGTGCACTTGCCGCAACTCTCAGCAGCGCAGAACTCCATCGCGAACCGGGCCATATTGGCCATGTCTACAGTGTCGTCGAACACCACGATGCCGCCGTGACCGACCATGGCATTGATCTCGGCGAGCGCCTCGTAGTCCATCGGTGTGTCCAACTGCTCCGGCGGTAGGTAGGCCCCCAGCGGACCGCCGAGTTGGGCGGTGCGGACCGGGCGACCGCTCAGGGTGCCACCCCCATAGCCCTCGATGAGTTCGCGAATGGGGATGCCGAAGTCCACCTCAACGATGCCGCCGCGAGCGATGTTGCCCGCCAGTTGACAGACCTGGGTGCCACGTGAGCGGCCCACGCCACGGTCGTTGTAGGCGGCAGCACCCTCGGCCAGGATCATCGGGACGGCGGCAAAGCTGAGCAGGTTGTTGACCACGGTCGGTTTGCCGAAGAGTCCCGAGAGCGCAGGAATCGGCGGCTTGGCCCGTACCTCGCCGCGCTTGCCCTCCAGGGAGTCGAGCATCGAGGTTTCTTCACCGCAGATGTAGGCGCCGGCGCCTACCCTGACCTGCAAGTCGAAGGACAGCTCGCTGCCCTGGATGTGCTCACCGAGGTAGCCGTGGGCGTAGGCGATGTCGATCGCCCGACGCAGCGTCGCGATGGCGTCGGGGTATTCGGAGCGGGTGTAGATGAAGCCCTCAGTTGCGCCGACCGCATGTGCGGTGATCAGCATGCCCTCGAGCAGCGTGAACGGATCGCCCTCGGCAAGCATCCGGTCCGCGAAGGTGCCGCTGTCGCCTTCATCGAGGTTGCAGCAGACGAACTTGACGTCAGCCTCCGCGCCGAGCACGGTGCGCCATTTGATGCCGGTCGGGAAGCCTGCTCCACCGCGCCCGCGCAGCCCGGACTCAACGACCTCTTCGACGACCTCGGCCGGCTGCATCGACACGGCGCGCCGCAGCCCGGCCCAACCGCCGTTCTCGGTGTATGACGCAATGTTCGTCGGCTCGATCAGCCCCACCCGGGCGAACGAGACACGGTGCTGACTGGCCAGCCATTCGTGCTCCTCGACAACGCCTAGACAGCCTGCGATGTCGGCGCCATCCAGCAGCCCGGCAGCCACCATCCCGGCGACATCACCGGCGGAGACGTTCGGGTAACCCACCCGGCCCCGGTCGGTGACGACCTCGACCAGCGGCTCGGCCCACAACATGCCGCGAGAACCGTTGCGCAGAACCCTGACTTCTTCATACTCGCTCAGTGCGGCGGCGACATTGTCGGCGCCGACGGCTACGGCGCTGGAATCACAGGGGACATAGACGGTGGTCTTGCCCGCACGGTTGGTGGCGGGGGTGTTCATGCCCAATCCCCCGTCAGCTCGCTGACGCGCTGGGGGCTAACTCGGCCGTGCAACACTCCGTCGACCATGGCCGTCGGGCCCAGCGCGCAGTTGCCGAAGCAGAAGATCTCCTCGACCTCAACATCGTCGCGGCCGGCGAAAGTGCTCTGCGCCTGCTCGAACAACGCGGAGGCGCCGACCGCCTGGCAGGCCTCGGCGCGACATACCGCAATGATGTGCTCGGGAGCCGGTGAGGTGCGGAAGTCCTTGTAGAACGAGACGACGCCGTGCACTTCGGCTATCGAGAGGTTCAACACATCGGCGATGACCGGGATGTCCCCCGGGTCGATGTACCCCAGGTCTGCCTGCACCGCATGCAAGATCACCAGCAGCGGGCCACGTTCACCGGCCTGTCCCTGCGCGATGGAGCGCACCGTGTCTTGCCGTGTGCTTGAGTCGATCTGTGCGCTCACCAGGGGGCCTTTCCCCTCGTTGGGTCCTAACCCACTGATTCTAAACTCTCAACGACCCGGAACGCCACGACTTGTTGCGCAATCTGCTCGAAGTTGCGCCCTCAGCAACGTCAGGGGCAACTCACGCCTCGGGCCGACGCCACTTCAGACCAGCGAAGCGAGCGAAATCGCCATCACCTCCGACTCCCGTTGCTCCATGTCCGAAATCACGTTCATGGCGAACTCCGGATGCGAGGCCTGCGAAGTCATCGACTTCACCAGCGCGCGGTCAGCCGCACGTCTCATGCACCAACATTGCGGCCGCGATCTGCGACAAGGTCAACCGGCCCGTATCAGTCGCGCTCATCTCACCTCCTCCTTGCCGACCGCACCACCCATCACAGGAGGAACACCATGGCCACGCTCGCCACCAGTTATCACGTCCTCGTCTACGGCGGCCCGACCGGCTACCAAACCAACCGGGCACAGATCCAGCTCAGCGATTCGGCCGGCAAGTCGGTCGCGTGGATCCGCTTCAACGACCCGGGTATGTCGTTCGAGCAGGACTACGAGAGCTCCGGGATCATCCGGATGCACCTGCCCTCGACCATGTTCCAGAGTGTGCTCGATCTACTGCGCAACGAGGACGGCACCTATATCTACATGGCCGCAGGTCGCGCCTTCCTCGGCACCGCGAAGGAGCCCATCGGCGAGGGTGAGTGACACCCTTCGCATCCGCCGGAACGTGCAGAGCCACCGAGGAGAGATATCCTTCCTGGGTGGCTCTGCATATGAGCGATCCAAGCGCCTCGGCGCAACCGCTCGACGGGGGTCACTCGTGATCTGGTCAGTGCACCCGGTGACCTCGGTGAGATTCGACGATTTCCTCGACGTGGTTAATCCGAATCGTCGGGCGAACCATTGCTTTTGCGTGCCGCACCGGCTACGTACTGCCGATGTGCGCGAGCTCGGCGATGGTGACCGCGAACAGGCGATGCGCGCCCTGTGCCGACGTGATGATCCACCGGGCATCGTTGCCTACCACGATGACCGCCCGGTGGGCTGGTGCAATGTCGGCGCTCGGGCGGACATGCCCACGTTGGTCCACTCACAGCTGATCCGGCCGATCGACGACGTGCCGGTCTGGTCGATTGTCTGCCTCGTCGTACGAGGTGGGCATCGCAAGCAGGGCGTCACCAGGCACCTGATCGACGGCGCTGTGGAGTATGCCGCCAGCCGCAATGCCCCCGCTGTTGAGGCTTACCCCGTGGACCCGGGAGGTCGGATGGACACGACCATGGCGTTCGTCGGCACGCGCTCGATGTTTGAGCGGGCTGGGTTTGAGGTTGTCGGTCAGACAGATGCAATGGCGTCCAGGATGCCGCGATTGATCATGCGCCGAGAGTTGTGACACATCGAGTCGCTCTGAATATCTCCGGCCTGCACTTTTCGCGCCAGAGCGCCATAAATGCAGGCCGCGGGTCAGGTTCGGCGCGCGCGGAGCACCTCGTCGAGCACATGGTGGGCTCCCCCGCCGCCGCTGATCTGCCGATCCCGCTCCTCATCGACCTCAACGACCCACTCGTCGCTCAGCCGGGCACGCATGTCGGCAACTGAGACGTAGTCAGCGGGATCAAACCGGGGGCCTTCATCGGGACCATTGTCCTGCCCGTGACTGCCCTGCCCGTGATCGTGGTGCCCCCCGTGATCATGATGCTTTCCGTGATCGGCATCCATCACGTGGTGCACAAAAAGCAGCGTGCCGCCCGGCGCGACCAGATCAAGGAGCAACCCCTCGGTGTCATGATCGCTGGTATGCCGCAACGCCGGATACTGCGCCGACACCAGGTCGAAAGAGCCTGGGTCCAACATGGCATCGAGCAAACCGACGCTCAGGAAGTCAACGGTGACGCCGGCCTCATCGGCATGCGTCTTCGCGCGTCCCACGGCGAGGATTGACACGTCTAGCGCAGTGACCTGCCAGCCGCAGTTGGCCAGCCAGATCGCATCGGCGCCCTCGCCGCATCCGACGTCGAGGACTCGGCCAGGCTGCATGCCGCTGACTTCGGCGATCAGCGCTCCATTGGGCTGCCCGCTCCAAATCCGGTCGGACTCGGCATACCGCTCATCCCACTCCGACTGTTCATCCATCCGGCAACCCTGCCATGACGTCGCGGCGGTCTGACACCCCCGCCCGCACTCAGCGCTTCAGAGTCGCACGATCATCTTGCCGGTGTTGACACCCCGAAGAACCCGACAAAGAGTCTGCGTGACCATGGCCTGCCAGGTGTGCCACACGTCCGGGCGGTCTTATAGAAGCAAGTGCTTCACCGGCCAGTCAGAAGCGCCGCTGCCGGCCGACGTCTTTGGGGATCCAACGGCTCGACTCTCTGCCGCACCCTGGGACTCTGCGGATACTGCGGATACTGCGGATACTGCGCTACTCGAGCACCCAGGTATACGTCGAGATGCTCCGGGCCAATCTCGCGGAATCTGCAATGGGAAGCCTTCAAGGCTGTGACGTTCTCGAACTGACTGTGACGTCCCGCGCAGCCCGAGTAGCGTTTCGTGCATGACCCCTGCCGACACCACTGCCGCCATCCGCGAGCTCAGCAACCGACTCGGCGGCCAGGGCATCGCCGGCCTGCAGATCGGATGGGTCGACAACAACGGGATCGTGCGTTCGCGCATCGTTCCGATGGCGGAGTTCGAAGCTGCCGCCCAACGCGGGGTGGGGGTGACCGCCGCGTTCGCCGTCTTCGACTCGCAAGATGGCATCACCTTCGCGTATGAAGGCCTGTCCACTCCGTCAGGCGATGTGCGGCTCGTCCCAGCAATCGGTGGGGCGACGGACGTCGTGCAGTTAACCGGACAGCCGCACCTGGCCTGGGTCAACGCCCGACAACTGAGCGCCGACGGCGAGCCGTGGCCCTACTGCCAACGCGCCGTTCTGGAGCGTCAAGTCGAGCGGGCCGCCGCAGCCGGCCTGCAGATGAAAGCGGGATACGAAATCGAGATGGTGCTGAGCCGCGAGGGGGAGGACTATGCCCCCGCTCACCGAGGCCCGGCATACGGCCCGAACGCCTTGCGCGACGTTGACGAGTTCGTCGCCCGGCTGCTCCGTGACTTAGCCGCTAACGGCATCGAGATCGGACAACTGCACGCAGAGTATGGCGAGTCGCAGGTCGAAATCGCCCTGGCCGCCTCCGATCCGCTGACGCTCGCCGACACCCAGGTGTTGACCCGGCAGACCATCCACTCCGCAGCCCGCGCCGAGGGCCTGCGCGTCAGTTTTGCTCCAGTGACTACGGTGGCTGGGGCCGGCAACGGCTGGCACCTGCACACCTCGATGACCCGCGACGGACGCAACATCCTGCCCGGCGGCGGCGCGTACGGACTCTCCGAGGAAGGGCGCAACTATCTCGGCGGATTGCTGCGCGAGTTGCCCGCTGTGGTCGCGGTGACAGCACCCAGCACCGGATCGCTGGTGCGCCGCCGACCCGGCTATTGGGCCGGTGCCTACGGCTTCTGGGGAGTTGAGAATCGAGAAGCTGCCCTGCGCCTGGTGCCGAACTCACAGCTGCTGGGCCCGGAGCGGACCAACGTCGAGCTCAAAGCCAGTGACGCCTCGGCCAACCCGTACCTGTCGTTGGCCATGGTGCTCGGCGCTGGGCTGGCCGGGATCGCCGACGGCGCGCAGCTGCCCGACCCGGTGCAGGAGGACGCCGGAACCTGGGACGACGCTGCTCGCTCGGCGGCCGGGATTGAGCCGTTGGCGAGAACCCACACGCAGCAACGGGCGCATCTGCTCGGCAGCGACCTGGCCCGCGACGTGCTCGGCGAGCACCTGCTGGGCGCCTTCGTTGCCTGTCGGGATGCCGATGCCGCCTGGGCATCCGAGCACTCCGTGGAGGAAATGGTAGAAGCGCACCGGTGGCTCTACTGACCTTCCCCGGCGCCGGCCAGCGATACTTATCCTCATCGTCTTCTTCACAGTGATGACGGCACATGAAGACCTGTACTCCGGTATGGCTCGGTACACGACCGTATGGGGCGTTACAGGTGGCCGACATTCCGGGTGTTGGCCCCTTCGGCAGCGGGCATGACTCGCAGTAGCGCCCGGTCGATGAGCCAATAGATCGAGGCAACGATCGGTCCGAAGACGACGATTAACCCCAGCGTCACGGCAACCGCGCCGAACCCGCGAGTGCCGACATCGGCGAATCCATAGGGGTAGGCGCCCACGACCGCGCCACGGCTCAGCATCCACGCGATCCATATCAACGGCAGGATCATCGATGCCAGCACGGTCCGCCAGGTGATCCATCCGCGAGGTCCCAGCACCAGCCATACCAACCCCGTGGCGGCGGGCGTGACGTAGTGCAGGATCGGGTCGGTCAACCGCGACCACCCGACGATGACGGCCTCAGGTGCCAACAACACGGCGTTGCGATCGCGGTGATCGTGATCATCAGCACCCCGGCCAGCCGGAGCACTCGGCGCACCGGAGTGTCGAGCCGCGGCTGCAGCGCCAACATGGTCAGGGACACAGCGACCACGATGTTGGACCAGATCGTGAAATAGCTGAGCGTGTCCGACAGCCGCGAAACCGCGCCAGCCAGTCCGCTCGGGTGATCGCCGTACAGGTTGCCTTCGATGGGCAGCGGCTCATACCCGCCAAACCCGGAGATCAGGAGGGTCAGGACCACCCCGGTCCAAGCCACCGCGGCGTTGATGGCGAAGACCAGCACAGCCCCGCGTCGCTCAACGCGCATCGGGGGCTTCGACCGGCTGAACGACCTCATTGCGGCGCAGGAGCCACGGCTTGCTGGGCGCATCGAAGCGCGCAGAGCTCGGTGCCCCCTCAGGAGTGAGACCGGCGGCAGCTAGCCCAGTTAGGAGTTCACCCACGTGCTTGTCGTATGCCGAGGCCGACCCCCGTCCGGAGTAGGTCACCGCAGCGGCGAACTGCTCCGGCACCACCCGTATCGAGACCGCCGGGTTCGCCGGCGTGGGCGCATTCTCGACGGTCATCGTGGCCGGCAGCACGAACGCGACGACATAGCGGCCATCGCCGGCTCGGGTCTGCGTCACCGGCGCCGTCATCGCCATCGACTCCGACTTCGGCGCGGTATCGGGGGCCGCCTGCTGCTGGACCGGCGCGGTCATCTCGATGGAGTCGCGCGACTCGTTCTCCCCGGTGATGTAACCGAACAGCGCACCGAAGGCCGAGTTCCCGGCTGAGTCAAAGGTACCG
>JBARZG010000059.1:0-38524 GCA_049649785.1 Ornithinimicrobium sp. | reverse complement strand
TTGATTGTTCACGGTGGTGGGGTGTTTGGCCGTGCGGGTCGCGCCTGGTGGTGGAAAGTGCACGCGAGGGCGTTTCTTCGCCGGCCCGGCATTCTCCACATGCAGCGCCGCTACCTGGGCCGAAGATGCGAAGATGAAGCCCATGGCCTCATCTCATCCCGTCTCCGTTCTCCCCGACGACCTGCGCCTCGATATCGAGAACGCCGGCTACCTCCCGGCTCTGGTCAGCGATGTCGTTGCCGAGGCAGTCGGCCCCGACCCGGTGATGGCTCATCTGGTGCACCAGGAGATGACGTTCGACGCCGAGGCAGTGCGTCGGCACGTGACGGTCCTCGTGGTGACTGAGCAGCGCCTCATCATTGGGCACGCCGACGACCACGAATCTGCCGAGCCTGGGCACCAACACGTGGCCACCGTCACCACTGAGGTCGTACCGTTGAGTGCGGTCCGTGGCGTCATGGTCACCCACGTCATCCCCGAGCCCGACACCTACACCGGGGCGTTGGCCGGGCGCGCGGTGACGCTGACCCTCGGCTGGGGTTCCGTATCACGGCTGGACCTGATGCCTGCGAGCTGCGCGGATCCAGCATGCGAAGGCGACCATGGGTATGAGGGCACGGTCGCCGGTGATGACATCTCCCTGCGCGTGGCTGCTGACTCCGAAGGGGAGCCAGCGCTTGCAGGCGCGCTGAACTTCGCGCGGCACCTATCGGCCCGACTCGGACGGTGACTTTGGCGGATTGGGACTTCCCGCCATACGCCGTCTCTCTCGCGGACGTCCTGCCTGCAGTTTTGGCCTCGATCGGCCACCCGATCGCACCGCCCGGCGCACCGCCGATCGCACTGCCTGGCGCACCGCCGATCGCACTGCCTGGCGCCCCGAGTGAGCCAGAGATCCTCTTGCCGCCGGCCCACTCCGCCGTGGTGGCGCTGATCGACGGTCTCGGTGCAAATCAACTGCAGCGGCGCAGCGGTCACGCGCCTTTCCTGCGCAGATTGAACTCGGCGGCCCCAGAGCTACGCTGCGGCTTCCCGTCGACCACGGCCACCAGCCTGACTAGTTTCGGGACCGGTTTGGCCGCCGGCCAGCACGGGGTCATCGGCACGCTCGCGCCGACAACCTGCGGGACCGAGTTGTTTAGCCACCTGACCTGGGAGGGCGGGCCCGCCCCTGCCGCATACCAACCGGCTCCCACCTTTTTGCAGGCTGCACACGCGGCCGGCGTCGCGGTGACCACCGTGTCGCGGCCAGCATTCAAGGGTTCGGGGCTGACAAGGGCTGCGCTCCACGGGGGCGCGTTCATCGGCGCGGCGAGTGCAAACCAGCGGGTAGCCGCTACGCTGCAGGCGCTGCGAAAAGCCACCGGGCCGGCGCTGGTCTACCTCTACATCGATGAGGTCGACAAGGCCGGGCACGGCTTCGGACCGAACTCCTGGCAATGGGGGGAAAGTGTGGAGAACGCCGACCAGATCCTGCGCCAGGTCGCGGCGGGTATGCCGAGTGGGACCTCGCTGAGCGTCACCGCCGATCACGGCATGATCGAGGCGCCGATCACGGACCGCTTCGACGTCGCCGCCCACCCCGACTTGGCCGAAGGCGTGCGCCTGCTCGGTGGTGACCCGCGCGCGGCTCACGTGTTCTGCGAGCCGGGCGCTGCTGGGGATGTCGCGACACGCTGGAAGGCCGTTATGGGTGGCGCCGCGGTCATCCTGACGCGAGATGAGGCGATCGAGGCGGGGTGGTTCGGCCCGGTCGCGGGCGACTTCCGATCGCGCATCGGCGACGTTGTGACGGCCATGACCGCGCAGTTCACCGTGTTGGACTCACGCGCCTGCCGGCCGGCCTTCCTGAGACTCCTAGGCCATCACGGATCGATGAGCGAAGAAGAGACCGGGATCCCGCTGCTACACCTGCCAGCCTGAGCCACGACGGGGTCGCTCCTCCGTAGACTTTGCTCTGTGGCCGAGCTCATCTTCTTCACCGGGACGATGGACTGCGGCAAGTCCACCCTGGCGTTGCAGATGAACCACAATCACGACGCCCGTGGGCGGGCTGGCCTGTTGTTCTCCCAACACGATCGTGCCGGTGATGCCGTCTTGTCTTCCCGGCTCGGCCTGACCCACGCTGCTTTGGTCGTCACCGGCGGCACCAATTTTTGGGATGAAGTCGTCGGTCGTGCCAGCAACGGGGCCAGGATTGACTACCTCATCTGTGACGAGGCTCAGTTCTACGCGCCCGAACAGGTCGACCAACTGGCCCGCCTGGTCGACGAGATGGACATCGACGTCTACGCCTTCGGGATCACATCCGACTTCCGCACAAAGCTCTTTCCCGGCTCGGCCCGCTTGATCGAGCTGGCCGACCGTACCGATGTGCTGCAGGTCCGGGCGCTGTGCTGGTGCGGGCGGACCGCAACACACAACGCGCGCACCGTTGACGGACACATGGTGACCCAGGGTGAGCAAGTGGTCGTCGGCGATGTGGGCGATGCGGGTGGCCAGCCGGCCGTGGTCGAGTATGAGGTGCTGTGCCGGCGTCATTATATGCGCCGGATGACAGCACGTGCCGCTCGTGCGCAAGCGCTCTCCCCGGAGGTTCTGCCGTTCGACGTCGACGTATGTGCGCTTCCGTTGGCTGCACAGAGTTCCGGTGAGCCGGCGCAATGACCGATCACGACCGCAGTCCAGACCATGGTCCAGACGACGGCCAGAAAGCCGCGGACGGCCGTGGCAACACGCACGTGGCGGCGTCTAATTTGGACCCGACGGCTCGACCCAACACCCTCTTGTCCGAGGACCCTGAAGCATCCGGGGGCAGCTATCACACGGCGATCTCGGGAACTCGGGCACGCAACCACCCCTCGAGGGCAGCCCGCCTGGGCAGCAGCGTGGGGGGCGGGCTCGGCCGCGGAGCCCGAGCGGTCGGCCACGGCACCAGCGCGGCAGGCAAGGCGACGTATACGGCGACGAGGAAAGCTACTCACGCACAGGGGGCGGGAAAGACCGGCCTGTCCCGGCTGATCGAGATCCACGGCCTGCACAATGCGGGGGACACCATCGTGGCCGTGGCGCTCGCCGGATCGCTGTTCTTCCAAGTGCCGACCGGGGAGGCCCGCGGCCAGGTCGCGTTGTTCTTGTTGCTGACCCTCTTGCCGTTCAGCGTGTTGGCGCCCCTCATCGGCCCTTTCTTGGACCGCTTCCGGCACGGACGTCGGTGGGCGATCGGGTCGATGATGGCACTCCGCGCGTTCTTGTGCTGGGCCCTCGCCGCCTCCTTGGACGGCTCGCTGTGGTGGCAGTTCCCGGCGGCGCTCGGCATACTCATCGCTTCTAAGGCCTACAACGTCACTCGCGCTGCCGCCACACCCCGACTGCTGCCGGACTCGATGACGCTGGTCTCGGCCAACGGGCGGATGTCGATGGCAGGGGTGGTCGGAGCCGCGGTGGCTGCCCCTATCGCCATCGCAGTGGCCACCATGGGCGCCTCGTGGGCGCTCCGGCTGGCGTTCGTCGTCTTCGCCGTCGGCACGGTGTTGGCTATCGTGTTGCCGGCCGAAGTGGACTCGGCCAAGGGGGAGCGCGAGGTGCCGATGCGCGACCTGGCCTCACGCCGCGGCGCACAGTCGATGGGTGTCCCGTCAGCGGTGGTCACCGCGTTGCGGGCCAACGTCGGTCTGCGCGTCGTGTCCGGGTTCTTGACGATTTTCTTGGCGTTCCTGTTCCGCAACAATCCGCCGCAAGGGTGGGACTACAACTACACGCTGCTGCTCGGCGCGATTGTGGCAGCGGTGGGATTCGGCAGCGCTGCAGGCACGGCCTTGGGCACCTCGGTGCGCAACCTGCACCCGGTGACGCTGGTGAAATGGTTGCTGCTGATCGATGTCGCCGCGGCCGTAGTGGCTGCCGTCAATTTCGGGCTCACCACGCTGGTCATCTTGAGTTTCACGGTCGGGTTGTGTCAGCAGTTGGGCAAGCTGGCGCTGGACGCCACCATTCAAGAACACATCACCGAGGACCGTCGGACCAGCGTATTCGGACGATCGGAGACCCTGATCCAGTTGTCCTGGACGCTCGGTGGGGCGCTGGCTATTTCGCTGCCCAGCATTGCCAGCCTCGGTATGTGGGTCATCGCTGGTGTGCTCTTTGTCTGGTTGGTGTGGGTGCTGGGCAGCTCGCGCGGGCGCCCAGTGGCCGCCGGCCGGAAGGTGGCCCGCTAGCCGCAGTGGCCCCTCGCCGCAGTGGCCCCTCGCCGCACCGTGGCTGGCCAACTAGGTGAAGCGTGGCCGCCGGCCGGAAAATGGCCAGTTAGCCGCTGTGTCCGCTCGGCGAGAAGTGGCCAGCTACGGGGACTTTCCTTAGAGCGGACTTCTCGGCGTTCGGGAGGGGTCACTGAACGCCCTAGGTCCCGTATCCCTCGCGAGCTGCGTTGTCGATCTAGTGCGCGGTTGCATGAGCGCACCACATCGACAACCGCGCACCAGATGCGTCCGGGGGACGATTTGGCACCGCCACTTTCATAGGATCGGGACTAGGGGCCGCCTCACCGGATGGTGCCTAGCGGCCGCGGTCCTTCGCGCCGAACATGATGTCGTCCCAACTGGGCACGCTAGTGCGCCCCTTGCGGGCACGCATGCTGCCCTTGCCGCTTTTCTCGCCCCGGTCCGGATCAGGGGTGGCTGGAGTCTGTGGGTCAACGGACGTCAGGATGTCGGGCGAATCAACGCCATCGCGTTCCCCGCCGTCATCAGTCGCCGGTTCGTCGATGCCTCCGCCTTCCGTCTCCGCGGCGTTCCCAGCGTCATCGACGTGACCATCATCGCCGCCGTCAGCCAGGACATCATGGACCGGAGGATCGTCGTCGCCCCCGACGTGACCATCATCGCCGCCGTCAGCCAGGACATCATGGACCGGAGGATCGTCGTCGGCCCCGACCTGACCATCATCGCCGCCGTCAGCCAGGACATCATGGACCGGACGATCGTCGTCGGCCCCGACGTGACCATCGTCGCCGCCGTCGACCAGGACATCATGGACCTGACCATCATCGTCATCGTCGTCGGAGCCGAAGAAGTCAGCGAGTGTGGCCTCGCGCTCTTCGTCCTCGGCCCAGTCAGAGTCATCCTCGGCCTCGACGTTCAGATCGTGACCCGGCTCGCCGTCATTCTCGTCTCGTGCTGCGTCGCCACCAGGCCCGCTGGAGGCTTCACGGTGATTGGTCGTCCTGCCCCCGTCATGCCCCGGGGCCGCCGCGTCTGCGCCATCCACGGTCTGCGGGCCCCTGACGCGGGAGCCATCGGGAAGGCCTTCTAACGGTAGGGCATTGTTCGACAAGTCGTGCTGATCCGGCACCGCGCTGGGGTCTTGGCTGACCTGGCCGCTCCGCGCGATGTCGAGTCCCACTGCGGAGTTGCCGTGATTGCTGATGCTGTCATGGTCACCCGCTCCGCTGTCATGGCCACCCCCTCCGCTGCCATGGTCGCCACTGTCATGGTCGCCACCGCCGCGGCCGCCATCGTCGTCGTGGCGATCACCGCCAGCATCGTCGGCACCCTCAGGCGTGTCTTCGGGACCGTGAGTCGGCGCAGACTTGCGCCGTCGTCCCGAGGCTCCGCGGCGCTTGCTGCGCTCACGCATCGCGGACATCAGATCGTCCGGCGCATCCGAGCCACCACCGAGCAATGCCGTCGCCGCCGCGCCGGCAGGCAGGCTCTGCTCGTCCTCGCTCAGCCAGCGGGCCTCATCATCGATCGCGTCCACCGAGCGTGTGTCAGGGTTGAAGGACCACGACGCGGAACGCGCACGTTGTCCAGCCTTGAAATGCACCTGCACCGACCAACTGCCCCCGGTCGGCCGAATCGAATCCCACGAGATCTGGCGTAAATCGACTCCCCGCTTGCCCAGTCGCTCCCGCACCCGAGACTCCAGGGTCGGCGGAGCCTCGCTGCGCTCGTGAGTCCGGATCAGGGCCGCCCGAGCCAACCCGGCTACATACTCCCGCTCGGCCAGGATCGGCCCTTCGTAGCGCTCGATCCGCTCGACCGTCCACCCGGTGCTCTCGGCCACTTCCTCGGTGCTGGCACCACCACGGATCTGGGTTTGCACTTCGCGTGGAGTTGCCGGGGTGGTGCGACCGCTGCTGGAAGAGCTAGGACGGCGAACAGCCGCCCGTAGCCGATCGTCAATGACCACCAAGAACTCGGAGCCGTCGGAAGCCGTCAACACCGCGTGCCGACCGTCTTCGTACAGCCCCGTGAATCGCAACTGGTCCATCTGGCCTCTCCTCGCGACTTCGGTCCGCTGGTCCCGCCTTAGGCACTGAATTACCTCAAGCGCCGACGTGCCTGAGGCGCCGACCTAGTGACTCTGCCACCCAAGCATGTACCAACGAGCATGCCACGCCGGGGTAAGTTGAGGCGGCCATGGTCGCCTCAAGCGCAGAGCTGCAACTCGCCCTCGATCTCATCGGAGTCTTCGTCTTCGCGCTCTCCGGTGCTTTGGTCGGGGTACGCAAACAACTCGACATGTTGGGCGTGGCGGTGCTCGCCTGCGTTGCCGGTCTAGGCGGCGGCGTCATCAGGGACGTCTTTCTCGGCGACTTGCCCCCCGTCGGGATCAGCGATTGGCGCCTGCTGGCTGCCGCGCTGTCGGCGGGCCTCATCGTCTTCGCCTTCCACGGACTGCTGATGGAAGTGCGCGAACTCGGCCGACGTACCCGAGTGCGATTCGGCCTGATCACCCGTCTGGTTCGCGTGCTCGACGCTGCGGGTCTGGCCGTTTTCTCGGTCGGCGGCGCACTGAAGGCACTCTCGTTCGGTGCCACACCCTTGGCGGCGGTGATCATCGGCGCGATCACCGCCATCGGCGGTGGTTTGATACGCGACGTCTTGGTGCGCGAAGTGCCCGAAGTGCTGCGCCGCGAACTGTATGCCGTCCCGGCACTGATCGGGGCTAGTAGCGTAGTCATTGCCTTCAACGCCGGGTACCTGGCCATGTGGGTGGTGTGGGGATCCGTCATCCTGGTCTTCGTCATACGAATGGTGGCGGTTCTGTTGGATCTGAACGCCCCGACCCCTTTGCGAACAGGAGATCGACGATGAGTTCACCACTTGCCGAGTCGGCCGACGAGACCACTGCGCCAGGTGCGGAGTCTGGTGACATCGTCCCGGAGCCGGAAACTCAGCACGACCTCGGCGACGCGCTGCGTCCCTACGACGCCGTCGTGCTGCTGTCGTTCGGTGGTCCCGAGGCTCCCGACGAAGTGATGCCGTTCCTTCGGCGGGTCACGGGGGGTCGTGGCATCCCGGACGAGCGCCTGGAGGAGGTGGCCGAGCATTATCACCACTTCGGCGGCAAAAGCCCGATCAACGATCAAAACCGCGCCCTGCTCGACGCGCTGAGGGCCGAGTTCGACCGCCGCGATGTGGCCACCCCGCTGCTCTGGGGCAACCGCAACTCCGCCCCGTTCCTGACCGACACGCTGCGCGAGGCCCACGACGCGGGCATCCGAACTGTGGTGGTCGTGACGACCAGCGCATACTCCTGCTACTCCTCCTGCCGACAGTACCGCGAGAACCTCGCCGACGCTGTCCAGACGCTCGCCGATGAAGGCAAGGCGCTGGCGGTCGACAAGGTCCGGCCCTACTGGAACCACCCAGGGTTTGCCGCCACCAACGTTGCGCTGGTCACCCGGGCGGTGCACGAAATGCACCAACAAGCACCGCAGGAGCCGTTGCCGCGGATCGTCTGCGTGACCCACTCGATCCCGGACACCATGGACGACACCTCCGGGCCGGGCGACGAAGAAGGCAATCTGTACCGCGAACAGCACGAACGTCTGACCGACGCGATCGGTGAGGAGGTCAGCGCGACGATGAGCCAGACGGTTGAGGCTGATCTTGCCTACTGCTCACGTTCGGGGCCGCCCACTCAGCCGTGGCTGGAGCCGGACGTCAACGACCACCTCAGGGCGCTGCACAGCGAGGGCGTGAGGCGCGTGGTCGTTGCCCCGATCGGCTTTGTCTCCGACCACATGGAGGTCGTTTTCGACCTGGACACCGAGGCCGCGCAGACCTGTGAAGAGTTGGGCCTGCAGATGACCCGAGTGCCTACCGTCGGGATCGACGCCGAGTTCGTGACTGGCTTGGCCGACCTGGTCGTCGAACGCGCCGCACTGGCCCGCGGTGAGTCGCCCGCTCAGCCAGCCTGGCCCGATCCGACCCCGCGGCCGGTCGTTTGTCGACCCGGGTGCTGCCCCAATCTGCGTGTCTCCAAACCGGCATGCTGCGGACAGGACTGAACTGATGCGACCGCTGAATCTGCCCGACCCTATCGGTGAGCCGGCCTCATACCGGGTCGAGCCGGGCGACTGGCCAGATGAGGCCTTACGGGTGGAGTTGCGAGAGTTGGCGGTCGAACTGGCCATTGAAGCCGGGCGCTTCGTCCGCGATCAACGTCCCGCCCAGGTCGACATCGCGGAGACCAAGGCCACCGTGCTGGACGTGGTGACCGTCATGGACACCGAGGCCGAGGCCATGTTGCGGCGCAGCATCGCCGCCGAGCGAGCAAGCGACGGCGTGCTGGGCGAGGAGGACGGCCACACCACCGGCACCAGCGGACTGACCTGGGTGCTCGACCCGATTGACGGCACCGTCAACTATCTCTACGACATTCCCGCGTATGCGGTGTCGGTGGCGGTAGTAGTCGGTGACCCCACAATGGCCGGCGCCTGGACCCCGGTGGCCGGTGCCGTGTTCAACCCGGGGGTGGACGAGATCTTTGATGCCCACCTCGGCGGCGGGTCAAGGGTCGGCCCTGCCGGAGCGGGGAGCTATCCGCGCGCACGTGCGTTGCAGGCGGTCCCGCCGGCCTCGTTGGCGACAGCGCTGGTGGGGACCGGGTTCAGCTACGACACGGCCCGGCGACGCCGCCAGGGGTTGGTAGCCACCGAACTGCTGCCCCAGGTGCGCGACCTGCGGAGAATAGGCGCGGCCTCGCTCGACTTGTGTGCCGTGGGGGCAGGCCGGTTGAACGCCTACTTCGAGTCGGGCCTCAAACCCTGGGACATGGCTGCTGGGGCCTTGATCGCCGCCGAAGCCGGCGCCGTCGTCAACGGACTCGACGGCCCACCGGATGAGGCGATGGTGCTTGCTGCTCCAGGCGGCTTGTACGCTGACCTGCGGCAAGCGTTGGCACGCGCGCAACGGGAGTCTGAGCACTAGACCAGTATTTCGGGGTGCTCGACTCGCCAAACGGACCCCCGATGCGACACAATCCCGGCGCACAGGGAAATAGGCACGCACGGTCGTAGCCCACGGTGGGCACAAAATCGGCCTTCACAACGTTCACATCGCACACAGAGCGTCATCGGCCGACCGGCCGAACGCCCCAACGGCACTGAGGGAGGACCGGAGGCTGTCATGGCAACTGACTACGACGCACCTCGCAAGTCAGAGGACGACGTCACCGAGGACTCGCTGGAGGAGCTCAAAGCGCGTCGATCAAACAAATCTTCCAGCGCCGTGGATGTCGACGAGACCGAGCACGCCGAAGGCTTCGAGCTGCCCGGCGCCGATTTGTCCGGCGAGGAACTGTCGGTACGAGTGCTGCCCCGGCAGTACGACGAGTTCACCTGCTCCAAGTGCTTCTTGGTGCATCACCGCAGCCAGTTGGCCTCGGAGTCCGGCGGATTGTTCGTCTGCAGCGAGTGCGCGGCCTGAGGGCCGCGCGCCGTTGACCGCGGGGATAGGACCGGGCTAGGTGGCCGACAACGGCGAGACTCAGATCGGCGCAGGCATCGACACAGGCGCAGTGCCGGTGCTGCTGCACCTGCTCTCAGACGAGGCCCACGTGCCCCGGCGTGCTCACCCAGGCGATGCCGGGCTGGACATTCACGCGAACTCCGAGCACACGTTGGCGCCGGGCCGCAGAGCGAGGGTGAACACCGGCATGGCGCTGGCTGTCCCAGCCGGGTACGTCGCATATGTGCTGCCCCGTTCCGGCCTGGCCGCCCGACACGGGGTCACGGTGCTGAATGCCCCGGGAACGGTCGATGCTGGATACCGCGGTGAGATCAAGGTGACCTTGCTCAACACCGACCTCGACGAGGCGTTCACCGTTCGCCCAGGCGACCGGATCGCCCAACTGGTGATCCAACCTGTACACGATGTTTCCTTCATCCGTGTGGACCGATTACCCGGCAGCGCACGCGGCGAGAATGGCCACGGCTCCAGCGGTGGGTACGGTGATGCTGGCGTTGGCGGCTGTGTGCCCACGAGCAACATGGCGCCTAGAACAACACGGCGCCCAGAGTTTGATGTGACACGAGACGAGGACTGACAAAGACCGGTGGCACTTTTCACACGACGTAGCAAGCAGGCGACTGCCGACGCGGCCGATCAGGCGTCATCGCGGTCGATGCCGCAGGGGGAGCCGGGGATCGACCGCGACTATGACCGCGCCGTCGACGGTCCGTTCGACTCCGGAGAGGTCGACGATGTCGAGGGGCTGCTCGACCTCGGTGCTGTGCGCATCCCGATGGTCTCGGGCATGCAATTGCGCTTCGACATGGAGAAGGACACTCGCCGCATCGTCGGGCTGACGTGTGTGATGAATGAGGACAAGATGCAGGTGCAGGCCTTCGCAGCGCCACGCTCGGCCGGCATCTGGACTGATATCCGGGCTGACCTGGTCAAGGGCATCAAAGACGGCGGCGGGGCCGTCACGGAACAAGACGGCCTGCTGGGCACCGAGTTGATCAGCCGCCTCCCTGCCCGTGCGGCAGACAAGAGCGTTGTGTATCAGCCGACGCGGTTCCTCGGTGTCGATGGACCTCGGTGGTTCATCCGGGCTGTGGTGCACGGTCCGGCGGCCAGCGATGCCGCAAGGCTGAAGCCCTGGCTGGTGTTCTTGCGCGGGACGGTTGTGCACCGCGGTGATGAGCCGAAGCCGCCGCGTGAAGTTCTCGCGCTGACCGCACCCCCCACCTCGGCGGCGACCGACACCGCCGGTGTTGCCGAGCCTGACTCCGAGGTCGCGGCCGCACGGGAGTCCGGATGAGCCTGGCCACCTGGGTGAACTCGTTGATGCGCTCGGAAGCCGACGTCGAGGCCGACGAGATCGCGCAGGAGTGCAACCGGCCAGGCTGTGTCACGATCTGCACGCTGAAACCCGGCAGTTACGCCACCATCACCGGGACTGCCCACAGCATCTCGGTGCCGCCAAAATCGGAGAGTCCCCAGGTCCGCGTGGACCTCTATGACGGCAGCGGGATGGTCGAGTTGGTCTGGCTGGGGCGACGGGCCATCGCTGGCATCGAGCCCGGGGCGTATCTCACGGTGCGCGGACGCGTAGCTCGTGCCCCGCACGGCGATCGGCTGTGCATGTACAACCCGGCCTACGACCTGCTCCCTGCCCGTGGCTGAGCAGCCCCCCGCCAGGCACACAGACGCCGAAGCCGACGCCGAACAGACGGTAGAGAAGGTCATCCGCGCTCGCCTCTCGGATTTGCTGGGAGGGTGGTACGGCTCAATCGAAACGGCGCTGCCGACCGTCGCCTTCGTGGTGATGTACGTCATTCGCGAAGAGGTGCGCGTCGCGGTGCTGGCAGCGGTCGGCATCACCCTGTTGCTGATTGGAGTGCGCCTGGTGATCGGTGGGTCGCTGCGGTACGTGCTGTCCTCCCTGATCGGAATCGGTCTGGCGGCCTTCTTCGCGCTGCGCAGCGGTCAGGCCGAAGACGCCTTCCTCCCCGGGATCTTGTTCAGTGCGGCGTATGGGGTGCTCGCCCTGATCTCGATCCTTGCCCGCTGGCCGATCATTGGGTTCCTGGTGGCCGCAGCCGACCCGGACTACGCCAAGGACCCGACGGGTTGGCGGCGTGACATCCCGCTCGTGCGCGTGTGCAGCCGCCTGACCTGGGTCATGGTGGGGCTTTTTTCGGTGCGGGTAGCCTTGATGTTGCCGCTGTACCTGGCTGGCGAAGTGGTCTGGCTCGGGGTGGCTAAGATCGCGTTGGGCTGGCCGGCCTACTTGCTGGCTGTTGTCATCATGGGCGTCATGTTGGGCACTGGGCGGACACCGGTGCAACCACCCTTACAGGCGCCGCCACCGGCCAACGGCTAGTTGCCGGCGGGCGTGGCCGCTCAGTCGTCGTCGTCGGTGCTTGGGCGCCGGTGGGTGTCCGGGTTCAGCGTGAAGGCCAGGTCTTCCTCGGCCTCCTGGGGGCACATGAAGATGACTTCGTCGCCGACTTCCAAGAGTTCGTCGCTGGTGGGCATCACCGCCCGCCCCTGGCGCAGGATGGCGATCATGACGGTGTCGGCCGGCAAGGGCACCTCGGCGACCCGCCGCCCCACATACGGGCTGGAGTCCGGCATCGTCAGCTCCACCATGTGCACGTTGCCCTGCTGAAACTCGAACAACCGCACCAGGTCGCCGACAGCCACGGCCTCTTCGACCAGCGCCGTCATCAGTCGCGGCGTGGACACGGCCACATCGACCCCCCAGGCGTCAGTGAACAGCCACTCGTTGCGCGGATTGTTGACCCGCGCGACCGTCCGGGACACTGCGAACTCAGTCTTGGCCAAGAAGGAGACGACGAGGTTGACCTTGTCGTCTCCGCTGGCGCACACGACGTGGTCGTAGCGATCCAGCCTGGCCTCGGCCAGCACACTCAGCTCGCACGCATCACCAACGATCCACTCCGCGGCAGCCACCCGAGCCGTGGACTCCACGCCCGCGTCACGGTCGATCAACAGCACGTCGTGGTTGTTGTGGATCAATTCACGGGCGATCGAGCGCCCCACCGCACCTGCGCCGATCACTGCAACACGCATGAGCCTGCCCCTCAGTCCTTCGGTGGCGGATTGTCGAGACGCTGCTCCAGCTCGGGCAGTCGCGCGCGCTCGGTGACGATATGCACCTCGTCACCTTCTTGATAGACACTCTGTGGCGTGGGCAACTGGGCATCCCCGAGCCGGGTGATGTAAGCGACTCGTGAGCCGGCGAACTCTTCGATCTGGGTCAGTCGTTGACCGATCCAGCCGTCGTGCACGTGGATCTGTGCCATCACCAGCGTGCCGGTGGGATCGAAGTAGTCAGGGGTTGAACCTTGCGGCAGCATGTGGTGCAGCGTTTGGTCGGCCGCCCAGCGGACTGTGGCCACCGTCGGTATGCCGAGTCGCTCGTAAATTTCGGCCCGTCCCGGGTCGTAGATGCGAGCGACGACTCGTTTGACCCCGAATGTCTCGCGGGCCACCCGGGCAGCGATGATGTTGGAGTTGTCACCGCTGCTGACTGCCGCGAAGGCGTAGGCGTCGGGCACCCCTGCCCGGCGCATCACGTCCCGGTCGAAGCCGATTCCCTTGATTCGATGGCCACTGAACTCTTTGGACAATCGGCGGAACGCGGTCTCGTCGCGATCGATGATGGCGACCTCGTGACCGCGGTTTTCCAGGCTAGTTGCCAGGGTCGCGCCGACCCGTCCGCAGCCCATGATCACGAAGTGCACCCCCCGACGCTAGCGTGCCGGGGCCGCCAGCACCGAAGTGACTCCTATGCTGGGTGACCATGGCACTGGGGCGGAGGTTGATTACCCGCGTTTTCGTCGGCCGGCCCCTTCGCACGGACCGCCTCAACGAGACGCTGTTGCCCAAGCGCCTGGGGATGCCGGTCTTCGCCAGCGACGCGTTGTCTTCCGTGGCGTATGCGCCCGATGAGATTGTGCTGACCTTGGCCCTGGCCGGGGGAGCGGCGGTCTTCTTCAACTCTTGGGAGATCACCCTCGCGGTGTGCCTGGTAATGATGATCATCGTCGCCTCATACCGGCAGAATGTGCACGCCTACCCCAGTGGCGGCGGCGACTACGAGGTGGCCTCGACCAACTTGGGCTCCACAGCTGGTCTCGGGGTGGGGGCGGCGTTGATGGTCGACTACGTCTTGACGGTGGCGGTGTCGGTCTCCGCCGGTGTGCAGAATGCCGCCAGTGCGTTGGAATTCCTACGGGGCTATGAACCGGCGGTAGCCACCTTGCTGATCGTGGCGTTGACGTTGATCAACTTGCGCGGGGTGCGTGAGTCCGGTCGCGCGCTGGCCGTGCCGGTGTATGCCTTCCTGGCCGCGATGGCGGTGTTGATCGGGGTCGGGATGTTCCAGTGGGCCACCGGCTCCCTGCAGCGAGCCGCCAGCTCCGAGCTCGAACTGCGCCCGGCCGAGGGTTACGAAGCGTTGACCGCCCTGGGCCTCGGGGTGCTACTGCTGCGTGCCTTTGCCTCCGGCACGGTGGCGCTGACCGGGGTGCAGGGCGTGGCCAACGGTGTGCCTGCTTTTCAACGTCCCAAGAGTCGCAACGCCGCCACCGTTCTGCTGGTGATGGCCAGCATCTCGATCACCATCTTGCTCAGCGTCATCGTGCTGACCCGGGAAACCGGCATCCAAATGGCCATCGACCCGCAAGAACAGATGACGTTCGAAGGCAACCCGGTCGCCGAAGACTTCGTCCAGGACCCGGTCCTTGGCCAACTCTCCAAGGTGATCTTCGGGGCCGACAGTTTGGGCGTACTGTTCGTCTCGATCTGCACTGGCGTGATGTTGATCGTGGCAGCCAACACTGCCTTCAACGGCTTTCCCGTGTTGGCTTCACGGTTGGCCCGGGACGGATTCCTGCCGAGCCAGATGCTCAGCCGCGGCGTCCGCTTGGCCTTTTCCAACGGCATACTGCTGCTCGCCGGTGGAGCCACCGCGCTCGTCTTGGTATATCAGGCGACGGTGACCGAACTGATCCAGATGTATCTGGTCGGTGTCTTCATCTCCTTCACGTTCAGCCAGATCGGCATGATTCGGCACTGGAACAATCAGATGCACCTGGAGTTGAGCATCCCGGCCCGCCGGGCAAAACTGCGCAGTCGGGCTATCAACATCGTCGGGGCAGCTGTCTCGGCCACCGTCTTGGTCGTGGTGATCACGACCAGGTTCACCCACGGAGCAGGATTGTCCTTGCTCTTTATCGCCTCGCTTTGGATGGTGATGACCATGGTCGACCGGTTCCACTCGCAGATGCGCCAAGAAACCGAGCTGCCGGAGCAGGAAACCCCGCGCATGCCGATCCCGGCCCGGGTGCACGCCGTCGTGCACGTTGAGAAGATCGATCGGCCCACGTTGCGTGCGATGGCCTATGCCCAGGCCACCCGACCGCAGGTGCTCGAGGCGGTGACCGTTGACATCGTGCCGGAGCGAACGGCACAACTGCGGGCCGAATGGGACGAGCGTGAGATGCCGCTCGCGCTGCGCATCCTGGAGGCTCCCTACCGCGAGCAGGCCCGCCCGGTGATGGACTACATCCGCCGGCTTCGCAAGGACCGGCCGCGCGATGTCGTGGTCGTCTACTTGTCCGAGTACGTCGGCACCAACCCCTTCCTACCCTGGGTGCGGGATCGCGCTCGCGATCGGCTGCGCAGTGAATTGCTGCGCTGTCCCGGGGTGATGGTGGTGACGGTGCCGTGGCAGGGCAAAGGAGTGCGGCCACCCGACAAAAACTTGGATGAGACCGACATTGCCGCCCCCGATGCCCGTCCTGCTAAGCGATTCGGGCGACGTGGCTGACGTACTGGCGAGCGGGGTGGCAGCCGACCGAGCGCAGTGGCAGGTCGGGGACACCTTCGAAGTCACCGTGGGCGCGGTAGCCCACGGTGGGCACTGCGTTGCCCGCCGGGATGGGCGAGTGCTGTTCGTGCGGCATACCTTGCCTGGGGAAGTCGTCTCGGCGCGGATCACGTCAATCACCAAGGGAGGTCGTTTTGTCCAAGCCGATGCTGTTGACGTGGCGCAAGCGGCGCCGGGGCGGGTTGAGTCGCCGTGTCGGTATGCCGGGCCTGGCTTGTGCGGCGGGTGCGACTTTCAGCACGTGTCCCCGGACGTTCAGCGCGGCTTCAAGGCCGAGATTGTCAACGAGCAGTTCGCCCGGCTTGCTGGGATCGACCTCGCCGAGTTGCTGGGCGCGCAGGTCGAGTGCGTGGCGTTGCCGCTGGTCGTTGAGCAGCGCAGTGAGGACGGGCGAAGCGATGACGGCCTCGGTTGGCGCACGAGGGTGGAGTTTGCGGTCGATGCTGACGGCACGCCGGGCCTACGTCGGCATCGATCCCGAGACATCGTGCCGGTCAGTGACTGCTTGATTGCCGCGCCGGAAATCGGCGCGTCGGAGGTCTTGGCGCAGCGCTATCCCGGCCTGACGGCCCTTGATGTGGTTGCTGCCTCCGATGGCACGGTGTCGGTGCCCATCGGGCGCAACGGGCCAACAGAACCTGCACCGACTGTCACTCAGGAGGTGCCGCTGCCCGGCGGTCCGGTGTCGTTCGGTGTCAGCGCACGGGGCTTTTGGCAAGTGCATCCAGCCGCTGCCGCGACGTTCGCCGCGATCGTGCAGCAGTTCTTGGCGCCTGGAGAGGGGGAGCGAGGGCTGGATCTGTATGCCGGGGTCGGCCTGTTCGCAGCCGACCTGGCTGCCGCAGTGGGGGAGCAGGGTCGGGTGACCGCGATTGAAGGAGACAAGGAAGCGGTTCGCCATGCCCGGATAAACCTGGCGCCGTGGAGCCATGCCCGGGTGAGGAAGGGGCAGGTGGCTCACCTGGTGAGGAGCATGGCTGCCGAGCGTCGACAGGTCGACGTTGTCGTGCTCGACCCGCCGCGGGTCGGGGCAGGTCAAGCGGTGCTGCGAGATGTTGCGCAGCTCGGGCCGCGCGCCGTGGCGTATGTCGCGTGCGACCCGGCAGCGCTCGCCCGTGACACGGCATACCTGCGTGACGTGGGCTTCGAACTGCGCGATCTGCGCATCTTCGACGCCTTCCCGATGACCCATCACGTGGAGTGTCTGGCTCAGTTCACTCCGGTGCGCGACAATGGTGCGTAGGACGCTTGCAGGTGGTGGGCGTTCACGCGTGCTACGACAAATATGAATCGAATCGAACGAAGGAGTCGGCGTGAGCAACAACGACACCAACAGTGACAGCACTGACAGCGACAACGGCAAGAACAAGGGCGGTATGAACGGCAACAGTTTTGGTGCGCGTGGCACCCTGGAGGTCGGGGACGCGCAGTACGAGATCTACCGGATCGGCGACATCGAGGGCGCGTCGACGCTGCCCTACAGCCTCAAGGTCCTGCTCGAAAACTTGGTGCGCACTGAAGACGGCGCGAATATCACCGCCGATCACATCACGGCGCTCGCCGGCTGGGATCAGGACGCGGACCCGGACACCGAGATTCAGTTCACCCCGGCTCGGGTGATCATGCAGGACTTCACCGGTGTGCCCTGCATCGTCGACCTGGCCACCATGCGCGAAGCCATGGCTGACCTCGGCGGCGATCCGACGAAGATCAACCCGCTGGCTCCGGCTGAGTTAGTGATCGACCACTCCGTGATCGTCGACGTGTTCGGGCGTGAAGACGCCTTCGAGCGCAACGTCGAGATCGAGTACGAGCGCAACGGCGAGCGCTATCAGTTCCTGCGGTGGGGACAAAAGGCCTTTGAGGACTTCAAGGTCGTCCCGCCTGGCACCGGCATCGTGCACCAAGTCAACATCGAGCACCTGGCCCGCTCGGTGATGACGCGTCCGCACCCCGACGACGACACCGTGACACTGGCGTATCCGGACAGTTGTGTCGGCACCGACAGCCACACCACCATGGTCAACGGATTGGGCGTTCTCGGCTGGGGTGTTGGCGGGATCGAGGCCGAAGCGGCCATGCTGGGCCAGCCGGTGTCGATGCTGATCCCGCGCGTCGTTGGCTTCAAACTGACCGGCGAGATCCCGGCTGGTGCCACCGCCACCGACGTGGTGTTGACGATCACGGAGATGCTGCGTGAGCACGGGGCGGTCGGCAAGTTCGTGGAGTTCTACGGAGCGGGGGTCGAGGCGGTGCCGCTGGCCAACCGCGCCACGATCGGCAACATGAGCCCGGAGTTCGGCTCGACCTGCGCGATCTTCCCGATCGACCAGGTCACGCTCGACTACTTACAGTTGACTGGACGCTCGGCCGAGCAGATCGACCTCGTCGAGGCTTACGCCAAAGAACAGGGAATGTGGCTAGAGGCCGGGGATTCCGGCGAGGCTCGCTACAGCGAATACCTGAACTTGGACCTGTCCACCGTGGTGCCCTCGATTGCCGGGCCGAAGCGCCCGCAAGACCGCATCGAGGTCACCCGGGCCAAGGAACAGTTCCGCATAGACCTCCGAAATTACGTGGATCACGACGAGGCGGATGGCGCTGCTGCCTCCGAGCTCGACGACGAGGTCGACTCGACCTTCCCAGCCTCCGATGCGCCGTCTCACGACGCCACCGACGAGGAGAACGAGGCCTCCCGGCCCAAGGTGTCGGCGGTGCCGGCTGAAGGCACGGGGGAGCGAGCGAGCCAGCCGGTGACCGTGACGGTTGACGGCGAGAGTTTCGAGATCGACCACGGCATTGTGGCGGTGGCAGCGGTGACCAGCTGCACGAATACGTCGAACCCGTCGGTGATGATGGCAGCGGCATTGCTGGCCAAGAATGCGGTCGAGCGCGGGCTGAGTGTGCCGCCGTGGGTCAAAACCTCGATGGCGCCAGGGTCCAAGGTCGTCACGGGGTACTTCGACAAGGCGGGTATGTGGCCGTATCTGGAGAAGTTGGGCTTTCACCTGGTGGGCTACGGCTGCACCACGTGCATCGGTAACTCCGGGCCGCTGGCTCCGGAGATCTCGACAGCGATCAACGACAACGACTTGGCGGTTTCGGCCGTGCTGTCGGGCAACCGCAACTTCGAGGGTCGGATCCAGCCCGACGTGCAGATGAACTACTTGGCGTCGCCGCCTTTGGTGTTGGCCTATGCGTTGGCCGGGACGATGGACTTCGACTTCGACAGCACGCCTCTAGGGACTGACACCGACGGTCGAGATGTCTACCTGACTGACATATGGCCAGATGCTGCGACCGTCGAGGAGACGATTGCGTCGTCGATCTCGCGGGATATGTTTACCGAGGACTACGCCGACGTGTTCGCCGGCGACGAGCGGTGGACCTCACTGCCCACCCCGGAAGGCAACACCTTCGACTGGGACAGCGACTCGACATACGTGCGCAAGCCCCCATACTTCGACGGCATGGGCGCTGAGCCCGACGCGCTGCAGGATATCGATGGCGCTCGCGTGTTGGCGTTGCTGGGTGACTCGGTCACCACCGACCACATCAGTCCTGCTGGTGCGATCAAGGCGGACAGCCCAGCAGGCCAGTACCTGAAAGAGCACGGAATCGAGCGCAAGGACTTCAACTCCTACGGGTCGCGGCGTGGCAATCATGAAGTGATGATCCGCGGCACGTTCGCGAATATCCGGCTGCGCAACTTGCTGCTCGATGACGTGCAAGGCGGCTACACCCGGAATCTGCTGGATGAGTCAGCCACCGATGAGCCGGTGTCGATCTACGATGCGGCCCAGGCCTATGCCGATGCTGGAGTGCCGCTGGTGGTGCTGGCTGGGAGTGAATACGGCTCAGGCTCTTCGCGTGACTGGGCGGCCAAGGGCACCCGGTTGCTCGGGGTGAAGGCGGTGATCGCTGCGTCATACGAGCGGATCCACCGGTCGAATCTGATCGGTATGGGTGTGCTGCCGTTGCAGTTCCCGGACGGTGAAAATGCTGAGTCGCTCGGGCTGGATGGCACCGAGACGTTCTCAATCTCGGGGATCACTGCGATGAACGACGGCGGCGACGTGCCAGACACCGTGTCAGTGACGGCCACTCGTGGCGGCAGTAGTGAGGAGACTGGTGGCGGCAGTGACGGCGGCGAGGCGAACGGCGGCGATAGTGCCGACGTGCAGTTCGACGCTGTGGTGCGGATCGACACTCCGGGTGAAGCGGCATACTTCCGCAACGACGGGATCCTGCAGTACGTCCTGCGCTCCCTCACCTAAACCCCCGGTTGAGCATGATGTTGCGGCGGTTTTCGACCGGTTGAGCATGAAGTTGTCCTCGATTCAGTCGGGTTGAGCATGATGTTGCCCGGTTGAAACTCGCTGCAACTTCATGCTCAACCGTTGCTGTGAGGCGACAACTTCGTGCTCAAGCGTTGCTGTGAGGCGACAACCTCGTGCTCAAGCGGATCTGGAGACGACAACTTCATGCTCAACCGTTGCTGCGAGGCGACAACTTCATGCTCAACCGGGGTGGGAGTGGGGTCGTCGTACACTTGTTCGTATGTCGAGTGGACCGCCAGGGTGGCCAGACCGGGTGCCACCGGCCGGAGTGTCGGGGTGGGAGCAGGCGGCGGTGGCGTGGCTGCTCGACCATTGTCCTGCCGACTACCGGGCGTATGCCGCGTGGCGCAGACACCCGGTAGCGCTTGCCTGGGTGACGGTGCGTCATCTGCAGACTGAGTTGGCGGCGATGCGCGGTGCGTGGCGTGATGTGCGCCCAGAACTTGGCCCGGTCCTGCCGCCGGGAAGTATTAGCGATGTTCTGGAGGCGTTGACAGCCGAAGGGCTACGGCTACGGGCCGCGCTGCGCAGCGCCGAAATGCTGGCCGAGTCGCTGTCGGTGCGCGCCCCGATCAGCGCTCGCCCGGGTGTCGGTCGGCCAGGCGGTCAGCAGTCGCTCAGCGTGATCTGTCAGGCTAAGGGGCAAGAAGCACGTAGAATCTGAGTCCGTCTCTCAACGTCGAAAGGGTGCGCTCTTCGTGGGTTTACTCGACGCGATCAACGAACCCGCCGACCTCAAGGCGATGCCTCGGCGCGACTTGGGGAAGTTCGCGGGGGAAATCAGGGACTACCTGGTCACCAAGGTCTCGCGCACCGGTGGCCACCTCGGGCCAAATCTCGGGGTCGTCGAACTGACCATCGCCATTCACCGGGTCTTCGACTCTCCACATGACACGATCGTCTTCGACACGGGTCACCAGTCCTATGTGCATAAACTCCTCACCGGACGTCGCGATTTCTCGGCATTGCGCAAAGAAGGTGGGCTGTCCGGGTATCCCAGTCGTGCCGAGTCCGAGCATGATGTCGTGGAGAACTCGCACGCCTCGGCGTCCTTGTCCTGGGCAATCGGGATCGCGGCCGGGCGCAAACTGCGCGGCGAGCACAACCGGCATACCGTCGCTGTGATCGGGGATGGGGCCTTGACCGGGGGAATGGCCTGGGAGGCGCTGAACAATATCGCCGCCAACCCCGACTTGCCGCTGGTCATCGTCATCAACGACAACGAACGCTCCTACGCCCCGACTCTTGGCGGTATGGCCGATTATCTGGCCTCGCTGCGAGCCACCCGCAGTTACGAGAACGTGCTGGGCTGGGGAAAACGCAACCTGCGGCGCACGCCCGTGGTCGGCCGCCGGGTGTATGGCACGTTGCACGGGGTGAAGAAGGGCATTAAGGACATCGTCAGCCCACAGGGCATGTTCGAGGATCTCGGCCTGAAGTACCTCGGCCCCGTCGACGGTCACGAGTTGGACGCCATGGAAACGGCGTTACGGCGGGCCCGCGACTTCGGTGGTGTCGTGTTGGTGCACGCCCTCACAGAGAAGGGTCACGGATACCAGCCCGCCACCGTGGACGAAGCAGACCGCTTCCACGCAGTCGGTGCGATCAACCCTGAGACCGGCTTGCCGTTGGAGGTCTCCGGACGTGCCTGGACCGATGAGTTCAGTGACGAAATGGTGGCCCTCGGCGCGGAGCGCAACGACATCGTGGCGATCACGGCCTCGATGCTGATCCCCGTCGGCCTGGCCGCGTTCGCCGAGCGCTACCCTGGTCGCGTTTTCGATGTCGGCATTGCCGAGCAGCACGCGGTGACGATGGCCTCGGGCCTGTCGTTTGCGGGTCTGCACCCGGTCGTGGCCATCTATGCGACGTTCCTCAACCGGGCATTCGACCAACTGCTGCTGGACTGCGCATTGCACAAGCAAGGCGTGACGTTCGTGCTCGACCGGGCCGGCGTGACAGGGCCGGACGGCGCCAGCCATAACGGTATGTGGGACATGTCCCTGGCAGCGATCGTCCCGGGACTGCGGCTCGCGACCCCGCGCGACGGTGCACAGGTCGCGGCGGCTCTACGCGAGGCCGTCGATATCGACGATGGCCCCAGCGTGCTGCGCTTCCCCAAGGGCAACACCCCCGCGATTATGCCCGCGCTTCGCAGTGTGAACGGACTTGATGTGCTCTCCGAGGACAGCGCGGAGCCCGACGGCTGCGACGTCTTGGTCCTGGCTATCGGCGCGATGGCGCGCACCGGGTTGGACGTGGCCGAAAAGCTGCGCGCCGACGGGATCACCGTTCGGGTGGTCGATCCGCGGTGGGCGCTGCCGGTCAGCGCGGAGGTTGTCGCCCAATCCGAACTGGTGTCATGCGTCGCGGTGATTGAAGACAACGTCGTGGGTAGTGGCGTCGGCGCCGCCATCGGCGAGGCGCTGAACGCCGGCCGCAGCGCATCGTGCCCGCTGTGGTGTTACGGCATCCGTTCGGAGTTCCTGGATCACGGGTCGCGCGGTCAGGTGCTCGAACGAGTGGGCTTGACTCCGGACAGCATCGCGACGTCGTTGATCTCACGCCTGCGCGCCCAGTCGGCCCAAGCTACGGGTCAGTTGTGACCGCGGCAGGACGGTTGTGATCGGGACGGATCAGTTGTGACCTACGACAATTCGGTTGTGACCAAAACGCCAGCGATGCCACGGCAGGTCAGTTTTGACCGCTAACTCGTCGCATCGTTCGGGGGCACTCGGAAAGCCGCGGACCGTCGGGGTCATGCTCCCGAGAGAGGTTTCTCCGGCGGACATCGCCCGGGTTGCGGTCGCCTGCGAGGAGGCCGGATTCGACGAGTTGTGGGTGGTGGAAGACTGCTTCTACACCGGCGGTCTGATCTGTGCGGCGCTGGCCTTGTCGGCCACCTCACAAATCACCGTGGGAATCGGCATCCTGCCCGCCGTGGTGCGGAACCCAGCGTTCACCGCCATGGAAGCGGCCACCTTGGCGGGAGCATTCGAGCAGCGGGTGCACCTCGGCATCGGACATGGTGTCGCGGCCTGGATGCGGCAGATTGGGGCCCAGCCGGCGTCGTGGTTGCGCTCGCTGGAAGAGACCACGGAGGCGGTCCGCGACCTGTTGCATGGCGAGACAGTCAGCGTCAGTGGCGCCTACGTCAGACTCGATCAGGTGCGCCTGGAGTTCGTGCCGGAGCATCCGCCGTTGCTGTCGCTGGGTGTCCGCGGACCGAAGTCGGTGACTTTGGCCGGGCGCGTGGCCGACGGCGTGATCTTGGCCGAACCGACCCCGGTCGAGTACATCAGCGCTGCCCGTGGGCAACTCTTGTCGACCCGCGCCAGCGCGGCGCCGGCTCCGCGAGTCACCGCATACTCCTGGGCGGGGCTCGGCCAGACCAGTGAGCAGAAACTGCGGGAAAACGTCACGAATGTCCTTCGAGAGGGGGCCAGTGCTGCCCACCTGGCAGCACTCGATGACGCGAGCCGGGCAGCGCTAGCCAGGGTCGGCAACGGGGAAACCGACCTGTCCGATGACCTACTCCACACGTTGGCGCTGACCGGTGGCGCGGCCAATATTCGAGCCGGTGTCCGCGCTCGGCATGTTGCTGGCGCCGACTCTGTTGTCCTGGTGCCAACACAGGCCCCGACCGAGCCGCTGCTGACCGAGATCGCTGCACTGGGCCAGGTACTAACCTCCTGAGCCGTGCAGGGCACCCAATGCGTGATCCACGAGATCCTGCGGGTCGCTGGCCAGGCCGCGCGAGGTGAACCATGCACACATGTTGCGGCAGTCCCGCTCCAAGAACTCCCGGCCCCTCGGGTTGCCGACGAGATCCACAACCTGCGGCATATCGATCACCACGATGTCGTCGCCGTCGGCCAGCACGTTGTAGGGCGAAAGGTCCCCATGCGCGACGCCGTGACTGGCCAGCATCGTCACGCATGAGACGAGTTGTCGGTGATACCCGTCGAGCACCTCCGCAGACGGCTTGACCTGGGCCAACCTCGGCGCGGCCACGCCATCGCCCGTGCCGATGAACTCCATCAAGATCTCGGTGCCCTGCAATTGCACGGGGTAGGGCACCGGGAGGCCAGCGGCCCAATACCGCTTCAACGCCTCGAACTCGGCGAAAGCCCATTGGCCAGCAGCCACCGCACGCCCATAGCGAGAGCCTCGCTGCAGCGCTCGAGTATCGCGGCTCTTCTTCATTCGGCGACCGTCGGTGTATGCCGTGCTGCGGTGAAAGGAGCGGTGCTCGGTGGAGCGATACCGCTTCGCTGCCATCACAGCCGCGTGACCCGTGCCGTCGGTGGCGCTGCGCTGGACCAGGAAGACGTCGGCCTCCTTGCCGGTCTTGAGCACGCCCCACTCGTTGTCGACCGCACCGGCGTCGGTCACGACCCATGGCGGTAGTGGCTGCGGCCCACGATTTCCCTTGGTGACGTCCCAGTACGTCGTCGTGCGCGGCGCCACCACCGGCGCCGAAACCGTCCCGGCGGCGTCCCTGACCGATTCGACATCGGCTCCGCCATCGACAGCGATATCCACATCGACATCGAGAGGGCGATAGTCGAAGACAAAGGCGGGGTCTATGCCGCTGAGGCGTTCGTGATCGAGGCTCATCACCTCCAGGGTCCGCCGTCGCCCGGAGCGGCGCAACGGATTTTCCACGGGCACGGGCGTACTGCTGGTACGCGTCGGCGCCCGCGATGCTGGGCATAGCCGACAAAGCGCGGAGGTATGGTGCATAGACGTCACGATCTACCCGGGAGTGCGTCATGCTCGATGGTTTGCCCCTGCACCCGCTGATGGTTCACGCAGCCGTGGTCCTGCTAGCCGCCAACGGCGGAGCGCTCATCCTCGCGGTCGTCTTGCCACGTTTCCGGCGTTGGCTTTCTTGGGGTCTTCCCGCCCTCGGAGTGGTCACGGCGATCACGACGTGGCTGACCAGGCTTGAGGGTGAGGAGTTCCTGGGCGGGCGAGAGATGGTGGGTGCCTTGGGTGATCACGCTCACTGGGGGTCGTGGGCCGGGATCATATCGATCGTGTTGGGAGTCACCACCGTCGTCTACTGGTTGACGTATCTGGAGCCGGTCACCTCACGGCTGCCCTGGCTGACGAAACCCGCTGCCCGCGTCGTTGTAGCCGTCCTCGCGATCGGGGTGGCCGTGGCCGCGATCGTCCTGGACGTGCTCGCCGGACACAGCGGCGCCACGTCAGTATGGGGCTGACGTGGCACCGGTCTTGCAGAAAGTCATTCGATGCTGAACTGCATCTGGATGGGTTCTTCTTCGCCGTTGTACGTCAGTTCGTAGTCGCCTGCGGCGTCCAGCGGCACGTTGAATGCCATTGACACCTCGGCGGTGACGGCGCCGGGGGAGACCGCTTCGTTGATGCCTGGGTAGCTGCCGCCGGGTGCCGGTGCGGCGGTGCCGTCGGGCAGCGTCAACGAGAAGTCACCGGTGCCGACGTGCAACGGGCGAGAGGCGCTGGCATCCAGGGCGATGACCATGTGGATGACCAAGAACGCTTGGCCGCTATCGACCGCTCTGTTGGACCAGATGTCTTGCGGATACAGCGTGACGGCCTTCGGGGTGAAGGTCCACAGGTCTCCGGAGGCCTCTGGTGGCGGGTCGACCTCGACCGGTTCGACCGTGGTGGCGCCCTCACCGTCCAGCGGAACTGAAGAGTAGTTCTCGTTCAGTTCACCGAAGTACAGCACTGCATTGTCGACATCGAAGTCCTCTTCGACCCGAAACTCCAGGTCGCCGCTGACCTTGGCCAGTGGCGGGGTCGCGGTCAGGTTGTCCGCCGAATACCCAGCGGCCAGATCGTTGACGGCTAGCCACACACCCGCGCCGTTGGGGTCCGAGTTGTTGTCACTGAGGCTTTCGGCCAACACGTCGACACGCAGGACCCCACCGCCGTCTTCGGGCTCAAGGCGCGCGGTGCCTAGATCATATCTGTGCTGGCCCCACCAAACGGAGGTGTCCAGCGGCACTTCCTGCGCCTGCAGCTCGCTGTCCGGCGTGGTGGTTTCCGTCTCGACATCGGTTGCTTTAACGGTGGGCGGCGGTTCAGTGGCCTCCGACGTGGTCGCTGCAGCTGCCTCGACGTCAGGGTCCTCGCTGCCGCAGCCGGCGAGCAGGGCGAGGGCAACGAGACTGGCGAGGCCGTAATGCGAGGGCCGGATGGACTGTGACATGTGATCTCCTGGGGCGAGGGCGCGTTTGTGAGGTACATCACTGCAGAGAGGGCATGTCGCAATCTGATACATCGAGGGCCAGCCCGCGGCATGCATACCAGCCGGTATGCCGGTCGGTCTCCGGTCCCTCGTGCAAGGCTGGGGCGGTGGACACCGATGCTGTGCTGACGTTGATGCAGGAGGTTGCGCAGGAGTACGTGACCCCAAGATTCAGATCGCTAGCCACCGGGGAGATTGCGGAGAAGGCGCCGGGGGACCTGGTGACCGTGGCCGACCAGGAGGCTGAGGTTGCGCTGACGCAGGCACTGAGCGCGGCATACCCCGGTGCGGTCATCCTCGGCGAGGAGGCAAGCTCGGCAGATCCGGAGTGTTTCGGCGCCTATGCCCGTGCCGACCACGCGTTTACGATCGACCCGGTCGATGGCACCAAGAACTTCGTGCGCGGGTCAGTCGATCACGCCGTGATGGTCGCTGAGTTGCGCTCGGGAGTGTGTGTCCGGTCTTGGATTTGGCAGCCACAACACCAACGCAGTTATGTGGCCGAGCGCGGATCCGGGGTATGGCGGGGCCGCCAGCGTCTCAGCCGCGGACCGACGCCGATGGCCGACCAGGTCCGCGCGGTGACGTCCATCCGCAGTTGGTTGGGTGCCGAGCTCGGACCCGTCGGTCCGCTGGAGTTGACCTGGGTGTGTTGCGGCCTCGATTACCCGAAACTCATCGAGGGTGAGGCCGACGCCATCGTGTATGGCGGCACGCACCCATGGGATCACGCGCCAGGAACGCTGATGGTCACCGAAGCCGGCGGATACGCGGCGACGTTCGCGGGTGAGCCTTACGACCCAACCACGCGCCCCCGCGGGCTGTTGGTGTGCGGCGACCGCGCAACATACGAGCTGGTAGCCGGGCACACCCGCGCACTGACTAGGCGCTAGGGTCGGCGGGCTCCTCGTCGGCCTCAGTCGTTTCCGGGTCCGTGATCGGCTGCGCGGAAGCCGCTGGGCCGGCCGGATCGCGCAGAGCCAACTCACGAGCCAGCACGGTGACGTGGTGCTCCATCTCCCGTAACCTCCGGTAGCTGGCCGCCACATACCCCAAGAAGGTCACGGTCAACCCGTAGAGCAGCAGATCGGCGCCGCGTCCGACCCCCACGGCGCGAGCCACCTGGGTCAGGAATGGCGGGAACAGGACAGCGACCACCGCGAGGGCGACGAACGCGCTCAACAGGATTCGGCGCACCGCCTGGTGCCGTGCCCCGGCCGTCGACCGCGTCAACATCACCGTGACCACGACGATGGCGATCAACAGGATGACCTTGATCAGTGGTTGATCCAGCACGCGCGACGTCCCCTCATTTCAGGATCGAATCGATCAGAACATTGACCGAATTGACCAATGACTGCCCTTTGGCCTTGGAGTAGTCGGTGTACAGCACATGCACCCCGAACTCGCTCCACGGCAACCGGGTGCGCCCCAGTTGCAACACGATCTCGGTGGCATGCGCCATCCGATTCTGCCGCAGGTCCAGCCGAGCCGCCGCGTCGAGCCGGATCACCCGCAGCCCGTTGTGAGCATCGGAGAGCCGCATCCCGGTCTGTTGGTTGGTGATCCACACGGCGGTCTTCAGCACCATCCGACGCAGCACCCCAGGCCGGGTGCGATTGTCCAGGAAGCGTGAGCCAAACACGATCGCCAGGTCGTTGCTGCGGGCATGCTGCACCATCGCCACGGCGTCGGCGATCTGGTGCTGACCGTCCGCGTCGAAGGTGATGACGTACCTGGCCTCGTGGTAAGCGATCTCCCGTGACCGGGAGGACACAACGTGCGTGATGCCCGTCTGCAGCGCGGCGCCTTGGCCCAGGTTGACCGGGTGGCGCAGCACCACCGCGCCGGCGTCGTGAGCGCGCTGCGCCGAGTCGTCGCTGGAGCCGTCGTCGATACACACCACTGCGTCAACATGGGCAAGCACCTCAGCCAACACAGTCGAGAGCACAGCAGCCTCGTTGAAGACCGGGATCACCACCACTGCATCTTTGGCGCCAGGTTGTCCGGCACTGCGAGATACAGTCATGCGTGCATTCTGACTCACCCGTCGACCCCGAGCCACGAGGAGCCTCCGACGTGTCACCCCCCCGAGTGGTGAGTTCGGCCGATGTGGACGCCACCGCCCAGATCGGTCCAGACTCGATCATCTGGCACCTGGCACAGGTGCGTGAGGATGCCATCCTCGGTGCCGAGTGTGTGATCGGCCGCGGCGCCTACATCGGGCCAGGGGTGCGCCTCGGGTCGGGATGCAAAGTGCAGAACTATGCGCTGGTGTATGAGCCGGCGCAGTTGGCCGATGGCGTCTTCATCGGCCCCGCGGCCGTGCTGACCAACGATGAGCACCCACGCGCCATTACCCCGGAGGGGTCGCTGAAAACCGCGGCCGACTGGCACTCCGTGGGAGTGATTATTGAGCGTGGAGCATCGATCGGTGCGCGAGCGGTATGCGTGGCGCCAGTGCGGATCGGAGCCTGGGCCAGCGTAGGCGCCGGTGCCGTGGTGACCCGTGACGTTCCCGATTTCGCTTTGGTGGTCGGTGTTCCGGCCCGTCGGGTCGGGTGGGTCGGGACAGCGGGGGTGCGGCTCGTGGCTGATCAGGATCGCCCGGGTCGCTGGGTCTGCCCGAGGACCGGGGCTGCCTACCTCGGCGACGGCGATACCCTCGCTGAGGCTGAGGCTGAGGCTGAGGCTGAGGCTGAGGCTGAGGCTGAGGCTGAGGCTGAGGCTGAGAAGGAAGCGCACTGCCCAAGCGCCCCCGCCTACGCCCCCGGGCCAGGGTCCGCATCGGAGCACAACGAGCGTGACTGAGCGCGCAATGATCCCCGCCGCGCAGCCGGTGATCGGGGATGAGGAACGCGCGGCCGTCGATGCTGTCCTGTGCTCGGGCATGATCGCCCAAGGCCCCGAGGTGGCGGCGTTCGAACGTGAATTCGGCGCGGCGCTCGTAGCCGGGCGCACCTGCGTGGCGGTGAACTCCGGGACGGCTGGTTTGCACCTGGGCTTACTGGCCGCCGGGATCGGCGCGGGAGATGAGGTGATCGTTCCGTCGTTCACCTTTGCCGCGACGGCCAACTCGGTGGCGCTGACCGGAGCCACCCCGGTGTTCGCTGACATCGACCTCGACACGTTCACCCTCGACCCAGCCTCGGTTGCGGGCGCGGTCACCGAGCGCACGGCCGCGATCATGCCGGTTCACCTGTACGGACAAGCGGCCGACCTAGCCCCGCTCACCGCACTGGCGGAGGAGGGTGGTGCCGTCATCGTGGAAGATGCCGCCCAAGCCCATGGTGCGTCATACAACGCGCAGGCAGTTGGATCGTTCGGGGCGTTCGGCATGTTCAGCCTCTATCCCACGAAGAACATGACCGCGGGCGAGGGCGGCATAGTGGCCTGCGCGGACGAGTCGCTCGCACACCGAGTGCGATCGTTACGCAACCAGGGTATGACGCAGCAGTACGCCAACGAGCTCATCGGCTTCAACGCGAGAATGAGCGATCTGCACGCAGCCATCGGCCGGGTGCAACTGGGCAAACTCCAGAAATGGACCAGGCAACGGCAAGCCAACGCGGCCTTCTTCGACGAGCATCTGCGTGGCGTGATCCTGCCGGTCGTTCGTGAAGGCAGCACCCACGTTTATCACCAGTACACGATCCGTCTCGACGGTGCGTCGGTCGGTGAGCGTGATCGGGTCAGGGACGTGCTGGCCCAAGAACATCGGGTCGGAACCGGTGTCTACTACCCCATCCCGAACCACCGACTCAGATCGTTGCAGCGCTATGCGCCGGCCCACGATCTGCCCAACACCGAACGGGCCGCGGCCGAGGTGTTGTCGCTGCCGGTGCATCCCTCGTTAAGTGAGCAGGATCGGGAGCGAATCGTCGAGGCCATCAACACCGTCGCTGGTGCTGGTGCTGGTGCTGGTGCTGGTGCTGGTGCCGTCGGCGGGGGCGGCTCGAGTAGGACGTCTGCTGCGCATGCGGGTACCAGTGCCGGGGCCTCATGAGCGAGCACGGGGCAGGAAACCACAGCATCCGAGTGGGGCTGATCGGACTCGGGTCAATGGGGCGCCACCATGCCCGGGTGATCCGTGAGGTCGAGGGCCTGGAGTTGGTGGCGGTGGCCGATCCCTACGGGGACCGCCACTTCGCGGCGCAGGACCTGGCGGTGCTGGCCGATGTTGAGTCGTTGATCGCGGCCGGCATCGATGCCGCCATCGTGGCGGTGCCCACGCATGTGCACGAAGAGGTTGCCCTGGCCCTGGCGAGGGCGGGGGTGCATGCCATGGTGGAGAAGCCGATCGCCGCCAGTGCTGTATCGGGCCTGCAGGTGGCGCAGGCATTCAGACGTTCGGGGTTGATCGGTTGCGTGGGGTATGTCGAGCGGTGCAACCCAGCGCTGCTGGAGATGCGCCGACGGATCGAGGCCGGCGACCTCGGGGAGCTCTATCAGATCACCACGTCGCGGCAGGGTCCGTTCCCCGCGCGGATTGCCGACGTCGGAGTGGTCAAGGATTTAGCGACCCACGACATCGACCTGGCCGCGTGGATCGCGCAGAGTCCGTATGCCGTGGTAGCCGGCCAGGTCACTCACCGTTCCGGCCGAGAGCATGAGGACATGGTGGTGATCTCAGGGCGGCTGAAGAGTGGTGTGATTGTGACGCATGCGGTCAACTGGCTTTCCCCGATGAAGGTACGCGCGACGATTGCCACGGGGGAGAAGGGGGCGTTGGTCGCCGACACGGTCGCCTCGGACCTGACGTTCTACGCCAATGGTGATGTGACTTCCGACTGGGATCAGGCCGCGGCGTTCGGCGGAGTATCTGAGGGTGATGCGATCCGATATGCCATCGCCAAGCGTGAGCCGCTGCGGGTCGAGCAGGAGAACTTTCGGGATCTGCTGCGCGGTGAGCCCGGCGCCCAAGCTCGCACGGTTTCTATGGCAGAGGGGGTGCACACCCTGGAAGTGGTCGAGGCGGTGCTGGCCTCGGCTCACGAAGACCGCACGATCGTGCTGTGATGTGGCACCGGCTGTGATTCGGCACCGCGCTGTGATTCGACCCGTGCTGTGATCTGGCATCGCGGGTTCCTCCGCCCTCGTCGCAGCCAGGCACTGGGTCGTGCGCCCGCACCGGATCGGGTGCTGCTGGTCTCTCGGATCTTCGCCCCGGAGAGTGCCGCCGCGGCTTTTCGGCTCAGCGCGCTCCACGCTGGCCTGGAAGCTGCTGGAGCACGGGTGGACGTGCTGACGTCGCGAGTGGGCGGGGACGCAGAGTCGATGGCCGAAGTGAGCGGGCCGGATTGTGGCCGCATCCGCCGTTGGCCGGTGTTGCGCGACGTAGACGGGTATGTGCGCGGGTACCTCCCATATCTGAGTTTCGACCTTCCGTTGGTGTTGCGGCTCGTCATCGCCCGCCGCCCGGATGTGGTGATCGTCGAGCCGCCGCCGACGACCGGCGCGGTCGTGCGCACGGTGCTAGCGGTCCGCGGCCGGTTGCGGCGACAGCCTATTCCTTACGTCTACTACGCCGCCGACGTGTGGTCCGATGCAAGCGCCTCGACCGCTGCCCCGGCGTGGGTAGTCCACGCGTTACGTGTCGTGGAGCGATATGCGCTCGAGGGAGCCGCCGACGTCATAGCGGTCTCGCCGGGCGTCGCCGACCGAGTCCGCGCCTTGGGTGCTCGCTCCGTGACGGTCGTGCCCAACGGTGTCGACACGACCGTCTTCGACCGTCTGGACCCCGTCCCGCAGGAGACTGCCGCCGAGCGCTGCCGACTCGGCATACCGTCCGAGCTGTTCCTCTTGTATGCCGGCACCGCCTCGGAGTGGCAAGGCGCCGAGATCTTCGCTGAGGCGATGCGTGAAGTGTCCGGCCGGATCCCGTGGGCGAAACTGATCTTCCTCGGGCAGGGGAGCTCCTGGCCGGCCTTGCAGCGCATCGCTGGTGACCTACCGTCGGGGTCGATCGAGCTAAGGTCGGTCGTGCTGCCGGGCGAGGTGGCGATCTGGCATCGGGCGGCCAGTGCTGCCCTGGTCAGTGTGAGGCCGGGCATCGGATACGACTTCGCCTACCCCACCAAGGTGCTCGCGGCGCTGGCCTGCGGCACTCCCGTAATCTATGCCGGACCTGGTCCTGCGGCCGATGATCTGGTCGAGCAGGACTTGGGAACGGTGGTGCCCTATGGCGTGGACGCCGTGGCCGAGGCGATGTTGGCCGCGCTGAGGGTCGACCCCGACGAGTCGGCAAGCCAGCGCCGAGCGCAGTGGGTGGGCGAGAACCGGTCTATCACGGCAACGGGCGCAGCAGCGGCGCGGGCCGCCCTCGGCGCAGCGGTCAGTCGATGAGCACCTCCACCCGACAGTTCAGGCTTGGAGCACGGGAGAGCCTGACGTCACTCGTGACCAACGGGGCCTCCAGCATCTCGGCAAGGACGACATAGACAGCGTCGTAAGCCGTGACGTTGTCGCGCAGTTCCCACACCCGGCGCAGCAACGGCTCATGGTCCCACCGAATGGCTGGAAGGTTTGCAAGGTCACTCATGACGTCATGGGCGAGCGCGATCTCGGTCTGACCGAGGCGCACCCGCCGACGCAATGCGGCCGTGACTTCTACGTCCATCAGGTGCGGGACCTGTAGGTCGGGGTCCAGCCGAAGTCGCTCACGGGCGAGAGAGCCAGCACCTCCAGTGCTGAGCAGCGACGCGAGCACCACCGACGCGTCAACAACAATCATTCGCAGGGGCGCTGCGAAGCCACGGACTCTCGTGCCTCAGCGAAGGTGACCGGGCTGCCCTGACGACGGGCTGCCCGGTCCAGGAGGTCTGCGAGAGCGGGTCGTCGTGTCACCCGGGAGAGTTCTTGCAGTGTGAAGTCGGACAGACTCATCCCGGCCATCGTGGCCCGGCGTCGCAATTCTGCGTGGACGTCGTCGGGCACGTCACGAACCTGCAGCATCTTGCTCATGCTGACATGCTACCGACATGTCAACACAGGCGGCGCGCATGTATGCGCGTCAGGCGGTCTGATCAGGCAGCCAGTTCGTGACCTCATTGCTCAGTGTGAGTCGTCGGCGTTCGTCACGCTCGCTGTCGAGACCACGGAGCTCGGCGACGCAACCCGGCGCAACGGGGGCAGGTCGTTCGCCGGCTTTGTCGGTAGTGGGCGGCACAATGGTTTTATGGATTCCCCGGCACCCGTTCCCAGCGAGACTGCGCTGCTCCGGAAGGCGCGGGGTGCGTTCTTCACGCCGGACTCCATCGCGCGCTTCGTGGCGAGGTGGGCAGTGCGCGATGCGTCTGACTCGGTCCTGGAGCCCTCGGCGGGTGAGGCTGCCTTCTTGGTCGAAGCGGTCCATCGCCTCCGCGAACTGGCGCCAACGCCCAGCGTGCTACCGCGCGTGGAGGGAGTCGAAATTCATGCCGCCAGTGCCGAGAGCGGCGCAACCAGGGTTGCGGCTGCAGGTGGCCTGGCTCAGATCAAAGTGAGCGATTTCTTCCAGGTCCAGCCCCGCCCGGAGTACTCGGTCGTCATCGGCAACCCTCCGTTCATCCGCTACCAGGACTTCACCGGGGAGTCGAGGGCGCGATCACGCCAGGCCGCGCTGCGGGCCGGCGTCAATCTCACAGCTCTTGCGTCCAGTTGGGCTGCCTTCACCGTTCACTCGGCGCTTTTCCTGCGTCGCGGGGGGCGGATGGGTTTGGTGTTACCCGCTGAGCTCTTGAGCGTCAACTATGCCGGAGCCGTTCGGCAGTTTCTATTCAGGCAGTTTCGCAGTGTCGAATTGGTCCTGTTCAGCGGGCAGGTGTTCCCAGAGGCGCAGGCAGACGTGGTCCTTCTCCTGGCCGATGGGTATCAAGAAGGCCCGACGGACCACGCCACCGTCTACCAGGCCGAGGATGCGGCCGCCTTAGCGACGATCCGACAGCCGGTGAAATGGACGCCGACGGATCCGGGGGCCAAGTGGACCGGTTTGCTTCTCGCTTCCGATGCCACGGAGCCGCTGCGAGCGGTCACCGCTGAGGAGCACTTCAGCGCTCTTGAGTCGTGGGGTGACACCACGTTGGGGGCGGTCACCGGAAACAACAACTACTTCGCCCTATCGCCTGCCCGGGTTGCTGCGCTTGGGCTACCGCGGCGCGAACTCCTTCGGCTCTCGCCTCCAGGAAGTTCTCATCTGCGAGGCTTAGAGCTCTCGGCCGCCGCGATCAACAGCCTCGGTCGACAAGGTCGGGCGACGTGGCTGTTTCGGCCCACTGGGACACTGTCGAAGGCGGCCGCCGACTATGTCGAGGTTGGCCGCCGTGCAGGAGTGAACGACGCCTACAAGTGCCGGGTCCGGAAGGTCTGGTATTGCGTTCCAGTGGTCCCACCCGCTGACCTCATGTTGACCTGCATGAATGCCGATGTCCCCCGGTTGACGACCAACAATGCTGCCGCCCATCACCTCAATTCGGTCCACGGGGTCTACCTGAGGGAGGAAGTGCGCGCCTTGGGCCGTGATCTCCTGCCGCTGGCAAGCCTGAACTCCATCACGCTGCTTGATGCCGAGATGGTGGGTCGCTCCTACGGCGGTGGCGTCCTCAAGATCGAACCTCGCGAGGCCGATGTCTGGGCCATGCCGTCCCCAGGACACGTCGAAGAATGCGCGAGCGGGCTGCGCCGCGTCCGAGAGCGTGTCCGGGAGCTCTTGGCGCAGGGAAATCTGGCCGAGGCCGTCGACATTGTCGATCGGGTCATCTTGGTCGAGCCGGGGTTGGTCACAACATCTGACCTCAACGCTGCCCGGGGGGCACGCCTTGCCATGATGGGCCGCCGAGTGGCACGGAGCAAACATGGTCGCTGACATCTCGACGAAAGCGAAAGCGTGGAAGATCTTCGACCAGATCACGGACCAGGTCGCCCCTGGCGGGGAGCACTCCAACCCGTGGATAGCTGATGATCACGGTCAACGCGAATACATGCCCGACTACGGCACGCTCAAACGGTTACTTGGCGTGCCGTTGTATCTGGAGGCATCCACAACCACGGGCGTGCCAGCCTTAGCGCTGGATGTCTGGACGTCCTACGAATTGAGACGAGCTGGTTTCGATGCAGATGCGGTGTGGCCCAGGCCTAACGCGCCCCGGATACTTCCAGGGCCTATCGCGAGTCTGCTGCAGCGTGTTCCAACCAAGGAACGCGAAGCGCTCTGGAAACGACTGAGCGGCAAGACGCCACCGACCGGAGCGGCCGCATCCAGCGCCAACATCTTGGGTAAGAACTATCTCAAGCAAGTCGACGTGGTCATGTCGAACTGGTCGACCGGCCCCGAGCTACTGATTAGCAGCAAGCGGATGGACTCCAGCTTCGGTAAGAACGCGGCGAACCGGGTCGAGGAGTCCTATGGCGATGCCAAGAATCTTCGGCTACGACACCCCTTGGCGGCGCTGGGTTTCTTGTATGGCCTGCGGTCGACGGTCTTCGAGGAGTCGCCCGAGAAGGCTGAGTGGCTGATCGACCTCCTCCAGAAACTCGGCCGCGAGGACGACGCCTATCACGCGGTCGCGTTGCTGATCATCGACTATCAGGTCCCGGGGGCGGACGACTCGGTGCAAGACGACCCGGGCGATGGGGAAAACCCGCTCGCTGACGCAGGTGTTGAAGTCGATACCGACAGCGACGTGCAGATCAGTGAAGAGGAGACCAGCGAGGCGATGGACTCCTCGGAGATCAAACAGGCGATCGCTAGTCTCCCCCAGGTCTTCATCCGACCCGAACGTGTTCCGGCCGATGTTCAGCCGGGGCATTTCCTCGCACAGATGGTCAAACGTGTCCTCGATGCTACTCCCGTCAACTTTCATCGGGAGGCGCGACGAAGAAGGGCCAACCCGTCGGCTAGTCTCCTCGGCGCGCCAGGACGTAGGTAAACACGGCTGCTCCGGCCACACCGTGAGCGGCGGAATCGCCAGGAACCAGGTCAGGTCGTTTGAGGCCCACAACCACAAGATGAAGCCGGCCGGAATGATGAAGCCAGCAAGCGCGAGCGCAGTTGAATGCAACCCCAATCTCTCGCTAGCCATGGCGCACCGTCTAGGGCCGACGACCCTCCAGCCGACCGACTGCAAACGGTACGGGGGCACCGATCAACTCAGCGGCGGCCTCGGTCCGGCCTTGCTCGGCCATGTGTTCCAGCGCCGTGCAGAGCAAAACCGTGTCACAGTAGATGTGCAACTTGCTGATCTTCCCCCAGCGCAGTTCGATCACATGCACACCTTGGTTGGAGTATGCGTTTCCATCGGGGTCGGTGAACCGGTCGATCCACTCGACCATCGCCGTCGTACGCCAAGGCATCCCGTTGACGGCAAGGCCAGTGATGTCGAAATGCAGATCGGGCATTACGACGCCGAGACGCTTATACCACTGGCGAATCTGCGCGGTTCCCTGCCGTCGGCCACCGAGCGCATGGGTCCCTGTGAACCAGTGCTCGGCGTCGCCGGTGAACTGCGCCACGACCGCGCTCAGATTGCCCTGATTCACCTGCTCGAAGGACGCGCGAAGTTTGCTACGGACGATGCTGTAGTACATCGGGCCCCTTAGAGGATGAATTTGGGTCAGACACGACCAGCGTGGGAGACCAACCTTTCAAGAGACTAGCGGGCTCATGTTTCGAACGTCAAACGTCGAAGAGTCTTGCAGTTGAATATTCAAGTACATCGATTCGGCCCCCTTTGGCAGTCCCAACCACTTTATGTGCGGCTATTTGTCGCAATTTCGCTGCGACATTCATCGCAATTTTGTATTTCTTGTCTGTCGCAAATTTTTATTGACATGATCAAGTCCTCTCCGAGATGCTCTATTTGTTCGATAGCAATTCAATTCGCGGCATCTGGATCGGTTTCAACGTCGCATTCACAGTACTCATCAGGAGATTCCATGTCTTCAACGACAGGTCGTAGCGCAGTCGTTTTCCCCGGTCAAGGGGCCTACTATCCAGGCGCCCTGGGCGAGTTGCGGGACCAGTACCCGCACATTGACAACGTCTTCGACGAAGTTGACCGTGCGGCTGAGTCCATCCTGGGCGGGCCCGTCGCCAAAGACCTGTTCTCTGCCGCCAGGGACATCGACGCGCTTCTCCTCGAAGCGCCAACCGCATTGCAATTGGCCATCTACGGCACTTCCGTAGCGACCTACCAGGTGCTCGCCTCGCACGGTCTTCGTCCCGATGTACATGTGGGACACAGCCTGGGAGAGATTGCGTCGCTGGTCTGTGCGGGCGCCTGGACTGTGCATGAGGGTGCCGAGATCGTCTGCCATCGCAGCCTGGCCCTTCAGGAGCGCAGTGAGCAAGGAGCGGGAATGGCCGCTGTGGGTCTCGATTCATCGCGTGCCGAGCACCTCATCGCCATGGTCGGCGAAGATCACGCTGTCGTGGCAGTGCGCAACCACGACCAGCAGACAGTGATCACCGGCACGCACGAGGCCCTGGCTCAGATCCAGGCGGTAGCCAAGGGGCTACGCGTCATGTTCGCGGCCATACGCTCGCCCTATCCCTTCCACTCCCCATGGGTCCTGGGCGCAGCCGCTGATTTCCGGGCACGGCTGGGTGATGCCTATCCCAGCGCAGAACTGCAGGTTCCGGTCTATTCGCCCATTGAACAGCGCCGCTACACGGACGAGGACGACCTGGCGGAGCTAATCTCCAGCCAGCTGACGCGTTCGGTCGACTTCGCGGGATCTGTCCGGACAATCAATGACGACGGGGTTGGCGTGTTCGTGGAATGCGGCGCCCTGGGTGGCCTGAGCGGAATCATTTCCACAGTGCTCGCCGAGCGCGAAATTGTCGCCGTGACGCCGCTTCTCCCTGATCCCGGCGAGGCGACAACGCTCAAAGCGAGTGTTGCTGAACTCGGCCGGGTCGGCGCTGTTTCGGTCGGTGCGGACCTCGACCTGAGCTCGGTAGCCTCGCTGCTGCTTCCGGGTACCCCGCCCAACGACATGATGATGTTCTGGGCTGACCGCGGTCCGGATGTCGTGGCCAGTGCGCAATCGATCTTCGGCGATTGGAATGAACTGACGCGAGATCAACGGCGTCTCGTCAACGGTGCAGAACCCGGCACCGACCTAGGCCCTGTCTTGATCGCTGACGACGAAGTCGGTGAGGGATCCTCGCGGCGCGCGGAGGTGTTCGCCCGCGTCGTGCAGGTGTATGCCGAGGCTTTGGAATATCCGCCGGAAGTCCTAGAAGCGGATACAGACTTGGAGAGTGAGTTGGGGGTGGACTCGGTGAAGCAGACGGAGCTGTTGGCTC
>JBARZG010000058.1:0-3245 GCA_049649785.1 Ornithinimicrobium sp. | reverse complement strand
AGCACCCGCTGCGGCCAGGTACGATTGTCGGCGTTGCCTGGAGCGGTTAACGCTCCTTGGGCAGCGTGGTGGGTGTAGCTCAGCAGGTAGAGCGCCGCCTTGTGGTGGCGGATGTCGCGGGTTCAAGTCCCGTCACTCACCCCGTTAGGGGCCAGGTCAGCGCATGTCGTCTGATCTGGCCCCTTTGATGTGGGCTGGCCGGCCGCAACCTCGCGCTCAAATGGGCTGGGCGGCCGCAACTTCGCGCTCAAGTTGGCTGGGCGGACGCAACTTCGCGCTCAAGTGGGGTCTGGGGGCCGCAACCTCGCGCTCAAGTGGTCTTTGGGGGGTTGTTCAGTGCGCGCAGGGCGCCGGTGTCCAGTCCAGGCGGATCCCTAAACACCGCCTGCCGGTAGTAATGCAACTCGGCGATGCTGTCCTGGATGTCGCCGAGTGCGCGGTGGCCCCCGGTTTTCGCTGGGGAGTTGTAGTAAGCCCGCGGATACCACCGGCGAGCCAGTTCCTTGATCGAGGAGACATCCACGATCCGATAGTGCAGGTGTCCCTCCAGCACGGGCATGTCGCGCGCCAGGAACAGCCGGTCGGTGCTGACCGTGTTGCCGGCCAGCGGTGCCTTCTTGGGCTCGGGCACCCAGGTCCGCACATAGTCCACGACGAGGCCTTGAGCTTCCTCCATCGTCATCCCCTCGGACAGTTGGTCTAGCAATCCGCTCTGGACGTGCATCTCGCGGACATAGTCGCCCATCTGGTCAAGGGCTTCCTGCTCGGGCTGGATCACGGCGTTGACACCGGCACCCAGGACGTTGAGGTCGACATCGGTCACCAGCGCGGCAACCTCGATCAACGCGTCCACGGCGGGATCAAGACCGGTCATTTCACAGTCGATCCAGACCAAACGGTCGGTGGCGCCACGAGGTGCGCTTTCAGTGCTCACACTTCGCAGCCTAACCTCGCTCCTTGATGCCTCCGTGGAGGGCCTCGATTGGCGAGCAGCGCCATCTGCCGACCTTGTTGGGGCTCAATGGGACTGGGGTCCGTTCGATGCCACGTCGCGCTGGCGTGGGCTACCGGTGGGCGGCGTCCACCTTCTCAGCGAGTGGCGTCGGCATGGGCGAGCAGTGATCTCGACTCGGCCAGGAAACGTTCGGCATACGAGCCGAACCATCGACCGATCTCGTTGAACTGCGCGACAAAACCCTCGCGGTCGCCGCTGCGCAACAACTCCAACGCCTCGCCGAATCTGTTGTGATAATTCTCGATCAACTCGATGCTGGCACGCGATGAGGTGATGATGTCGAAGTACAGTTCGGGGCTTTGGGCGAACAGCCGTCCGACCATCATCAGTTCCAACCGGTAGATCGGTGAGGACAGGGCCAGCAGATCGGCCAGGCTGCCGTCCTCGTGCGCCAGGTGTGAGCCGTAGGCGAAGGTCGAGAAGTGGCGAAGCGCTTGAATCAGCCCCATGGCGGCGTCGTGATCCTCGGCGGAAACGTCATGCACCCTGGCCCCCCAGAGTCGGATCTGCTCCAGGAGCCACTGGGACTCGCTGGGGTGACGACCAGGGCAGCACGCGACGACCTGCTTGGCGAAGGACTCGACGTCCGGGCCGAACATCGGGTGTAGGCCGAGCACCGGCCCGGGGTGGACGCTCAACATCGCCTCCAGCGGTCCCTGCTTGACCGAGGTGATGTCGACTAGCAGTGCATCCGGCGGCAACGGCGGCAGAGCTTCGATGATCGAGATGGTGTCGTGGATCGGCACCGAGATCAGCACCATGCCTGCCCCGTTCACAATCTCTTCGCTGCGGTCCCAATCGCCGCGATCCAGCACCCGCACCTCATACCCAGACAGGCTCAGCATCTTGGCGAACATCTCTCCCATGGCACCGGCGCCCCCGACAATGACGACTGGACCGAGGTTGGGGGCTTGACGGGTGAACCCCATGCTCTTCTCATGGGTATAGGCCTCCCGCATACAGCGGCGCAACACGTCTTCGATCAGGTCAGCCGGCACCCCTTTGGCCTCAGCAAGGTCGCGCTTGGCCGCGATCATGGTGCGTTCGCGTTCAGGTGCATAGATCGGTAAGCCGATCCGTCCTTTGATTTCACCGACGTGGGACACCAGGTCGAGTCGGCGGGCCAGCAGATCGAGCAATGAAGCGTCCACCTCATCGATCGAGCCCCGCAGTTCATCCAACCCGCGCAGTTCATCCAACCCTGGGCCGGTCGCCATTTTTTCCTCTGGTGCACCACTGCTCATGACCGCTGATGTTATCCGCGCCTACACTCTTGACCGGCCCCCGTAGCTCAATGGATAGAGCGCCGGCCTTCTAATCCGTAGGTTGCAGGTTCGAATCCTGCCGGGGGCGCCGAGCATTTCCACGTCGATCGTGTGCTCAACCGGCGCTGCTGGACAGGCGGATCAGGTTGTTGAAGACGTCACCTTTTGGTCAGAATTTCGGGGGTAGGTTTGCCGGGATCGAGGGGGTTGTCCGGGCATGGCGAATGAACCTGACCAGACCCGAATGGCCCCGACGACGGCGCTATCGTGGCCCGCGAGGATCGGCGGCGCGCTGCTGCTGGTGGCTGTGATGCTTGGTGGGATTCTGCTGCTAGGCAGGCTCGCCCCGAGTGATGTGGTGGCTATCGTCATCACATCGATCTTCTTCATCGTGGTCGCAGCGGCCGTTGGCCTGCTCATCCTGCGTCGACGCGCTTGGCTTCTTCCGTTGGGCGTGAGCTATCTGCTGGTCGCCGGGGGTGCGGGCGTGGTCTTGGGGCTTCCGCTGATCACGGACGACGTCGTCAACGAACAGGTCATCCAGGTGGCGCCAACGCCGGGGGACAGCCAAGAGGCCGGGCCCACGAGCGAGATCAACGACGAGAGCGCCGAGACCACGGCCGAAGCAGAAGCGACGGGGATCCCAGAGACCCCGGGTACACCAGAGCCAACGCAAGAGCGCGCGACGGCGGAGGCACCTGCTGAGGAGGAAGGCCCCCAGGCTATTGCGCAGGGCTCTTTCGGGGCCGTCGATCATCCTGGATCCGGGCAGGCCACGGTCATTGACACCGGCGAAGGCTCGATCGTGCTGACGTTGACAGATTTCGCAACCGACAACGGCCCCGACCTGTTTGTCTACCTCGTGCCCGACACGGCAGGCCCGGGCAGCGTCGACGGGTTCGTTGACGTCGGCTCGCTGAAGGGCAACGTCGGAGACCAGCAATACGATGTACCCGATGATGTTG
>JBARZG010000057.1:0-5071 GCA_049649785.1 Ornithinimicrobium sp. | reverse complement strand
CGCGCGTGAACAAGGTGATCTGCCTGAGTATGCCGTACCCCGTTCGCACAGCGGTGCCCTGGATCGAGTTCATGGAAGCGGTGCTCGGCCGCGAGTACTACTTCGTCCACTTCAACCGGCAGCCAGGCGTTGCCGACGCCGTGTTCGATGAGAACCCGGCCCATTTCCTTCGTAACCTTTACCGGAAGAACGAACCCCCCAAGGAGCCGCAGCCTGGGATGGAGATGATCAATATCGCCCGAGCGCAGACACCCCTTGGCGAGCCATTGATGAGCGACAGCGACCTGGCCGTCTACGTCTCCACCTTCGAGAAGTCAGGGTTCACCGGCGGTGTCAACTGGTATCGCAACCTCGACCGCAACTGGCACCTGCTCGCCGACATCGACCCGATCGTTCACCAGCCCGCCCTCATGATCTACGGCGACCGTGACGCGGTAGCCCAGGCCGAGAACCTCGCAGAGTTCGTCCCCAACGTCGAAGAGATCCACCTGGACAGCGGCCACTGGATCCAGCAGGAGAAGCCCGAAGAGACCAACCAGGCGATCACCCAATGGCTGGAACCAGAGGACACCACCCGTGCGTAATGTGCGGTGCCAGTTCACCGGCGATGAGGCGCAACAAGGTTGATCTACCGTAGCCGTTCAAACCGACCAAGCCGGTACGGCCCACACCGGAACTGGCGGTGATCCCGGAAAGTGCAGGACTTCCGTCCGGCCAGGTCAGCCCAATATCGGTAAAGACAATTGAGGGTGTAGTTGACATATTGCTCAACTCGATGAGGTTTGGCCGGATCGACCGGTATGGGCCACGGCGAGCCTGAACGTGGCCCACAGGACACCGGTCGCTGCGGTCGCGATGAGCGCCAGACCAAGATCGGGCTGGAACAGCCTGATCGTGCCAAGCGGCGCGCCGAACAGGTTCGGCACTAGGCGGAGAACGACCCATGCCGCAATCAGCGTGGTGAGCAGCGGGAACCAGAGGCTGAACCGACCCGAGATGCCCGATTTCGCGCGTATCTGGACGCGTTGCCGCCAAGCCCAGGCCATGCTGAGCAGGTAGCCGATTGGCAGGAGCACCAGTGCGATGAACAGGGCCTTTTGAGGCCACCGGGAGCCTTCGCCGCTGTAGTCGAGGCCCAGCGCCCGGGCTGTGATGCCGTTGCGGAGTTGCGTTGTTTCCCCGAAGCCGACCCCACTTCCCCCGTTGAGAAGCACGACGACCGCTGTCCTTTCGGCGGGGATCATCGTGGCTAGGGTCTCGAAGCCGGGGGTCGACCCGGAGTGCCAAACAGTGCTGTCGTCCGAATCCACGGACCAGCCGAACCCGTAGGACGGCGAACTGTTGCTCGCCGGGCGCATCATCCTCGCCTTACCTTCGGCGCTGAGGACGTCATCTTCGCCGTTCATCATCGTCTGCATGTACAGCGCCAGATCGCCGGCGCTGGCGACAATTCCTCCTTGGGGAGCTGTCACGCGGTCGGTCCTGTTCTCGGGCAGGGGTCGTTTGGTGTTGAACCACGGCCTGTGCCCGGTCGCCATGGATGTATGGGTCTCGCCGTCGGCGACGAAACTGTGATCCATGCCAACCGGTTCCAGGATGTTGGCCTTGACATAGGCCTGGTATTCCCGACCGCTCACGACTTCGATGAGGCGGCCAAGAATCTGGTAGTTGAGGTTCGAGTATTCCCACCTTTCGTCGGGCTCATAGGCGGGAGTCACCTCAGCAAGTTGGTCGACCCGGTGCGCGAGTTCATCTTTTCCGTTGGCGCCGTCTTCACGTGAGGCAGCGGTGCTGCCATTGCCTTGCAGGGTGGAGAAGCCGCTGGTGTGGCTGAGCAGTTGCCGGACTGTGATCGTCTCCGCGGGCTGACCAGAGAAGCCATCAAGATATTGCGAGACCTGGGCGTCTAAATCGACCTTGCCAGCCTCGGTGAGTTGCATGACGGCCAGCGCGGTGAAGCTCTTGGTGATCGAGCCGGTCGAGAAGGCGGTGTCCGGCGTGACGCCCTTATCGCCCCCGGCCTTGAGGACACCGCGCGTACCCACCGAAGTGATTTCGCCCTCGGCCACGACGGCATAGGCCAGGCCGGGCACGCCTGAGGCGGTCATCTCGCGATCGATGAGGTCTTCGATGGAGCTTTCTGAGGCGCTCGTGTGCAATGCGACGCTCAGAGCAAGCGCCAAGATAGCCAGAATACTCTGCACGATCTCCACCTCCTCCGTGGATACACAGCGCGAGCCGGATCCGACGTGACCTTCCTCAGTATCCCGATGGCGCTACTCCGTGTCACCCAGATCGCTTGCCCGCTCGGAAAAGTAGCCAGAGTCCGAACCATCCTTCGGCGATCACTGCGGGGACAGCGACACCCGTGATGAACAGCGTCTCGTAGTCGGTGTAGTTGGTCAGGAGCGTGTGGGCCGTGGTGTCGAGCACGTAGGCCGCACCGGCTGCGATCAGGACGTAGGCGAGTGCTTTGGGGGCGTAACGGGATCGCAGTACGAGGCCGCCGAGCAGGATCACGTGTAGCCCGAACGCGGCCAGTCCGATCAGCCAAGCTGAGTTGAATGTCTCGAGGGCGAGCAGTGCCTGTGCTTCTCGTTGGCGGGTGCCGATGGCGGTGAGGGAAGCAGCGCCGTCGAGAAGTTGCAGGGCTTGGGAGAAGTAGATCAGCGCTGCACCGAGAAAAACGGTATAGACGAGACGGAACCAGGCGGTCAGCAGCGAGAGGTCGTGGTCAGCGTTGCGGAACACGATGTAGAGGGCCCAGGCGACCACCACGTCCAGCAGGAAGATGGTCAGGAAGGCGACCATGCCGAGACGGAAAAGACCTTCGGAATCTGCGATGTTGGCTGCGGTCGCTTGCGCATCGTCGCTGACGATGAGTCCTTCACGGACGAAGAAGTTGGCGAAGATTCCCAGGGCGAACAAGATCACGTAGCCGACGCCGGCGATGCGTGCAGCGGTCCCCGGGTTCGTGTCGGGGTGGGTCCGCGTCCTCGCGGCCGGTGGCCGCTCGGTTGATGGTGTGGCGGTGCTGGTCATGGGATTTTCCTTATCCAGTTCTTGTCGCAACCTCGGCCTGGGCTGAGGTCAAGGCAGCGTCGGTGAGAGGCTGTGAAGGACCTTCGGGCGTTAGGCCCGGGTGTGAGCCCCGGAGTGGACGGTGATGGCCGTCTTGCCGGTGGCGTGGCCGGCTCCGAGCTGACGTATGGCGGTGGGAAGATCCTGCAGGTCGTATCGCTGGCCGATGACGGGCACGACCTGACCTGAGGCGAGATGGTCGGCCAGTCGCTCGATGAAGGTGTGCGACTCGGTGCTGATGAAGGTGGTGAGGCGTTGTCCCACCAAGAGTGAGAGCCCCATCGCTCTGAGTTGACGGCCAACACCTCCGGTAAGGCGGTTACCGTCCTCGCCACCCACGATCACGAGCGTGCCGTGCCGGCTCAGGGCCCGACGAAGACGAGCGATGCTGCTGCGGCCGCCGATGTCGAGGATCAGGTCGTAGAGGCCCTCGCCATCAGCGAAATCGGTATGCGTGTAGTCGATGACGTGGTCGGCTCCGAGTGAGCGGACCACGTCCAACTTGGCTGTGCTGGCCACCCCGGTCACCTGGGCACCGAAGACTTTGGCCAGCTGTACCGCGTAGGTCCCGACACCACCGGAGGCGCCGAGGATCAGCACCCGCTGGCCGGATTGGCACTTCCCGACATCGCTCAACGCTTGAAGTGCAGTGATACCCGAGACTGCTGCCACGGCCGCCTGTTCCATGCTGAGGTTGGCCGGCTTGAGGGCCAGTTTGTCCGCAGCAGCTGCGGCGTATGCAGCGAATGAACCGTTGGCGATACCGAAGACCTCATCACCCGGTGCAAATCGGGTGACATCGGCTCCGACCTCGATGACCACGCCCGCGACGTCCAGGCCCGGGACCCGGTTCTTGGGCTTGGTGATGCCGTAGCCCGCCACTCGAAGCAGATAGGGCAGACCGGTCATCAGGTGCTCGGTGCCACGATCGACACCAGCGGCGTGGACCTCGATCAAGACCTCGGCATCCGAGATACTCGGCCGGTTCACCACCACCGACTGGAAGATGTCTGCTGAACCGTATCGGTCCTGGATGATCGCTTGCATGAGTGACTCCTTCTCGACGGCCAAGTGGGGGTCGCCAATCGGTGTATGACGGGCGCGGTCCGTTGTGGTTCGTGTGGTCGGCATGGGCGTAGCTCCTCTATCTGCTTGCGGAGTCGGCTTGGCCCCGCTACGGCCGTGTCGTACTATGTACGAGTGCGATATCGAAGGTACTCGTACATAGTACGAAGTGTCAAGGCAGAACCCCTAGGAGCGAGCAATGGCACCACCGAACAGCGTGCAGGCAGCCCCGACCCGATCCGTCTTGAGCCGGGACCGAGTGCTCGCCGGCGCCATCGCCCTGGCTGATGAGGTCGGGATCAGCGGCTTCACGATCCGCAAGTTGGCGACTGCCATCGATGTGCGGCCTATGACCATCTACCACCACGTCCCCAACAAGGAGGCAATCATCGACGGAATGATCGATCTGATCTTCGCCGAGATCGAGCTACCCCCAGGCGGCGGCGACTGGAAAGCGGCGATGCAGCACCGAGCCCGATCGGCCAGGGCAGTGCTCGCCCACCACCCATGGGCCACACCGCTCATGGAATCGCGCACCAATCCCGGACCAGCAACGCTCAATCACCACGACGAGGTCCTCCGGTGCCTACGGCAAGCCGGGTTCTCGATCCGGATGACCGCCCACGCCTACGCACTCATCGACTCCTACATCTACGGTTTCGCCCTCCAAGAAGCCAACCTCCCCGCAACCGGCGGCGAGGACATGGCCGCTGTCGCGCAGGGCATCACCGCAACGTTCGACGGCCGATACCCACACCTGATGGAACTCACCACCGAACACGTTCTGAAACCCGGGTATGACTTCAGCGAAGAGTTCGAGTTCGGCCTCACACTCATCCTCGACGGGCTCACCCACCAGACAGCGCTAGACGGTGCCATGGGTCTGTAGGTCCGTGACTCGCGAGTTGACCTGGCGCGGAGCTGG
>JBARZG010000056.1:0-20063 GCA_049649785.1 Ornithinimicrobium sp. | reverse complement strand
CTTGTCCTTCTTCGAAGCCCTCACATACGCCTTGGCGTACTTGGTGGTGACCTCGGCCCGAGACGTCATCGACAACTCACCTTCCATACCCCCACACGTTCCACCGTTTCGCGGGCATTCCTTGCTGATGCACCGAAGGTGTTTCGCGGGCAGTTCTCCTGATGCTCGTCGGACCCTTGACACCGCTGGGATTGGGCTGGATTCTTTAGGCCTCGCTTCGCATGTGTGTGATCTGGCGAGATGGCGGCCCGGCCACCGGCCGATGTCACCAGCGCGTTACTCAATGTGACCCACGGGTCCGATCAGGAGTCCATATGTCTACGACGGCCCGGAAAGATGAACCTCCAGCAGAGAGCCCGGACCCGACCGAGATCCCCGCGACATCCGTCCTCGGGTCGATTGACAAATTCGTTTTCACAGGTGGGCTGATCCTCGTGGTTGCCTTCGCCGCGTGGGGCGTGTTCGGCAAGGAGAGTCTGCAGGCCGCCGCGGACCAAGGGCTGAATCTTGTCACGACGTTCTCTGGCTGGGCCTTCATCATGTCGGGTTTCGGATTCGTCGTCTTCGCCCTGGCACTAGCTTTCAGCCGTTATGGCCGGATTCGATTGGGCACCGACCAAGAGCGGCCGGAGTTCACGACGGTGTCCTGGTTTGCGATGATGTTCGCAGCGGGTATGGGGATTGGTCTGGTCTTCTTCGGAGCCTCGGAGCCGCTGTCGCACTTCATCGCACCGCCGTTGGGCCTTGCCGAGCCAGGCACCGATGAGGCGGCCCAACTCGCCATGCAATACACGATTTTCCACTGGGGCCTGCACCCGTGGGCACTCTACGCAGTGGTTGGTATGGCGTTGGCCTACACCTCGTTCCGTAAGGGCAACCCAAATCTGCTCTCCTCGATCGTCATGCCGAACCGGCCGGTGGAGGACCCTATGCGACGGGCTATCGACACGTTCGCCATCTTCATCACTGTCTTCGGTGCCGCTACCTCACTGGGCCTCGGCGCACTGCAGATCAATAGCGGTTTGAACAGCGCCTACGGCATCACCAAGAGCAATACGGTCGCAATCATCGTGATCTTGGTCCTTGCGGTGGCGTTTGCGATCTCGGCCGTCAGTGGTGTCGGCAAGGGCATCAAGATTGTCAGCAACATCAACATGGGTCTCGCAGGCACGTTGGCCCTTTTCGTCCTTGTGCTAGGCCCGACGTTGATCATCGTCAACACCTTCGTGGAGATGATCGGCAACTACACGACGCAGATCGTGCCGATGAGCTTCCGCACCGGCATCTACGGGGGCCAGGACTGGCTGCAGGGCTGGACGCTCTTCTACTGGGCCTGGTGGATGTCCTGGGCGCCCTTTGTCGGCACGTTCATTGCCCGCATCTCGCGTGGACGCACGATCCGCCAGTTCGTGATCTGCGTGCTGTTGGTGCCGACAATGGTCAGTTCGGTGTGGTTCTCGATTCTGGGCGGGACCGCGATTCACCAGCAGCAGAACGGCGTCGACCTAGCCGGTGCAGAGACGAACGAAGGTCGTCTGTTTTTGATGCTCGACCAACTGCCGCTGGGCGCAGTCACCGCCACCGTGGTGGTGTTGCTGATCACCTTCTTCTTCGTCTCCAGCGCCGACTCCGCCTCGGTGGTGCTCGGCATGCTGTCTTCAAAAGGCAACATCGCCCCGCATAAGTTCGTGGTGCTGCTCTGGGGCGGCATGATCGCCCTGACGGCTATCGCCTTGCTGGTCGCTGGCGGGCTCGCGGCGATCCAGCAGGCGGCCGTGGTGATCGCCGTCCCGTTCCTGGTGTTGCTGATCTTCGTCTGCATCCAGTTGTTCAGGCAACTGCGTGAGGAACCTGTGGTTTCCACTGTCCCCGAGGGGGTCTACACGGCCCTGTATGAGGAGCTCGGGGCCAGCAAGGCGGAGGTCGATGAGAAGTTGGCTGCGCAACGTGCGGCGCCTGACCCGGATCACACCTCGGGTCCATCGAGCTGATAACTGCTGATATCGCTCATGGCGGCCCCCTACCTCGTGGTGGGGGGCCGCCGTCGTGTACGGGCGGCATACTGCGCGTCGCAGTTGACACCGCGCGCCGCGAAAGCAGACAATAGACGTGCCGTATGACGCACTGCGGTGCGCATAACGCAACACGAAGATCGCCGTAGCAGCACGGCGTGCTCACGCCTAGAACCGCTCGTAGCCCAACAGTGCTCATGGAAGGACGGCCGCTCATGGCCTCAGTACCCGAATCCGCCGGCGTCGTTGTTATCGGGGCCGGCATCGTCGGAAACAGCCTGGTGCACCATCTGGCGCGCCTGGGGTGGACCGACATCGTGCAGATCGACAAGGGGGCCCTGCCGAACCCAGGGGGTTCCACCGGGCACGCGTCCAACTTCATCTTCCCGGTCGACCACTCCCGCGAGATCACCGACCTCACCCTGGACAGCATGGAGCAGTATGCCGAGATGGGGGTGATGGTCACGCCTGGGGGATATGAGGTGGCCAAGACCGAGGACCGGATGGAGGAGCTGCGGCGGCGGATGTCTTCGGCCAAGGCATGGGGCATCGAGGCCGACATGGTTACCCCGGATCAGGTCGTTGAGAAAGTGCCCTACCTGGAGGCATCCCAGATCGTCGGCGCGTTTTGGACTCCAAGCGTGAGTGTCGTTGACTCGCTGCGAGCCGGGACCATCATGCGCGAACGTGCTCAGGCGACAGGGGAGTTGACGGTGGTCTCCACGGTCGAGGTGACTGGGCTGACCGTCGAGGAGGGCCGTATCGCGGGTGTCCAGACCACGGGCGGTGACATCGCGGCTCCCATCGTGGTGATCGCCTGCGGCGTGTGGAGCCCTAAGGTTGCAGCAATGGCGGGAGCCAAGATTCCGCTCATGCCGGCGGTACACCAGATGATCAGCGTCGGCCCGGTGCCGCTGCTGGCCGCGACCGACGGGGAGATCCACTACCCGATCGTGCGTGACATGGACGCGCTCTGCTACGAGCGCCAGCACGGCGCCGACATGGAGGTCGGCTCCTACGCCCACCGGGCGATCCTGCACGAGCCCGAGGAGATCCCCTCGATCGAGGCATCGAAGCTATCGCCGACCGAGATGCCGTTCACCTCCGACGACTTCGACCCACAGTTGGAGGAAGCCTTTGAGTTGATGCCCGATCTGTTGGGGGCCGAAGGTGCCGAGATTCGGTATGCCATCAACGGGCTCCTCTCACTGACCCCAGATGGTGCGCCTGTCCTGGGTGAGACCCCCGAGGTCAAGGGCCTGTGGTCGGCGGCTGCCGTCTGGATCAAGGAAGGCCCTGGGGTGGGCCGGGCGGTCGCCGAGTGGATGACCCAGGGTCATAGCGAGATCGACCTTTCTCAGTCCGATATCGCCCGTTTCCACCCACACCAGCGCACCCGTGCTCACGTGAAGGCACGCACGGGTGAGGCCTTCATCAAGACGTACGGCATCGTGCATCCGGCCGAGCAATACGAGTCGGACCGTGGGCAGCGCTTATCGCCGATGTATGAGCAGCAGAAGGCCTTGGGCGCGGTGTTCATCGAGGCTGCCGGCTGGGAACGACCCAACTGGTATGAGTCGAACGCGCCGTTGCTCGAAGAGTTCGGTGACGCAGTGATGCCGCGTGAGCACGAGTGGGACGCCCGCTGGTGGTCCCCGATCATCAACGCGGAGCACTTGGCAATGCGCGAGCGCGTCGGCGTCTTCGACCTATCGGCCTTCTGCATTTTCGATGTGGTGGGGCCCTCCGCGATGACGGCCGTGCAGTCGATCATCGTCGGCCAGGCCAACGTGGCCACCGGCCGGGTCATCTATACCCCGGTGCTCGACGCCAAGGGCGGGTTCGTGTCCGACCTCACGGTGATGCGACTGGCCCACGATCACTTCCGGGTGGTGACCGGCGGTGGCCACGGGATGGTCGACCGCAAGTGGTTCGCCGACCGGATGCCCGCCGACGGCAGTGCTGCAGTAGTGGACCTGACCTCGGCATACACCACGATCGGGATCTGGGGTCCGCGCGCCCGCGACATCTTGTCGAGTCTGACCACCGGCGACGTCAGCAACGAAGGCTTTAAGTTCTCCACCTGTCGTGAACTCGAGCTCGGCTCGATGACTGTGCTGGCCTCACGGATCTCCTACGTGGGCGAGCTCGGCTGGGAGCTGTACGTACCGATCGAGCAGGGCGCCAGATTGTGGACGATGCTGCTCGACGCTGGCGCGCCGCACGGAGTGGTCCCCGTCGGGATAGGTGTTTATGGCACGACGGGTCGGATCGAGAAGGGCTATCGGGCATTCGGCGCCGAGTTGGACGCCGAGCGGTCCATCGTCGAGGCGGGGATGCAGCGCCCCAAGGTCAAAGAAGCTGATTTCGTGGGGCGCGAGGCCTACATCGCCCAGCGCGAGAGTGACCCGCAGAGCGTCCTGTGCACCTTGACTGTTGAGGATCACACCTCGACCTCTGGGGTGAAGCGCTACATGCTCGGCGGTGAGCCGATCCTTTCCAAGGACGGCGAACTGCTGACCGATGGTCACGGGCATCACTCCTACGTGACCAGCGCCGGCTCCGCGCCGTCCCTGGGCAAGCACGTGCTGCTGGCCTACCTGCCGCCCGCGGAAGCGGTGATCGGCAACCAGCTCACCGTGTCCTACATGGAGGAGCTCTACCCAGTCGTCGTCGGCTCGATCAATGCGACCTCCCTATTCGACCCGAGCAACGACCGGATTCGAGGCTGAGCTATGAGCAACATCCTGGTATGCGTCAAGCGAGTGCCCGACACTGGCGGTGAGGTGAGCCTCACCGCGGACGAATCGAACATTGAGACGGCCCACTTGGGCGCCACAGTGAGCCCGCACGAGGAATGCGCGATTGAGCTCGCGGTGCAGACGGCTGCTGCCACCGACGGTGAGGTCACTGTGCTGACTCTTGGTGATGAGGATGCCGTCGAACAGCTCCGTAACGCGGTGGCTCTGGGGTGCACGAACGCGGTGCTGATCGAGGCCGATGCGGCCACCTATGGGCCGATCGACATTGCCAAGGCCATCGGCGATGTGGTGCGGGTTCATGAAGCTGCTGGTACGACATACGACCTGGTCTTGTTGGGCAACGACGCGGCCGACACCGGCGACTTCCAAGTGGGCGTGCGTCTGGCATACGACCTAGGTCGCCCGGTCGTAACCGGCATCTCGACGATCGAGGTGCAGGGCACGCAGGTGATCGCCAAGGGTGATGGTCCGGTCGGTGGCACCCAGGTCTTCGAGGTGCCGATGCCGGCGGTCGTGACCATCATGGAAGGCGGGGTGGAACCGAGGTACCCCAGCATTCCCGGCCGGATGAAGGCCAAGCGCGCCAAGATCGAGTTCATCGAGCCGAATCTGGAGCCCGTCGGCGCCGCTCGGGTTGTCCTGAGATTGCCACCGAAGCCGCCGAGCCAGGTCACCGTCCTCGGTGAGGGCGCAGCCGCGGCGCCGGCCGTGGCCGACCTGCTAGAGAAGCTGGGAGTCATCAAATGACCTGCATCGTTGTGATCGAAACAGACAGCGAGGACGTTGCCGGCCCTGTCCTCAGCGAGGCAACCCTGGAGACGCTCGCCTTCAGCCGCGGGCTGGGCGACCAGATCGACGCGTTGGTCGTGGGTTCGGCCGCCCCGTTGCTCGAACGCTTGGGCGAGTTCGGAGTGCACACCGTTCACGAGGCGAATGACTCCCACTTCGAGGCCTACGCTCCCGGAGCGTGGGCAAGTGCAGCCATCGCTGCCGTGGAGGCCAGCGGCGCCACGGTGCTGCTCGCTCCCGGATCGCCTCGGGGCAATGAACTGATGGCGCACGTAGCCGCACGTCAGAACGTCTTGATGGCTGCCAACGCCGTCGAGATCGACCAGGTGCAGCCGCTGCAGGTCAGCCGTCAGGTCTTCGGCGGCACAGCACTTGAAGTAATGCAGCTCAGCGATCAGTTGGGTGTGCTCACCATGGCCGGGCACGCCTGCTCTCCAACTCCCGCAGACACCACGACCTCTGCGCAGATAAGCGCGCTGCAGGTTCAGGTCAGCGACGCTGACCTGGCCGTCCGAGTGGCCCGCACCGAAGAGGGCGCTCCGGATGAGTCGGGGAGCCTGAAGTCAGCGAAGGTCGTCATCGGCGCTGGACGTGGCGTCGGCAGCGCCGATGGTTTCAACGAACTGCTGGAGATGACGGACCTGCTCGGCGCCTCCTTGGGGGTTTCCCGCGTCGTCACCAGTCTGGGTTGGCGCCCGCACCACGAGCAGGTGGGCCAAACGGGCTCCCGGATCAGCCCGGATCTGTATGTGCCGTGCGGGATCAGCGGTGCAATTCAGCACTGGGCAGGCTGTTCGAGTGCCAAGACGATCCTGGCGATCAACAGTGACCCCGATGCCCCGATGGTGACGCGCGCGCACTACGCGGTCATCGGCGACCTGCATGAAATCGTCCCCGCGATCAACGAGGAGATCAAGACCCGTCAGGGCTGATCGACGGCGGGGCGTCCGGAGCTTCCTGGGAGTCCGGCGGTTGTGCATTGGCCGCGCGCGTGCGCTGTTCTGTGCGTCGCCGTTTGCTCAGTACCCAGATCGCAACGCCCATCACGACGAACAGGGAGAAGAGCAGAGCGAAAAGAACCAGAACAAGCGCTAAAGCGAGGCCATCCATACCTTGCTCACCTTCCTTCATACTCGTCTCTGGGAACGGACAGCGTAGACGCAGACCCGCAATGTCACGCTCAAAACGGGCCGCGGGTCGACAACTTCATGCTCAACCGGTGGGATCGGGCGACAACTTCATGCTCAACCGGTGTTCTTGAGGTCGGCGCTTCGGGCTAGGGTATAGCCGGTCGCCTGTTCCTCGCGATCGTCGTCCTTTAACCACCGTCCTGTGAGGCGGGGAAGGAGCGTGGGCCTGATGGGCTCGCCACTGGGCAGAAGTGTGCTCACCGCATCCGACATCACCCGAGCGTTACGCCGCGTCGCCCACGAAGTTCTCGAGGGCAACAAGGGCGCGACCGACTTGGTCCTGCTCGGGATCCCCAGTCGCGGGGTTCCGATCGCGGAGCGGCTCGCGCAGGCTATCCATGACGTCGAAGGCCACTCCGTACCGACCGGAGCCCTCGACATCACCATGTATCGCGACGATCTGCGACGCCAACCCGTCCGGCACGCCGAGCATACGGCGCTACCCGACGGCGGGATCGACGGCAAGGTCGTCGTCTTGGTCGACGACGTGCTGTACTCCGGGCGAACCGTGCGAGCCGCCCTCGACGCCCTCGCCGACTACGGTCGCCCGCGAGTGGTGCGACTGGCTGTCTTGGTCGACCGTGGCCACCGCGAATTGCCGATCCGGGCCGACTACGTGGGCAAGAACCTGCCAACGGCCAAGGTCGAACGAGTTCACGTTCGCGTGCGCGAGGTCGACGGCATCGACGAGGTGCGGATCTCAAACAGCGGCACGGGGGAGCGCGCATGAAGCACTTGCTGTCGATGGCCGACCTGTCCCGATCTGACATTGCGGCTATCTTGGATACGGCAACCTCGATGCACGAGGTGCAGTATCGGGAGGTCAAAAAACTGCCGACGTTGCGCGGCCGGACGATTATCAACTTCTTCTTCGAGGATTCCACCCGCACCCGCAGCTCGTTCGAACTCGCGGGCAAGTGGATGTCGGCCGACACCATCAACCTGACCGGCAAGGGCACCTCGGTGTCCAAGGGTGAAAGTCTGCGGGACACCGTCAAGACCATCGACGCGATGGGCGTCGACATGATGATCATCCGGCACATGGCCTCCGGTGCCCCCGCCCAGATCGCGGAATGGACCAACTGCTCCATCGTGAACGCGGGCGACGGCACGCACGAGCATCCCAGCCAGGCGCTGCTCGACGCCTACACGATGCAAGCGAAACTGGGTGACCTGGAGGGAAAGCACGTCGCCATGGTGGGCGACCTGACCCACTCGCGAGTGCTGCGGTCCAACCTGTTGTGCTTGCGCACACTGGGGGCCGTCGTCACCTTGGTCGCGCCGCCGACGCTGATGCCCAGCGGCGTCGGCCCCTGGTCACAGGTCGATGGGTTCACCACCTCCTACGACGTGGACGATGTCCTGCCGCACGTCGACGCGGTGATGATGCTGCGGGTGCAGCGCGAGCGGATGAGCGGGGGGTACTTCCCGACGGCACGGGAGTATGCGGTGAGCTACGGGCTGACGCCCACCCGGTTGGCGATGTTGCCCGAGCACGCGGTGATCTGTCATCCGGGCCCGATGAATCGAGGGCTCGAGATTTCGGGTGATGCCGCCGACGCAGCGCAGTCGTTGATCTTGGAACAGGTGTCGGCGGGGGTTGCGGTGCGGATGTCGATCCTCTATCACCTCCTGGCCGGAGAAGGGACGCAGGCATGAACCACCCAGGTATGAGCACTGAGGCATCGCCCTCGGGGCAACGAGACGGCGATGGCGGCGGAAGTGGCGAACGTGCCGTGCTGATCACCGGGGCCGATTTGGCTGGTCGGGGAGCCGGGGATCTGTTGATCGTCGGCGGACGAATTGCTGCTGTCGGCACGTCGCGCGAGGTGGCGCGAGCGGCCCCCACCGAGGTTGCCGTGGTGGACGCGTCGGGGCTCGTCGCGCTGCCCGGACTGGTGGACCTGCATACCCACCTGCGCGAGCCGGGCCGGGAGGACAGCGAGACGATCGAGTCCGGGAGTCGGGCTGCCGCGATGGGCGGATACACCGCTGTCTTCGCGATGGCCAACACCTCGCCGGTGACCGACACAGCCGAGGCCGCAGAGTTCGTCTACGCCACCGGGCAACGCGCCGGGTATGTGGATGTGGTGCCGGTCGGCGCCGTCACCAAGGGACTCGCCGGCCAGGAGTTGGCCGAGCTCGGCCTGATGGCTCGCAGCCGGGCCAACGTCAGAGTGTTTTCCGATGACGGAAAGTGCGTTCACGACGCTCAGCTGATGCGCCGAGCGCTGGAGTACGTCAAGGCGTTCGACGGTGTTGTGTCCCAGCACGCGCAAGATCCTCAGTTGGCCCCTGGCACCGCCTGCGCGCACGAGGGTGAGTTGTCCGGACGACTCGGTCTACCCGGCTGGCCCGGCGTCGCGGAAGAGTCCATCGTGGCCCGAGACGTGATGCTGGCACGGCACACCGGATCGCGCGTCCACATCGCTCACGTCTCCACCGCGGGCAGCGTCGAGGTGATCCGCTGGGCCAAGGCCCGCGGCATCGACGTGACCGCGGAAGTCACCCCGCACCACCTGATGCTGACGACCGACCTGCTTGCCTCCTACGACCCCGTGTTCAAGGTCAACCCGCCACTGCGTCCGAGCGAAGACGTCGCTGCCCTGCAGGCCGCGCTGGCCGACGGCACCATCGACATCGTCGCTACCGACCACGCGCCGCACGTGCGAGCCGACAAGGAGCACGCCTTCGCCGACGCCGCCTTCGGCATGCTCGGACTGGAGCAGGCGCTGTCGGTTGTCAGCACGGTCATGGTCGCCACCGGCGCGATGAACTGGGCCGATGTGGCCCGCGTGATGTCGACGACGCCAGCGATGATCGCGCGACTCGGCAATCAGGGCCAAGGCTTGGCCGAAGGAGCGCAGGCAAACCTCACCCTGATCGACCCCACCGCAGAGATCAGCGTCGAGGCTGCGAATTCCCAGTCGCTGTCGCGCAACAACCCCTGGCACGGACACAGACTGACCGGAGCAGTACATCTGACGATGTTGCGCGGTCGGGTCACGGCTCGCGGGGGTCATGACGGGCGACATGGCGATGACCAAGCAGCGCCGCAAGGCGAGGCGGCTACTACCCACTCCCACGCAGGCAAGGACGGTCTTCGATGAGCGCTCCCATCACGCGGCGAGATCCGGCGGTGCTGGTGCTGGAGGACGGCCGTGCCTTGCGAGGTGTGTCCTACGGCGCGAGCGGCAGCACCATTGGCGAGGCGGTGTTCAGTACCGGGATGACCGGCTACCAAGAGACGCTGACCGATCCCAGCTACCACCGCCAGGTCGTCGTGATGACTGCCCCGCACATTGGCAACACCGGAGTGAACACGGCCGACATGGAGAGCAAGAAGATCTGGGTCGCCGGTTACGTCGTGCGCGATCCCGCGATCCGACCCTCGAACTGGCGCTCCCAGGGAGATTTGGAGCAGGCACTGGTCGACCATGACGTGGTCGGCATCGCCGAGATCGACACGCGTGCGCTGACCCGTCATCTTCGTGATCGGGGCGCCATGCGGGTCGGCATCTTCTCCGGTGAAGACGCCGAGAGTCCGGCCGCGGACCTTCTCGCGCGGGTGCAGCAGGCGCCGGTCATGGCTGGCTCAGCCTTGGCTGCCGAGGTCAGCACCCGCGAGGCGTATGTCGTGCCGGCCGGCGGTGGGCCGGCCACATTCACCGTCGCGGCGCTCGACCTCGGGATCAAGGGGATGACCCCGGCATTGCTGTCCAGGCGGGGGATCGAGGTGCATGTGCTTCCCTCCAGCACCACCTTCGAGGAGATCAGCGCGCTGAGTCCGGATGGCGTGTTCTTCTCCAACGGCCCAGGAGATCCGGCCACCGCAGAGCACGAAGTTGACCTCTTGCGGAGCGTGTTGCAGGCACGCATTCCGTTCTTCGGCATCTGCTTCGGCAACCAGTTGCTCGCTCGGGCGCTCGGCCTGGACACCTACAAGTTGCCGTTTGGACACCGTGGGATCAACCAACCGGTGATCGACCGGATGACCGGCAAGGTCGAAGTCACCAGCCACAACCACGGCTTCGCGGTGCATTGGCCACACGCGATCACCGACCCGGCAGACACCGCATACGGTCCGGTCACCGTGTCCCACGTCGCCTTGAACGACCAGGTGGTCGAGGGACTGCAATGCCAGGACGTACCCGCCTTCTCGGTGCAGTACCACCCGGAGGCCGCCGCCGGACCGCGCGATGCCTCATACCTCTTTGACCGTTTTGTCGACATGCTGGCAGGCAGCACAGACGGAGGCTCGGATGCCCAAGCGTGAGGACATCAACAGTGTGCTGGTGATTGGCTCGGGACCGATCGTCATCGGTCAAGCGGCCGAGTTCGACTACTCCGGCACCCAGGCCTGTCGGGTGCTGCGGGCTGAGGGCATCCGGGTGGTGTTGGTCAACTCCAACCCCGCCACGATCATGACCGATCCCGATGTCGCCGACGCGACCTACATCGAGCCGATCACGCCGGACATCGTCGAGGCGATCATCGCCAAAGAGCGTCCTGACGCCGTCTTGGCGACCTTGGGCGGACAGACGGCGTTGAATACCGCGATCGCGCTGGAGGAGTCCGGGGCGTTAGAACGTTACGGCTGCCCGCTGATCGGCGCCAACACCACAGCGATCCAACTGGGCGAAGACCGGCAAGCCTTCAAGGGTGTGGTGGAGCGCTGCGGCGCCGAGTCCGCCCGCAGTGCGATCTGCCACACGATGGACGAAGTGTTGACTGCAGCCGACGATTTGGGCTACCCGGTGGTCGTGCGGCCAAGTTTCACGATGGGCGGGCTCGGCTCGGGGTTCGGGTACGACGAGGCGAGTCTGCGTAAGATTGCCGGCGCGGGATTGCAGGACAGCCCGACCACCGAAGTGCTGCTCGAAGAGTCGATCATCGGCTGGAAGGAGTACGAGCTCGAGGTCATGCGGGACCAAGCGGACAATGTTGTCGTGGTCTGCTCCATCGAGAACCTCGACCCGATGGGTGTGCACACCGGCGACTCGATCACCGTGGCCCCGGCGATGACGCTGACTGACCGGGAATATCAAAACCTCCGCGACATCGGCATCGCCATCATCCGTGAGGTCGGGGTAGACACCGGTGGCTGCAACATCCAATTTGCGGTGAACCCCGCCGATGGGCGCATCATCGTCATCGAGATGAACCCGCGGGTTTCTCGGTCCTCGGCCTTGGCGTCGAAGGCGACCGGCTTCCCGATCGCCAAGATCGCCGCCAAGATGGCGCTGGGCTACACGTTGGACGAAGTGCCTAACGACATCACCGGTGCCACCCCGGCAAGTTTCGAGCCGACGCTGGATTATGTGGTGGTCAAGGTCCCACGGTTTGCGTTCGAGAAGTTCCCGGCCGCCGACCCGACGCTGAGCACAACGATGAAGTCGGTGGGCGAAGCCATGTCGATCGGGCGCAATTTCGCAGAGGCGCTCGGCAAGGCCCTGCGTTCCACCGAAACGAGTGGATCGGCTTCCTCCACGTTTCACTGGCGACCTGACAACGCACCGGGAATGGAGCAGGGGCTGGCCCTGCTGGAGCAGGCCCGGACCCCCACCGACGGCCGCTTGGTGTTGGTGCAGCAAGCGCTCCGGGCCGGAGTCAGCGTCGAGCAGGCGCACGAGGCGACCCGCATCGACCCGTGGTTCCTGGACCAGATCGAGGCGATCAACGACATCGCCGACCAGATCCGCGCCTCGGTGCATCGCGACGGCAGCCGGCTCGATCCGGTGCTGCTGCGGCGGGCCAAGCGGATGGGCCTGTCCGATGAGCAGATCGCCCAGATCACCCACATGTCCCAGAACGTCGTGCGGGGGGTCCGGCATGCCCTGGGGATCCGCCCGGTATATAAAACCGTGGACACCTGCGCCGGTGAGTTCGTAGCCCTCACCCCCTACCACTATTCCAGTTACGACGAGGAGACCGAGGTTGCGCCCCGGGAGCGACCCGCCGTGTTGATTTTAGGATCGGGGCCGAACCGGATCGGGCAGGGAATCGAGTTCGACTACTCGTGCGTGCATGCCTCGATAGCGCTACAAGCGGCCGGGTTCGACACCGTCATGGTCAATTGCAACCCCGAGACCGTCTCGACCGATTACGACACCTCCTCCCGGCTCTACTTCGAGCCGTTGACCCTGGAGGACGTGTTGGAGGTGGTGTATGCCGAGCGTCAGGCGGGCCCGGTCGCGGGAGTGATCGTGCAGCTCGGCGGGCAAACCCCGCTCGGATTGGCTGCGGCGCTGAAGGCCGAGGGGGTGCCGATCGTCGGCACCTCCCCGGAAGCCATCCACTTGGCCGAGGATCGCGGCGCCTTTGGTCGGGTGCTGGACCAGACCGGCCTGTCCGCACCCCGGCACGGCACCGCATACAGTGCCGCGGACGCCCTGGCCGTCGCGACTCGGATCGGATACCCCGTGCTGGTGCGACCCTCCTACGTCCTCGGCGGGCGTGGGATGCAAATCGTGTATGACGATGCCGCACTGACCGCGTACGTCACCCGGGCAACAGATGCAGCACCCGAACACCCCGTCCTCGTCGACCGTTTCTTGGACGAGGCCGTCGAGATCGACGTCGACGGACTGTACGACGGGCACGAGCTGTACCTCGGCGGAATCATGGAGCACATCGAAGAGGCCGGGATACACTCCGGTGACTCGGCCTGCGTGCTGCCGCCGATCACTCTGGGCCGCGAGGAAATGCGCCAAGTGCGCGCAGCGACGCGGTCCTTGGCCGAAGCGATTGGCGTGCGCGGCCTGATCAACGTTCAGTTCGCGTTGGCCCAAGATGTGCTCTACGTCCTAGAGGCCAATCCGCGTGCTAGCCGCACCGTGCCGTTCGTCGCCAAAGCCACCGGGGTGCCCTTGGCCCAGGCCGCGGCCCGGGTGATGTTGGGCGCTACAGTGAGTGAGCTGCGCGCCGAAGGCATGCTGCCGGCACACGTCGATGGAGGCATGTTGCCACCGGACGCCCCGGTCAGCGTTAAGGAAGCGATCCTGCCGTTTCGGCGCTTTCGGACCCAGACGGGTCAGGCCGTGGACTCCATCCTGGGGCCTGAAATGCGCTCCACCGGCGAGGTGATGGGCATCGACGTCGACTTCGGCACTGCGTTTGCCAAGTCGCAGTTGCGTGCCGGGTCGGCGCTGCCGACCAGCGGGTCGGTCTTTGTCTCCGTAGCAAATCGGGACAAGCGCTCGATGATCTTCCCGATCAAGCGCCTGGTCGATCTGGGCTTCACCATCTTGGCCACCGCGGGCACCGCCGACGTGCTACGGCGCAACGGCATCGGCTCCCGGGTGGTGCGCAAGCACAGCCAGGGTCCAGGACCCGACGGTGAGCCGACGGTGATCGACCTGATTACCGCCGGCGAAATCGCGATGGTGGTCAACACGCCGTCGGGGCGCGATGCTCGGATCGACGGCTATGCGATCCGAGCTGCGACGACCAGCCTGGATCGGCCCATCATCACCACGGTCCAGCAACTCGGCGCCGCCGTGCTCGGTATCGAGGCAATGCGCGCCGGCACGATGAAGGTGGTCTCGCTGCAGGATCACACTCGCGAACTTGACCTATTCAACGCTGACCGATGAGCGTCAGGGTGTCGACGAACTTTGGCAGCCGGTTGAGCGCGGCGCGAGACCTCTTCGGTCCGTTGTGCGTCGGAATCGACCCCCATCCCTCGTTACTGGCCCAGGCGGGATGGGCTGACAACGCCCAAGGGGTTGCCAATTTTTGCGACAGAATGATGTCGGCTGTCGCTGGGCGGGTGACGGCGATCAAGCCCCAGTCGGCGTTCTTTGAGCGGCACGGGTCGGCCGGCATCGCTGTGTTAGAACGCCTCCTGCAGGGCGCCGCCGCCGCCGGGACGCTCACCATTCTGGACGTCAAACGGGGTGATATCGGGTCCACGATGAACGCCTACGCTCAGGCATACCTCAGTCCCGACTCGCCGCTGGCCGCCGACGCGATCACCGTGAGCCCCTACCTCGGGTTCGAGTCGCTGCGTCCCGCCCTCGACCTTGCAGCCGAGCACGGTCGGGGAGTGTTCGTCTTGGCGCTCACGTCCAACGCGGAAGGGGCGAGCGTGCAGCATCGCGGCAGACCCAGCGTCGCCGAACACGTGCTTGAATCCGTGGCGCGGCAGGTCCCCGAGCGTGGGACCGCCTCGGCCTTGGCCGACATCGGTGCCGTCATCGGTGCCGGTTGCGGCACCGCGATAGACCAACTCGGTCTGCGTGCGGCGATTGCCACCTCCACGATGCCGGTGCTAGCACCCGGTGTGGGGGCTCAGGGGGCGAGCCCGGCCGATGCCGCGCGTTCCCTGGTCGGCTTCACCGACCGGGTGCTGACCCCGGTCAGTCGCGGGATGCTCAACGCTGGGCTAGAGGTCGATGACATCGCCGCGCAATCTCTGCTGTGGCGTGCGGAGTTAGCCGAGGCCATGGGGACGGGCACATCGCCCTAGCGCAATCCGGCTGATCGATGGCACCGAATACGAGATATGGCAGGGAGTTTCGACATATGACAAGGTGTTTTGACACCCGGTGTCGACGCGTTGACCATCAGGAGGGCTTGGCAGAGACAGCGGTGAAACTATATGTTCGCTTCGTTCTCACAGGTGACGCGCCTTCAGGCTGACCTGCAGCTGAAACCGCCGGTCGAGTTCACCCAGGGGACTGGGCCTTTTGCGAAGTATTGAGGAGATTGATGTGGCACTTCCGGAATTGACACCCGAGCAGCGATCCGAAGCGCTGGCCAAAGCTGCTCACGCTCGGCGGGAGCGCGCAGCTGTCAAGAACCGGCTCAAACACTCTCAAGGGTCCCTGGCGGGCGTGATCGCCGAGGGCAAGCAGAACGCGGTCGTCGGCAAGATGAAAGTGTCGGCGCTGCTGGAGTCACTTCCTGGGGTTGGCCGAGTGCGCGCCACCCAGATCATGGACGACATCGGCATCTCACACAGCCGACGGGTCCGCGGCTTGGGAGCAAACCAGACTGAAAAGCTGCTGACTCGCTTCGATCAGTCCTGATCGGTTTGCGCACACCGGGGGAGCGACCCGCAGGTGAGTTCGCAGATGAGCCTTCCTCACCAGATACGTCCTCTGCAGGCGATGCCGCCACGGCTGCGCGCGATCAGGTCCGCTCCCGGTTGGTCGTGCTGGCCGGCCCCACTGCGGTCGGCAAAGGCACGGTGGCCGCATACGTGCGAGACCATCACCCGAACATCTGGCTGTCCATCTCCGTCACGACCCGGTCGCCGCGGCCCGGCGAGGTCGACGGTGTGCACTATCACTTCGTCACCGACGAGACCTTTGAGCGCATGCGCTCAGGCGGAGAACTGCTGGAATGGGCCGTGGTGCACGGCCGAGCCAAGTACGGCACTCCAGCCGCAGGCGTCGCTACGGCGTTGGCGCAGGGGCGACCGGCGCTCTTGGAGATCGACCTGCAAGGCGCCCGCCAGGTCCGCGCCGCCATGCCCGAGGCGCTGTTTGTCTTTCTGGCACCACCATCGTGGGAGGAACTCGTGCAACGATTGGTCGGTCGAGGCACCGAAACGCAGCCCGAACGCGATATTCGGTTGGGCACAGCGAGCACCGAGTTGAAGGCCGTGAGCGAGTTCGACGTCACCATCATCAACGACGATGTCGCCCGAGCCGCCGAAGAACTCGTATCATGGCTGATGAACCCATCGTTTGACCACCACAACCAAGGGATACCCACTTCGTGATTGGCACAGTTGCACACCCGGATGGCATCACCAACCCGGCGATCGACAGTCTGCTTGAAAAGGCAGACTCCAAGTACGCCCTGGTCATCTACGCGGCGAAGCGGGCCCGTCAGATCAACGCCTACTACTCCCAGCTCAGTGAAGGCCTGTTGGAGTACGTCGGGCCGTTGGTCGAGGCAGAACAGACCGATAAGCCGCTGTCGATCGCACTACACGAGATCGATCAGCGCAAACTGGCAACAACCAGCCCTGACGCCACGAGCTGAGCCGCGAGGCTAACCCGCGATGCATGTCGTCTTGGGGGTCAGCGGCGGCATTGCGGCATACAAAGCCTGTTCACTGCTCCGGCGATTCGTCACCGAGGGCCATCAGGTCACCGTGGTGCCGACCGCCGCGGCGCTGCGCTTCGTCGGTGCACCCACCTGGGCTGCGTTGTCCGGCAGGCCGGTCTCCGCTGAGGTCTGGGATGAGGTGCATCAGGTCCCGCATGTCGCGGTCGGCCAACATGCCGACCTCGTGGTGGTGGCCCCGGCCACCGCAGACCTGCTCGCCAAAGCAGCCCACGGGTTGGCCGACGACCTCCTCACAAATGTGCTGCTGACCGCCCACGCGCCCATGGTGCTTGCCCCGGCGATGCATACCGAAATGTGGCTCCATCCTGCGACGGCCGCCAATGTGGCGCTGTTGCGCTCTCGGGGTGTGGAAGTTCTCGATCCAGGGCAGGGACGGCTGACTGGAGCCGATTCCGGCGTGGGGCGTCTTGCGGAGCCCGAAGACATCTATCATCTCGCGATGGCTGCGGCCGCCCGCTCATCCGGAGAGCGCGGCATACCCTCTGCGACGAAGGGAAACACACGGGACGACATGCAGGGCATGCGTGTCGTGGTCAGCGCCGGCGGCACCCGCGAGGCACTGGACCCGGTGCGCTATCTCGGCAATCGGTCCTCGGGCAAACAGGGGTATGCGTTGGCGGCCGATGCCCACGCCAGAGGTGCGGACGTGGTGTTGGTCGCCGCCAACACCACCCTGTCGACTCCAGCTGGCGTCGACCTGCGGAGGGTGGAGAGCGCCGAGCAGATGCAGGCAGCACTTCACTCCGCGATAGACGAAGCCCCATGCGCGGCCGTGGTGATGGCGGCCGCTGTGGCCGACTACCGCCCCGCTCAGGTAGCGAGGCACAAACTGAAGAAGTCGCACGGAGAAGAATCTAGCCGCGGCTCCCACTCTCCTGCGGCTATGGTGCTTGAGTTGACCCAAACGCCCGACATTCTGGCCGGTCTGGTGCGCCGACGGGGCACTGCGACGGCCCCGATGTTGATCGGATTCGCCGCAGAGACCGGCGACGCCGACGGTGACGTCCTCGACCATGCTCGCGCAAAATTGGCCCGAAAGGGGTGCGATCTGTTAGTGGCCAACGATGTCTCGGCTGGGGCAACTCTCGGTTCCGACATCAGCACCATCCACCTTCTAGCGCCCGATCGCGACGAGGTGCCTAGCGTGGGTCCAGTCTCGAAAGCGCAGACCGCCTCGGCCGTGTGGGATGCAGTCGTGCACGCTCTCAAGGCGCGCTGAACATGCCAGGGATAGACTCCCGGAGCACCCTGCGTGGGTGCCCCGCACCTCGCCCCTGAACCGACCCTGCGCATGCGTGCCCCATCGCGTGCTACCACCTGCAAGGAGATCACTTCGTGCCTCGCCTGTTTACTTCTGAGTCCGTGACTGAGGGTCACCCCGACAAGATCTGTGACCAGATCAGCGACGGGATCTTGGACGAAATTCTGCGGCAGGATGCTTACTCGCGGGTCGCCGTGGAGACGATGGTCACCACCGGGCTGGTGCATGTCGCGGGCGAAGTGCGCACCAACGGGTACGCCGACATTCCCGCGATCGTGCGGGGCACCATCCTGGGCATCGGCTACGACAACTCACATAAGGGCTTTGACGGCCGCACCTGCGGTGTGGAGGTCTCGATCGGCGAACAGTCCGGCGACATTGCGCTCGGCGTCGACAACACCGCCGACAGCCGAAACGGCCAGAGCGCCGATGCTCTCGATGTCCAAGGGGCCGGCGACCAAGGCCTGATGTTCGGCTACGCCTGCGACGACACGCCAGAGTTGATGCCGTTGCCGATCTTCCTTGCGCATCGCCTTGCCGAGCAGTTGACGGCGGTTCGTAAGAGTGCCGAGCTGGACTACCTGCGCCCTGATGGCAAGACCCAAGTCACCATCGAATACGACGGCGCTCGACCGGCGCGACTCGACACTATCGTGCTATCGACGCAACACGCCGAAGGCATCTCGTTGGAGGGTCAGCTGGGGCCAGACATTCGATCTCGGGTGATAGCCCCAGTGTTACAAGCCAGTCAGGACCTGGGGGTGCGCATAGACACCAGCAACTTCCGGGTGTTGATCAACCCGACCGGGACGTTCGTGGTGGGTGGCCCGATGGGCGATGCCGGCCTGACCGGTCGCAAGATCATCGTGGATACGTACGGCGGAATGGCCCGGCATGGTGGCGGCGCGTTCTCGGGCAAGGACCCCAGTAAGGTGGACCGTTCGGCCACGTACGCCGTGCGGTGGGTGGCCAAGAACGTGGTCGCGGCGAACTTGGCGAAGCGCTGCGAAATACAGGTTGCCTATGCCATCGGAACGGCGCTCCCGGTCGGCCTCTACGTCGAGACCTTCGGCACCGAAACCGTGCCCGTGGAGGCGATTGAGCGGGCGATCAATTCAGTGTTCGATCTGCGGCCGGCCGCCCTCATCAAAGAGCTCGATCTGCTGCGCCCGATCTATCAGGAGACGGCTGCCTACGGCCACTTCGGCCGGCGATCCACGCCCACCCTGTCCGATGGCTTCACCTGGGAGCAGACGAACCGGGTCGAAGCTCTGCAAGCCGCCCTGTGACCCCCTGCTTTCGACTCCCCTTTCGCCACCGCCAGGCCGCTCACCACCACTGAGCGGCCCGACTGTGGGGATGGAGTATGAGCGACCGGTTGAGGGTTACGGGAGTGTGTGTCGGTGATCTGGCGTAGACAGGAGCCGTGAGTACCTCCGACGGCGAGCAATTGGACCTGGACCCGTTCGCCGCATCGGCCCCGCCGGGGGTGTTATCGCAGGCTCAGCATCGAGGCGACTACGGTGCAGCGCTCTCTCGGCCGGTCGCGCAGGTCGTCGTCGACACCGGGTTGGCACATCTCGATCGACCCTTCTCCTATCTCATCTGCGCCGACGATGATCAGGCTGCCCAGCCTGGGGTGAGAGTGCGCGTCCGGTTTGCGGGCCGCGACCACGACGGCTTCGTGGTGAGCCGGTCCGCGACCTCAGACTTCGACGGTGCGTTGTCCTCGATTCGTCGGGTGATCAGTCCCGAGGTGGTCCTGACGCCACATTTGCACCGCACCGCTCGGGCGGTAGCCGATCACTACGCGGGCACCCTGAGCGACGTGCTCAGGCTGGCGATACCGCCCCGCCACGCAGCAGCCGAACGCGGCTTGGCGCCGGCGTCGGAACCGGCTTATGACCACTCCACTCCCGCCAACGGGGCCCGCGATGCGCCTCCCGGCGGGGCCCTAGACGTGCCC
>JBARZG010000055.1:0-29748 GCA_049649785.1 Ornithinimicrobium sp. | reverse complement strand
TCCAGTGGGGTTCGACCAGCATGGAGGAGTTGAGCCACTCCTCGGGCACGCCCATACCCTCGACCAGCTCGAGAGCATCAGGGCGCAGCGTCCTCAAGAGTTCGTTGATCGCAGCCGTCACGGCCTTGGAGCGCATCGCTGACAGGCGGTTGTGCTCCTGGAACCACGCGGAATCGGCCTCGATGCTGCACAAGGCATACACGTCGCACAACCGCTCCAGCCGGTCTTTTGCCACCGGATCACGACACTCCTCGATGCCCTGCACGAACGCCTCGAGTACCACACGGTCTATATGCGTCCGCGCCGCTAACAGCACGTGGTCCTGTGTGCAGTTGAACGCCTCGAACGAGTCGTCGCTGGCCTTGCCGGCCTTGCGAAGTCGCGCCGCAAGCGTCTCCAGCACATGACGCTCGCGGTCTTCGAACATTCCGATGTGCCACCCGCGGTCATACAGCGGGTTGTCATCGCCGCGCCGCGACCTTGCCTCCAGCAACCGCTCGATCACCGGCCGCGCGGCGGTGCGCTCGATGACCGCGCCGCTGAACGACTTGGCCGCGAACTGCAACATGCCGCGCATATCCAGGTCACCGAACATCTCTTTGTAGTTCGACAGCAACCCCTTGGCCACCAGCTGCAGCAGCACTGTGTTGTCACCTTCGAAGGTGGCGAAAACATCGGCGTCGCGGCGGATCAGCGTCAACCCGTTCTCGGACAGATAGCCCGCCCCGCCGCAGGCCTCACGGCATACCTGAATCGTGTCGTTGCCGAACCGGGTGCCGATCGCCTTCAGTCCGGCCGCCCGAGTCTCCAACTCGCGCTGTGCCTCGACGTCGTGCTCATCGGCCTGGTGCAGGTCCTGCATCCGCTCGGTGATCTCGTTCTGCGCAAACATCAGCGCGTATGCCGTTGCAATCCGAGGGAGCAGCTTGCGCTGGTGCGCCAAATAGTCGATCAACAATACATCGCCCTCGTGACCCGGTGCACTGAACTGGCGTCGCTTGAGGGCGTACCGCGTGGCAATCGACAGGCCCCGCCGCCCCGCAACGCCACCCGCCCCGGCGATACAGATGCGGCCGCGCACCAATGTGCCGAGCATGGTGAAGAAGCGACGATTCGGGTTTTCGATGTCGCTGACGTAGTCCCCGTCGGCATTGACGCCGCCGTAGCGATCCAGCAGCATCCGGCGGGGCACCCGCACCTGATCGAACATCAAGGTGCCGTTGTCGACGCCAGCGAGGCCGCCTTTGGCGCCGTGGTCGTCCAAAGCGATCCCCGGCAACGACTGGCCGCTCTCGTCCCGGATCGGAACCATGGTGGCGTGCACGCCGTGGTTTTGTTCACCGACGATGAGTTGGCCGTAGACAACAGCCATCCGCGCGTCCACCGCAGCGCCGCCGATATAGGCCTTCATGGAGGAGGCGGTGGGGGAATGCACCACGATCTCGTCGCTCGATCGGTCATAGGTCAGTGTTGTCTCCAGCGACGACACGTCACTGCCATGGCCGATCTCAGACATTGCGTAGCACCCCGGCAAGGCCAGCGTGATGATGTCCCGCAAGTAGGTCTCGTGGTGCCAACCCGTGCCCAGGCTGGTCACCGCGCCACCGAAGAGACCGAATTGCACACCGGACTTGATCGTGACCGACAGGTCGCCATGCGCGCACATCTCGAAGTCGATCGCAGAGCGTCCCACGTCGTCGAGGCCGCCGTACTCCTGGGGGTAACCGCTGGTCGTGAACCCGCGCTCGGTCAGAGTGACCAACGTGGCGCGGGTCCAGTCTCGGGCCTGCGGCATGGTCATCCCGGCGTCACGTTGCATCAACTCCGGCGGGATGGTGTGCCGGGCCAGTTCGCGTACATCGGCATACCGCCCGGCAGTGGCATCACGTAGGGCCTGCCCCAGCGGGCTAATTCGATCCGTCGGCCCGGCCTGCGTGTCAACGTTGAGATCGCGTCCGGGTCGGTGGTCGTGTGTGGTGGTCATGCGTGCTCCTCGTGGTCGCGGGTATGTCGTGGGGTGGCGGCGGGCTGCAACGCGGGCCGCAGCATCTCGATGACTTCGGCGGTGACGGTCTCGGCTGTGGCCCCGGGCGGTCGATGGGTGACCCATTGGTCGGCGGCGGCACGGACGAACCCGACGATGCCGTGGCCCCACGTCACCGCGGGCGCCGGATCGCGCCCGCAGCGCCGCAGATGTGCCGTCAGGATCTGCGCCAACCGGTCGCCGATGCGCCCGGTCAAGGTCATCACTGGGTCGCAGGGTTGTCCAGCGCCGACCCCGGCAGCCGAGGCGTTGGGGGCAGGCTCCATCAGGGGACGGGAGACCACGAAGCGATAAATGTGCGGGTCGCGCTGCACCAGTTCAAGATAGGCCCCGACCATGGCCGTGATGAGCCCGGTGACGTCGGCAGGTGTGCCGTCCGGTGCCCGACCTGACTTGTCGGCCACCGCGGACAGGTCGTTGATCACGCGGGCGTCGACTGCTTCCACCACGCCGAGATAGATGCCGTTGCGGTCGCCGAAGTGCCGATACAACACTGGCTTGCTGGTGCCGGCCTGGGCAGCAATGTCGTCCATTCCCACCCCCGGCCCGTGCTCACGAATCGCTCGCAGCGTGTGTTCGACCAACTCTCGACGCCGTGTTTCCCGATGAGCCTCCCACCGCGCATCGCGGCCGTCTCGCGGAGTGTCCCGCTGGTGGGTTTGCGTGGTCATGCCCTCGATAGTACCTAGTACCCCGCGTACCTGCTACGGTCGGTACCGGTTATTTGCCATCCAGCCACCACCTCATGCACCCACTGCCCAGGAGCCGCCGATGTCCGCCCCCGACCCACAACCGTCGCGCACCCCCGTCATCGTCGGCGGTAACCGCATACCTTTTGGCAAGGCTGGCGGCGGGTATGCCGCAGCGTCCAATCAGGACATGCTCACGGCCGCGCTCGATGGGCTGATCGCCCGGTATGGACTGGCCGGCGAGCGTCTCGGTGAAGTGGCAGCGGGTGCAGTGCTCAAACACGCCAAGGACTTCAACCTCACTCGGGAAGCAGTGCTGGGCTCGGCGCTGGCACCGACGACCCCGGCCTATGACGTGCAGCAAGCCTGCGGCACCGGGCTCGAGACCGTGATCCAGGTCGCCAACAAGGTGGCGATGGGTCAGATCGACTCGGGCATCGCCGGTGGCGTAGACAGTGCCAGCGACGCTCCCATCGCGGTCAGCGATGGGTTGCGATCAGCCCTGCTCAACGCCTCGCGCGCCAAGACCGTGCCGCAGCGGCTGGCGGCCCTTGCAAGCATCCGACCTCGTGACCTCACGCTGCAAACCCCACGCAACTCAGAGCCCCGGACCGGTTTGTCGATGGGTGAGCACCAGGCCATCACCGCCAAGGCATGGGAGATCTCGCGGGAAGCCCAGGACGAACTGGCCGCGGCCAGCCACCACCATCTAGCCCGCGCGTGGGAGTCCGGCTTCTTCGACGATCTGGCCACGCCGTTCCTGCGGATGACCACGGATGAAGGCATGCGCCCGGACACCTCGGTCGAGGCCTTGGCCAAGCTCAAGCCGGTATTCGGCACCGGCGAAGGCGCGACCATGACGGCCGGCAATTCAACGCCGCTGTCCGATGGAGCAGCGTTGGTGCTGATCGCCGATCAGGAGTGGGCAGCGCAGCGCAACCTGCCGGCCCTCGCCCGCATTGTCGACGCCGAAGTGGCGGCCGTCGACTATGTCTCCGGCGACGAAGGGTTGTTGCTGGCTCCAGCCTACGCAGTGTCCCGGCTACTGCAGCGCCAAGGGATGAGCCTGCAGGACTTCGACGAGTACGAGATTCACGAGGCCTTTGCCTCTACCGTGCTGGCGACTCTCGCGGCGTGGGAAAGCGAGGAATTCTGCACCGAACGGCTCGGCCGCAGCGACGTATTGGGCAGCATCGATCGAGACAGACTCAACACTCGAGGCTCATCTTTGGCCGCCGGTCACCCGTTTGCGGCCACGGGCGGACGAATCGTGGCTACGCTTGCCAAGAGCCTGGCGCAGCGTGGCAGTGGGTCGCGCGGATTGGTGTCGATCTGCGCGGCGGGCGGACAGGGAGTCGTGGCAATCCTGGAGGCAGTGTGATGGCAGATCTCTATACAACCCTGACGCGCAACCCGGTCGGCAAGGCGCTTACCCGCAGACTCGGTATGCCGCAGCCCGCGACGTTGCGTCGCGGCGCCGTGATGCCGAGCGGACCGATCGCGCTCGGCACGGTCGGTGGCGGCGACATCGCATCCCGCACCCTTGACCTGTTGGGACTCTCCTGCATCCCGGCACTGGTCGACTCTGGCGACAGCGTTGCGGTCGCCGGCGAAGACGCAGCGCAGGGCGCTGGCGGGGATGCGGCGCAGGGCGCTGGTGAGGTGCCGGTTTACCCCGAACGTATCGGAGCGATCGTGCTTGACGCCACGATGGCCCGCACCATCGATGACCTGGAGCAGGTCCGCGCTATCCTGCGGCCGGCTCTGAAGGCGATGGAGCCCAGCGGTCGCGTCATTGTGATGGGGGTAGCCCCGCACAAACTCAGCGGTGTCCAAGCTTCTGCGGTGTGCCAGGCGCTGGAGGGCATCGTGCGCAGCGTCGGCAAAGAGATGCGCGCCGGCGGGACGGCCAACCTCCTCCAAGTCGCCGACTCCTCGGCAGCCGCCACCGCCTCCACGCTGCTCTTCCTGCTGCAGGGTCGTTCGGCATACGTCAGCGGTCAACCGCTGCGGGTGGGCAACGACCGGTATGCCGAGCCCCCCCGTGAGGACCCGTTTGAGGGCAGGGTGGTCGTGATAACCGGAGCGGCTCGGGGCATCGGTGCTGGCATCGCCGAGGTCTTCGCCGACGGCGGCGCCGACGTGGTGGTCGTTGACGTGCCCGTTGCCGGGGATGCCTTGGCTCAGGTTGCCAACAAGCTCGGCGGCACCGCGCTGCAGCTGGACATCACCGCTGAGGACGCTGGACGGCGGATCGCCGATCACGTGGCGACGAGATTCGGACCGCAGGGACGCATTCACGCGATCGTGCACAACGCCGGGATCACCCGAGACAAACTTCTTGCCAACACCGATGCTCAGCGCTGGGGCAGTGTGCTGGAGGTCAATCTGCGCGCGGCACTGCGGATCAACGAGGGTTTGCTCGACCCGTGGGTGGCTGGCGGGTTGGCCGACGGCGGTCGCATCGTCTCGGTGGCATCGACCAGCGGGATCGCCGGCAACCGCGGACAAGCCAACTATGCGGCCAGCAAAGCTGGGGTGATCGGTGCCGTTCGCGCCTTGGCGCCGCACCTCCAGGATCGCCGCATCACCGTCAACGCGGTCGCGCCGGGCTTCATCGAGACCGAGATGACTGGCAAGATCCCGGCCGCCACCCGAGAGTTTGCTCGCCGCTTCAACTCCGTTCACCAGGGCGGGAAGCCGGTCGATGTGGCCGAAGCCATCGCCTACTATGCCGAGCCGGCAAGTTCGGCGATCACTGGCCAGGTGTTGCGGGTCTGCGGCCAATCGCAGATCGGCAAGTAGCGGTCATGAACTGCCCACCTCAGGCTGACATGGCCTGCACCCGCGAGCACTCGACGACCTCGACAGATGTCGAGGTGGAGGTGTTGGGAGCGCCGCCTGCCATCGGGCCGATGATCGCGCGGGCGGCAGCACGGGGGGTGATTCCTCGCCGCAGCGGTAGTGCGGTAGCGCTTCAGCTGCCCGCGCGTCGCGTGGTGCTGTGTGATCAGCGGGTCGACATCGAGCGCCTCGCCGCCTACGCACGGGTATGTGCCTTCACGCTGCGCGATGCGCTGCCGACGACGTATCTGCACGTGTTGACGTTTCCCCCCCAGATTCACCTGCTGGCGACTCCGGACTTCCCGCTGCCGGCGCTCGGCATGGTTCACCTGAGCAACGATATGACGTTGCTTCGGCCGGTGGGGGTGGGCGACACGCTCACCCTGACGTCCTGGGCCCAGCATCTGCGCCCACATCGCAAGGGAGCCACCGTCCAGATGGTGGGCGAGGTTGCGGTCGAGGACGAGATCGTCTGGCGGGGAGTTAGCACCTACCTGGCCAAAGGCGCCAGCGCTCCCGAGCAGGCCGACGAGGACGACGATCAGCACAACCACAACGGGCCTGTTGGCGATGGTGGGAATGCCGAAAGCGCTGGTCAGGGTGACCCACCGCCGCGGGCACCGGACGCCGAAGGCCAGCGGGCGAAACCACCGGCCGACCTGCCGGCGAGTTGGGCCACGTGGCGCTGTCCCGCAGATCTCGGGCGCCGCTACGCGGCTGCTTCCGGCGACGTCAACCCGATCCACGTCAATCCACTTGCGGCGCGCGCCTTCGGATTCCCAGGAACGATTGCGCATGGCATGTGGACCCATGCCCGGGCCCTGGCCGCCCTCGAGGGGCGACTCGAGGACCGGCATACGGTGGCGGTTGAGTTCCGCAAGCCCATCATGCTGCCGTCCGCGGTGACGTTTCGAGCGGTCAGCCACGATGACGGCTACGACTTCGCGGTCACCGATCGCTCCGGCGAACGCAGCCACATGGTGGGCCGCGTCACCAACAACTGACTCGCCATACCGGTGCCGCGCGTCGGGACAGGAGGGGGCGCACGTCGATTTCGTAGCGCACGCCCGTGCCGTGTAATATCGCACCGCGCCGAAAGCCGCCGGGCGAGGCCCGGGGCAGGCGATCCGCCCCTATAGCTCAGTCGGTAGAGCGTCTCCATGGTAAGGAGAAGGTCAACGGTTCGATTCCGTTTGGGGGCTCGCAACCAAGTGGTCGCTCACCTCATGGCCACACCCGAGGCGGGGTAGCTCAGATGGTTAGAGCGCACGACTCATAATCGTGAGGTCGCGGGATCGATACCCGCTCCCGCTACCAGCACCATGACAATCGGCACAGCGACAACCAGCACGATCACAACCCGGCACCATGACAACCCGCACGACGAGTAGTAGCAAGATTCAGCACCGACAGACAACCCGAGAGCAGGTTCACCCGTGGCTAGCAAGAGTGGCGACGTCCGCCCCAAGATCACGCTCGCGTGCACGGAGTGCAAGGAGCGCAACTACATCACGAAGAAGAACCGTCGCAACAACCCTGACCGGTTGGAGATGGCGAAGTTCTGCTCGAGGTGTCGCTCGCACACCGCGCATCGCGAAACTCGCTGAGGCATCACCTCCTCGAGCCGCGCTGTGACCGCGATGGCGGTCGCCTTTCCAGGTCCCTATCCACTCGGGTAGGGACCTGAGGCATGTGTGAGGTCTACGGCCGCACTAGGGTGGTCGGACTATGGCTGTGAACCTTGAATTCGCCGGGCGGGCCTATCCGCCGACCCCTGCGCGGGTGGTGCCAGCCGCGCGGATTACCGCATTTGCCGACGCGGTCGGCGCCGACCACCCGGTGCACCACGATCCCGAAGCAGCTAAGGCGCGTGGGTATTCGGGAGTGGTCGCCTCACCGACCTTCGCTGTCGTCATCGCCCAAGAGAGCGAGGCCCAGTACATTGCCGACCCTGACGCGGGCATCGACTTTGACCGGGTGGTGCACGGTGAGCAGCGCTTTACCCACCACCAGCCGATCGTCGGCGGGGACGAAGTGGTGGCAACGCTGCACATCGACGCGCTGCGTCAGGCGGGTGGGCACACCATGGTCACCACCCGCACGGAACTGACCCGGCCCGCGGGCGACCCGCTCAGCACGGTGGTGTCGATGATCGTGGTCCGCGGCGACCAAGCTAGCGAAGGCGCGACATGAGCAGGCCACGTCTGAGCGACCTGGAGCCCGGGCAAGAGATTGCCGCGGGGTCGGTCGCCATCGACCGCGCCCGGCTGGTGGCGTATGCCGCGGCCAGCGGCGACCAGAACCCGATCCACCAGGATGAAGACTTCGCCCAGTCGGTGGGTTTGCCGGATGTGATAGCGCACGGCATGTGGACGATGGGTGCCGCAGTGGAGGTGCTCAGCGATTGGCTCGATGACCCCGCCGCGATCGTGGCCTACAGCGCGCGCTTCACCAACCCGGTCGTCGTCCCGGCGGGCAGTGGAGCCGAAGTCGCAGTCGCTGCGCACGTCAAGAAGGTGGACCGCGAGACCGGCCAGGTCAGCCTGGAGTTGAGCGTCACCAACGACGGAGCCAAGGTGTTGGGCCGGGCGATCGCCATCGTCGCGCTGCGATGAACGTGCGGCCGCTGTCTGAGTTGACCACGATGCGGGTTGGGGGTCCGCCGCGAGAAATGCACCGGGTGTGCACCGAGCCCGAACTCATCGAGGCCATCACCGACGTCGACGCGCGCGGCGTCCCGCTGCTGGTCCTTACTGGCGGGTCGAATGTGGTGGTGGCCGATCAGGGCTTCGATGGGGCGGTGATCCAGATCGCTACCCGCGGCGTCCAGGTGGAGTCCGACGACGCCTGCGGCGGGGTGATCGCCCGGGTGGCTGCCGGTGAGCCGTGGGATGATCTCGTTGCGCATGCAGTCGAGGAGTCCTGGTCGGGTATTGAGGCGCTGTCCGGCATACCTGGCGGCACGGGGGCGACGCCGGTCCAGAACGTCAGCGCCTACGGCCAAGAGGTTGCTCAAACGATCTGGCAAGTCCGAGTCTATGACCGGCTCGAGCGTCGAGTGCGCACGCTCGCCAATGCTGACTGCGAGTTCTCCTACCGGCACAGCCTGCTGAAGGAGTCTGCCCAGCACTCTGCCGACCCGACGTCGCGGTTTGTGGTCTTGTCGGTGTCGTTTCAGTTGCGTGTCATGTCGCAGTCCGCCCCGATTGGGTATGCCGATCTGGCAGCGGGTCTGGGGGTCGAAGTCGGCGAGCGGGTCCCGTTGGGCGAAGCGCGCGAGGGCGTCCTGGAGCAGCGCCGGCGGCGCGGTATGGTGCTTGACGCGGCCGACCACGACACGTGGAGTTGTGGGTCGTTTTTTACCAACCCGGTCCTGCCGGAGTCCCAGATGGCTGATGTGCGAGCCGCGAGTCGGGCGCGTCTGGGTGCTGAGCATCCGTTGCCTCCGGAGTTCGGCGGCACGAAGGAAACCGGCGGCATGGTCAAAACCTCGGCGGCATGGTTGATCGACAAGGCCGGCTTCACCAAGGGGTATGGCCTGCCCGGGCCGGCGGCGCTGTCGAGCAAACACACCTTGGCGGTGACCAATCGGGGCGATGCAGCAACGAGCGACATCATCGACCTGGCCGCTGCCGTCCGCGACGGCGTCGAGGCTGCCTTCGGCGTGCGGTTGGTCAACGAACCGGTCTTGGTTGGAGTGAGCCTGTAGCGGTTGTCTGGCGTGCGCGTAGTAAGCGGCACCATCAGGCAGCACCATCAAGAACCAATCGAAGCGGACAGTGAGGAACCGATGAAGAGCGGGAACGGGCAGCGCTGGTCCTTCGTCATACCTGGCATGAGGCGATCGGTCGAGCAGACGAGCGGGCACCGGCCAGCGGTGCCGAACGGCCCGGCCCGCCGCGTAGCCGTGGCGCTCGTGCTGGCGTTGGCGACGTTCACCGCAGGCTGCGCCGGTGACCCGGGCCGAGCAGACACCGGTGACACCAGTGAACCGAGTGCCACCCCCGGCGACGATCAAGCCGAGGAGACCCAACTACCCGGCGCCGCAATGCCCGAAGACCTCGCCACGGCGACCTCGACCCTGAACGTGCCAGTCCGGCCAAACGCGGTGTTGACCGGTCAGGGCTTGGTGCTGCAGGTGGACGACGATCCACCAGTGCTGTGTCTCGCGCCCTACGTGGAGCTCTACCCGCCGCAATGCTCTGGCCCGCTCCTGCTCGGCCTGGACTGGGAAGAGATGCCGAACTATTCGATGGCTCAGGACGTGCGTTGGGGTGAGGCCCGGGTCTTCGGCACCTTCGACGGCGCGACGTTCACTCTGACCCAACCGCCGAGCCCGCCGAGCCTGCCGGTCGAGCCTGATGGTGGCCTTGGCTCGGACCCACTGACGACGATCTGTGACAATCCGTTCGCCACGGGCGGCTCCGGGCTGGACCCACTCTCCGCCGAGGCCGAGGACGCTCACGCAGCGGCTGTGGCGATCGTGGAAGACAATCCGGACTATGCCACCTCGTTCATCAGCGACGAATCGTCGGTATTGAACGTGCTGCTGGTCGCAGACGCGGATGTCGCCCCCGTGCAGGAGGCACTGCGCGAGGTCTGGCCCGGCGGGCTGTGTGTCGAAGCCGCAAACGTGCCCTCACGGGACGCGGTGTATCGAGCGATGGACACCCTGAATCGGGCCGATTTGCCCGACGTATTCTCCTGGACTGCCTCGCCTGAAGGCGGCCTGGAGGTCGAAGTGATCCGTGCCGACGAGGACATGATCATCCGGATCTACAGCGTCTTGGCGACAGTGCTTGACCAGGACGACATCCACATCACCAGCGCCCTGACCCCGTTGGACCCCCAACCGCAACGCTAGGCGTGCCCCTGCCACGCCCAGTGATCTACCTGACCGTCAGTGACGTCAAGGAGGCGCGACTCGCGGGCACGGGGCGTCCTGGGCAGGCACGGGTCCACGCGGGAACCGTTGTCACGCTATGACGAGCCGGGCGCGTCAGCGACCATCGGGTCGCTGGCAAGCCAGTCGTCGACGCCGCTGCTGAGGTGGTCCTTGACCTTTTGTGGAGCTCGCGAGCCGGCGATCGACATCCGCGCCAGGTGCGCCAGTTGCTCATCGTTGAACCCGTGATCGTGCCGAGCGGACTCGTACTGATCGACGAGACGGGAGCCAAACAGCAATGGGTCATCCGCTCCCAGCGCGATCTGCGCCCCGGCACCCCACAGGGCCGGCAACGGCACCGCAGACAGGTCCGGGTAGACACCGAGCGACACGTTGCTGGCCGGGCATACCTCGAGGGTGATCCCCGCGTCCACCGCGCGTGCCAACACGGCTGGGTCCTCGATGGCTCGCACCCCGTGGCCAAGACGGTCCGGTGCCAACGCCAGCAGTGCTTGGGCGACGTGGTCCGGGCCGAGCAGCTCCCCGGCGTGCGGCACTGAGGCCAGACCTGCCCGACGTGCGATCTCGAAGGCCCGGCCGAACTCGCTCGTCGTGCCCCGGTGTTCGTCGTTGGACAGCCCGAATCCGACCACCGTGCCCGCCTCCTCACCGGCATTGCGCGCCGCCAGCCGGGCCAACGTCCGTGCCTCGTAAGCGTGTTTCATTCGGCTGGCGGCGACGACAACAGCGACCTGTGTGGGGCCGTTCGCACTGACTGACCTGGCCTCGTCCAGGATGATTTCCAGTGCGGGGGTGATGCCGCCAACCAACGGTGCGTATGACGTCGGGTCGACCTGAATCTCCAACCACCGCGAGCCTTCCCGGGCATCATCGGCGGCCGCCTCACGCACGATCCTTCGCATATCCGACTCATCCCGCACGCAAGCTCGGGCTGCGTCATACAGCCGCTGGAAGCGAAACCACCCGCGCTCATCGGCCGCACTCAAGGTCGGCGGCCACTGCTTCATCAGTGCCGCCGGGAGGTGCAGGCCGTGCCGACGAGCCAAGTCGCGCAACGTTCCGATGCGCATCGAGCCGGTGAAGTGCAGGTGCAGATGAGCCTTCGGCAGGTCGGCCACCATGCGAGTCATGTCATAGGTTTACATGCCCCGGCATTAGGGTGCTGAGATGGCCGTGATCGTGACGCAGGGGCTGACGAAGTCCTACAGCACTGTCACAGCGATCAATGACCTGACTGTCGAGGTCTCCGGTGGCGTCACCGGTCTGGTAGGGGCCAATGGCGCCGGTAAGTCGACCTTGATCAAGATCCTGCTCGGACTCCTTGCGCCGACGGCGGGCTCGGCGACGGTGTTGGGCCACGACATCGCTGCCGGTGCTGTGTCGATCCGTTCGGTGGTGGGCTACATGCCCGAGCACGAGTGCCTTCCGCCAGATGTGCGGGCCATCGACTTCATCGTGCACATGGGCCGGATGTCCGGGTTGCCGTCGACCGCAGCGCGCGAGCGTGCTGCCGACGTGCTTCGTCACGTGGGGCTCGCCGAGGAGCGGTATCGGTTGATGGGCGGCTACTCCACCGGTATGAAGCAGCGCGCGAAGCTGGCCCAGGCGCTGGCCCACGACCCCAAGCTTGTCATGTTGGACGAGCCGACCAACGGGCTGGATCCGGCATCGCGCGACGACATGATCGACCTTGTCTCGCGGATTGGCCGCGACTTCGGCATACCAGTCCTGGTGACCTCGCACCTCCTCGGCGAACTGGAGCGTGTCAGCGACCAGGTCATCGTGCTGGATGCCGGGCACCTCCTCAGCGCCCAATCAACCTCTGAGCTCACCTCACAGACCGGAGTGCTGCTGGTGGAGGTCCTCGGCGACACCGCAGATCAGCACCGGATGGGTGAGGCGCTGGCCGCCTTGGGGTTGCCTTGCCGTCCACGGCGAACGCTGATTGAGGTTGACGTTCGCGCCCTGCGCCGTGGCAGCGCTCAAGACATGATTCGCGACACCGCCTGCGATCTGGACCTCGGTCTGATCCGGATTCAACCGGAGCAGGGCCACATCCAAGACGTTTTCGCGGCTGGGGGCCCTCATGGTCAGTGAATTCGACCGGGAAGCACCCTCAGCCGGCAGCGATGGCACCAGGGCTGGCGGCCTCCCAATCAGCGGCTCTTCGTCCAGCGGCTCTTCGTCCAGTGGCGTTTCGTCGAGCGGGGTTTCGTCGAGCGGCGTTTCGTCCAACGGCGTTTCGTCCAACGGCGTTATCCACGATATCGGCTACCGCACCTACTCCGGCCCGCGCCTCGGACTGGGGGCCATCGCCGGCTCGCTGTTCCTGACCGGGCTGCTCAACGCCTACGGACTGGGCCGCTCCGGTAAGGCCAAGATGCTGCCGATGACGATGTTGGCGCTGGCGCTGTTCCCGGCCGCGATCATTGTCGCGATCATGGTGGTGTCCGGCTTCGGCGGAAACTTCGTCGACTACAGCACATACGCGAACACCACCTTCGTGCTGATCATCATCTTCGTCGCCGGCCAAGCGCCGGTGTTGTTTACTCGCGACCTGCGCTCGGGCTCGATCGTGCTCTACCTGGCCCGACCACTGTCGCCGACGCTGTTCGCGTTGGTGCGGTGGGCCTCCCTGGTGACCGCGATCTTCGTCTTCACCCTCATCCCGATGCTGCTGCTGTATGTCGGGGCGCTCGCCGCAGAGGCAGACCTCACCGAGCAGACGGCGGACCTGCTGCAGGCGATCGCCGGCATACTGTTGCTCGCCCTGGTACTGGCCACCGTCTCCGGGCTGGTCAGCGCGTTCACCCTACGGCGTGGGTTGGCGGTAGGCGCCATCATCGTCGCCCTGCTGGTGTCCAACGGCTTCGTGGCCTCGGTGAAAGGCATCGCCTTAGGCGCCGGCGGCAACGATGCGATTGGAGAGTGGGCCGGGTTGTTCTCGCCGTTTACGTTGGTCGACGGCATCTCGGCCGGGCTGTTGGACGGCACAGAGTTCTATCCGTTGTCTCCGGACAGCGCGGCGATGACCGTGGTGTACGTGCTCTTCGCCGCCGCACTGCTCGGCGTGGGTCTGTGGTTGCTGATCCGCCGCTATCACGATCAGGGCACCCGATGAGCACGATGGTGTTGGGTGACGTCTCGCGCTGGTATGGCAACGTCGTCGCCGTCAACGACGTCAGTTTGCAGATCGGTCCTGGCGTCACTGGCCTGCTAGGCCCCAACGGTGCGGGCAAGACGACGTTGATCGCCATGATGGCCGGTTTTCTCGCTCCGTCGGCGGGCACCGTCGAGCTGGACGGCGAGGCGGTATGGCGCAACACGGCGGCATACCGCAAGCTCGGGATGGTGCCCGAGCGAGAGGCCAGCTTCGGTTACCTCAGCGGTCGAGCATTCGTGCAGGCCAATGCCGAGCTGCACTCATTGCCCCACCCCGGTGAAGCCGCCGAGCGGGCATTGGCCACCGTCGATTTGATCGAGCCCGCCGGCCGCTTGATGAGCACCTACTCCAAGGGCATGCGGCAACGCACCAAGCTGGCTGCGGCCCTGGTGCACGACCCCGGCGTGTTGTTGCTGGACGAGCCGTTCAACGGTGTCGACCCGCGGCAGCGGATGCATTTGATGGGCTTGTTAACACAGATGGGCGAGCAGGGCCGAACCGTCCTGTTCAGTTCGCACATCTTGGAGGAGGTCGAGCAGATCGCTCGCCACGTCGAGGTGGTCGTGTCCGGACGGCACGCCGCTTCCGGCGACTTCGGCGCGATCCGGGCTCTGATGACAGATCGTCCAACGCGATACCGGATCAGCTGCAGCCAGGATCGTCAGTTGGCGGGCCGGTTGATCGGGCTGGACTGCGTCCGAGCGGTGAGCCTGGATCGTCCGGCAGGGGTGCAGGTCGAAGTCACTGACCTGGGGGCCTTTGCCCGCCGACTGCCGCTGGTGGCACGCGAGGAAAAGATCACCCTGCACGAGCTCACCCCCACGGACGAATCGCTGGAGTCGGTCTTCGCCTACCTGGTCTCGACATGAATGCCACCATTGCTCGGCTGTCTTGGCGCTCAGTGGTGGGACAACGCCGTGGGGTCCTTTTGCTGCTGCTGCCCGCCCTCCTGGTGTTGTTGTCAGCCGTCACCGTGGCACTGGCGGACGGGTCGCTCGGCATTGAGCCGGTGACGATGGTGTTCGGTTTCTCCCTGGTGTTGCCCCTCGTCGCTTTGCTGGTCACCAACGGGGTTCTCGGCCCGGAGATCGAGGACGGCTCCATCGTCTACCTGCTGTCCAAGCCGATCTCGCGGTACACCATCGTCGTCAGCAAGGTGGCCGTGGCACTGGCGCTAACCTTGACGCTCGGGGCGGGGTCGGTCTTCGTCTCGGCGTTGATCCTGGAGGTCGACGAGCCCGCTCAGGCGTTCGCGATCGGGGTGGGCGCGGTGTGCGCCAGCTTTGCCTATTGCGGGTTGTTCGTGGCCCTGGCCACCCTGACCAAACACGGGACCATCGCGGGGCTGATCTACGTCATCATCTTCGAGGGTGCGCTCGCGTCGTGGCTGGACGGCCTGCGTTACATCTCGACCGGCTTCTTCGGCCGTCGGGTGGTCGCTGCCCTCGACGAGAGCATCGTCTTGGTAAGCCGGGACATGAGCCTGGTGTATGCCGTGTGCGCGATCGTGGTCGTCAGTGTGGGCGGAGTGTTCTTGGCCGGCTGGCGGATGCGCTCCTTTGAGTTGCTGGGCGAAGACTAGCTGCCCAGGCGCAGGATCGGGCAGCAGGCCCCTTTGGTGGATCGCACAACCGGAACCCTGAGAAATTTCTGATTCCTTGGTGTTTTGGTGGCTGGTCCGGTCGCCCACTTCAGAGCATTCTTTGATTCGACCCACTCCGGGTGCGCCCGCGAAGTATCCGGAGTCCACGCACGAAGCGCGTGCATAGGCAGCGCCGAATCCGAGGTTCTCATGTCACAAGCCACAGTGAGCAAGGTTGTTCACCCTGTCGACGAAGTGCTGCCCGCCCCCCAATTGGCGATCTACGGCACGCAGCACGTGCTCGCCTTCTATGCGGGTGCGGTCTTGGTGCCGATCCTGCTTGCCGGTGCCCTGGACGTGACGAACGAGCAATTGGTCCACCTGATCAACGCCGATCTCTTCACCTGCGGCATTGCCTCCATCATTCAAGCCGGCGGACTCGGCAAGCACATCGGTGTGCGACTGCCGTTGTTGCAGGGCGTGACGTTCGCGGCGGTAAGTCCGATGATCGCCATTGGCCTGGCCGCTGGCGGTGGCACTGATGGGTTGCTGATGATCTACGGCTCGGTGATCGTTGCCGGTCTGTTCACGCTATTCATGGCGCCGTACTTCTCCGGTTGATCAAGTTCTTCCAATCGGTAGTGACCCGCACCGTCATCTTGATCATGGGCATCGCCTTGCTGCCGGTGGCGGCAGCGGACGTGGTGCAGAGCTACGGCCCGCAGGACATGCTCGGTGACGACACCTTCAGGATGGCCCCCGACGGCACCCCCGGGGACCAAAAGGCCGCGGTGGCGCTGCGCGACGTGATGTATGCGTTGGGCACGCTGGGGCTGATCGTCTTCATGCAACGTTTCTTCAAGGGCGTCCTGCAGACCATCGCGGTGCTGGCCGGTCTGGTCATCGGCACCCTGGTGGCATGGGCCTTGGGAGACGCGCACCTTGACGCCGTGGGCGGTGCGAGCTGGTTGGGCTACACCCAGCCGTTTGAATACGGCTGGCCCACCTTCAGCGTCACCGCGATTCTCTCGATGATGATCGTGATGCTGATAACTGCCGTCGAGACCACCGGTGACGTCTTCGCCACGGGTGAGATGGTGGACAAGAAGATCGGCAAGAAGGACATCGCTCGCGCCCTACGCGCCGACGGCCTGGCCACCTCCATCGGTGGCGTGATGAACTCCTTCCCGTATACCTGTTTCGCTGAGCGCTTCGGAGCCCTGCCGCTGGAGTACGCTGAGTCTTTGGGGTGGATCGGTGAGGACGTGTGGTTTGCCCACGGGGTCCACTTCTTCGCCGACGCCGAGGTCGCCCGTCTGGGAAGTACTCGGACCGGGGTAGCCGACTGCCCCACCTCGAATGCTCGGTTGGGCTCCGGCATTGCACGCACCAGGGATCTGCGTGACGCGGGGGCGCGGGTCGGGATCGGGGTTGACGGGGCCGCCAGCAATGAAGCGTGCGCCATGATCGACGACGTCCGCCACGCGTTGCTCTTCGCCCGGGCCAAGGGCGGCCCTCAAGCGTTGAGCGTGCGAGATGCCCTCGAGTTGGCCACCGTCGGCGGGGCCGCAGTGCTCGGGCGTGCCGATGAGTTGGGTTCGATCGAGCTGGGCAAGTTCGCCGACCTGGCCCTCTGGCGGATCGACTCGTACGCCCACGCCGACATCGCCGACCCGGTCGCCGCGCTGGTGCTTGGGTCGCCGCCGCCCATTGCTCGGCTGTTTGTCAACGGAGTGTCGGTGGTCGAGGACGAGCGTGTCCCCGGGGTCGCCGAAGGGGACATTGGCGAGCAATGCGGGGTCGCGCATCAGCGGTTACTCGATGGTGCTGCCGCCCGTGGCGCTGCCCTGTGATCCGTGCCGGCGGGTGTTCAAAGCTGCTCCGCGCGGAGTCTTGCTTTCTGTTGCTTGGACAAGGTGCGGCCGCATCGGGGGCTGCGATTTCCCCCGGATCCACACGCAGCACCTTGTCCAGCGGAGGGTGGGTGATGGTTGCCCAGAGGAAGGTGAGGCTAACCCAGGGGGTTGGTGATGTTGCCCAGAGGGAGGGTGAGGCTAACCCAGCAGGCGCTGCATGCGCTCAACGCCCTCGACGAGGTCGTTGTCTCCCAGCGCATAGGACAACCGTAGGTAGCCGCTCGGGCCGAATGCCTCGCCGGGGACCACGGCCACTTGGGCTTCGTCCAGGATGATCTCGGCCAACTCCACCGACGTGATCGGCGTCCGGCCGGCAAACGTACGTCCGAGGAGTCCTTCCACGTTCGGGTAGACATAGAAAGCGCCATGCGGCGTGAGGCACTCCAGCCCCTCGATCTCATTGAGCATCGACGTGATGGTGGCCCGGCGCCGCTCGAACGCCACCCGCATCTCCACCACCGCCTCCAGCGATCCTTGTAGGGCGGCAATTGCTGCGCGCTGGGAGACATTCGCCACGTTCGAGGTGGCATGCGACTGCAGGTTGGTGGCGGCTTTGGCGACATCTTTCGGCGCCAACATCCAGCCAACCCGCCAACCCGTCATGGCGTAGGTCTTGGCTACGCCATTGACGACGACGCAGGTGTTAGCCAGCTCGGGGACCAGGGCTGGCATCGAGGGGGCGGTGGCACCGTCATAGAGCAAGTGCTCGTAGATCTCGTCGGTAACGACCCAGATTCCATGCTCCAGGGCCCAGTGACCGATGGCTTCGACCTGGTCGGTCGGGTAGACCGCGCCCGTAGGGTTGGACGGGGAGCAGAACAGCAAGACCTTGGTGGCATCGGTGCGCGCAGCCTCCAGTTGCCTAACGGTCACCAGATACCCCTGGTTTGCGCCGGCGAAGACCTCGACCGGAGTGCCGCCGGCCAGCCGGATGGATTCGGGGTATGTCGTCCAGTAGGGGGTAGGCAAAATCACCTCGTCGCCGGGGTCGAGCAGCGCCGCGAACGTGTTGTAGACCGCCTGCTTCCCGCCATTGGTGACAACAACGTTGGCCGGCGTGACGTCATACCCACTGTCTCTCATCGTCTTGTCGACGATGGCGTCCTTCAGCGCGGGAAGGCCGCCGGCGGGGGAGTAGCGGTGATTGACCTGTTGATTGGCGGCGGCCACCGCCGCGGCGACGATGTAGTCCGGGGTCGGGAAGTCCGGCTCCCCGGCACCGAAGCCGATGACCGGCGCACCCTCGGCCTTCAAGGCCTTGGCCTTGGCATCGACCGCCAATGTCGCCGACTCGGCAATTGAGGCGATCCTGTTCGATAGGCGCGCTCGGGCATGTTCTTCAGTGGCTGCAGTCACGGCACCATCTTTCCACCCCAGCCTCTGCTCCGGGCAAGCGTGCTGGGCAGTCATGACGTAGAGGTCATTCCTGGGCGAGTCGCAGCCCGAAGCCAAACCGCCACTGCGTCGACGGTTCGCGCTAGACCGCCACTGCGTCAGCGGTTCGCCTTCACTAGATCGCTGTCGTAGACTGAGCGCTTGGGTGTTGCAACCACCATGGCTCGGCTATGCCCCGTGTCAGGCGGGTGCTGCACGAAGGGCAATAGCTCAATTGGTAGAGCACTGGTCTCCAAAACCAGCGGTTGTGGGTTCGAGTCCCTCTTGCCCTGCTCGGCCATCTGGCCACGCGTGTGACCACTGACCATCGAAGGGAGGCATGGACGTGAGCAATCCCAGCGCACGCGACACCTCGGGTGTCGAGCGTTCCCGCTCGGGGGGCGGAGTGCCGGCGCGACCAGGCTCATTCGTCGCCCAGGTGATGAGTGAGTTGCGCAAGGTTGTGAGACCGACGCAGCGCGAGCTCGTGACATACACCATCGTCGTCCTCGTGTTCGTCAGCGTCATCATGGCCTTCGTCTTCGGTCTGGACCAGATTTTCCAGCGTCTCGTCGAGTTGGTCTTCGGCTAGGAGGCACGCTCGGCAAGGTTCGCTGATTGCCGAGAGCGTTGATCGAGGCCGCACACGGTCACTATTGAAGAAGAAGTGAGGAAGTTCTAGATGTCGCAGGAGCCCACGGGCCATACGGATGAAGAGAGCGCGACCACGCAGGTCGGCGTTGCTGAGGCACCCGAAGCCGAGACGCCTGTCCAGGTTGTCGATGCCGAGGTGGCCGATGGCCAGGAGACCGAGGCGGCTGACGTTGCGGATGACGTCGCCGAGGACTCGATCGTCGACCCCGCGGCAGAGTTCCGCGCGACTCTGCAATCCCAGTTCGGTGAGTGGTACGTCGTCCACTCCTATGCGGGTTACGAGAATCGGGTCAAGCACAACCTCGAAACCCGTATCACCAGCCTGAACATGGAGGACTACATCTTCGCGGTCGAAGTGCCGATGGAAGAGGTCACCGAGATCAAGTCCGGTGTGCGCAAGCAGGTGCGCCGAGTGCGGATGCCGGGGTACGTCCTGGTCCGGATGGATCTGTCCGACGAGTCGTGGGGCGCTGTACGGCATACCCCTGGGGTGACTGGCTTCGTGGGCAACGCTCACCAACCGGTGCCACTGAGCATCGATGAGGTCATCACGATGTTGGCCCCGGTCTTCGAACAGCCCGCCGAAGCCAAGGCCGCCGCTGGTGGCAGCGGCGCTGCTCGTAAAGGCCCGGCACCTGAGATCGACTTCGAGATCGGTGAGTCCGTTACCGTCATGGAGGGGCCGTTTGAGACTCTGCCGGCCACAATTTCTGAGATCATCCCTGAGTCTCAGAAGCTCAAAGTCTTGGTGTCCATTTTCGGCCGGGAGACTCCGGTCGAGTTAGCCTTCAACCAGGTCGCCAAAATCTGATCGCATCGCACGGGGGCTCTCGCACGGGGCTCCGCCCCCGTGAGCCCCCGAAGGACAACGACAAACCCCAACTGCATACACACCGCACCGGGGCTCCGTCCCCGTGTGCCCCGTAGCGACAACTGGAGACAGCACTTAGACGTACAAAGGCTCCGCCGGTGTGCGTCCCCGAACGACAACTAGAAAACCTCAACTGCATACAGTGCTCCACGCACAAGGGCTCCCCCTTGCGCATGCAACCGGGTCATCGCCCGCGGCGTCGGCCCACCACTAGGAAAGAGATACATCATGCCCCCCAAGTCCAAAAAGAAGTCCGGCTTCATCAAGTTGCAGATCCAGGCAGGTCAGGCCACCCCTGCCCCGCCCGTGGGCCCGGCGCTCGGTCAGCACGGCGTCAACATCATGGAGTTCGTCAAGGCCTACAACGCCGCGACCGAAGGCCAGCGCGGCAACGTCGTGCCGGTGGAGATCACGGTCTATGAAGACCGTTCCTTCACGTTCATCACCAAGACGCCGCCGGCCGCTGAGTTGATCAAGAAGGCCGCTGGTGTATCCAAAGGATCTGGCGAGCCGCACAAAACCAAGGTCGCCTCGTTGACCAAGGAGCAGGTGCGCGAGATCGCCGAAACCAAAATGAGTGACTTGAACGCCAATGACATCGACCAAGCCGCCAAGATCATCGTGGGCACCGCCCGGTCCATGGGCGTGAGCGTCGAAGGCTGACCCGCCGGTCGGCATACAGGCTCGGTGGTCACTGTCATACCGACGCAGTGACCTCTACGATCGTGGGACCGCACGACGACCCAGAAAGATCATCGAGATCGCACAATGTCGCAACCGGGATGTCCGGGTACGCGACGTGGCAGGGCCAGCGCTGGTCCGTTTGACCACATCTCCACAACACAGCACCAAGGAGCACACATGAAGCGCAGCAAGGCATACCGCGCGGCAGCCGAGAAGATCGACGCCGACGCCCTATACGCCCCGAGCGAGGCCATCGCATTGGCTCGTGAAACCTCGGCCACAACGTACGACGCGACTCTGCAGGTGTCGCTGCGACTTGGCGTCGACCCGCGTAAGGCCGATCAGCTGGTCCGAGGCACCGTCAACTTGCCGCACGGCACGGGGAAGACTGCGCGCGTGTTGGTCTTCGCCAATGGCGACCGCGCCGAGGCGGCTCGGGAAGCGGGCGCAGATTACGTCGGGTCCGATGAGTTCGTCGACAAGGTGGCCGGCGGATGGTTGGACTTCGACGCAGTCGTCGCCACCCCGGACCTCATGGGCAAGGTTGGTCGTCTCGGTAAGGTGCTTGGCCCCCGCGGCCTGATGCCGAACCCGAAGACCGGCACTGTGACGATGGACACGGCCAAGGCCGTGAGCGACATCAAAGGCGGGAAGATCGAGTTCCGCGTCGACAAGCACTCCAACCTGCACTTCATCATCGGCAAGGCATCGTTCGAGGCCACGGCCCTGGCGGAAAACTACGCCGCCGCGATGGACGAAGTGCTGCGGCTCAAGCCGTCGGCCGCCAAGGGCCGATACATCACCAAGGCCACGATGAGCAGTTCGATGGGCCCCGGCATACCGCTGGACTCCAGCAAGAGCGCCGTCGCCACCGATAGCGAGTAGGCCCGACGCCGCCGACATACGAGTTGGTAGCCGAAGGCCGAGAAAATAGCCGAGACATACGTTGCAACGTGTGTCTCGGCTATTTTCTCTTGCCTCACCTATTCTTCTTGTGGATAAAGGCCCTACCGGGAGAGCGCTTCGGGCACTCTGTGCGGGTGGATGCTCTGCAGACTCGGTTGGCCGCCCAAGGCGGTGTTGCCTCCGTACGTGATCTCGGCACGATTGGGGTCACCCCTCAGCATGTCCAGACCTGGGTGCGCGATAGCCGCCTTGTCCGCATACGGCGAGATGCGGTTGTCGAGGCCGACCTGTGGAACGCTGCACCGCCGTGGGAGCGCCACGCCCTTCGTGCCCGGGCGGTGATGCTGAGTCTGCTTGCTACCTCAGCGGGCCGATCACGTGAGGCTGACGGCCCAGCCCGGCAGTCTCACCTGGCCCTCAGCCACCACAGTTCTCTTAGCCTGCAGGGCATCCCCGTCTTCGGGGTCGATGACCTCGTTCACATGGTCCGCACGGACGGACGTCGGGGCCGGAGCGGCTCAGGACTGCGAGTGCACGCCAATGTTGACCCGGCGTACCTGGCCACCGTCGATGGGCTGACCATGGTCATCGCGCCGCTGGCTTGTCTGCAGGTTGCCGACACCTTCGGCGTCGAGGCCGGGCTGGTCAGTGCCGATGCGCTGCTGCGTGAGGAGCCAACGCCGGCCGACCTGACGCGTGCTCTGGCCGTTGGTCGGTTTGGTCGAGGGGGGAGCGCTGCACGGACCGTTGCAGAACTTGCCGATGCCCGGATGGAGTCGGCGGGGGAGTCCAGAACTCGGTGGGTGATGAGGGTATGCGGTCTGCCCGAACCCGAGCCCCAGGTTGTCGTGCGCGACGCAGGCCAATTCCTTGCGCGGGTGGACTTCCTGTTTGCCGCCGAGCGCACCATCGTGGAGTTCGACGGGATGCTGAAGTATCAGAGCCCTGAGGACTTGCGCGCCGAGAAATATCGAGAAGACCGACTGCGGCAGATGGGGTATGAAGTGGTGCGGCTGACCTGGGCTGATCTCGCCAACCCCGCACGGGTCAATCGCCTGATCCTCGACGCCTTCGCGCGCGCCGCGCGGTCACGGGCTTCTTAAGCTTGCCGCACCGCATCCTGGGCTTAAACGGGGGCCCGTTGGCGGACGTCACTTCTCGAAGAGGCTGTCGGCCAGCGTGTTGTCGACACCCAGGATGTTCACTGAAAAGGCCTCACCGGTCTCTGTGCCGTCGAGATGCTCGACGCTGACACACAGCCCGGTTTCAACATCGAGCGCGACGCGGAACCTGGTGGGGAATTCGCAGGCCGGATCGTTGGCCTCAGACAGCTCCGGAATGTCGGCGAACTCTAGGCGAAAAGTGACCTCATTCTCGAGAAGTGGGCAGCATCCACACCGGGGCTCATACGACTTCGGGTCCGGACTGAGTTCGGCCCACCAGGTGTGGCGGCCATTTCGTCGCTCGGCCCAGAAGCGTTCTATAACCACACCCGGCATGTTGACTGTCTCGGGGTCGACCCCAGCAGCCACCGCTGCTTCATACACCTCCTCGCCGTGTCCGCCGACTGCGAGTTCATCGGGTCTAAGCATGGCGGCCCATCGGTAGTTCTCATAAATTGGGTCTTCCAGCATCTCTACCTCGCGCCTCTCGCGAGCCTCGACATGAGCGGACGGAGCGTCGGAGGCGGATTCGGCCTCCGAGGCTGGGCCTTCGAGCTCGGGCGCCTCGGCGTACCTCACTGGCATCCGCTTGTCGGCGCTATCAAACACGGCCCATAACATCGCCCGAGGTGTCCTTGGCCGGCTATCCTCCACGGTGATGGTGCCGTCGGCGGCCTCTACGCGTAGGTCGAAGGGTCGAATCCAGGCGCGCACCGTACCGCGCTCGCGGTTCGTGTGCTCGAACTCGATGGTCCGCCACAGGCGCCGCGACGCCTGGGCGAGGTCGCGGAAGGCTGCCTCATCGGGAGTCGTGTTTGGGGCATCGGGCATTTGGCTACTTCAGCACGAGAACTGGGCGCAACGCCATACCGTTCCTCCGGGGAAGGGCACCGAGCGCGTACCTTCCATGCTCGCGAGCTAGGTTGCTCCGCTCGCAGTCGAGGACACTCGCGCATTCGCGAGTTTCGGCTCTACTCCACACCAAGGAACACACCTACGCGGGCACCCTGAGATGAGGCAACGAAGCGGATTTGGGTGGGGCCTGAGGGGGCACTACAATAAGCACCGACCAATGACCGCCGGTTCTCAGCGATGCCGCAGCGTGCGACAGCGTGAGCCAAGGTCCCGTTCATGCGGGCGACCAGCGCAGGTGTGAGTGTTTGTTGCAGTCTGCTGCCCAAGCCCTGGCTCCTGTTGCCAGGGCTTTCTGTATGCCCGGGCGCCGGCAGATGAGACAAGGAGGCTTCATGGCGACACCTGAGAAGGCTGCTGCCATTGCCGAGCTGACGGACAAGTTCCGCACCTCGGAGGCAGCCGTGCTAACCGAATACCGCGGCTTGACCGTGGCGCAACTCTCGGAACTGCGCACGTCAATGCGTGAGCACGCGAGTTACATCGTGGTGAAGAACACGCTGACCAAGCGGGCCGCCACCGAGGCCGGAGTCACCAGCCTCGATGAGCACCTGCAGGGTCCTTCGGCTATCGCCTTCGTCAACGGCGACGTTGTCGAAGCAGCCAAGGGGCTGCGTGATTTTGCCAAGGCGCACCCGGCCCTGGTGATCAAGGCTGGTGTGCTGGACGGAAAGCCACTCAGCCCGAGCGAAATCACCAAGCTCGCCGACCTGGAATCCCGCGAGACGCTCCTGGCCAAGTTGGCCGGCGCAATGAACGCCTCGCTGAGCAACGCTGCATCGCTATTCGCCGCCCCGCTGTCTCAGACAGCACGTGTGGTCGAAGCTCTACGCGCCAAGGTCGAAGCAGAAGGCCCGGCGACCCCGGCCTCCGCTGACCCCGAGCCCGCCCCAGCAACCGCAGACGCCGACGCAGTCGAAGAGACCGCCAACGCCAAGCTCGCTGCACCCGCCACTGAGACTGACGAGCCGGCCACAGAGCCAGTCGCCGAAGCCGAGGCAGGACCGGTCAACGAGGCCACCGCAGACGTCGCCGAGGGTGGCGACAGCACGACCTCGGAGTAATCCGAACAGCGTGAGCGCCCCCAACTCAAGCGGCGCTCACGACACCATCACCACAGCCACTCACGGCACAAAAAGGAAGGAACGCCACCATGGCGAAGATGAGCACTGAAGAGCTCCTTGACACGTTCAAGGAGATGACGCTAATCGAGCTGTCCGAGTTCGTTAGCCAGTTCGAGGAGACGTTCAACGTCACCGCTGCGGCCCCCGTAGCCGTTGCTGGCGCCGCCGCCCCCACGGGCGAGGCCCCGGTCGAAGAAGAGCAGGACGAGTTCGACGTCGTGCTGGAGTCCGTTGGTGACAAAAAGATCCAGGTCATCAAAGAGGTCCGTTCGCTGACCTCGCTGGGTCTGAAGGAAGCCAAGGACCTCGTTGACAGCGCGCCCAAGGCCATCCTGGAGAAGGTCGACAAGGAAGCAGCAGACAAGGCGAAGGAGTCCCTTGAGGGCGCCGGAGCCACCGTCAACCTGAAGTAGTCCTGCAGACCGGACACCTCTGTCCGGGCATGAACAACTCGTCGCGGGCATCCGACCACTGTGGTGGGGTGTCCGCGACCTTGTCTGTCACGGCCCGGAAGCCCTAGCTGTACTGACCACGGAGGTTGGTGACACGGGGTGCTGGATATGGTGAGGGCAATACCGCGCTCAACCGGGCGGAATGGGCGCAATACCGCGCTCAACCGGGCTGAATGGGCGCAACTTCGCGCTCAACCGGGCAAAATGGGCGCAACTTCGCGCTCAACCTGCGGAAACTGGTCCTTGGCTGAACGGAGCACGGCGCATATTCGGACCGTCTTGCACTTGACGATCTGCTGACCGGCAGGGAGGATCATGGTGTTCTCAACGCAGAGGACGCACCGAGTGGGCACGCCGAGGCAGATGGGGTCTCGGCCAGCGCCGGGGGGCGCGTTGGACGAAGGCTGTCCGCAGGTGTAGGGTGACTGTTTGCGCTGCCCACTCAGCGCTCCTCGCCCACCGCTTGCTACTCCGGCACTGTCGATCCTTCGCTGATCGCCGTTTTCGACGTAGCGCATCGCGTGTGCACTCGGGGGCTTGGGGGCCGCGTTGACCTAGCCGCTTGTAAAGGCCCGTGGAAGGACCATCCTTGGCTGCCTCGCGCACTGCTAAAAAGACTGTAACCACCGCTCGTACGGCTTCTGGCCGATTGAGTTTCGCAAAAATCAGAGAGCCCTTGGAGGTTCCGGACCTCCTCGCCTTGCAGACCGACAGTTTCGACTGGCTGCTCGGCAACGAGGACTGGCAAACACGTGTTGCCGCTGCGGCCAAGGCCGGGCGCACCGATGTGCCGGACCGCTCGGGCCTAGAGGAGATTTTTGAGGAGATCTCCCCAATCGAGGACTTCTCCGGCTCCATGTCGCTGTCGTTCCGCGATCACCGCTTCGAGGAGCAGAAGTACTCGATCGATGAGTGCAAAGAGCGCGACATGACCTACTCCGCGCCGCTGTTCGTCACCGCCGAGTTCATCAACAACTCCACCGGTGAGATCAAGAGCCAGACCGTCTTCATGGGTGATTTCCCGCTGATGACCGACCGAGGCACCTTCATCGTCAATGGCACCGAGCGCGTCGTGGTGTCCCAGTTGGTGCGTAGCCCCGGAGTCTACTTCGAGCGTTCGTTGGACAAGACCTCGGACAAGGACGTCTACACCTCTAAGATCATCCCGAGCCGGGGTGCGTGGCTGGAGTTCGAGATCGACAAGCGCGACATGGTGGGTGTGCGCGTTGACCGCAAGCGCAAGCAGAGCGTCACGGTGCTGCTCAAGGCCCTGGGTTGGACCGAGGCTCAGATCCTGGAGGAGTTCGGCGACTATGAGTCCATCCGGCTCACCCTGGAGAAGGACAACACGGCCAACCAGGACGAGGCGCTACTCGACATCTATCGCAAGTTGCGTCCGGGCGAACCGCCCACCCGCGAGGCTGCGCAGAACCTGCTGGAGAACCTGTACTTCAACCCCAAGCGCTACGACCTGGCCAAGGTCGGTCGCTACAAGATCAACAAGAAACTCGGCCTTGAGGCGCCGCTCAGCGAGTCGGTGCTGGGAGTAGACGACATTGTCGCCACCATCCGTTACATCGTGGCGCTGCACGCTGGCGATGAAAGCATCGAGATCACTCGCGGCGGCAAGCGTGAGCAGTTGCCGGCCGAGGTTGACGACATCGACCACTTCGGCAACCGCCGACTTCGTAGTGTCGGCGAGCTCATCCAGAACCAGGTCCGTACCGGCCTGTCTCGGATGGAGCGCGTCGTGCGCGAGCGGATGACGACGCAGGATGTCGAGGCGATCACCCCACAGACCCTGATCAACATCCGTCCGGTCGTGGCCTCCATCAAGGAGTTCTTCGGCACCAGCCAGTTGTCCCAGTTCATGGACCAGAACAACCCGTTGGCTGGGCTGACCCACAAGCGTCGGCTCTCGGCGCTTGGTCCTGGTGGCCTGTCCCGTGACCGTGCCGGGATGGAGGTCCGCGACGTCCACCGCTCGCACTACGGCCGCATGTGCCCGATCGAAACCCCCGAGGGACCGAACATCGGCCTGATCGGCTCGTTAGCCTCCTACGGGAGGATCAACCCGTTCGGATTCGTCGAGACCCCGTACCGTCGAGTGATCGGCGGCAAGGTCAGCGACGAAGTCGAATACCTGTCGGCCGATGAAGAAGACCGCTTTGTGATCGCGCAGGCCAACGCCGAGTTGGGCGAGGATGGCACGTTCGCCACCGAACGAGTGCTAGTGCGCGCCCGTGAGGGTGACGCCGTCGACGTTCCGGCCGGCGAGGTCGACTATATGGACGTCTCGGCTCGCCAGATGGTCTCGGCAGCGACCGCGATGATCCCGTTCCTGGAGCACGACGATGCCAACCGGGCCCTGATGGGTGCCAACATGCAGCGTCAGGCCGTGCCGTTGGTGCGCGCCGAGGCTCCGCTGGTCGGAACCGGTATGGAGTGGCGCGCCGCGCTGGACTCAGGCGACGTGGTGCGCGCAGACAAGCCCGGAGTGGTTTCGGCCGTCTCAGCTGACATCGTCTCGGTGACGAACGACGACGGCACGTACACCAGTTACCGGGTGGACAAATTCACCCGATCCAACCAAGGCAACTGCTACAACCAGCAGGCCCGGACCAACGAGGGTGACCGCGTCGAGTCCGGCCAACTGTTGGCGGACGGTCCGGCGACCGACGGTGGCGAGATGGCGCTGGGTCGCAACCTGCTCGTGGCATTCATGCCGTGGGAAGGCCACAACTACGAAGACGCGATCATCCTCAGTCAGCGGCTGGTGCAGGATGACGTGCTGTCCTCGATCCACATCGAGGAGCACGAGATCGACGCCCGGGACACCAAGTTGGGCCCTGAGGAGATTACCCGCGATATCCCCAACGTCTCCGACGAGGTCCTCGCCGATCTCGACGAGCGCGGGATCATCCGGATCGGCGCCGAAGTGCGCGACGGCGACCTGCTGGTCGGCAAGGTCACCCCTAAGGGTGAGACGGAGCTGACGCCCGAAGAGCGACTGCTGCGGGCGATCTTCGGTGAAAAGGCCCGCGAGGTGCGCGACACCTCGATGAAGGTGCCGCACGGCGAGACCGGCACAGTCATTGGTGTCAAGGTCTTCGACAGCGAAGAGGGCGACGAATTGCCCCCCGGCGTCAACCAACTGGTGCGCGTCTACGTGGCCAACAAGCGCAAGATCACCGATGGCGACAAGCTCGCCGGGCGGCACGGCAACAAGGGCGTCATCTCCAAGATCCTTCCGGTCGAGGACATGCCGTTCATGGAGGACGGCACCCCGGTCGACATCGTGCTCAACCCGCTGGGTGTGCCCGGCCGGATGAACGTCGGTCAGATCCTGGAGTTGCACCTCGGTTGGGCTGCTGCGCAAGGCTGGGAGATCGCCGGCAGTCCCGAGTGGGCCCGGCAGATCCCCGCTGATGCCCGTGAGGCATCGCCGCGCACTCGGGTGGCTAGCCCGGTGTTCGACGGTGCCCGTGAGGGTGAGATCACCGGTCTGTTGGAGTCCACGTTGCCGACACGCGACGGGCAACGCTTGATCGGTGAGTCCGGTAAGGCCCGGCTCTTCGACGGCCGCTCCGGGGAGCCGTTCCCTGAGGCTGTAGCGGTGGGTTACATGTACATCTTGAAGTTGCACCACTTGGTCGACGACAAGATTCACGCCCGCAGCACCGGTCCCTACTCGATGATCACCCAGCAGCCGTTGGGTGGTAAGGCTCAGTTCGGTGGCCAGCGATTCGGTGAGATGGAGGTCTGGGCGCTTGAGGCATACGGCGCGGCGTACGCACTGCAGGAGTTGCTGACGATCAAGTCCGACGACGTCACCGGCCGAGTCAAGGTCTATGAGTCGATCGTCAAGGGTGAAAATGTGCCCGAGCCGGGCATCCCCGAGTCGTTCAAGGTGCTGATCAAGGAGATGCAGTCCTTGTGCCTGAACGTCGAGGTGCTCTCCAGCGACGGCACGCACATCGACCTGCGCGATAGCGACACCGAGGTGTTCCGTGCGGCCGAGGAATTGGGCATTGACTTGTCGCGGCGCGAGCCGAGCTCGGTCGAGGAGGTGTGATGCCAGTGCGGGAGTACACGAGCTTGCTGGGGTCTCCGCCTCTGTGCGGGGCGGACCGGACCGCACGGTTCGGCATCACACGCGAAAGCAAGTCTCAGCGAGTGGCATAGCGGTATGCCGTCCGCTCACTCGATGAGGCGGAGCGGACCGGCATACCCATCACACAGTAGGAAAAAACAGCAGTTTCGAACTACCTGAGAACTCACGAGATCTCACGAAAGAAGGACCCACGTGCTCGACGTCAACTTCTTCGACGAGTTGCGCATTGGCCTGGCCACGGTGGACGACATCCGCCGCTGGAGTCATGGGGAGGTCAAGAAGCCGGAAACCATCAACTACCGCACGCTGAAGCCGGAGAAGGACGGCCTCTTCTGCGAGAAGATCTTCGG
>JBARZG010000054.1:0-12250 GCA_049649785.1 Ornithinimicrobium sp. | reverse complement strand
ACGGTGATTGAGGACCGTGCTGTCGAGGGCCTGGTCCAGGCCGGTGATGAGGGTGGTCTGCTGGTGCTCGGGACACGAGGCCATGGCAGCCAGGCTGGAGCGCTCCTTGGCTCGGTGAGCCTGGGCGTCCTTCACCGGGCCACCTCACCGATCATGATCGTCAACTGAGGGCCTACCAGATATACGGAGCGGATCGGCGAGTGAGTCGACAGGGCAGGTGTATGTGGCGGCGTCTGTTCGGGCAGACGTGGCCGTTTTCGCCTGCAGACCACATACGGGAGCACTAGCTGAGGAGGCAGCGGGTAGGTAGGTCGAACCATCGAAGGGCATCGAAGTCTTCGGACAGGTGAGCCTGGTCGGGGACCTCTGCCCGGCCGGGTTGGGCGGCTATCTCGGCAGCCTCCACGAGGTAGCCGGCAAGATCGCTTTCTGGAGCCCGGTCGAGGTGACGTGGATAGGTCAGGGCGCCATCGGCGGTATACCGCAGTTGGGCCAGGCGCAAGGGGGGTTCGACTAACCCGCCGCGGTGTCGCCAGAGCGCGCTGGCCGGGTCGAATCGGTAGTCGCCCAGGAACAGGTGTCCGTGCCGTGCGATGAAGCGCACCGCCTCGATGAGGTAGTCGGCGACGGTGTCGGACAGGAAATAGTTGAAGTTGACCCTGACCCAGCCGGGCTTGATGCCCTCGCAACCGGCTGCGATCTGTTGCTCGAAGCGGTGCGAGCGGTCCACGTCGATGCCTAGCAGACGGTGTCCGTACGGGCCCGCGCACGAGCAGCCGCCCCGGGACTGGATACCGAACAGGTCGTTCAGCAGTGACACGACGAAGTTGTGGTGTAGGTAGCGCCCGGCGGGCGAACGGATCACAAAAGAGACAATCGAGAGTCGCTCGGCAGCGAGGTTGCCGAGCACCTCGATTGCCGGTTCGGTGACCCATGCCTGCACCGCTCGGCGCAGGAACCGGTCCTCGTTGGCCCGGATGACCTCGACGCCGACCGCCTGCTTGAGACCGAACACCAGCCCAGCCCGGATCGCCTCGATAATTGCTGGCGTGCCACCTTCTTCGCGGGCAACCGGGTCGGACAGGTAGTGGTGCTCGGTGGGGTTGACATACTCTACGGTGCCCCCGCCGGGCACGTCGGGCACCCGGTTACCGAGCAGTTCGCGGCGAACCACCAGAACCCCTGGCGTGCCTGGGCCGCCGACGAATTTGTGTGGGCTGAGGAACATGGCGTCCTTGTGCGAGCCCGGGAGTCCACCGCTCGCCCGCATGCGCAGCTCGACATACGGCGCGGCGGCCGCGAAGTCCCATAGCGACAGCGCCCCGTGGGCATGCAGCAAGCCCGCGATAGCGTTCTGATCACTCAGGATGCCTGTGACGTTGCTCGCCGCCGAGAAGGACCCGATGAGCAGTGGCCGCGCGGCATAGTGGATCAGGAGCTGCTCAAGCGCGGAGAGGTCGATGTGCCCGTCGCCGTCCTGCGCGATGACGACGACATCGGCGATCGACTCCCGCCACGGCAACTCGTTCGAATGGTGCTCGAACGGCCCGAGGAAGACGACCGGGCGCTGCTGCGGAGGAATGTTGGCGCTGAGCCGGTGTTGGTCCTCCAGTTGCGAGGGGATGCGCAGGCCGAGGATGCCGATCAACGTGTCGATTGCACCGGTGGCACCGGAGCCGGTGAAGATGATCACGTCATCCTCGGTACCCCCGACCGCCTGGTGGATCACTGCCCTGGCGTCCTCGCGCAGCCGGGTGGTCTGTAACCCGGTGCCGCTGGACTCTGTGTGCGTGTTGGCATACCGCGGCAGGACCTCGCCGCGGATGAAGTCCTCGATGAAGCTCAGCGCCCGCCCGGAAGCCGTGTAGTCGGCATACGTGACCCGTCGCGGCCCATAAGGGCCGTGCATGACCTGGTCCTCACCGATCACCGACTCCCGCACCCGTTGAACGAGCGCGGCCTGCTTGTCTACCTCCGTCATACCTCACACCGTATGTGGCAAGGGAGACTAAAGGCAGGGGCTTTCGGCCGCACCGTAGGAAGGGGCCAGCAGGGGTGACGTGATGGATGTCGTTTCAACGGCTGGACTCGTGGTTGGCGTGGCCGGAACCAACGATCGAGGGGTCATCCTGGTGGCTCGACCAGACGCCCGAGTCCGAACTCGGCGTTGACCCGACCGAGCGCACCAATCCCTACCGCTCCGCGTTGTCCTCGAGAGCGCGTTCATCGCCAGTGCGCTGCTGCCGTTGAACGTCACCCTCATGAGCAGCACCTCGCGACGGTTGCTGGGCACCGCGCTCGCTGGCACAGTCGCGCTGACAATGACCGGAGTCCTCAGGACTCTGTGGTGGGGCGCATCTGCAGCCAGGGTCGGTCGAGGTCGAACGCTCGCCCCGTGACATCCGTGACGTCGATCGCCACGACGTTGTATTTCGGCGTATGGACCCAGGGCCGCAGCGGCAGGTTGTCCGCGTCGCGCGCCTCCTGGCCATCGACCTTCCGGGCCCGCCCGCGCGCCACGACGCTCCAGGCCACCTCGCCCTCGAACTCATCGACCTCGAAGGCGACGTCGCCGTGCATCACCACGCCAAGCAACTTGCTGCCCTCGGCGGTGCGGAAGAGGAGGCGGTGGCCGGAGCCCACCGCATAGTTGATGGGGACAATGTGCACCTCATCGAGGAGGTGGTAGGCGAGCCGGCCGAACTCGCCAGCCTCGAGCCGTTCCCAACACTCCAACTCGTGCAGTTCGCGGACCGGGTCGTCGGTGCTCATGGACCAACTCTAAGAGAGGCCTGTTGCGTGAACAAGGGTCGTTGGTCCCGCCCGCCGGGATTGTGTCAGCTGTGCTGAGAGATCAAGCCGGGAAACAGCTGCTTTGGCTGTACGTCCCACACCCAGGATTGTCGCCGATCCGGGCCCGGTCCAGTCGCCGTAGCCGAGTAGGTGCAGGTTCGGCTCCTTCACGACGCGAGTCCCGGACATCGCGATTGTGCCGTCGCGTTCATGCAGCCGTAGCGGGCGGAGGTGGGCGAGGGCGGGTCGGAATCCGGTGGCCCACACAATGGCGTCGGCGTCCTGTTGCCGTGGTCCCCAGGCGATGCCGTCGGGGGTAAGCCGGTCGAACATCGGCTGGGCGTGCAGGACACCGCGGTCCCGCGCCGAGCGCACTTCCGGGACCATGACCACGTCTCCAAGCGCTGCTATGCCGTCGGGATCGGCGTGTCCGGCCGCCAGAGCAGCAGCGCGTTGTGAGGCCAGTTTGAAGAGCACGCGTCCATCGACGTCATCAGGCAGGAATCGTGGCGGCCGGGTGGTCACCCAGGTCGTACTGGCTTCGGTGGAGATCTCGGCGACCAGTTGAGCGGCGGAGTTGCCACCACCCACAATCACAACCTGCTGACCGGTGAAGTCGGTCGGCTCCCGATAGTCGACGGTATGGAGCTGTTCACCGGAGAATTCGCGGGCGCCGGGGTAGATCGGCCAGAACGGTTGTTGCCAGGTGCCGGTGGCGCTGATGACCCGGCGCGCCCGCCACAACCGGTCTGTGGAAGCGATGACCAGGTCTGCGCCCGCTCGGGTCACTCCGGTCACCCGGACTGGCCGCTCCGCTGGCAGGGCGTAGCGTTTCTCGTGCGCTGCGAGGTAGTCGACGACATGCGAAGCGGGTGGAAAACCGTCTGGCCACGGGGGCATGGGGCGTCCCGGCAGGGACGCAAACTCAGCCGGGGAAAACAGCCGAAGCGAGGGCCACGTACGCGTCCAGGAACCGCCGGGTGTGGGTTGGTCATCGAGGATCACGAACTGGTGCCCTGCCCGCTGCAGGTAGTAACCGGCCGCCAGACCAGCTTGGCCACCACCGATAACGGCCACATCAACATCGATCATTGAGCGCCATCCTTACAGGAGCCAGTCCGGGGTTACCTTCGAGGGCTTGCGTCATCCGCTCTCTCTGGCAACAAGCTCGACGTCGAGGATCAAGGAGCCAGACTTGAGGCGTCGGACCCCGTCGGGCCATACCGCGTCGTCTTCGTGGCCGAGTTGTCCTAGCAGCAGGCGCGCCATCAGGCTCCCCTGCAGATGGGTGCGCTGGCGGATGGTGGTCAGCGCGGGCACTACAGCGGCTGCCACGTCGTTGTCGTCGAAGCCGACAACGGCTACGTCGTTCGGCACCGTTCGTCCGCGCCCAGCCAGCGCTCTGATGGCCCCCAGCGCCATCAGGTCTGATGCCACGAAGAGCCCGTCGAGGTCGGGGTGCCGTGCTAGCAGCGCTGCGGTCGCGATCACTGCGCCTTCGGTGGTGAAGTCGGCCATCTCGACCCGGCTCTTGTCGAACCCCCCACCTAGCACGTCGCCGAAGCCTGCCAAGCGGTCGACTCCTGCAGACATGTCTTGGGGTCCGCACACGGTGCCGATGCGCGTACACCCCCTGTCCAACAACCGACGGGCAGCCATGGCACCGCCCTGCCGGTTTTCATGATCGACATATGTCACTTCTGGGCTGTCGGTGAAGGGTCTGCCCCCGAAAACCAAGGGGACGTCGGCCGCAGCCAAGGTGCCGAGCACGTCGAGGTCTTCGTGTTCGGAGATGACCATGGCGCCATCGACGGCTCCCGCGCTGAGGAAGGAGCGCAATCGGCTGAGGTCTTCGGCGCTCTGGGCCATCGACAGCGCCAATTGGACCCCGGCGTCGGACAGATGGTGGCTGGCCCCGCGCACGATTGAGGCGAAGAATGGATCGCCGAAAACCCGCTTGTCCGATTCGGCCGCAATGAGGGCCACCGCACCGGAGCGTCGGGTCATGAGGGACCGAGCTGCGGCATTGGGGACATACCCGAGGTCCTCGATCGCCTTGTTGACGACGCGCACCAGATTCGGATCGACCGATCGTTCCTGGCGCACTACCCGCGAGACCGTGGCACGCGATACACCCGATCGGACGGCGACCTCCTCCAGTGTTGGCCGCCCGCTCATAGACCATCCTGTGACAACGGATTTCGATTGCTTGGCCGGCGGGGCATGCCGGTCATCCTAAGGCGCGACCTGAGGGCTATCCCTTCACCGCGCCCGCCATCACGCCGGACAGCAATGGACGTCTCTGAAAAGAAGGAGAATCAACAGGGGGAGCGGCCGCGAGGCTGACGCCCGCGAGGAGAGTCCTTGAATCATCTTTGACTAAACGTCGCTCGCACTGGGTCCTGGTCGCGCGGGAACGATGACGTCGGCGAGTAACTCCTCATCGACCGTGGGTCCGCGACGCAGCACGCTGATAGCGCCGGTGGACTCGAAGACCCCGAACTGCACCTCCTTGAGCTGGAGGACCCCAGCCTGTCTCAACGCCCCGGCGACCTCGGCCGTCGTGATGTGAGCCTTGCGCATCCCCGCCTCCAGCAGGACGCCGTTCTCGATGATCAGCACGGGTGGAGGGGTCATCAACCGGTTGCTTCCGTGGTGCGCTCGGCCGGCCCCGACCAGCACCTCCAACAGCAGCAGGGTGGCCAGCCCGAGCACCCCGGCAGCCAACACCGGGGTGTGCCCGAGCACGGCTCGTCCCGCAATTGCACCCATCATCAGGGTCACCACCAGGTCGAATGCCGACATTCGGGCCAATACGCGGGAGCCAAAGATGCGCACCATGAGCAAGAAGGCGACGTACATCCCGATCGTGGAGGCCACGACGGTGATGGCCTCGTCCAGTGTGATCTCTAGTCCGTGGATCATGGTGAGAGCATCCCACCGCAGCGCTCGTTGTCACAGAGCCCGATCAGCCGACACCGTGCCGGAGGTCAGCATCGCTTTGCAGGCTGATCACCGGGTGTGGGCTGCGTTTGAGGGTTGTCAGGGAGGAGGCGCAGCCGCAACTCCGAAGCGTTCGCAAACCGGGCCGGGTGTCGTTCTAGGATTGCCGCGATGTCCTCGAGCGAAGGCCGTTGGGGCACCGAAGACCACGAGCGGGTGTACCGCTGTCTCTCTTGGGCCTCGGCAACACCCGGCCGTCAGGAGGACTCAGCATGTGCCTGTGCTTCCATGACCGCAAGCCGCGTGTAGTAGTCGGCGAATTCATTGAGGTGGGCCCAGGCGATCTTGGCGGTGACCACCAGGTCGTCGTCAGTGACATTGGTGGCGGTGTCGACTGTGCCGTGCTCGAGTTCAACGACGATCCCCTGCTGGAACTGGTCGAGATCGAACTCGACATCAGCGAAATTGATGCCGATTTCATCGGCGACCATCTCAGCTTCGGCCGTCGTGACGCTGGTCCTGGGGCCAGCTGAATGCGCCGTGTATCCGCGGATGACCTGTACCGGGCAGTGGGTGCTGTGAATGAGGTTGCGACCTACCGAACCGAACATAAGGGTGACCATGTCGTTACGGCCTCGGGCGCCTACGACAACGAGGCCGGCGTTGACCGACTCCTCGGCCAGGACCATTGAGGGACGCCCTTCTACGACGAGTTCGTGTACATCGAGATCGGCATACTCCGCCCTGATGTTCTGCGCGGCGTCGGTCACGTTCTGCGTTGCGCTTCCTCGGGCGGCAGCGAGTATCTCGTCCCGCCACTGATCATCGACAACGTAGAAGCGACTCCAGTCGCAGGTGGGTGGCTGCTGCCACGCACCGACCACGATCAGGGACACCCCTCGCTGCGCCGCACCCTCGGCAGCAACTCGCACGGCCCGTTTGCTGTCTTGCGAACCATCTACGCCGACGACCACAGGATGCTCCGAGTCGGGCACTACATCACACTCAGGTGGCACCACGACGACCGGGCATTGGGCATGAGCGGTCACCGCGAACTGGACCGTGCCCAGCAATGCCTCGGACAACCGGAGCCGCCCACGCCCACCGACCACCAGTAATGAAGCGTCTACCGAGGCTTCTATCAACGCGACAGCCGCCCCGAGCCTGGTGATCCTCGCTTCGACTGCCACCTCCGGGGCCGCGGCTCGGGCTCGCTTCACGCCTGCCTGGGCGACGGCTTCAGCCATCTCCTGTGCGTGGTCGCCCTGGTGTCCCATGGTGATGTCGGGTCCGGTAAGCCTCGGGAGGTCTGCTGCAAACAACACGATCAGGCTGCGCCCGCGACGGACGGCCTCCACGGCGGCCCAGTCGACCGCCCAATCCGCATCGGGTGAACTGTCGTACCCCACCACTAGGGGGCCATTGCTGTCGGCCATGACGTCTCTCCTCAGATCGAGCGCTGCTCACCGGCAGGCGATGCCGGGTCTCTTCGACACTCTCATCCGGAGATCGCCGGGGGCCAGGGCCAAAGGTCCTGGCCCCAGTGAGGGCGCAGGTAGGGCTGACCTAGAAGTGCCGGGTCGGCTCAGTGGGTCGTGCGGGTAGATCACGCAGGCGAGCGGGTCAGTTGCCTTGCCATCGGGGCGGGCGGCCCTCCACGAATGCGCGGGGGCCCTCCTGGGCGTCGTGAGAACTGCTGATTCGGGAGTATGTTGCTAATCCGGCGCGCATCGTCGCGAAGCGGTCCTGCACGCTCTGCCCCTCGGTGGCGCGCACTACCTCGAGGGTTGCCGCCACAGACAGTGGGGCCGATGCGCAGATGCGCTTCGCTAGTTCGCGTGCGGTTTTCAGCAGATCCTGGGCGGGGGCAATCTCGGCGACCAGCCCCCACCGGGCTGCCTCGGCGGCCTCCATCCGACGTCCGGTCAGCAAGAGTTCGACCGCCACTGCGCGGGGCAGGCGGGTCGGCACGCGTTGCAGCCCACCAGAGTCGGCGACCAGACCGAGCGTCGCCTCGGGAAGCGCGAAGACCGCGTGCTCAGCGGCGACCACCAGGTCTGCGGCCAGGGCAAGCTCAAAGCCGCCACCCATGGCCATGCCGTTCACGGCGGCGATCACCGGCTTGCCAATGTCGTGGAACTCGGTCAGGCCAGCGAAACCTCCCTGACCGAAGTCCGCGTCCGCCGCCTCGCCAGCGGCTGCGGCCTTCAGGTCCCATCCCGCGCTGAAAAAGCGATCGCCGGAACCGGTCACGATGCCGACCCGCAACTGGGGGTCGTCGCGCAATCGAGCGAACGCGTCATACAGCAGGCGGCTGGTCGCCGCGTCTATGGCGTTAGCTTTCGGCCGGTCCAGAGTGACCGTCAGGGTCTGGCCTTCGACCTCGGTGCGAACGGCGGACCCCTGGCTCACGCGGACCGCTCCCTGGGCCGCAGCAATGCCCTGGAAATGATCAGCCGCTGGATCTCGCTAGTTCCATCCCAGATCCGCTCTACCCGTGCATCGCGCCACCAGCGCTCGAGCGGCGCATCACTCATCAAGCCGGTCCCGCCGAATACCTGCACAGCGGTGTCAGTCACCGTGCCCAGCATCTCGGAGGCGAACAACTTTGCCATCGCCGCGTCCTGAGCGCTCATCCTGCCCTGCTCGAGCCTTGAGGCCGCTTGCAGGGTGAGCAGGTCGGCCGCCTCGACAGACACTGCGAGGTCGGCCAATTGAAACCCGATGCCCTGGAATGTTCCGATCGTCTGCCCGAACTGCTTGCGGGTTGCGGCCCAGTCCAGGGCCGTATCGAGGACCCTCCGGGCGCGTCCGACGCTGGTGGCTGCCACGGTCAGGCGGCTCGCGCCCAACCATTGGTCCATCAGCTCCAGGCCCCGTCCGGCCTCGCCGAGCAGCGCAGTGCCAGGCACTCGGCAGTCCTCGAAGACCAACTCGCATTGGTGGTATCCGCGATGGGACACACAACTCGAGCCGCGGTGGACCGTGAAACCGGGGGTGCCCATATCCACCAGGAAAGTGCTGACCAGGTTGCGCGGGCCACGGGAGGTCTGCTCTGTGCCGGTGGCGGCAAACAGGATCACGAAGTCGGACTTGTCTGCGTGCGAGATGAAGTGCTTGGTCCCGGAAATCACCCAGTCGCCCCCGTCCCGAACCGCCTGGGTTGTCATGCTGCGCACATCTGAGCCGGCGCCTGGCTCAGTCATCGCCAGGCAGTCGTGGCGATCGCCGCGCACGGTCGGCAGCAAGTAGGCCTCGATCTGATGTCCCACGCACGCCTGGAGGATGTTGCTGGGCCGTGCCACCAGCATCTGCAGCGCGAAGGACGCTCGCCCGAGCTCCCGTTCGGCCAAGGTCACCCCGATGCTGTCAAGGCCGCCGCCGCCGATCGCCTCGGGCATGTTCGCGGCGTACAGGCCGGACCTGAGTGCCTTCGCGCGGATCTCTTGCGCCATCTCATCGGGCACGTCGTCGAGGCGCTCGACCTCGTCCTCGTGTGGATAGAGCTCACGCTCGGCGAATCGTCGGACCGTGCTCATCACGGCCTCCTGCTCCGCGCTGAGTCCGAAGTTCATCCGGTGCCCTCCGACCTGAGGTCACCCGCCGCGATGGGGCCTTCCATATCTCCGGGGATCGCCATAACATGACCAACCCACTGCGGCCGCTCCATGTCGCGATGAGCCTGTGCGACGTCGGTCACCCGGGCTTGGACAGCCTCCGGCATAACACTGGTCCTGCCCGCCGTGGTGTCTACATGCAAGAGCATCTGCTCACCGGTGGCGATGAGTTCATCGTCCTCGCGCAGAATCCGGTGAGCTACGTGGACACGTTTGCTGTCGCACCCGAGCACCTGCAACGTCAGAGTCAGCAGCTCACCCTCGGACGCCTCGAGATAGTTGTGAATGTGCGTCTCAACGGTGTACAACGACGCACCGCCGGCCCGGTAGGCCTCATCGATGCCGACGTAACGGAAGAACGCGTCAGAGTTGTTGCCCATCACGAGTAGGTAGGCCCATTCACTCATGTGGCCGTTGTAATCGACCCACCCTGGTGCCACGGGCACCCGGTAGGGCGCCAACTGGCCCGAGCCGCGAGTCGGTGACCCGCCGCCAGTATCGGTCAGGGACTGCTCCACGCGCCCTGCCTCCTTCGACGTCTCGGCGCAGATCGAGAGCAGCCAGCTACATCGCCTTCTCGAGTTTGCACAATACGCAATGCCTGCTTGTATGGTGCAACTTTAGGGATCACTGCCCGGAACGGTCAAGGGAGGCCACCGCGATGGTTGAGGCTCCACGAGCCCCCGAGGCGGTCGCCACCGGCGAGGGTTCACAGAGCTCAATGCGCGGACTGGTCCAGTCGGTAGGCCGAGCGATCACCTTGCTAGAAGCCGTCGCCGCAGGGGACCCCAACGGTGAGACGGTGGCCTCACTGGCGGCCACCTGTGACCTGAACCGGGCCACCGCCTGGCGCTTGTTGGCAACGCTGGAGGCCTACGCCCTGGTCCATGTGGATCGGGCGACCCGGCGCTACACCGTCGGGCTGGCGGTGCCCCGCCTGGCAGCGGCGGACAGCGTGGTGGGACTGACCAGCCGGGCACACGGCGTGCTGGCGCGGCTCAGCGAGAGCACCAACGAGACTGCGGACCTCGCCGTCATGCAGCGTCTGCGGCTTGTCTACGTCGCAGAAGTGGCCCCCGCGTCCGTGCTGACCGCCAAGTGGCTAGGCCGAGATGCCCCGTTGCATGCCACCTCCTCGGGCAAGGTCATGCTGGCATGGCTTCCCGCAGTTGAGGTGGAGCCGCTCCTAGAGCAGTGCCTAACCCGCTACACCGACACCACGATTACCTCCGTCGAAGAGCTGAGACGCGAGGTCCATGAGACCAGGACGCGTGGGTATGGCGTCAGCCCAGGCGAGCTTGAGGAGTCGCTCTATGGGGTGTCAGCCCCGGTCCTAGACCGGCGAGGGCGACCCTTTGCCGTGGTCAGCATCTGGGGGCCTCGGTCCCGAGTGCCGGCGTCGCGGTTCCCCGAACTCGGCGCGTTGGCACGCGAGGCCGCCTTGCAGATCGCCGGGTCGCCGTCTACGCAGGCCAACGAGATGTTGCTCGACAATCAGGGGAGTGGCGCCGGTTCGCCTCAGCCATGGCGTTGACGTCGATGACCGGGTCGCCCCGCGACCTCAGCAAACTCTTCGACCCCTCCTCGGTGGCCATTGTCGGAGCATCTGACGACCCAGCCAAGTATGGCAACTGGGTGGCGTTGCAAGCGCTGCCGGACACGCGTCCTACCCACTTCGTGAACCGCGCCCGGAAAACGGTGCTTGGTAGGCGGGCGGCGCCCAGCCTGGCCAGCCTCGGCGACCAGGTGGACCTGGTCGTGATCGCGGTCCCGGCGGCGGGCTTCGAGGAGGCCGTCGACGATGCGCTCGCGGCCGGTGCGCGGGCAATCGTCGGCATCACCTCAGGACTGGGTGAGCTCGGTGGCGTTGACCTACAACGCCAGCACGCGATGGTGGGCCGGGTGCGGGACATGGGAGCGCTGTTGCTCGGTCCGAACTCGTTCGGGGTGCTGGATCACTCCACTGGCCTCAAGGCGTGTGCTGGCTCATTCCCACAGGGTCCGATCGCGCTGATTTCACAGAGCGGGAACCTGGCGATGGACATCGCCGCACACCTGCACCTGGGCGGGCTGGGCCTCTCCAGGCTCGCTAGCATCGGGAATCAGGCCGACGTTGATGTGGCCGAGGTGATCGACTTCTGCATTGACCACCAACCCACGCGCGCTATCGCCGTCTATTGCGAGGGCTTTCCCGATGGCCGAAAATTCGCCCAGGCCTGCGCGAGTGCCTACGAAGCGGGTAAGCCAGTGGTGCTGCTGACCGTTGGCCGAGGTGCTGCGTCCGTCCGTGGCGCTGCCTCGCATACCGGCTCCTTGGTCACCCCCCGAGCCGTCGTTCAAGCCGTATGCGACGCCGTAGGTGCTGAGTTGGTCGCCACACCCGCAGAGATGGCACACTTGCTCCAAGCGCTGACCAGGACGTCAACCCCACCTGGGCCTCGGGTGGGGGTCTTCGCCGACGGCGGTGGCCACGCTTCGCTGGCCTGTGACGCCCTGGAGCACCAAGGTCTCGTGGTCGAGCCGCTCAGCGAGGCGACCCGCTCGCTCGCTGCGGCTCGTCTGCCCGTGCATGCTGGGACCTCGAACCCGATCGACATTGCCGGAGCCGGGGAGCGGGACCTTCGCAGTTTCTATCAAGTCAGCCAACTGCTCGTCCAGGACGCCGACATCGACTCGGTGCTGTTGGCGGGGTATTTCGGCGGCTACCGCGGTTACGGTGCCGCGCACGGGCGTCGTGAGCTCGAGGTGGCGCAACAGATCGGACGGCTGGTCGCTGACTCCGGGCAGACCTTCGTCGCCCATCTGATGTTCGACCGTTCTCCCGCGGCGCGTGCGCTCCGCGCTTCGGGGGTGGCAGTGTTCCGGGACGTGGCGGCGGCGGCCTGGGCGCTGCAACG
>JBARZG010000053.1:0-18524 GCA_049649785.1 Ornithinimicrobium sp. | reverse complement strand
GACGACATCGGCAACGTCGTGAATCCGCTCATCGTTGAGGGCCAAGTCCACGGCGGACTCGTCCAAGGCATCAGCCAGGCCCTGTGGGAGGAAGCGGTGTATGACGACAACGGCACCCTGGTCTCCGGCTCGTTCGTCGACTACACGCTGCCGACCAGCGCCGACACCATCAACTACGTCACCGACCGCACCGTCACTCCCGCGCTGAGCAACGACCTCGGCGTCAAGGGGGTCGGCGAGGCGGGCACGATCGCCTCGACGCCGGCGGTGGTCAACGCCGTGTTGGACGCGATTCGACAGTTCGGCGTCACAGACATCCGTATGCCGTGCACGCCCGAGCGCGTGTGGCGCGCGATTCAGGACGGGCAGGCCGGGGCTGATGAGGCCACGACGGCCGACGCGATGCCGCACTTTGACTCTGACGCGCCGAACCAGCACGGTCCGGGCGCCATGTCCCACAACGGCGGCGCCAGAAACGGCAGCGCAAGTAACGACAACGCGAATCACGACAACGAAGGAGCAGGCCAGTGATCCCCGCCGAGTTCGAGTATGCGGCTCCCACCTCCGTCTCCGCTGCGCTCGCCCTGTTGGCCGAGCACGGGGATGACGCGAAGGTGATGGCCGGGGGTCAGTCGCTGATGCCCATCCTGCGGATGCGGTTGAACGCTCCCGAGATGGTCATCGACCTAGGAAAGATCGCCGAGTTGACCGGTGTGTCCGAGGAGGGCGACGCAATTCGCATCGGCGCGATGACGACATACGCCGACGTGCTCGCGAGCGACCTCGTCAGCGAGCACGCTGGGCTGCTCACCAAAGCGGTGGCCGAGGTCGCTGACCCGCAGATACGGCACCGCGGCACGGTCGGTGGCGCCCTCGTCCACGCCGACCCCGCTGGTGACGTCGGTGCCCCGATCCTGGCTCTCGACGCCGAGCTGGTGATCACCGGAGCCGACGGCGCCGAGCGATCTGTGTCCGCCAGCGACTTTTTCGTTGACATTTTCGAGACCGCCGTGCAAGAAGGTGAGTTGTTGACCGCGATCCGCATCCCGAAGCACACCGGGTGGGGGAGTGCGTATACGAAGTTCGTCCGCGTCTCACACCAATGGTCGATCGTTGCGGCCGCTGCCACCGTGCGCGCAGAAGGCGGCAGCATCGCCCAGGCCAAGGTCGCGCTGACCAACATGGGCTCGACACCGTTGCGGGCCGCCTCACTGGAGCAGGAGTTGATCGGCAAGGAGGCCACGACCGAGGCACTACGCGAGGTATGCGCCGGTGTCGGTCAGGGCACCACGCCGCCGTCGGACTTGAACGGTGACGCCGATTACCGCAAACACCTGGCCGGTGTGCTGACCCGCCGCGCCGTCGTCGCAGCGGCAGGAGGCTGAGCGGATGGAGTTGGTCCATTCCTTCGCTGTCCCCGCCTCACCGGAGAAGACGTGGGCGTTGCTGACCGATTTGAATCAAGTCGGCTCGTGTTTCCCCGGGGCCACGGTGACCGAGGCCAGCGAGGACGCGTTCTCCGGCACGGTCAAGGTCAAACTGGGGCCGATTGCGATGGTCTACTCAGGGTCGGGCGCATTCGTGTCCCGCGATGATGCCGAGCGGCGGGCGGTGATCGAGGCTCGCGGCAAGGACAAGCGCGGCAACGGGACCGCCGGGGCCAGCGTGAAGCTTGCGCTCAGCCCGGACGGCGACGACGGCGGCACGCGGGTCGACGTTCGAACCGACCTGTCGATCACCGGCAAGCCCGCGCAGTTTGGCCGGGGTGTCATGCAGGACGTCTCGGACAAGTTGCTCGGCAAGTTCGTGGTGTGCATCGAATCCAACCTTGCGGCGCCCCCGGAGCTTGTTCCTGAGGTCGCCGACCCCGCCGCTGAGGCGAGTTCCCCGGAGGCGGAAGAGGATCGATCAGAAGAGCCAAGTCGGCCGGCGCCTCATCTGCACTCCGTGCCCGACGCCGGCGACGACGCCATCTACCTCGGCGGCGCCCTCGCGCCCGCACTGCTGAGCCGGTACGGCATAGCACTTGCCGTTGCCGTCGGGGTGGGCATTGGATACGTCCTTGGTCGCAGCGGTGGATCCGTCTCTGAGTAGGCACGTTCGCCTGTATCACCGGTGATACATTGAGTATATGAGCACCGTGAGCGTCAGAGATCTGCGAAACCATGGCGGCGACGTATTGGCGCGCGTCGCCCATGGCGAGTCCTTGACGGTGACGCGTGACGGGGATCCAGTGGCGTTAATCGTTCCGTTGCCACGTCAGCCCCTCACTGCGGAACAACTCACCGAGCGTTGGCGCCTCCTGCCGAGAGTTGACGCAGCAGCGTTCCGCCGGGATGTCGATCAGATCTTGGATTCAACGTTGTGATGCACGACGTCGTCAGTGGGGTCTTGGATACCTCGGTCGTCATCGACCTAGGAGTGATTGATCACGGGTCGCTGCCGGCTGAGCCGTTGATTACCGCGATCACCCTGGCCGAACTCTCGGTGGGGCCACACGCGGCCCATACGGAGAACGAGCGGGCCGCGCGACAGGCGAGACTCCAGCAGGCGGAGGCTAACTTCGACCCTCTGCCATTTGATGCTGCCGCGGCCCGAGTGTTCGGGGTGATCGCTGCTGAGCTTCGGCGGTTAGGTCGCAAGCCCCAAGCTCGCTCCTACGACGTCCTCATCGCGGCTACGGCAGTGTCACAAGGCCTGCCGGTTTTCACTCAGAACGCTCACGACTTCGTGGGGATCAAGGGGCTTGATGTCTACGAAGTTGGGCCGTTCGACACAGGCGAATGACCCCAACGATGAGAATGGTATTCCGGACATCTGGTGCGTGAGCGATTATTCGCTCTTCACTGCCATGAGCGCATATCTGCTCAGACCGAGCCAAGGCAGACCTTAGTCGGCTTGAAGCGGCAGACCAGGTCTCTCACGATCTGTCGAGGGGTGAGACGCCGCTGCGGAAGTTCATGGGTGGGCATAGGTTGAGAAGATGAAACTCGGTCTGCAGGTCCCGTACTTTTCCTGGCCGGACGCGCCAGCCTCGATCGGTCCGACGTTCGCCCGGATTGCCCAGGATGCCGAAGCTGCCGGTATGTCGAGTCTGTGGGTGATGGATCACTTCTTTCAGATCACCATGATCGGGCCACCTGAGCTGGAGATGTTGGAGGCGTACACGGCGCTCGCCTTCGCCGCCGCGCATACCTCGACCATCGAGCTTGGCGCCCTGGTGACGGGGGTGACTTACCGACACCCAGGTGTGCTGCTCAAGACGGTCACCACCCTGGACGTACTCAGCGGTGGACGCGCCTGGCTCGGGATAGGCGCGGCGTGGAACGAGGAAGAACACACCGGCCTGGGCGTGCCCTACCCACCACTCGCCGAACGCTTCGAACAACTCGAAGAGACATTGCAGATCGCCCACACGATGCGCGCTGGGGACGACTCACCGCAGATGGGGGCTCATTACCAACTGACACGCCCGCTCAACTCGCCCGCGCCGATCGGCGGCTTGCCAATACTGATCGGTGGCAGCGGGGAGAAGAAGACGCTGCGAATGGTCGCTCAGTATGCCGATGCCTGCAACATCTTCGACTTCGGTCCTGAGGGGGTGAAGGCCAAGTACGAGGTGTTGGACGCGCACTGCTCCGCGCTCGGCCGCGACCCGACTGAGATCGAGCGGACGGTGATTACCCGGATGTCGCTGTCGAGCGATGGTGCGCCCCTGGCCGAGAGCGGTGAGGAGACGGTGACTGTGCCGCAAGCCGTCGACAAGCTGGGTGCCTTGGCCGAGATCGGAACCCAGACGGTCATGTTTGGCCTGCCGAACGCCCACGAGCGCGAGGTCTTCGAACACGTCGCCGAGTTAGCTGCCCAGGTCAAAGGCATCTAGGCCTACGGATGTTGAAGGTTGGCGTGTTGTCCTTGCTGTAGTGGTGTCGGCGGTTCTGGGGTACGTCGCGCATGCGTGTCTTGGTTGTCTCTGGTCGGCCTACGCGACGGCAGGCCAGATCGACGTGTCACGATGATTGCGCAGGCAGATCTGCCGCTGACAGAACCGACCCTCCTCGCTGCATCTTCCAACGGGACTTCGGGGCGCCAACGTGCCTGGATCGACACCGACACGGGCGAAGTCGTGGGCTACGGGTCAGCACCTCCTACCCCTTGAGGCGCACCATTCCTTCCTGAGCGACACTCGCCATCAGCGTGCCGTCTTGGGCGAACATCAACCCGTGACCGAGCCCCCGACCGTTCTGGGCTGACGGCGAGGCTTGCCGGTACAAGATCCAGTCGTCGGCGCGCGGAGTTCGGTGGAACCACATCGCGTGATCCAGGCTTGCTGGACGCAGTCGGGGGTCGCCCCATACCAGGCCGTGCTTGCGCAGGATCGGTTCAAGCAGGCTGAAGTCCGAGGCGTAGGCCAACACGGCGGCGTGCAACAGCGGATCGTCGGGCAACTCGCGGGGGACGCGAAACCATACGTGCTGCTGGGCTGTCTGCTCACCAGCTTCTAGGAACAACGGCCCCTCGACGTGCTTGATCTCCACGGCCCGTCGAGCCAGGTGTCGCGCCTGGGGGTGATCGATGCCGCCCAAGATGGCGGCGTCCGAGGGGAGGCCGTCCGGGCCGGGGACCTGCGGCATCTCGCTCTGGTGATTAAGTCCGTCGTCCTCGTCCTGAAACGAGGTGATCATCGACAACAGGATGCGTCCGTCCTGGACCGCGTGGATCCGCCGCGCTGAGAACGAGCGGCCATCGCGCATACGCTCGACCAGGAACCGGATCGGGCGCTGGGCGTCACCGGGCCGCAGGAAGTAGCCGTGCATGCTGTGGATGTGCCGCGGCGGGTCACCGGCCGCTTCGGTGACGTCGGCGACCGTGAGACCGGCCGCGATGACGGACTGGGCGAGGACCTGGCCACCGAAGGCCCGCCCGTGCGGCTGAGGCTGGCTGCGGCCGACAAAGACATCGCCTTGGGAGCTGCCCAGGTCCTCGCCTTCAGCCTCAGGCGAGGCGATGTTGATGGTGGTCGGGCCCTCACGGGTGAGGTCGAGCACGTCGAGGAGGTCATCGATGGGGTCTTCGGTCGTCACCCGGTGCAGCCTAGCGAGCCTCGCGCGAGTGGCAGGATACTCCTCATGCCCTCGACTGATTCCGGCCCGTACAGCGTCGACATTCAGATCCGCTGGTCGGATATGGACGCCTACGGGCATGTCAACAACGTTGAGTTCTTGCGGTTGCTGGAAGACGCGCGCGTGTATGCCTTTCGCGACTGGTTTGGGCAGGAGCGCTCGCTACTTAATGAGGGGATTTTGGTGGCGCGGCAGGAAATTGACTATCTGGCGCCGTTGACGTTCAACTACGAGCCGGCGTTGATCGAGGTGTGGTGCTCGCGGATCAGGGGGGCTTCGTTCGACGTGGGGTATGCGGTGAAGCAGCCTGGGAGCGACAAGATCTTTGCGTTGGCGGAAACGACGCTGGTGTCGTACGACTTGGTGGGGGAGAAGCCGCGGCGGCTCAAAGACTCCGAACGGGAGGCGCTGGCAGCGGTGTCTGCCGAGCCGCCTGCGATGCGTAGCCGTGCCCGCAACGGTCGGGGCCTGTGACGATGGCTGGGGGCGAGGACCGGATGCGCTTTGCTGAGGTCGAGACGCTTCAGGACTTGAGCACGTATGTCGCTCGCGCGCGGACGGTGGATGCCGACGGGGCGATCCGGCTGCAGGCTCAGGGTGGGGTGTTGGCGGCCTGGGTGCAGGTGCTGCCTGGGCAGGGGATGCTGGGTGCTGGCCTGGTGTTGGGGTTGAGAGTGATGACGCTGGCAGGCGATCACGCGCTCGATGCGACTGTGCCGCTGGCCGCAATTTCTGATCGACTGGCGAGACGGCACAGCATCGGGGACGTGAGCGCCGAGTTAGCTGTGCCGCCGATGCGCGTGTCTCCGGCGTGGGCGGCGATCAGCCCTCCACGGTCCGGCTGGGAGGTCGCCGGTGAAGTCACGGGGGAGGTGTTGATGGCGGCTGCCCGGGATGGTGTCGAGGCGGTGGCGCAGGGCACTCCTGATGGAGCGGGGGGCGCGGCGGTGGCGACCCTGCGGCAGCGCGTCTGGGGTCAGAAGTTGTCGGCGGACCCTGGTGCGCCGCCTGCCGGGATGGCGTTCGCGGCGTATGCGTTGGCTTTCGCGGTGCCGGGAGAGCGCGGATCGGTGTTGACGGCGGGGTCGTGGACCCGGTTGCGGTTGACCAATGGGGACGTTCTGGCGCGGTAGACCTGTGGAAAACTAGCCTTTCCCTGTGGGGGTGGGTGACACTAGGAGTCCGTGACCGGGGCCGTGACGCCCGCGTGTGATCCCTGAGGTGTATGTCGTGCGAGTTTTGAGTGTTGTGGTGCTGTCTTTGGCACTAGGTGGCTTGGCTGGGTGTAGCGAGGAGAAGGCGTCCCCGCCGCCCACGCCTGAGGATTCGGTGGGCGCGACCTCGGATGAGGACACTGCGACGGCCAGTTCAGGGCCGGATGACGCGTCGAGCACGTCTGCGCCTGTCGCTGACCCCGGCATCCCGCAACTCCCTCCCGAAGCGATGGAAGACTCCGAAGCCGGCGCCGAAGCCTTCGCGCAGTTCTATATGGATCTGGCGAACTACATTGGTGAGAATCCTCAGTCTGGAATCTTGGAAAGGTACTCCAATGAGGGCTGCTCGACATGTGATGTATTCGAAGCCCAAGCCGAAGAGTTTGAGGCAAACGGAAACTACTACACAGGACCAGCAGGCATTGTGCAACAGGTTAGTGCATTATCGAATGGCGCTGGTTACGTCGCAGACCTGGACATCTCGGTGCCTGCCTATAGAGTGTTGTCTTCTAGCGGTGACGTAGTCGAGACACAAGAGGCAGGGGCCGAAATAAGGCTCGAGTTCGATCTGGTTCACGACAGGCAGCAATTCTATGTCGACGAAATATACTCCGTTGAGGACTAGGATTCGGCTCGGCGGGGCCTTTCTTTTGCTCTTCTTTGGCGCTTCCCCAGCAGTTGCGCAACAAGGTGGAGGCATCTTCGAAGACGCACCGGAGAACCAAGGGAACATCCGAGTGGCACTTACTGATCAGTACGCGCAGGATTTAGTACAGCAGTACCCTCCCGGCGTAGATCCCGCGACGTACGAGGACCCGGACGAATGGTACGAATACGTCAACGTCATCGATTGCGGGGGTAACTCGCCGGCCAATCCGACTGCCGTGTACTGCGCACGAGCAGACACGTGGTGTGACAACAATCCTCCCGGCGGGCCGGGGCCGCTCGCGCGAGTAGCTCGCCGGACCGTAAACCGGGATGGCGACCTCGGCGCTTGGCAGAACTTAGGATTCACATGTTTCCCGGACTCGGTACCGGCCCGGTCGGGGGAACCTTCTACGGGCCTCTCAGTGGCGCAGATCGTGGCCCAGTTTCACCTCACCCCGTTCGCGCTGCCGCAGACGTCGATGGAGCCTCCGGGTGGCCGGACGCTGGTGAATCTGCCGACGTTTTACGAGTTGCAGTGGCCAGAGTCCGGAGTCGAACCGCAGGAGATCGACACCACCACGCTCATCGGTCACGAGGTGCGCATCCGTCCGACGTTCGTGGACGCGACGTACGACTTCGGCGACGGCGAAGGCGTGGGACCGGTCGAGTCGATGGGTGGGACCTGGCCCGATGGCGACATCCAGCACACCTACGTCTCCAAGTCGACCGTGAACCCTTCGATCAGCGTAACCTACGGCGGCGAGTACTCGGTGGACGGTGCCGAGTGGCGCGCGATCCCCGGCACCATCACGATCGATGGACCGCCCCAGCCCCTTGAGGTCCTCACCTCTCGGAATCGACTGGTCAGCGACTAACGCTTGGGCGAGCGGCACCCGAGCCAAAGCGTCCCATGAGCGGAACGGTCAGCTACGGCTGTTCGTCCACAGGAAACTGGCCGAATACGCGCACAGGAAACTGGCCGAATACGCGCAGCTCAAAGTCGCCGTCCTCATACCCTTCCACCCGCTACACAACATGTCCGGGCGTGCACCCGGCTGCTGCCGGCCCGGGGTCGGCAGGAGTCGAGGGAGGCGGCAGTAGCCGAGCATTGACAGCGATGGCGAGATGGAACGCGCTTCGAGCACTAGAAACGGCTGGACACCGGAGCTGGGACCGCCGAGGCTAGCCATCATGGGGAACTCCGAGCGCTCACTGTGGCGGCATCGCGACTTCCGCTACGTCTGGGCCGGAGATACGGTCAGCGTCTTTGGCATGCAACTGGTGGGCTTGGCCATACCGATTATGGCCGTGCAACTGCTCAACGCCACTCCGTTCGAAATGGGCCTCTTGGGTGCCCTGGAAATGCTCGCGTTCCTGCTGATCTCATTGCCGGCCGGAGCCTGGGTCGACCGATGGCGCAAGAAGCACGTGCTGATCATCGGTGACCTCAGCCGCGCCGCTGTGCTCCTGTTGCTGCCGTTGGCCTGGGCATTCGATGTGCTCGCGATGTGGCAGGTGTATGCCGTGGCCACCGCCGCCGGTGCGATCACGGTGTTCTTCGACGTCGCCAACCAGTCCTACCTGCCCGAGATTGTTGACAACGATCAGATCGCCGACGGCAATGGCAAGTTGTCGGCCAGCCAGCAGGTGGCCGGGGTCGTGGGCCCAGCAGCGGGTGCGGGACTCATCCGGGCGATCGGCTCCCCGCTGGCGATCGCCGTGACCTCGGTCTGCATGGCCGCGTCATCGCTGCTGGTCAGCCGAATCAAGCACGAGGAGACACCCGCGCCCCGCGAAGACCGGCGCCCGATGCGTCACGAGGTCGCGGAAGGGATGTCGTTCGTGCTGAGGCACCCGCTGTTGGTGCGCATCACCGCGTGCACCGGCACCAGCAACTTCGCCAGCAACGTCGTCTTCGCCTTGTTCGTCCTCTACGTTCTGCGCACCCTGGACCTCGCCGAAACAACGCTCGGCCTGGTGTTCTCGGTCAGTGCTGTTGGCGGGTTGCTGGGAGCGGTCAGTGCGGCTCGTTTTGCACGCCTGGTGGGGGAAGGGCGGTCGATTCCGATCGCCGCAGGTCTCATCCCCTTGGCCGCTGCAAGCACGCCGTTGGCCAGTGTCTTGCCGCCGGTGCCGACCCTGTTCGTCGGTGGATTTATTTCTTCGTGGGCGATCGTGGTCTACAACGTCGTGCAGGTCAGTTTTCGCCAGCGTCTGTGTCCTAAGCCGCTGCTCGGACGGATGAATGCCTCCATCCGATTCCTGGTATGGGGTCCCATCCCGCTCGGAGCGCTGACCGGTGGCATCCTAGGCAGTTGGATTGGAGTCGTGCCGACGTTGTGGGTTGGTGTGGTCCTGATGGGTTTCGCGGCACTGCCTGTCGTCATCAGTCCGCTGATAACCATGGGAGATCTGCCCCGCGAGCTCGACGCGCTAGCCGATGAGGACCATGGCGATCCGGACGATGACGATCCAGACGAGGGCCCGGATGATCCAGACAAGGACGATCCAGACGAGGCTTCGGATGATCCGGACGAGGACAGGGATGACCCCGATAGGGACACGAATGCGTCCCCGAGTTGACGGCATACCCTCGCGGTGCGTCTCGCGCTATGCGTCGTGCGCGCGAAACGCGCCGTTCCTTCGCTGTTGCGGCATGCTGAGAGGGTGAGTGAACGCAACGTCCTCGGCGGCGACCTCGAACCGTGCGGCTTCGACCCCATCACCGGCTTCTTCCGGGACGGATGCTGCAATACTGGGCCCCAAGACCTCGGCAGTCACACGATCTGCGCAGTGGTCACCGCAGAGTTCCTGGAACATCAGCGCAGCATCGGCAACGACTTGTCCACACCGCGGCCGCAATACAGTTTTGTCGGCCTAAAGCCAGGTGATCGGTGGTGCGTGACGGCGGGCAACTGGGGTAAGGCCTACATGGACGGATCGGCCTCACCGGTGGTGCTGGCAGCAACGAATGAAGCCGTGCTGAACGTGGTGCCACTCCAGGCACTCCAGCAACACGCTGTCGACGTGCCGAGCGACCCCAGCTCACTGGACAGTTAGCAGCTCCGCGCTCAACCGGGTCGAAACCGGCACAACTCCGCGCTCAACCGGGTCGAAACTAGAAACCCCGCGCTCAACCCGGTCGAAACCGGCGCAACTCCGCGCTCAACCCGGTTGAAACCGGCGCAACTCCGCGCTCAACCGGGTCGAAACTGGCACAACTCCGCGCTCAACTGGGGGTTTGGCTGAACCAGACGGTGCTATCCCGGCGAAGGCAGTTGTCCACCAGCGCGTGCGAGACCAGCAGTACCTCGGCATCGTTCGGCAGCGGCACCGGGTCCACGCCGACGTTGGTCAGCACGGTGATGACCGCACCATCGGGCCCGGTGTTGGTGAACGCGATGACCTCATCGCTGTAGCCGTCCAGCCACTCCAGCACGCCAACCCCCAAATCGTGCTCGCGGCGAAGGCGGATCACGGTCCGATAAAGCTCCAAGGTGGAGCCGAAGACGCCGTCCTGGCGGTCAACAGCCAACGCACCGTAGATCTCCGGTTGCGGCAACCATGTATGCGCTCCCTCGCCGAAGCCGTACGCGGTGTTCCCGGCCTCCCAAGGCATCGGGATTCGGCAGCCATCGCGACCGGGCACCGTGTGCTCGCTGCGCTCCCACGTCGGGTCCTGACGCTCTGCATCCGGGATCGCGGTGTGCTCAGGCAGCCCCAGTTCCTCACCCTGATAGACGTACGCCGACCCCGGCAGCGACAGCATCAGCATCGAAGCCGCCCGCGCCCGACGTAGACCGAGCATCATGTTGGGCTGCGGGTCGGTGATGGCGATGCCATTGGGACGCTTCTCGCCGACGGTGAAGCCATACCGGGAGGCGTGTCGCACGACGTCGTGGTTGGACAACACCCACGTGCTGGGAGCACCTACGTCGTGTGCCACGTTCAAGGAGGTGTGGATGACCTCGCGCAACTCGCTGGCTGACCACGGGCACTCCAAGAAAGCAAAGTTGAACGCCTGGTGCATCTCATCTGGCCGGGTGTAGAGCGCAGCCCGAGAGATCGGCTGCACCCACGCCTCAGCTACCAGGATGCGGTCCTTGTCCGGGTCGCTCTCGGGATTGTACTCGTTGAGGACCGAGCGCCACCCTTGATAGATCTCGTGCACCCCGTCGCGGTCCCACATCGGGTTGTCGATGCTCTCGTCGGCCTGGAACGCCACTACGTCGTCCGGCGGGGTGAAGTTAGGCAGCCCGTCGGTCTTGACCAAACCGTGGGCAACATCGACCCGGAACCCATCGACGCCACGGTCCAACCAGTACCGCAGCACATCGTGGAACATGTCGCGCACTTCGGGATTCTGCCAGTTCAGGTCGGGCTGCTTGATGTCGAACAGGTGCAGGTACCACTGACCGGGTGTGCCGTCGGCCTCAGTGATCCGCTCCCAGGCCGGTCCGCCGAAGACCGACACCCAGTTGTTCGGTGGCTGCTCACCGTCTTCCCCCAAGCCGTCGCGGAAAATGTAGCGCTCACGCTCCGGTGACCCCGGCGTGGCAGCCAGCGCCGCTTGGAACCACTCGTGTTCATCCGACGTGTGATTAGGGACAAGGTCGACGATCACCCGGATGCCCAGGTCGTGAGAGGTGCGGATCAGCTCGTCCGCATCCTCCAGCGAACCGAACAACGGGTCGATCTGCCGGTAGTCCGCCACGTCATACCCCGCATCTGCCATCGGCGAAACGTAGAACGGGCTGATCCAGATGGCATCTACGCCCAAATCCCGCAGGTAGGGCAGGCGGGCGATGATTCCTGGCAGGTCGCCGATGCCGTCGGCATCAGAATCGGCCCACGACCGGGGATAGATCTGATAGATCACCGCGTGCCGCCACCAGGCGGTGTGCTGAGTGGTCGATCCGGTCCCGGCGTCCTCAACGATGGCAGTCACGGTCGACCACCCTATTCGTCAAAGGTGTTGACCATGAAGTTGGCAGCGTGAGTCATGTAGCCGCGGAGCATCACCTCATCGCTCGCACTCAGCTCGATGCTGTCGATGGCGGCCGACATGTGCGTCAGCCAGCGATCGCGCTGCGCGGGGGTGACCTCAAAACCGGCATGTCGCATCCGCAGCCGAGGATGACCACGCTGCTCGCTATAGGTCTTTGGGCCACCCCAGTACTGCTCCAGGAACATCAGCAACCGATGCTCGGCCGGGGCCAGATCCTCCTCTGGATACAACGCTCGCAACTGCGGGTCTTTGGCGACACCGCGGTAGAACTCCGCGACGAGCGCGACAAACGTATCGTGCCCGCCGACGCGCTCGTAATAGGTCGGCGGCTGCTCGGCGCCGTCGGCAGCGTCGTGGGGAGGGACCGGTTCGGCTGACTGACTCACGGAGCCAGTGTTTCATCGCTGCCGGACTCCGATGCACCCTCGGGTGCGGCCTCAGGGGTGACGGCGTGCAGCACCTCCAACTGTACCGAGCCATCGTCATACCCCTGCACTTCTACCTCCAAGCCGCCGCGACGCAGATCGCTCCCAGGGGGGATCGGGAATGTCCACCGCGTAGGTTCAATAGTCCACGACGTCCACCAACCGTCGCGATACATCAGTGGTGAAGCGACCCGTCCGAGGACCGATGGATCCCTGAAGTTCCCATCGAGCGGCGCACCGTCCGGTCCCGCTGTGCTTACCCGGATTCTGCCCTTGCCACTGGTGGACACGCTGACCAGAGCGCGCTCCTCGGCGGGGACCTCCAGGGAGGCTCGTCCTTGTCCGTCAAGATCGGTCTCAGTGACCGGATCCAGGTATTCCCATCGAGCGCCATCGCCGACCAACCCAAGCCCGGCCAGATCGCCCTCATCGGGCACCGGCCGCAGATCCAGTTGGGCTGTCGAGGGTTGATCGCCCGCCCCGAACGGGAAGTCTTCAAAGGCGACCTCGCGATACGCGCCGATAGTCAGGATCTCTGCCTCACTCGTCACCGGCGCTGTCAACGTGAGGAGATCCGGTGGCTCGGCGTCTTCGCTGATGCTGGGTCCGGCGATATCCGGAGTCAGTGGCGCGGCCCATTCATTGCGGTATGACGCACAAGGAATCAGCCCGTAGCGCGTGGGCGAGCGTAAGGCCACGGTCCGAATGGTGGGGGCGGTCTCAAGGTCGCACGCCCCGATCCAGGTCAGCTCATCGACCTGTGTCACCGGAAGCGGCACCTCATGGGGTTGGCCGTCGGTCGGCACACTATAGGCGCCGACCCGCTCCAATCCGTGCGCAAACTCCGGCAGCGTTGCTGCGTGCCCGGGCGCAAGCAGGTCCACCTCGCCCGCCCCCTGGGCGGCATCGCTGGTGACGACAACTTTCCAGCCCTGGCCGTTGAAGCCGCGTGGAATCACACTTACCTGTACCCGGTCATCCGTGATGTCCACCCCCAACTCGGTCAACCGGCTAGAGTCCAGCTGCTGGTGAAACCCGGAGGCAGAATACCCCCGCCAAAAGCCTTGACGCAAAGCCGGATCAGCCTGTTGCCACGGCCCAGGTATCCCCTCGCCCAGAGTGATCAACTCTTCGCCATCGTTAGTAACCACTACCCCGTCGAGGGCGATCAAGAGTTGTCCTGGCTCGTCGGTCAGCACGGAAATCTGGAGGCTGGTGGCCACGTCGACCTCAATGGTGTGTAGTTCTACGTCGTCCGCGCCCTCGTCGACGAGCCACTCCAGGTCCTCACCGTTACCCAGTGGCGTGCTCTCATCGATCACTTCGCCGAAAGCGCGCACTGCTGGGGGGGCGACAGCCGCCTCAAACGCAGGAAAGGGATACTGCGACCAGTCCGCTTCGCTGTATAACGCGAGATGGAGCTCTCCTGCGCCGGACCATACGCCCGGCATTCCGACTGTGTACTGCTCCGCTTGGCGGGGTAGCGGCTTTGCCAGCGGCGACGACCGCAGATCTGCGGTGCGGTCTCGGCAGGAGAGCTCGACCATTTCTGTTTCGCCAGTATCGGGGACCGGTTTGACGGTGATCGCGTTGACGATTGCAATGACATCCATGGCGTTGCCGGGCAAGTCGCAATAAGCCACGGCGTACAACTGGGTATCTGGGTCAACATCGGGTGCCGCGATGATGGCGTCCACTCGGGAGTAGTCTATGACCTCGGTCTGCTCCAGCTTCAGGCCGTCGAGGAACGGCCTGGGTCGCCCGTCGACTAACCCGTAGTCGGACGCGTAATCGGCGTCGAAGCGGGCAGCTTGAACTTCCTCACTGAGCCCATCTGGTGAATCGATGCCCTGCAGCAGCGCGACGACGCTCACCGCGATGACACCCGCGGCGACCGCCCACCGCACTCTCGTACGGCGGCGCGCAATGGGCTGCTGATCGCCTGCAGCTCTGCGCAGCATCTCAGCCGACGGCGGGCGGTAGGACTCCGCCACGTCATGTAGGGGCGCGCCCAACTGTGAGATCTCGTCGATGCCTAAGAACTCCAAGGCTTGCTGCCGCTCCGAGATGGCGCGCCGGGCGCTGATCCTTAGCGCGGCGGCGCTGCGTTCGGGGGACATCTGATGGTGAGCGCCCAGGACCAACAGTGCGCGTTGTAGGGGGCTGGTGCCGGCCAACGGGTCGGCCAGCGCCCGCTGCGCGGGGTCGACCAGCGAGGAGGCACCCGCAGCGTCGCGGACCCGGTGGTCTGCCACATCGGCCTCGTCGGCCTCCGACTCGAGCGGACGGTGACGATGAGCCCGAACAAAGTCGCCGATCATTCTCATCTGGACCAGAGTCTCCGGGGACTCGCTGCGCCGGTGAGTCCGTGCCGTTCTCGCGAATGCGCGGGCAAGGCCGCGGATCGCGGCATCCCGGTTGTGGTGCAGCAACACTGCGGTCCGAAACAGCGACGCGCCCCGGCCCTCGAGGACACTGTCGAGGTCCAGCGGCAGGTCGGCTCGGCTCATCGCATCTGCCCTACTGCGGGGTCGTCCCCAACGGCGCGATCTGCGGTCCCTTGACGCCGGCGTCGTCCAAGGCGTCCTTACATCGCCTTCGCACGACCCGCGCCATCTCGAACTGTTCACCGGGGCGGCACTTGGCGATGATGCGCAGTGTCATCACCCCACCGGAGACCGACTCGACCCCGGCCACGGTAGGCTCCTCGGTGAGTTTGGGTGCCAATTCTTCGTCGGCATACACCTCATTGAGGACACCTTGCAGGATCGGGATGACCCGCTCCGGCTGCTCGTCGTAGGAGACCGGCACATCGATGTATGCCGCAGCCCAGCCCTGTGACTTGTTGCCGATCCGGATGATTTCGCCGTTGCGGATGAACCAGACGATCCCGGTGGCGTCTCGCAACCGGGTCACTCGCAGGGTGACCTCCTCTACGGTGCCGATGGCTTCGCCGGTGTCGATCACGTCACCAACTCCATACTGGTCTTCGATGATCATGAAGACTCCGGACAGAAAGTCTTTGACCAACGATTGAGCGCCGAACCCAAGGGCCACGCCACCGACCCCGGCCGAGGCGAGCAGCGGCGCCAGCGGCAACCCGAGCTCGGCCATGATCGTCAGGATGGCGATCAGCGCGATGACGAACGCGGCCACACTGCGGAGCAACGAGCCGAGCGTCAACGCGCGCTGACGGCGCCGTTCGAGGTCTGTGCCTGAGGCGGCGACCAGCACCTTGTCGAGGTGTCGATCCCGTTGGCCCTTGTCGACTCGGCGCATGGCTGTTCGCTCCATGCTGGCGATGGCTCGATTGACCAGCCAACGCACCGCCAGGGCGGCCACGAGGATCAGGACGATGTGAAGGGAGGGCTCGAACACCCACACCCCGAACTCTGTCCACGTGTCGAATGGCATATCGCTCATTGTGTCTCAACCTCTCATGCGACCTGGCAGACTAAGGCACCCGTGCCACCCTGCCGCCCGAGTCTGAGGAAGTGTAGTGACCCAGCAGCTCCCAGAGGCGCTCATCCGCCTCGCTCACACCCATGGCGTGGCCACTGAATTCTGGGACTGGCAAGGCAACCATTGCCCGGTCAGCGAACGGACGGTGTATGCCGTCCTGGCAGCTCTGGGCGTGGAGGTCGCCACTGAATCGGAGGCGACCCAGGCGCTGCAGGACCATCACGATCAAACCTGGAGCCGGTTCGCCCCGCCCTTCGTCGGCCTCGCGCCGGGCGATAGCCGCAGATGCGCGCTGCATAGCGCACCCGGGGAACGGGTCGCGGCGACGCTGCGGACCGAAGATGGGCGCCATCAGACCATTCAGGTCGACTCGGGCGATGAAACTCAGCAGGTCGGTGGCGTCACCAAGCAGCGACAGTTCGCACTGCTGCCCGATGACTTGCCGCTGGGTTGGCACGAGTTGACCTACGAAGGCCCCGGGGTGCCGCAGGGAACCGCACCCGTCACTACGGTTGTTGTTTATCCCGCCGCGCTACAGTTGCCGACCCATCTGGCCGTCGACGGGATGCAGCAGTGGGGGTTGATGACCCAGTTGTATGCGATGCGCTCGGCGCGCTCGTGGGGACTGGGGGATCTGGCCGATCTCGGGGATGCGGGAGCATGGGCGGCCGGTATGGGCGCGGACTTCGTGCTGGTCAACCCGCTTCATGCGGCTGAGCCAGAAGCACCCATCGAGCCGTCGCCCTACCTGCCGACGACACGGCGTTTTGTCAGCCCGCTCTATATTCGAGTCGAAGATGTGCCGGAGGTTGCCTACCTCTCGGCCGCCGAGCGCCAACTCATCGAGTGGCATGCCGACGATGCTCAGCGTTACCTGGAGTTGGAGTTCCTCGAACGCGATCCGGTGTGGGCGGCCAAGGAACCCGCGTTGCGGATGGTGTTCAACCAGCCGTTGTCGCTACGCCGGGAGCGAGCTTTTCACTCCTTCTGCGAGCGCGGTGGGGAGAGCCTCGTGGACTTCGCGACGTGGTGCGCGCTCAGCGTGAAGCACGGAGCGGCGTTTCGGCAGTGGCCGCAGGAGTATCAGGATCCGTCCTCAACCGCGGTCGATAATTTCCGCAGCCTGCACGACCGGGACGTCGAATTCTATTGCTGGCTCCAGTGGATCGCGGTTGAACAACTCGGCGCGGTGCAACGCGACTTGTTGAACACCGGTATGCGGATTGGCGTGATGCACGACCTCGCAGTCGGAGTGCATCCGAACGGGGCCGACGCCTGGGCGCTGCGGACAACGCTGGCTCGAGGGGTCACCGTCGGCGCACCGCCTGACCAGTACAACCAACGTGGCCAGGACTGGAGCCAACCCCCATGGCAGCCGGCGGCGCTCGCCGAAGCCGGCTATGCGCCATACCGGGAGATGTTGACGTCGGTGCTCCGCGACGCCGGCGGTCTGCGAGTCGACCACGTCATCGGGCTTTTCAGGCTGTGGTGGATTCCCGACGGGATGGCACCGAACGAGGGCACCTACGTGCGCTACGACCACGACACGATGATCGGCATCCTGATGCTCGAAGCTCATCGAGCGGGTGCGCTGATCGTGGGGGAGGACCTGGGCACGGTCGAGCCGTGGGTCCGTGACTATTTGCGTGAGCGGGGCATTCTCGGCACCTCGATCTTGTGGTTCGAACGCAATGACCATGGACCGATCCCGCCGGAGCAATACCGAGAGTTGTGCCTGGCGACGGTGACCACGCACGACCTACCGCCCACCGCCGGCTATCTGCGGGCGGTGCACATGGAGCTGCGACGCGACCTGGATCTGCTGACCCGGTCGTGGGATGAAGAGTTGGGTGAGGACGAGGCGGCACGGGGCGAAGTGTTGGCGTTGCTGCGTGAGCGCGGGCTGCTTGGCGAGGACCCTTCGGTGCCTGAGCAGGTCGAGGCGCTGCATCGCTACTTGACCTGGACGCCTGCCAAACTCGTCGGTGTGTCGATCTCTGACCTGGCCGAAGACGTGCGGATCATCAACCAGCCGGGGACGCACGAGGAATACCCGAACTGGCGGGTCCCGTTGGCCGGGCCCGAAGGTCGCCCCTTACTGCTGGAGGAACTCTTCGTGAAGCACTCGGCGCGCCGTTTGGCCAGGACCGTGTCCCGTCGCACCACCGCTTGAGCATGATGTTGTCGGGGATAAACCCCGGTTGAGCGCGAAGTTGCTCGTATTTCTCACCCGTTGAGCGTGATCTTGTTGCCGCACATCACACGTTGAGCGTGATCTTGTTGCCGCACATCACACGTTGAGCGTGATCTTGTTACCGCACATCACACGTTGAGCGTGATCTTGTTGCCGCACGTCCGGCTTGAGCGCGAAATTGTTGACTTTACCCAGCGTTGAGCGCGGGCTCGTTGGCTCACATCCAGCGTTGGCCGCGAGGTTGTTGCCGCGCATCCAGCGTTGAGCGCGACCTTGCTAAAATCGGAACTGACGTCTCGTCGCCAGAGCCCCGCTATGCCTCTTAGGAGTTCGCGTCGGCTGACGTGCGCGAGGCCACATCGCGCGCCGCGATCACCACAAATTTCTCCAAGACCACGGCCATCGTCGGGTCGAATGGCGAACCATCGCGGTCAAAGAAGTCGCGATGCA
>JBARZG010000052.1:0-9083 GCA_049649785.1 Ornithinimicrobium sp. | reverse complement strand
ATGTCAAGATCGAGCAGATTGCCGATAAACGGCTTGCCCTTCGGCCCAGGAATCTCCTCGAACGGGACTCTGTCAGACATCTTTTCTCCTTCGAGATCACTACTGGTGCCCGGGGATGTGACTGGTTACACGATCGTCAATCCGAGTGACTTTTGTTGGCCAGTTTGCTACCACAGGACTAGGGCCTCTAGTGGACCGGTTCTCAGACTGGTCGATCTCGCACAATGCTATTCCATAATCAACTCACCTGTCATCTGATCCCCAGATTTCGTTGCAACGCGATGGTATTCGGGTACATTTAGGCACACGTGTGAAACCCACGTCTACCTCGTAGGTTGGAGGCGGTCTTTCCTCAATTGCACAGCCGACTGCTAAGCCTGTAAGACCCTCCTTGTTTCCGCTTTTGAGGAATGGTCATGTTTTGCCATCTCGACGATTTCGGTCGGTGATCACAGGTCGCAACCTGAAGTAAATACGTTGTGACACCTAGAACGGAGTTATCATGGCGTCGACGATGTCATCGACTATCTTGGCCGTCGGGTAGTGCTTCCCTTGACAGCACCCAAGCACGCCCTGCGACCAGAGAAGTTGCACCAGCGTCCCAGATGTCGATCTGTGGCAGATCCGTTGTCTGCACTGAGTGACGAGGGGCACGCACAGCATTCCCCGCTGATGTTCGACGAGCTGGGGATGCCCGGGACAGAGCAGTTCGAGGTCTTCCCGGAGGCCGGGGCGTCGCTGTTCGACACCAAGCCCGCTGGCCGCTGCATGATTTCCGGGCAGCAGTGACCAACTGCATGGTCGAGGACCTCATCGTGAGCTCAACCAGGATCGGGGCACTGAGCATTCATGGTGCGTCGGGTCCGCCGGCCTCAGCGGGAGTCGAGTGGGTGTCCATGCTGGTCGCCCGCGTCGGCAGGCTATGGGTTGAGGTCGGACGGCAAACCGTGGACATCTCAGCCGGAGGAGTCGTGATCCTCGACCTCGGGCACCCATTTGTCCTGCGCACGGACGGGTCGACGAGACCGTGACCGGAGCGTTGGCGCGGGCACCCTTTGAGACCAAGCCGTTCGCGATGGCCGCAGCGATGAAGCGCCACATCGATGAGGACATTGAAGACCTGCAACGGGGGGTTCGAGAGCCCAGCCACGGTGCCAGGCCGTCGTCTCGTTTCTCTTCCGAAGACTTCCACCGCCTGTTCACCGGAATGTTCGGCCAGCACCCCTCAGCCGGTGTAGGTGACGCGACCAGGGACGCCCTCGGCCGGGTTTGCCGGCGGATAGTCTCCACCCTGGCCATCAGGACCGCCGGGTGTCGGGAGTGCCGATGGGTCGGTCGGTGCGCCGGGAGGACTTGGCGCGCACGGGTTGCCGGGCGTTGTGGGGTCACTGGGCTTCTTCGGCTTCTGGGGCTTCTTGGGCTTCTTCGCCTTCTTGGGCTTGGTGGGGTCGGGGTCGTCCGGCTCTTCCGGGTCGCCGCTGTCGCCGGCGTTCTTGCCGGCGTTCTTGCCGGCGGCGAGGATGGGCAACATGAGTGCGGCCGGTGCGATGGCGACGAACGGTCCGAAGTACTCGATGGCCCCGCTGTCCTCCAGACCTAACAGGCTGTACAAGAACTGAGCGACGACCTGCATGTCGTAGATGTCGTTGCCCACGGCCGCGGTGACGCCCCACTCGTTGGCGTCGTCCTTGGACGTCTCATAGGTGTCGTAGATCAGGAACAGCAGGCTGGAGACTGCGTTGACTAGCTCGGTCAAGTCGGTCAGCCTGGGCGCGAGCTCGTCCCACCCTGCCCCGGGGTTCCGCGCAGTCTCCTGGCCAGGCATGGTGAGGTAGACGTCGAAGGAGGCCGTCAGCATCCGCACGATCGTGTTGACTGTGTCGAAGGCGTTGGCCTCTGAGAATGCTTCAGGTGCCGAGATGGCGTAGACGGTGTCGTCGGCCCAGCTGATCGCATTGAGCCAGGTCCCGACCGCGGTGATGAGGTCGCCGTTGGTGTCATCGGAGGAGTCCACGGTGACTGCCCATGCGAAGCCGCCGAGCATCCCGGTGACGGCGTCGACGACCAGGCTGGCGATCTCCCAGATCTCGGTGGGACTGGCGGCGCCAAGTGTCCCGGTCTCCGTGTCCGATGTGTCGTCCTCGAGCCCGCTGATGCCTTTGAGCTTCGTCCCATCCTGCATGTAGGCGGTGACCCAGATGATGACGGCCATGGGAAAGAACACGGCGTCCTTGGCGGGCAGTTTGAGGTCGTTGCCGGACACGTCGCCGATCCCGAAGAGCTTAAACAGGTCGGCCAAGCCAGGGATCTTCAGGGTGAGGTAGCCACTCTGGGCGATCATGTCGAGTGCGACCTGGGGGGCTTCGTTGACTTGGTCGTCGATGAAGTCACACATCGGCTCCAGCGCAGTGGCGGCGAACTGCTCGGTCAGAGTGGCCAGCTCATCGATCATGTTCTGGAAGGCGTCCTGGGGCTGCTCGACGTCTTCGCTCAGCCCTTGGATGAGGTCGGTGGCCACGTCGGCGGTCAGGTCGGCGACGCCGGTGACCATGCCCTCCGCCAGAGCGGCCAAGCTGTTGGCGAACGCCGTGAACCCTGCGGTCTCTCCCATGCTGAACGACAGCGGAAGAGTCGCGCCTGCATCGTCGAGGACCTTGGAGACCTCCGATATCACCTTGCCCAGCAGCTTGGTGGTCAGCGGGTTGCCCTGCACCAAGTCGAGGATCCCCTGCTCAATGCTGTTCGGCACCGAGGAGGTGTCGACTGACCCGAGGTCGGTCCCCGTCTGGCTCGCAGAGCCCAGGTAGGTCGTGGCCAGGTCGTAGGTGGACCAGCCCGTCGTGTCGGGGATGGCGTACCCGTTGGTGCCCTGCAGGATGTCGAGGAACCGGGTGTGCAGGTCCGAGCTGAGCTTGAGGATGTCGTCGAGGTAGATGAACATCGAGATGAGCGCGATGATCAGCTCGATGAGCTGGTAGAGGAAGCTGTCCTCCACGATCGTGACCAACACATTCACGACGATGTTGGCGTACTCCTCGATGGTGGAGACCACCTGCTCCAACGCCTGCTCAATGCCATTGACCTGCTTCATGATGTCCGCCGAAACGGTGGCGGTGATGCTCTCGGTGGCGATCGCCACCGCTACCGCGCCGTCGGCGAGGTCCTTGTAGGCCTGCCCTTCGATGTGCTGCAGCCAGTGCAGCGCGTCGTGCAACGCATGGCTGACCCCGGACCACACCCCACCCAGGGCAACACTCGGCGCCGCAGCAGAAGCGGTGTGGGTGACGGTGCCGTTGCTGTAGCCGAAGGTGGTGCTACCCACGGTCAGCGACCCGGCCGGGACGAGGTTCAACGAGCTGAGCGGGTTCACCGGGGTGCCGTCGGCATACGTGCCCGTGGTCTGGGCCGCGACCGACAGCATGTTCTGACCCGAGGTCGTCATATAGGACGCCAAGTCGCCGAAGTTGCTGGACGACGGGCTGTACCCACCCTTGAAGTCCCACGGCGTGCTGGTGTTGCTCGCGGTTAGGGTTTCGGTGGAGACGTAGGTCGTGGTGTCCGGGAGGGTCGAACCGGCCTGGTCCGGAGGCAGGGGGTTGCCCATGCGCTGCTGGGCCTGAGCCGAGATGTTCACCGACATCCACGGGAACGTCGTCTCCGCGACCGACTTCAGCAGTGACGCGTCCGTGCCGGAAGGTTGCAGCCCGCTAGTGAACACCGGCCGCAGGTACAACGTCTGCGCGAAGGTCTCTGCCTTCACGACCAGCACCAGCTGCCCGGAGGTCGGGTCCGGTGCGGCGGTGAACGAAGAGTACTGGTTGACGTCGTAGTACAGGTTGTGGGTGTCGTCGATCACCTGCGTGGGCACATCGGCCCGCACCTCGATCGCGTAGTCGGGGTTGCCGGTCACCGAGACGGGGTGCCCATACGCGTTCACCGGCGTCACCGTCGCCTGGAAGTGGTCTCCCGACTCGTTCATCCCCGGCGGCTGCGGCAGCACCTGCTGGGCGATCAACCGCTGGTGCCACACCTTCGTCAACGGGTTGCAGAACATCGTGTACGCCGCGAAGTCACCCGCAGTCCCAGTCTGAGAACCCTTCACGACCACATGCTCGGAGTCATAGCCGAACCGGGACAACGCATACGCCGCCTTGAACGTGCTGCCCAACCACGTGCCCTGCACCAGTTGCGGGCTGGCACCGCCGGCCGATGATGTCGTCCCGAACGCGGCCAACGTGCTCAACAGCATGTTGTACGCGAGGTTCTGCGTGACGGGAAATGGCTCGAAGGCACTCACCCAGCTGCGCAGGCTGTTCAGGGGGGACGCGCTGGATGTGCCCGCTGGGAGTGGGTCGTACGTGCTGCCCCCCCAGTTCGGTCGAACGTCGCCGTTCACATCGAAAGGACCCCAGATCGGGTCCTGGTAGGGGGAGCCGGTGGGGGTCGTCCGAGCCTGACGCAGCAGGAACACGTTGCCGTCCTCGTCCGACGCGACGAACCGGAAGCCCCCGAACTTGCTGACCCCGCCGGACAGATGAGTGATCTCACCCACCCCGTCCACATCGGGCATCGCCAACGGGAACAGGGCGCTGACCTGATAGAGACCACTGAGCTCCGGATCGGGTGGCGACGCCGAGGCTCGGGGCCCGAGGACGAAGACGGCCAGGTTCGCGCTCCCGAAGTTGGCCACCACCACCTGAAACTGTTGCCGGAAGCCCTCGTTCAGCGCCCCGTGTGTCGTGAACAGGGTGCACACGTTGCTGATCGTTGAGAAGTCGAACGCGGCAACCTTCTCGCCCCAGGTGGTGTTGAGGTCGACGGTCGTGCCCTTCGACGCACTGGCATAGATGACGGTCCAGGTGGATGACGACGGGCCGAGGCTGAGCTTGGGACTGACGGCCGAGTTCTTCGAGAAGAGCGTCTGTGTCTCGAGCTGGGTGTTGCCGCTGTCGTCCTGATCGCTGCGGGCCATGGTGACGCTGTCGAAACGGTTGGCCTCGTCACCGTCGGGGTTCGTGGGGTCCCACTCGATATGGACGACCCGCCAGGGTGTTGCGACCTGAACTCCCTGGGGTGGTGGAAGCGCGGCCACTTTCACCGAGACCGTCCCCGGCTCGCCGGTATCGATCAACGACAGGACACATGTGGTGATGGGGTCATCCCCTTGCCCGGAGAAGTACAGCACCAGATGTTCGGTCCCCTGGGCCGCGTCGTACCCCCCGCCATCGACATACGAAGTATTGCGGTAGGTGTCACAGGCCAGATAGTTGCCGAGACTGTCCAGAAGGGGTCCGTTGAAGAAGAACTGCCCTGTGGAGTAGGCGGTCCACACGACTGGGTAGTCATCGACCGAGGCGTAGGGAGGCGCCAGGCTGGTGCTGCCCGTCCCGATGCACACGATCCCACCGGTGATGTCTGCACCCTGGTCCTCCACGAAGGTGGCATAGGCGATCTGTGAGGTCTGTGCACCGGACCCCGGCACATACCGGTTGGTGTAGGTGCCGGTGATCGTGAACACCTTGGTGGGACTGACCAGGGTGCCGACAGGGATCACGGCATAGCGCTCCAGGCCGTCGGTTCTGGCGCCGTCGGTGCGTGCCCCGAAGGGGTGGTAGTAGTGCGCCAGCTCCCAGCCACCGTCGACCTGTTCGAGTTGGACGAGCTCGGGGGGACCGAAGTGATAGTCGGTGTCCAGGAACTGCGACTCTTCCGGGTCGTCGGAGCCGAGGTCACTCTGCAGCCGCAGCTGGCCCCGGGCACCCTCCACGACGGCGTGCGTGTTCACGGCCTCTGCCGAGACCACCTGTTGGGCGTAGACAGTGTCCTGGAACGTCTCCGACCCCACCGACAACGCCACCGCCGCGGTCACCGAAGCCTGCTCGGCCTGGGACAGCCCGACCTCGCTCGGCGCCGCGGCCAGCTCGGGGTCGTGTCGGCCCCACATCGTCGGCGGGGTGCCGGCTGCGATCAACGCGGTCACCGCGGCGAGCCCGGAGCAGTGCAACACCTCACGGCGGCCCACGACGATGTCGAAGGCCGCCAGTTCCTTGCGCTCGATCACCGGGTTGCCGATGACCTTGCTCAAGCGCGCCGCCAGACGCTCACGAAGCCCTGAAAAGAGATGGCTACGCGTCATGAACGATCCCCCGGTTCGTCAATATCACGTCAGCGCCCTAGAAGGGCGTGTGCATGGCGTCGACGATATCGTCAACCATCTTCGCCATCGGGTAATGCTTCATCACTCGGTCGCGTCCCCACGCCTTGGCGCGGCCGTCGACGAAGATGTACCTGGACAGCTTGCGGGAGTCCTTTTGGTTGCTCTCCACGATCTTGCGACACCGCTTCTCATACAGGCTCAGGCCTAGCGGGACGATGTCGCCGTTGACCTTCGACAGCTCGTCCGCAAGCGACCCCGCGCAGTGCATCGCGGTGTTGGCACCGGCGCCGGCGGTGGGCATGAAGCCGACGGCTGAGTCACCACACAGCACTACCCGCCCCTTGACCCACTCGTGCGCCCGGGTATCGAGCATCGGCCACTCGAAGAACTCCTCCGCGTCGTCGATCGCGGTTCCGACCCGTTTGTCCGATGCGATGAACTCTTGAAACTCCTCGTGCAGGAACACCTTGGCCACCACGAGATCCTGGGGGGCGGCGGTGAAGTCGTCGGCGGGCATACCGACACAGCACATCACCCGGTCGGTGGTGGGGTAGAACCCGAAGAAGCGACCGGTCCCCCAGGACTCAAGGTTGGTGTCACGCTTCCAGTGCGGCATCGGCGCCCACCAGGCCCATAGCAACCACCCGGTGTCGAAGGTGTCCGGCTCCTCGCTGAAGACCATCTCGCGGGTCCGTGAGCGCAACCCGTCGCAGGCCACCACGACGTCGAACTCCCCCGATGTCCCGTTGCTGAAACCGGCCACCACCCTGCGGGGGTCGCTCTGGTCGATGCTGGTGACCGTCGTGCCCATTCTCACTTCGGCCCCGCCTGCGGCATCGTGCAGGATCTCGATCAGCTCGGTACGGCTAATCAGGACCATCGGCCCGATCTCACCGGTGAAGGAGGACAGGTCGACATCCTGCAACAGCTCACCTTCGGCGTCGACCACCGCATACGTCTGCGCGATCTCCCCCCGGTCGAGCAGTTCGTCGTACGCGCCCAGGCCGTGCAGCACCCCGCTGCCAAGTGGGTAGATCCCCAGCGAGTAGCCGGCGTCGGTGAAGTCCTCGGACTGCTCCACCACGACCGGGGATCGTCCCTGCTGCAGCAGCTTGGCGGCCAGCGTCAACCCAGCCACCCCGGCCCCAACGATCAACGTGTCCATATGCTCATCCCTTCTCGTGCCCGGCCTCGGGAAACCCCTGGTCAGCACTCAAGCACGCGCCCAAAGGGGAGAGGTTGCACGAGAGTCCCAGATGTTGATCTGTGGCAGCTGGGGTAGCTGGGGTAGCTGGGGTATCGTGCAACGGTGACGAGGGGCACACGCGGCATACCGAGAATCGTGTTCGATGAGCCGGGTATGCCCGGGGCGGAGCAGTTCGAGGTCTTCCAGGAGGCCGGGGCACCGCTGTTCGACACCAGGCCGCGGGGGCCACTGCAGGAGTTCGGGGCAGCGGTGACGGACTTCATGGTTGATGACCTGATCGTGAGCTCGACTCGGATCGGGGCGCTGAGCATGCGTGCTGCTTCTCGTCCCCAGGATGGGGCGGGGGTCGAGTGGGTGGCCATGCTGGTCGCCCGTGCCGGCAGACTGTGGGGTGAGGTCGGGAAGCACTCTGTGGATATCTCGGCCGGAGGGGTCGTGATCCTCGACCTCGCGCACCCGTTCGTCCTACGCACGGACGGGGTCGAGTTGCGATGGGTCTCGCTGCCACGCACCCGGCTGCCAGCTTCTTGTGGGGGCGAAGTCATACCGCCGGTTGTGTCGTGGGCGACGCCGTCTGCGGAGCTCCAAGCGATCGTGGCGATGGTCGAGCACGTCTGGTCACGGTTGCCGGACGCGCCCAGCTCGAGTGCCGGACTACTCGCCCGTGAGCTCGTCGAGACCGTGAGCGAAGCGTTGGCGCCGGCACCTTTCGAGGCCATGCCGTCCGCGATGGCCGCAGCGATGAAGCGCCACATCGAAGAGCACCTCGACGACCCGAACCTGGGGGTCCCGGTCCTGCAGGCGGCGTTCCACTGCTCACGTTCCTCGATCTACCGGTTGTTCGAGGACGAGGGGGGCGTGCATGCGTACATCCGGGAGCTCCGTCTGCAGCGTTGCTACGAGCAGCTGAGGGACTCAGCTCAACCTCACCGACCCATCTCCCAGATCGCCATCGAGTGGGGATTCGAGAGCCCCAGCCACTTTCACCGACTTTTCACCGGAATGTTCGGCCAGCCCCCCTCAGCCGTGGCCCGGCAGGCACGAGCCGGGCAGCCCAGCGCCCGGGAAGAAGAGGTCACCCAGACCATCGACCGCCTCCACCAGTGGCTGCACGTCAGCTGACCGGCGCTTCGCGAACCACGGGGCTCAGCCGGTGTAGGTGACGCGCCCGGGTACACCTTTGGCCGGGCTTGCAGGCGGATACTCCCCACTCCGGCCGCCGGGGCTCCCAGGCGTGGTGGGGTTGGTCGGTCCCCCAGGCGTCTCTGGCCTGCCCGGGTTCTTGGGCTCGGTTGGGGTCGGGGTCGTCGACGTCGGGGTCGTCGGGGTCGGTCGCAGTGTCGTCGCCCTCAAGCACGGCGAGGATGGGCAGCATCAACGCGGCCGGTGACATGGCGACGAAGGGGCCGAAGTACTCGATGGCGCCGCTGTCCTTGAGGTCGAACAGGTTGTAGACAAACTCCCAAAGAGAGTTCGGCGACCACGGACGTTGTCTTTATCGCGTCGCTGCGGCACGGTAGGTTTTTGGGCGCGCCCTTAGGGCGGTTAGGGACACAGGTTGTCCACGACTCAATAGTTGCGCAAGAGGAATTGTTGGCAACCGCTGAAACATCACTTATGAGACACTTCCCAGGCAGAAGCACCTCCGAGAGTGTCGTCAAGAGATGGGTCTGCTCAGGCTCAGAGCCGACAATGCAAAGGAAGCGTGACGTTGCAGAG